>NZ_JBFTZZ010000001.1:2500-786195 GCF_056406515.1 Rhizobium sp. P1_B8 | reverse complement strand
CGTAGTGATACACTGGATTACAAAAATAGGAGGTTTCAGACACATCCCTGGTTCAATCCTCAGGTGAAATCCGGACGCGACCCAATGGTCGAGATTGGTTTAAATCCAGAAAGGATGACCACATGAAAATGATCCAGGCTATCGCGCTCGCCTTTGCTCTCGGCGGCGCAGCAACAGCACATGCAGAACAACCGCTGCAGCGCACCGATCTCATCAGGAACGATATCGACGTGCCCGGCCACGAGGCCATTCAGGTCCGCGTCGATTTCGCGCCGGGCGTTCTCGCCCCCGATCACTCACATCCTGGCGAGGAGATCGCTTTCGTCATTGAGGGAACGCTGGAATACCAGCTCGAAGGCAGACAGCCGGTTACCCTTAAAGCCGGCCAATCCCTCTTCATTCCATCAGGCGTCGTTCACTCGGCGAAGAACGTCGGCAGCGGCAAGGCTTCGGAATTGGCAACCTACATCGTCCGCAAGGGAGAGACGCTCGTCGTGCCTGCGAAGTGAGTCAGTCGTAGAAACCCGCGTCTGGATCGGGAGCCGCCGCTGCACGAAGCGCTGGCCCCAGAACCTTCAGGACCGCGCCGCTTGCGTGGGAGCGCCGTTTCGCCCTTGCGGTCGCTTTCCATTCACGGCAGCATCGCCATACGGATTGATGGAATTCGCATCCCCAGTCATCTGAACCTCTCACACTCAGGAGGATTACCATGGCAACGCTGGAGCGGCCGTCCTTTATCGTCCATTGGAGCGAGATCGAACGGCCGGACGACTCGCACTATGACGATGACGACGAACTGATGAGCATTGGTGCGCCTTTCGGACGATATTTCGGTCTGGCAAAATTGGGCATTCATCACGAGCGCTTGCCGCCTGGCCGGCGCACCTCCTTTCCGCACGCCGAGAGCGCCGAGGAGGAATTCGTCTACGTTCTCGAAGGCGAGCCCGATGTCTGGCTTGACGGCCATCTCTATCGCCTGAAACAGGGCGACGCCGTCGGATTTCCGGCCGGCACCGGCATCGCCCATAGTTTCCTCAACAATACGCAAGCCGAGGTGCATCTCCTCGTCGTCGGCGAGCGCCACAAGGCCGAGAACCGCATTTTCTATCCGCTCCACCCTCACCGCCGACCGCTGCACGATGATTGGTGGGATGGCCATCCCACCCACGCCCTCGGTCCCCACGATGGAATGCCGGACCTGGTGCGGGAAGCAAAGGGGCGCGGAAACAGCGAATAGATCGGCCAGAGTGATTGCTTGTCGCAATGTCGGCGTCGCGCAAAGCGGAGACCAACGCCTGCTTGGAGCTTCGACGGGTCATTGCGGTGCCTCCGTCTGAATTCAGCGGGTGGATGGTGACCTCGCGAGAAATGCCGCAATCACCGCCATCGCAGTTTGCCACGGTCGACGAAAACGGGTGAGCGAAATTGTCGAGGCCAGCACCTGCCGCTGGCAGACCTGGCCGGGGGCCATAGCCATAAGAGCAACTCTTGCGCTTTCCCGACATTGAGCGAGCGAGGGCCCAGCCGTCACCACGGATCGCTGGTACCGATCAAAGAGAACTTGTCGAACCATGATGGATGGTATTCAGTCCGAAGCCCCGGCGCAGCGATGGCGAAACGGCATCGAGCTGTCACGGCAGATGGATGACTCACGATGAGGGGCAATCCGCCGCGCCTAAGATTGCTCGCTTTCGCAGTATGCCGACAGCAGTCATTGCGATCGCGGCGATAAGCCACACACATAGCAATCGATCGGAGCCCAAATGTCCACCGCCGCTTTGCCTGAACCGCCATACTATATGGTCAGTTTTTCCTCTCAACGAACAAAGCTCGACAACGGCTATGGCGAGATGGGTTATGCGATGACGGAACTTGCAAAACAGCAGCCAGGTTATCTCGGCTTCGAAAGTGCTCGCGGGGCAGACGGTTTCGGAATACTCATCTCCTATTGGAAGGATGAGGATAGCATTCGAGCCTGGAAATCAGTCGTCGATCACATTCAGGCGCAAAATCGCGGTCGGTCAGACTGGTATACTCGGTACGAAATCCGTGTTGCGCTCGTCACACGAACCTATGGATTCAATATTGAAGAGACATGAGTTGGCTCCTTGAAGAAGCTTGCCCCCTAAAACGTATCCTCTGTAAAGCGACGGACAAGCCTACCGTGCAAACCTGCGGGCACCGGCGACGCAGAGGATGACGGCAATGGTCACGGCGAGCATGGCCCAGGTCACGGGCTCGTGCAGCAGGGTTGCGGCGAGCGCCAGCCCGAAGAACGGCTGGAGCAGCTGCAGTTGGCCGACGGCGGCGATGCCGCCCTGCGACAGGCCGCGATACCAGAAGATGAAGCCGATCAGCATGGAAAACAGCGAGACATAGGCAAGGCCGAGCAGCGCCGGCACTTCGATGCCAGAGAAGGTCTCCGGCCTATGGAAAAGCGCGACCGCGACTGTCACCGGCAACGACAGCACGAGCGCCCAGGAAATCACCTGCCATCCGCCGAGCGTGCGCGAAAGCCTGCCGCCTTCGGCATAGCCGAGGCCGCAGACGACGACTGCCGCCAGCATCAGGAGATCGCCGACCGGCGAGGCCGTCAGCCCCTGCGTCAGTGCGAATCCCGCCACCAGCGCACTGCCGAGAACCGAAAAGAGCCAGAATGCCGGCTTCGGCCGTTCTCCGCCACGGACCGCGCCGAAGATCGCCGTTGCGAGCGGCAGCAGGCCGATGAAGACGATCGAATGGGCTGACGTGACATGCTGCAGCGCCAGCGCCGTTAGCAGGGGGAAGCCGACAACGACGCCCAGCGCCACGACGGCAAGGGAGAAGATGTCACGCCGGCTCGGTCGCTTCTCTCTGAAAGCGATCAGCAGGCCAAGGGCGAGAATGCCGGCGATCGCCGCGCGCGCTACGGTGAGAAAGACCGGATCGAACTGCATCACCGCCACGCGCGTCGCCGGCAGCGATCCGCTGAAGATCACCACCCCGATAAAACCATTGATCCATCCCGATGCCATGCGGTCCATCTCGCGCTCCATGATGCACTGCACTCCTTCATTCTCTCGCTCTTATCGGCCAACACGGATGGTTATGACAGTCACAGTCTGATACAATTTCGCGAAACTGTAATGGTGCGGAAAGCAATACGGATGAACGAAGGACGCACGCGTGTGGAGATGGTCGCCGCGACGATCAGGCAGCGCATCGCCGGGCGCAGCCTGACGCCGGGCGCAAAGCTACCCTCTGTGCGGGGGCTGGCGGCGACGTTGAAGCTGTCAACATCGACAGTCGTCGACGCTTATGAGCGGTTAGTCGCCGAAGGCGCGATCCTGGCAAGACCAGGCTCGGGATTCTACGTCGCCAACCAGGCAGCGCCCTTTGCGCTTGCCGAGACCGGACCGAAGCTCGACCGCGCGGTGGATCCGTTCTGGATATCGCGGCAATCGCTGGAGGCAGCCGAAGCCGACCTGAAGCCCGGCTGCGGCTGGCTGCCGCCCTCCTGGCTACCGGGGGACGGCATGCGCCGCGGGCTCAGAACGCTTGCCCGCGCCGACGGGCCGGCGCTCGCCGATTACAGCTCGCCGCTCGGCTTGCCGCAACTGCGCCAGCTGATTTCCCGCCGCCTGGGCGAACGGGGGATCGAAGCCTCCCCGGACCAAATCATGCTGGCCGATTCCGGCACGCAGGCAATCGATCTGCTCTGCCGTTTCCTGCTGGAACCCGGCGACACGGTGCTGGTCGACGATCCCTGCTATTTCAATTTCCATGCGCTCCTGCGCGCCCATCGGGCAAAGATCGTTGGTGTGCCCTACACGCCGTCCGGTCCCGATATCGAAGCCTTTGCGCAAGTCGTCGCCGATGAGCGTCCGCGGCTCTACATCACCAACTCCGCCATCCACAATCCCACAGGCGCGACGTTGTCTCCTGTTACCGCCCACCGCGTTCTAAAACTCGCCGACCAGTTCGACCTGACCATCATCGAGGACGATATCTTCGCCGATTTTGAATATTCGCCGGCTCCCCGCCTTGCAGCCTTCGACGGGCTCGAGCGGGTTATCCACATCGGCAGCTTCTCGAAGACCCTGTCGGCCTCGGCCCGCTGCGGCTTCGTCGTGGCGAAACCGGAATGGATCGACGGCCTGACAGACCTCAAGATCGCCACCTCCTTCGGCGGCGGCCGGCTGACGGCGGAACTGGTGCTGAACGTCTTGAGCGACGGCAGCTATCGCAAACACATGGAGACGCTGAGACACCGGCTCTCCCGAGCGATGAGCGAGGTCTCGGCCCGGCTGAAGAATCTCGGCATAACGCCCTGGCTGGAGCCCCAGGCTGGAATGTTCCTCTGGTGCCGGCTACCCGATGGCATCGATGCGGCTGACGTGGCGCGGGCCGCACTCGAAAAGAGGATCGTTTTGGCGCCCGGAAATGCATTCAGCCTGTCGCAATCGGCAACGAATTTCATGCGCTTCAACGTGTCTCAAACGCTCGACCCACGCGTCTTCGAGGCGCTCCGCAACTTCTTGGCGAAAGAGAGGCATTAGACACAAGGGGGCTCTTCGGCGGCAACCGTCCTCGTACTAGTGGTCATCCGCGTAAGACGCGGGGAACACAGCCGCCTGCCCGCTATGCCTCATACATATATTCATTTTTCTTTAAATGCAGAGAGTTAGAATTCGCACACGCCAAACGATCACCAAATCTAGAATTTTGGCCTGATCATTGCTCCGAAGAAGGTGTTGCATGCGCAAGCCAAAGGTTCGAACCTCGCTGACAATCATCAATGTAACATTTGCGTTCATCTTCCTGAGCTTTGGGCTGTTTTCCCTCAGGAGCGTACAGCAGGTTAACCAGGACACGACGGCAATCGCCAAGAACTGGCTGCCGAGTGTTTCGGTAGCCCGCAATATCGGCTTCGAGCTGGAACGCATGAAGTTTGCCTACGCCAACCATATCATGTCGATCAGCGACCAGGCTATCGCCGCTGCAGAAGTAAAGATTACCTCTCAGCGCACTGAGCTTGACAATGCGATAGCAGCCTATCGGCCGCTTATATCCTCGCCGCGCGAAGGCCAATTGCTGCAGCAGATCGAGGAGCAGGCCGCGAGCTACCAGAAATCGTCCGAGCCTATGCTGGAAAAATCCCGCAAGAACGACAACGATGTTGCCAAGACGATCTTCTATTCCGACATGGAGCCATTCGTCGACCGCGCGGAAGAACTGGCCAATGAATTGCTGACGATAAACGTCAATGGCTCCGAGGCGTCCTACGAAAACAGTCAATCCACGTACTTGGGCATTCTCTGGACAACCTCGGTGTTCACGGCACTCGTGATTGCAATCGTTGCTGGCGCAATCTCCTATGTGGCGATCCAGATCTCGCGTCCGATCAAGAAGATCACGCAATCGATGACCGGGCTGGCCGCTGGCGACACCTGCACGCAGATTCCCTATTCCAGCCGCACGGACGAAATCGGTGCGATGGCGGCAGCGGTTGAGGTCTTTCGGCAGACCGCGCTCGCCAAGATCAGAGCCGACGAAAATATCGAAACGAATCGGGTGCTGACGGAATCTGAGCGGCAGCGCCGCGAGCAGACGGAGCGCGCGCGGGCTGCAGCGATGGCGCAAGCCACGAACGGATTGGCAGAGAGCCTGAAACAACTTGCCGGCGGCGATCTCACCGTTCAGATCAGCGAGCCTTTCGATGCGGATTTCGAGGGCCTGCGCGGGGATTTCAACGGCGCCGTCGCAAAACTCTGCCAGACCCTCGCCAAAGTGGCGGGATCAGCCGTCAATATCGACGGCGGCTCGAATGAAATCGCCAACAGCGCAAACGACCTGGCGAAACGAACCGAACAACAGGCAGCGGCGCTCGAGCAGACAGCCGCTGCTCTCGATGAAATCACAGCCAATGTCGCATCCGCCTCCAAGCGCGCCGAGGAAGCCCGCGAGGTGGCCGCGCAGGCGAATGCCGGTGCGACGACATCAGGTGAGATCGTCAGCCAGGCGGTCCAGGCCATGAGTCGGATCGAGCAATCCTCCAGCCAGATTTCCAACATCATCGGCGTGATCGACGAGATCGCGTTCCAGACCAATCTCTTGGCCCTCAATGCCGGTGTCGAGGCCGCGCGCGCCGGCGAGGCAGGCAAGGGATTTGCCGTGGTGGCGCAGGAGGTCCGCGAACTGGCGCAGCGCTCCGCACAGGCGGCCAAGGAAATCAAAACGCTGATCCATGCATCGGCGGGAGAAGTCGCAGCCGGCGTCGGACTGGTCTCGAAAACCGGCGAAGCGTTGAAAACCATCGGCGAGCTGATCGTTGCCATCAACCGCCATGTCGAGGCAATCGCCGTCTCCGCCCGGGAACAATCCGTCGGCCTGGCGGAGATCAATACGGCCGTCAACAGCCTAGACCAGACCACGCAGCAAAACGCAGCCATGGTCGAGGAGGCGAGCGCCGCTTCCGCATCGCTTGCCGACGAAGGCGCCACGCTTCGCCAGTTGATCAGGCAGTTCAATCTGAACGAGACCGCGCAGGAAAGCGCCTACGCCCTTCGCAGAACGGCTTGAGCCGAAGGAACGATCGGCACGCAAAACACGGGGTCTATCGGCCTCGAACAGGAATGCGGGCCGCAGCGTCGTTGCATGATCATCGGTCGTCGGTCCAAACTGAGGTTGCTGAGCAGGCGGAACGTCGCGATAACATCGCGACAGAACAAAATTGATATTGTTCGACATTCGCTCTCACGGAATTTGACGATGTCCGATCTCGATCTGGAAACCATCCTCGATGAACTCCGGCAGAGGGAGCCGATATTCCATCGCCGCGCCTCGGCACGAGCTGCGACGATCTGGTTTCGATGACGGCGGAGGATTTCTTCGAGATCGGCGCAAGCGGCAGGATCTATCGGCGCGACTTCGTCATCGCCAACCTACTGGAGCGCTACCAGCAGCCGGAAAGGCATGACTGGCCCTGCCGGGACTTCTCGATCCGCCGACTCGCCGAAAACCTCTATCTGCTGAGCTACACGCTGGACGAACCCGGCAGGACGACGCTCAGAACCACCATCTGGCAAAGCTCTGGCGGGAGCTGGAAAATCGTCTTCCATCAGGGAACCATTGCCGGCTGAGCCGCCAATGTCAAAATCGCGCGAGGCGTGGAATTGACGCAGACACCCCTAACGCCATCGATCATCAGAACGACCGGTGAACCGCCTTGTCGTTGGCAAGACGGGTCACGCAGCCTTCGAGCTTGGCGAGCAGCAGATCGAAGTCGAGCGGCTTCGTCAGATAGTCCGCCGCTCCGCCGCGCAGGCCGGCTAGCGTGTTTTCCCGATCGGTCAGTGCCGTCAGCAGGATGAAGGGAATGTTGGAGAGCTCGGGGTGGTTGATCTGAATTTCCGCCAGAAGCTGGTGCCCATCCATGACCGGCATCGAAATGTCGCTGATGACGATATCGGGCCATTTCGACAGGATCATTTCCAGTCCCTCGGCGCCGTTCGAGGCCTCGAGCGTCCTGTAGCCGGCTTCGCTCAACTCTTCGACGAGGAGGTTCCGGATCTCGACTTCGTCTTCTATGCACAGGACTGTAACCATGAGCTCTTCCTTAAGCTGCGACTTGTTGATCCGACAATAGAAACTCTATTGGCAGAAGAATGGTGAATGTTGTGCCTTTGCCAAGCTCGCTCGTCACCTCGACGGTGCCGCCGTGTAGTTCGATAACCTGCTTGACGACGTTGAGACCGATGCCCGTCCCGGCAATGCCCGTCGCGCTGCGGGCGCGATAATAGGGCTGGAACAGCTTCGGCAGATCCTCCGCATCCATGCCGATGCCGCTGTCGGAGATGGCGATCTCCACCGTCTTGTCGTCGGCCCGGGCGCGAACATGAATGTCAGGCGCGTCGGGTGAATATTTGACGGCGTTCGAAATCAGGTTGGTGAAGACCTGTTCCATCGCGCTGCGGTCGAACGTCAATACATCCGGTATGGGCTCAAGATCGAGATGGAACACATGCGTGCGGCTGAGATGGCGCTGCCTGTCGCAGCACGTGACGAGCACCGCTTTCAGGTCACCTTCGCTCCGCTTCAGTGTGATCTGTCCGGTTTCGAGCCGCCCGCTGGCGAGGATACTCTCCATCAGATCGACCATGCGCACCACCGCACTGCGGATCACGCCGGCCTTTTCGTGAACGTAATCGCCGCTGACGTTGGTGGTCGAGCGGCAGAGCCGCTGCGCAGCGGCGTCGATGATGGCGAGCGGCGTGCGAAACTCGTGCGAGGCCATGGCGACGAACTGGCGCTGGAGCGCATTCACCTGGCGTTCGTGCACCAGCAGGCGGTCCAGTTCCTCTCTCTGCCTTTCGATCTCGGCCGTTCGATCGGCCACCATCTCTTCCAGATGGTTGCGGTGGTGCGTGAGCTGCTCTTGGCTGTCCAGCAGGGTCAGCGAGGTGCGATGCAGACCTCGTCCGAGCCAGAACACCACGGTGATCAGCAGCGCCAGGCAACCGAGCCCTGCCGGCGCGATTTGATGAAGCAGCATAAAACCGGGCAGGATAGGCGGCCACACGAGATAGCCGATCGTGCCGCCGTTATGGGACGACACCAACACTTGCGCCCGCTCGTCCTCACCTTTCGAAGGCGCGAAATGCAACCCTTCGAGCAGCGCATGATGGGCGATGTTTTCGGCAGTTTTTCCATCGATGAACTTGACCGAGATGGCGATGAACTCCTGGCCCGCCTCGATCTGCATCCTGGCCGAGCTCGGCAGAATGGGACGCGCACTGGCAATTGCCGGTCTGTTGCCGATCATAATCGTCCGAACCTTGGCCAGTTGACCAAGCGCTTCAGCGCCGGGCTTTGCAGCCCGCTCGACGAGAACGGCGCGCATCTCTCCGGCGAGAGCAGTCATTTCTTGGCCGTCGTCGTCACCGAGCCGCGGCGGCATGGCATCGGCGCCGTCACGGAAGGCGAACATCAGGCGATTGGTGTCGTCGAAGATGTAGGTTCTGTCGTGCCCGAAATAGCGGTTGGTCCACTGGCCGACATTGTCGAGCAGCCACTCATGGTTCCGCTGTTTGGTATAGAGGAAGGCATCGTCCCATTTGGTGACGCTTTCCTGCTCCCGGGGAAGTGCCGCGATCTGCTCTTCCAGCCCCTGCCGGACGAAATCGGCCTGCCGACGGAGCGAGAGATCATCGACCTTCACCGCTGCGAGCCACGCAAATCCGCACAACAAGACAGCCGCCGCGCAGGTGAGCGTCACCAGGACGAACGTAATGTGCGATGTGAGCCCGACCTTCAATACCTGCAACCTTTTGATGGCGCCCGCTGCCGAGAAATTGACACGCAAAGGTTGACGGACCGTGAATTATGCGCTCCCGTGCGGGTCTGCGGCAGGTCCCCCCATAGGCATCGCAATCGTTGAAGGAGAAGCACATGGATGCAGCATCGTCGGATACATCAGGCATCAGGATCGAGCCGATCGCCGCCGTCCATATCGACAGCTTTCATCATGCGCTCGACGTGGTCGCACGGGAGAAAAAATACCTGTCCATGCTGGAAGCAACGCCGCTGCCGCAAACACGGGAGTTCGTGATGGGCATGATAGCAAAAGGCAATCCGCAATTCGTTGCCACCGCTGAAAACCAGGTCCTCGGCTGGTGCGACATCAGCCGACATTTTTTCCCGTCCCACGCGCATCGCGGAAAACTCGGAATGGGGATTCTTCCCGCCTATCGGGGCAAGGGTCTGGGACGAAGGCTCATCGAGACGACATTGAGAGCCGCGCAGAAAAGCGGTTTTGCAAGGGTTGAACTCGATGTTTATGAAGACAACGCCCGTGCTATCGCTCTCTACGAAAAGATGGGATTTGCACGCGAAGGCATCGTCCGACGTGCGGCACGCATCGACGGTCAGTTCATCGATGCGATCAGCATGGCGCTTTTGTTCGACGAGCGCGGCGCGGCATAGATCCAGGTATCGCGTCGATTTCTGAATGGGCCCCCGCGAGCCCGGCTGATCAACATTTCGGCCTGAACTTGAAACAAATGCCCTTTCGAGCAATTAGGCCAGGCACTCCCCTATCGGGCGAATGCCTCGAATGGATTGTCGTGGGTCAGGCGCATCAGGGTTCCGTCGTCTACGCCCCGCCGTTTCAGCTCGGGCAGCAAGACGGTGGAAAGATGGGTGTACGGTTTGGGTATCCCGCCCATCGGCAGCGCCGGATCGAACCAGCCACGGTCATGGCTCAACAATAGGCGATCGCCGCAGCCCGCCTCCAGCGCCTTGATCACCAGCTCCGCCACCTCGTTGTCTCCGCCCCGGCCGACATGGTCGTACTCGATCCAAGCGCCTCGCTCGGCGACGGCGACATGATAGGCAAAGTCCTTCTCTTCCTGCGTATGGATCGAGATGAACCTGTCAGCCCTGTAGCCCTCTGCCTCGATGACATCGAGCTGATCCATGACGACCCGTCCCCTGATCGTATGACTGCCGATGACGGCGCCTGTCTGCGCCGCGGCGCGCGCGGCTGCCCGCAGGATTTTCGTCTCGAGCGCCGTCATGCCGTCATCGCCGGCGCTGAGCTTGATCCAGCCCGCCTGGAACCCGGTCTCGTCGATCTGCTCCGTCAGCTCGCGAAGCATCCATGCCTCCAGCTCTTTCTCGGAAGCCTGACGGACCCATTTGGGAATCCAGGGTTCACGGTAATTGCCGGTGGGCACGACAATCGGAAAATCCGTCGCGAGCGACACGGCAAGATCGATATCCGCACGGCGTCCAACGCCACCCGTCGAGCATTCGACCAGTGCCGTCACCCCGAGCTTCTTGATCCGCTCGATTTCGGGGGCCATCAGCCGGACGACGTCTTCGGTCTCCGCTTCGGCATAACCGGGCTGGTCCGGCGTCCTGAGGTCGACGAAAACGTGCTCATGCGGGAGGATCATCCCAAGTTCGGATCTGCTCTTAGGCCCGAGCGTCGTGCGCAGATATTTCAAAGTCTCTCCCCCCACGGGCATATCGGCTTTGCGTACAGCCTTCGACCCAAGCCTCGACACTGCCGCGAAAGTAGATCGTGACGTGATGAAATCAATCGCTCACTTGATCGAAATTCTTACGACAGACCTTGATATCGACGTCCGGCTTGGCGAGTTGACTGTCGCCGGGGGAAGATACGCCGCATCGACTACTTCCCCTCAACCTTGCCCCTTCCGGCCCTTCGCATGGCTCAGGGCGTTCGGCCCTGCAATCGATTCACTGGATCGATTGCTCCCGCTTCGCGGGACCGGGCCTCACCACGGTGGCGCATCGCGCTCACCCCGGTGGCGCATCGCGCTCAACCCGGCCGGCGCACCGCGCGGATCTTGCCGCTGCCGCCTCCGCCGCAGAAGAAGCAGTCGCCGCCGTCGGATTCGAGACCGGAGACGCCGGTGCCCTCGGGCATCTCCAGCCGCTCCAGCACCTCTCCGGTTTCCGGGTCGATGCGCCTGACGTCGCTGTCATCGCCCTCCCAGGTGCCGTGCCAGAGCTGGCCGTCGACCCAGGTGACGCCTGTCACGACGCGGTTGGATTCAATGGTGCGGAGGATCTTGCCGGTTTCCGGGTCGATCTGATGGATCCTACGGCCGCGGTGCTGGCCGACCCAAAGCGAGCCTTCGGCCCAGGCAAGGCCGGAATCGCCACCATTGCCCGGCGCCGGGATGGTGGAAAGGATACGACCGGACTTCGGGTCGATCTTGTGAATGACATCCTCGGCGATCTGATAGAGGAACTCGCCATCGAAGGCCGTGCCGGCATGCGATGCGACCTCGATCGAGCGCACCACCTCGCCGTTTGCGGGATCGAGCGCGTTCAGCCTGTCGCCCGAGGCGAACCAGACGTGTTCACCGTCGAAGGTGACGCCGTTGACGCGCTCGGCACCGGGAAAAGGTCCATATTCACGGATGATCGTCGCAGCCGATTTTTTCATCTCTTCCATCCTATTCGCCCGTAGGGCCATCCTCATCAGTCAGGCCATACTAATCGCTTGGCAACGGTCCCGGGAGTAACAAGATCGTCGGGAAACCGGGTAACGGCGGGCTCATCCAGCGCCGCGCCCGCCCGCGCCCGAAGGACTGCACCCTGCTTTCATCGGCGAGCGAATCCAGCGCCCGCTGCACGGTGCGCGGGCTGGCGCCGAGCGCGATCGCCAACGCCGAGCTCGACCACGCCTCGCCATCGGCGAGAAAGGCGAGCACCGCCCCGTGTTGACCTTCGACCAGCGGCGCCAGCACGGCGGTCTCTTCGGCACGCCGCGGCGAAAGCGCAAAGCCGCGTTTCGTCGCCGAAACCTCCGCCAGTCCCCGCAGTTCGGCGCGCAGCCGGCCGATCTCGACGCGCAGCCGGGCGCGATGCGATTCATCGGCATGTTTGCCGCGGAAGGCGCGCGCGATGAGTGTGCCGCGTGCCACATCCGTCGGCCAGGCTTCGGCAAGCGTCCGGGCGAGCGTGAAGAGCACGGGCCGCTTTGCCAGCGACACCGACAGCTGGTCGTCGCGCACGACGTGGCGGCAGGCATCGACGACAAGCGTGCCCGAACCCAGCAGCTCTTCCACCTCCTCGAGCAACAGCGGGCTTTCCCGCCAGCGCGAGATCAGCCGCGCCACCGGCGCGCTGAGCACGTGGGCGGCATTTTCCACCTCCGCCGTCAATACCGGCATACCGGCCTCGCGTGCAGCCCGCCTCGCCCGGTCGAGAGCCTCGTGCGCCGTATTCGTCTGCAGGCGCCGGATCGCGATGCCCGCGACCACCAGCTCATGAGCGGCCCTTGCCGCCGGCGGCAGCGGCGTTGGATCGAGCGTTTCCAGCGCCCGCTCGGCCTCGTCGAGCCGGCCGATCAGCACCAGCCGGCGAAGCTCGACATTCCTGGCATGGGCGGCATTGACCCTGTCGCCATGCGCTTCGAGCACCTTGCGCGCCGCCTCCAGCGCCTTGGGCGGCCAGGTGAGATCGCGCGAGACGAGCGCGATCTCGGCCTCGGCGACCACGCAGCGGGCCTGGGCCATCGCCTCCCGCGGGCCGAAGGCACGCGCCGCACTCTTCAGCAGCGCCTTGGCGCGGACGAGATCACCGAGCTGCGCCATCGCGATGCCGCGCAGCGCCAGCGCCGGCGCATCGTCGCGCAGCGCCACCCGCTTCAGCGCGCCAAGCGCATCTCCCGCTGCAAGCGCCCGCGCCGCCGCCGTGATCAGCGAGTCCATTCAAATCCCGTCACACTTGTCACTCCCACCATTTCCCCACCTGGCCTTAGATTTGTCGTCGACCGGCAAGCAAGCCTGCGCCGGATGCTACGACGAGAGACAGGCAAAGGAGAAGACCCATGACGGAACAGCTGAACGCAACACGACAGCAGTGGCTGGCAGCAAGGCTCGATCTGCTCGAGGAGGAGAAGGAACTGACCCGGCAGAGCGACGCGCTGGCGATGAAGCGCCAGCAATTGCCGCGAGTGAGGATCGACAAGCAATATCGCTTCGACACCGACGGCGGCAACGTCTCGCTGAAGGATCTCTTCGGCGGGCGCTCGCAGCTTCTCGTCTATCACTTCATGTTTGGGCCGGATTATACCGCGGGATGCCCGTCCTGCTCGTCGATCGCCGATGGCTTCAACGGCTTCTTCGTTCACCTGGAGAACCACGACGTCGCCTTTTGGGCGGTCTCCCGCGCGCCGTTGGCAAAGCTCGAAGCTTTCAAGCGACGGATGGACTGGAGCTTTCCCTGGGCGTCGTCCTTTGGCAGCGACTTCAACGGCGATTTCAGCGTCTGGTTCTCTGCCGAGCAGCAGCACCAGGGCGATGTAGACTATAATTACCGCCGCGAACCGCCCGCCCCCCAACCGCTCGCTGCAAGGACTGTCCAGGAGCGGCAGCCCCGCGACAGCGAGGCGCCGATCACCCAGATCGCCGCCATGACCGGCACCGATGTCCCCACCTATACCCGCGACCGCCCGGGTGTCAGCGCCTTCGAGCTCATCGACGGTGCCGTCTACCACAGCTATTCCAGCTATGCGCGCGGGCTGGACGGGTTATGGGGCATGTATCAATGGCTCGACCGCGCCCCCAAGGGCCGCAACGAAACCGGCATCTGGTGGCGCCACCACGACCGGTACGGCAAGGAGTGACGCCGATGCTGTTCTCCGCCCACACTCCAAGCAGAGGCGACGGCAACGTCGCTCTCAACGCCGCCGAATGGCTCTCGCTGGCTGCCGCCGCGGATGGATCAGCTGGGAAACCGAGCGGTGGCATGGCTAGCCCAGGCAGCCGGATCACCGGCCGCGCCGCCGATTGGCTGTCGCTTGCAGCCGCTCCGACATTCGCGATCATGGCGGTGCTGACAGCCACGACCGGCAGCGCCGAGATGATCTGCACGACAATGCCGGATGCCTTCCCGATCGGCGGAATGGTGCCGATGTACCTGCTGATGAGCGGCTTCCACTTGGCACCCTGGCTGCGGCTCGCCGCTGGCTGGCGGGGCACAAGCCCCCCATAACGCTCCACGACGCCACCGGTATCTCTTCTTCCCAGCGGGGAGAAGAGGGAGCAAGCCGCACTCCCACTCAGCCGCGTCCGGCTTTACCTCCTACCGGCGCGACCAAGTTCATGCCCTCACCTCGATAAAGTCGATTGGCCCGCCGGCAATCTCGTCGTCGAAGACCGCGCAGGAAAGTTTGCCACCGAAGACGCAGCCGCTGTCGATGTTGGTGCGGTTTCCTGTCGTCACTGGGTTGGACAGCGACGGTGTATGGCCGTGGACCAGGTGCTTGCCCCAATAGTCGCTGGACTCACCGGGAGGGAACCGTAACCAGAGAAGATCGTGCTCGCTCTGCTGCTCCAGCGGAAATGCTGGATCGACGCCGGCATGGACGAAGATGCGATATCGATCAATGTGCATGAAGGGAAGATCGGCCGCCCATTGCAGATGCTGGGGCAGAACTCTGCCGCCATAGGACATTTCGGTTTCAAGTCCGCCGATGCCGATGCCGATCCAGACGTCTCTGCTGTCGCTATCGGCATAGGCAGCAACCATCAGGTCCTCATGATTGCCTTTCAGGCAGAACCATCGCCACGGGTCCGATGGACCGGCGATGATCCGGTCGAGGACGCTTTTGCTGTCAGGCCCGCGATCGACATAGTCGCCAAGGAAGACGACGGTCCCTTCAGACGCATAAGCCTCGACCCGATCGATCATCCTGTTCAGCGGATCGATACAGCCGTGGATATCACCTATGGCGAACGTGTAGCGCATGTTTCATTTTTAGCGCCTGTCGGGGGTCAAGTGAAGTCCGGATCGCCGCGGCAGATCTCAATACTGCCGACAGAAAATCCGACTCATTTCCCGGCACTTACGGCGATTGCCTCGCCTTTGGCTTGAGTTCGCATATTGATCGGCGCATCGGCCATCGAGGGTGCCGATCCATGGATGGGTACGGGATTGCTAACCAGCCCTCTTCAACAACTGACTGGCAAGCTCGATGCAATCAACCGGCCAATATAGTTCAGGCCTTGGATGCGCGACCTTTGGGTTTCCCTCGTGTGGTCGGCAGGAAAGTATCGATTCACGCCATCGGCTGGGAATTGCGCACTCCCCATGAATCGCACCGAGCAGAGCTCCAGCAATCGCTGCGTTCGTATCAGTATCACCACCATTTGAGACGGTGCTCACTACGCCGTCCTCCAAGGAATTCGAATGCAGCAATTGAAAAAAGGCATTCTGAAACGCGATCAGGACCCAGCCTTGCTGATTCACGAAGTCCTTTGGCGGTTCCTTTTCGGCGGCGGCGATTGCATCACGAATGCTGTCATGGACACCAAGCTCATCGGACCATTTTCTGATCGTCTGATAAACATCTCGAGGCGTCGGGCCCTCGGCAATTGCGTACGATAGCGCGCGAGCAAAGAGATTGTTGATCTGCCGGCACACAAGGTTCGGATGTGTGATGATGGCGTCCTGTTCCGCCCAGAACCCGACCCGTTCGGTTGGAAACTGAGATCCAAAAATGCCGAGAGGTGACACGCGCATGAGCGCACCATTGGCTTGGCTTTGATGATCAGGCTCGTAGCGAATTCCACTATATACCGTCCGGCCAATGTCGAAAGGCTTGGATGCCAGCCAGTCTTCATAGGCCCGTCGGGCAGCGTCTTGAATGTATGCTCCTTCCGCGACAATCGATCTGGCCAAAGCCAGCGCCATCTCGGAGTCATCAGTTGGTTGACCGGCAATGGTGTTCCATGCGCCGCCATCATGAATTTCGCGGACGCCACGGGGATATTTCTGGCGTATTTCTTGGGGCGTCTGAAACTCCACCAGCGAGCCAAGCGCATCTCCTGCCAGTTGACCGAGAATACAACCGATTGCACGGGACGTCGTTGTATTATCTATGATTTTCATGCAGCCTCTGGCGAGTAGTAAGCGCCTTGATGGGATCACCCTGTCATGCAAATGGCGCAACCCCGCTAAGCGACGATACAAATAAGCTCAGGTTTCCGCTAGTCGTTACGATGTTCGAGCGACCGCTATCGGCACAAAATAAAACCCTCATCAGTCTGCCTGCACTTCCTCCGTTCCCTGCCCACCTCCCGCATGCCACGTCCCCTCGCCCCGTGTACTGGAAGAGGGTTGGGTCAAGGGCCGCGTCTTGCGCCTCCCGCTTCAAGTGGGCGCCTTCGCTAGATTTTCCGCCAGCGTGCCAACCGCCATCACCCCTCGGCAAAACTCCGCCGGATCGCTTCCCAGCTTTCGGCATCCGGCGCCAACAGCAGCCAGCCCTTGGTCATCGCCGGCCGATAGGCTTCGCCGGAGAGGAGCGCACTATAGCCGCTGGCTTCGTGGTGGATCAGGACGCCGGCGGCGTGGTCCCAGGGTTTGAGCTCGGCGTTCAGGGCAAAGCTCATCGCGCCCGTCGCCACCGCCCGGTATTCATAGGCCGAGCAGCGCCATGTGGTCGTGCGGGAAAAGCGCTGCACGCGCTCGGCCCCTTTCGGTTCCGATTGTCTTCCAGGCCGAAACTGTGCGATGACCGGTCGACCCCAGATACAACGGATCAAGGTGCGGCATCGGTATGAAGAAGATCGGTTTTCTCTCGTTCGGGCACTGGACGCCCTCGCCCCAATCGCAGACGCGCTCGGCCGGCGATGCGTTGCTGCAGTCGATCGACCTTGCCGTCGCGGCCGAGGAGCTCGGTGCTGACGGGGCGTATTTCCGCGTGCACCACTTCGCCCGACAGCTGGCAGCACCCTTCCCGCTGCTATCAGCCGTCGGCGCGAGAACCAGCCGCATCGAGATCGGCACTGCCGTCATCGACATGCGCTACGAAAACCCGCTCTACATGGCCGAAGATGCCGGTGCGGCCGACCTCATCGCCGGCGGCCGTCTGCAGCTCGGCATCAGCCGCGGTTCGCCCGAACAGGTGATCGATGGCTGGCGCCATTTCGGCTATGCCCCGCCCGAAGGCCAGAGCGAGGCCGACATGGCCCGCCACCATGCCGAAGTCTTCCTCGAAGTGTTGCGCGGCGAAGGTTTTGCCAAGCCGAACCCGCGGCCAATGTTTCCGAACCCGCCTGGCCTGCTGCGCCTCGAGCCGCATTCCGAGGGCCTGCGTGAACGGATCTGGTGGGGCGCCAGCTCCAATGCCACCGCCGTGTGGGCAGCCAAACTTGGTATGAACCTGCAGAGCTCGACGCTGAAGGACGATGAGACGGGAGAGCCCTTCCACGTCCAGCAGGCCGACCAGATCCGGGCATACCGCGAGGCCTGGAAAGAAGCCGGCCACACGCGCCAGCCTCGCGTCTCGGTCAGCCGCAGCATCTTCGCGCTCGTCGACGATCGCGACCGCGCCTATTTCGGCTACGGCAACGACGGTGAGGACAAGATCGGCTTCATCGACGAGAAGACCCGGGCGATCTTCGGTCGCAGCTATGCCGCCGAACCCGATGCCCTGATCAAGCAGCTCGCCGAGGACGAGGCAATCGCCGAAGCCGACACGCTGCTGCTCACCGTCCCCAACCAGCTCGGCGTCGACTACAACGCTCATGTCATCGAAGCTATCCTGACCCATGTCGCGCCTGCGATGGGTTGGCGCTGACGCTCCGGCCACAGCTGCCGGCCTCTCAAACTCGCGGATACCTCTCGCGGAATTCGCGAGGGCTGCAGCCTTCACGTTCGTGAAAAACACGCGAAAAATAAAACGGATCGTCCAGGCCGATCATGGCGGCCACCGTTTCGATCTTTTCGTCGGTGGTTGCCAATAACTGTTTGGCATGATCCATGCGCGCCCGAAGCTGAAATGCCTTGGGAGGCAATCCGGTTTCGAGCGTGAACCGCCTGCGCAGCGTGGCCGGCGACATGCCGTGCTCGGCGGCAAAGGCTGCGAGGTCCAACGGTTGCATCGCCCGCCGCCGTAGCGTTTCCACGATTTTCGCCATGTCGGGCGGCCTTTCCTGGCGTCGATCGGCCGCGCCACTTGCCTGTCTGGCGACTGATATGACGATGCGATGCAGCATCAATGCCGCCGATGCCTGCCCGAGATTGGTATCGTCAAGCAGATCGGCATGAAGCTTGCCGAACAGCCGGACCATCTCATCGAGATGATGCAAAGCCACGACGGGATGTCGCTCGGAGATGATCCTCAACCTCACGAAGTCCCGCGTGAAAGATCCTTCGAAAAGCGCCCAGCGCTCGTCCCAGCCGCCTTCGTCGGGGCCATAGGAATGCACCCGGTTGGGAAACAGCCAGAACAATGCAGGTCCAGTCAGGCTCAGGCGGCCGCTGGCGGCGGTTTCCAGCCAGCCCTGCCCGCGCTCTACCAGGACAACGGCGAAACTCGGGAGTTTTCGCTCCGTCACCGCACGGCGGGCCTGCTGCCTGCCGCTGCCGGTGACCGCAAGTCCGCCGGCAGCGGCAAGCGGCGTTCTATAGATGGCTTCAGTGTTTCTCATGATGAGCGAAAAGTCCAGGTGTGAATTTCCTCTATGTCGGTTGGCGCGCAGGATCAGGTAATTGATGACAAACCAACTCAAGCGACGGAGGAGTGAAATGTCAATTGCTGCGGAGGTCATGCAGGTCCGAAAGCCGGAATTTCCCCTTGCCGCCGATGGCAAGACCTTGCCTGCGGAGCGAACGGGCTGGCTCACGCCGACCGATCCCGCCATCGGCGTCGACGCCATCCGCCGCCGCTACCAGGACGATGGCTATGTCTGGCTGAAAGGCCTTCTGCCGAAGGCTGGCGTGATCGACTTCCGCCGCTGGGTCCTCGAACATCTCGCCGAAACCGGACTGATCGAGCCCGGCAGCGATTTTTCCCTTGGCATTGCGTCTGCCGGTGACTTCGACAGGAGCCTGGCGGATCGCCGCCTGATGTCGCTCGTCCGCTCAGCCGCCTATGAAGGCTTTTGTGCGCAACCGCCGCTCGCCCGCTTCATGGACGATTTCCTGCAGGGCATTTCCTATCTGCATAAGCGCAAGCTCATGCGTTTCGTCCAGCCGGGATCGTCGACGGCCACGCCCGCCCACTACGATCTCGTCTATCTCCGCGGCGGCACCAGCCGCCTGGTGACGGCCTGGATTCCAATCGGCGACATCCCCACCGAGATGGGCGGCCTGGTTTACCTCGAAGGCTCGCACGCGCTGGGCGTCAAGATGGAAGCCGAGTTCCGGGCCAGGAGTGGCGATCTTTCCCCGGACGAGCGGATCAGCGCCTATAACAGCCACATGGCGGAAGGCGGCTGGGTCTCGAAGGATCTCCCGGATATGGCGGAGCGCTTCGACACCCGCTGGCTCGCGGCCGATTATGAGGCCGGTGACGTGGTGCTCCACTCGCCCTACATGATCCACGCCTCGACCATCAATCAGGACCGCAGCCGGCGGCTGCGCCTCTCCACCGACATAAGATATCAGAATGTCGACGACGAGATCGACGTCCGATGGAACAACCACTGGAGCCTCGGCGACATGCTGTAGCCCGGCTTTCCAGTGCCCATCTTTGCCTGCGATCCGGTGCAATGGCTGCTATAGCAGGTTGATTGGCGAAAGGACGTCTACATAGAAGCGAAGCGTAGGGGACCTTACTGCCGCGATGGGCGTTGATGGTCCGGGCCTTGAACGATCCCATGACTGCCCGACTTATTGATCTAGCCGAACCGCTCGAGTTGCCTCATGCCGCGTACAAACTTGAACGATATCCTGATCTTCATGGCCGTCGTCGATGCGGGGAGCTTTATCGCCGGCGGCCAAGCCATGGGCCTTTCCCGTTCGGCGGCAGGCAAGGCGGTCATCCGCCTGGAAGACCGGCTCGGCGCGCGCCTGCTCAACCGCACGACGAGGACGCTGAGCCTGACCGACGAAGGCCGGATGTTCTACGAGCGCGGGCTGCAGATTCTTACATCGGTCGACGAGGCGGAGGCGAGCGTGGCAGGGCAGAACAGCACGCCGCGAGGCGTTCTCAGGCTCACTGTTCCCGATGCCTTCGGGCGGCTCGTCATGCTGCCCCTGCTTAAAAAATATCTTCGGGCCTGGCCCGACATCCAGGTCGAAGTGAGCTTCACCGATCGCCCGGCCGACATCGTCGAGGACGGCTTCGATCTGGCAATCCGGATCGGCGCGACGGCGACGGACACCGGCCTGATCGCGCGCACGGTCGCCAGATACAAGGCGCGGCTCTGCGCTTCGCCGTCTTACCTCGCAGAGCGCGGGGAGCCGGGCGATATCGACGATATCACGGCCCACGACTGCCTGATCTTTGCCAGCCGCAATCAAAGGCAGGGCTGGCGCTTTCGCGGGGAAGGCGGTCCCTGGGTCAAAGCGCAAGGGCGCAGCCGTCTGAGGCTCGACAGCGCAGAGGCGATCCGCGACGCCGCCCTGGCGGGACTAGGGATTGCCCTCCTTCCCGATTTTCTCGTCGCCGATGATCTCCTCGCCGGGCGCCTCCGGCAGGTCCTGCCCGGCCTCGAAACTGACGACGCAAAGATCGTCGCTCTCTATCCCGACAAACGCCTGCTGGAACCGCGTGTCCGCCGTTTCATCGATCTGATGGTCGAGGAGCTTGGGCACCTGGGCCAGGCAAGCAACCGCGACGCTAGCTCTGGGTGATAGGCTTGTAGAAGCCGCGGAAGCTCTTCAGCGCCAGGGGAAAGAGCGTTGCGGCGAGATAGGCGACCCCGGTGAGCGAGAGCGCCGCGGCAAGGCCGATCATGCTGATCAGTGCGCCGCCGACGAGGCCGCCGAAGGGGATGAGCGCGAAGCAGAGGGCGGCGTTCATCGCGGTGACACGGCCGGTCAGCGGCTTGGGGATGCGCTCGAAGATCACTGCCGACAGGATCGGATTGAGGAAGCCCGAGGCAAATCCCGCGATTGTCAGGGTGAGGAAGATGAGGGAGAGCGGCGCATCCAGCGCAATAACGAGAAAGCGCGGAAATCCGGTCAGCAGGAAGGCCACGGTATAAACCATCAGGCGCGGCATCCGCTCGCCGATCGCAGCGGCAATCGCAGCACCCGCGATCGAGGCGCCGGTGAAGGCCGAAAACATCGCCCCCAGCAATTCCGGGCCATGGCCTGAGCTCTGCGTCCAGACGGGCAGCAGCACCGCGTGATAGGCCTGGTCCAGCAGGTTGGTGGTCGCCACCATGATGACAATGCTGACGAGGACCGCGTCGCCGCGCAGAAAGCGCCAGCCTTCCCTGAGATCGCCGAGATAGGACGACATCCCGCCCGGCCGGGCCTCGGGCGCGTCGCGTAGCTCAGACATACTCCTGAGCCGGGGGATGCCCACTCCAACGATCAGCGCCGCGGCAGCGAAGGTAA
The DNA here is from genome assembly GCF_056406515.1 of Rhizobium sp. P1_B8. Classification (NCBI taxonomy): domain Bacteria; kingdom Pseudomonadati; phylum Pseudomonadota; class Alphaproteobacteria; order Hyphomicrobiales; family Rhizobiaceae; genus Rhizobium; species Rhizobium sp. P1_B8. The sequence goes on along the minus strand of NZ_JBFTZZ010000001.1, from coordinate 764,376 downwards.
TGGCATTGACGACGAGCGCCTGGCCCGGGCCGATCAAGCCGATCAGCGCTCCGGCACCCGCAGCACCCGCCGTTGAGGCCAGCCGCTCGATGGCGCCGACGACGCCGGTCACCCGTTCGATCGGCACGGCCGCCAATTCGGCAATATCCGGCACCATCGCCTGTTTGGCAGCATCGGATGGACCGCGCAGCACACCCATGGCAAAGACAACAGGCAGCAGCAGCGGCATACCAAGCAGGCCGAACCAGTCGAGCATCGGCACCAGCATCACCACGGCCACCGAAGCGATGTCGCAGACGACAGCGATGCGCTTCGGGCCGACGCGGTCGATCAGCGGCCCACTGAGCGCCTTGGCGGCGACATAGGGCAGCATCTCCATCATCGCCGTCAGCCCTGTTAAAACGGGGCTGCCCGTCGTGCTCAGCACCAGCCAGGGAATAGCGATGGTCGACAGCCGCGTGCCGGAAAGCGAAAGCGTCTCGGCCGCGGCAAGCGCCAGGAATGGCCCGCCCTTCTTCATGACCCATCATCCCCCTCGCGATGCGGGAGCCGGCCCGGATAGGGAAAGGCGTGCAGCATGATCGAGAAAGGAACCATATCCGGGGGTGCGAGCTCTCCCAAAGGCGGAGCCACCCGCATCGCTTCGAGAATGATATCGGTCAGCCGCCTGGTCAGGGCTTCGGCCTGTTCCGCCGTCATCGGGATGATGATGTCGCTGGCTGTACTCGCCTTGCGCCATTCCGCCGGCAGCTCGGCATATTCCTCCAGCGCCTGCTGCATATGGCCGACCTGCAGAGAGAGTATCGCCTGGTTGAAGGCGAGATCGAGATCCAACCCTTCGCCCTCAACCTCGCTTGCCGGCACCGAGGTGAGCTCGTGGCTGGCGCGCCACCAGCGGTCGCGCCGCGAAGCATGCGGCGCTTCCTCGATGAAGCCGTACTGGGCGAGCTGACGTAGGTGATAGCTGGTCGCGCCGCTATTCAGCCCGAGCCGCGCCGCAAGCTGCGTCGCGGTGGCGGGTCCATCGACCCGCAGCATGCCGAGCATGCGTAGCCGGACAGGATGCGTCAGCGCCTTCAGCGCGGTTGGATCGGGCACGACACGGCTGAGGGTGCGGGGTGCGGTGGCGGATTGAGCAGGCTGCGGGCGCGGATTTTTCATGCCGGAAGCCTACTATTGCAAATATATCTTTGCAAAGCTTTCTTTGCATAAATGCAAGTGCCCTATCCGCAGCTCAATCCTCAGGCAGGGTGAAGACCGCGCAAGGGTCGGCGATGCCACGCAAGGTGTGCTCTCCGAGCGGCATCAGTGCCGTCGCCGCATTCGCCGCAACCGCGCCCGAGATCAGCACGCTTCGGCCGAGCGGCTTGCACAGCCCTTCCAGCCGGCTGACCAGATTGACGGCGGGGCCGATGGCGGTAAAGTCCAACCGGTCGGCAGCACCAATATTGCCCCACAGGATCTCGCCGAAATGCAATGCTGCGCCGAAGGGCAGCGGCGCCAGCCCCTGCGCCTGGCGCACCTGATCGAGATGGGCCATGCCGGCGCGGCTGGCGGCGACCGCGCGCAGTGCTGCCTCGCAGGCCTCGCAATCCCCTCGGGCGGCGTCGCCCTCGCTCGACGTGGCCGTGACCGGAAAGATCGCCAGCACGCCGTCGCCGATGAACTTCAGCACCTCGCCCCCGAAGGCATGCACGGCGCCTGCGACACGGTCGAACCAGGCGTCTAGTGCAGTGATCATCACGTGAGGCTCTGTCACCTCGGAGAGCGCGGTGAAGTCGCGCAGATCGGCGCAGAGAAGGGCTGCGCGGATGGTCTCGCCGGTGCCGCGGGCAAGGGCGCCGGCCTGCACCCGGGCGGCGCTGCGCCGGCCGAGATAGGCTTCAAGCAGCGCGGCCTTCGCCTCCCGCGCCGCCAAGGCCGCGAGCGGCGCTCCAGCAAAACGCGCGACCTCGCGCAGCAGGCCAGCCTCAGCCGGGCCGAATGCACCGGCCCCTGCCCCATTGGCGATACCCGCCCAGCCGAGCACCGGTCTGTCAGATATCTGATTGTCCTGTGCAGGCCCGATCCTGTCCTCCCATACCGGTCCCAGCCCGGCCAGCCACTCGCGCCCGGCCTCACTCTGCGGAGCCGCGGCGAAGGCCAACGCCTCGATGACAGCACCGGTCTCGGCCCGCCACAGCCAGGTGCGCCGCGCGATGATCGGATGCGGCACCGAAAGCGTCAGCGCGCCACCGGAAAGCGGCAGGCCATCGGCCAGCAGCCGGCGCCCGAGTTCGGCCAGAAACCGTTCGGGACCAGGCGAGGCGCCGGCCTCGTCAATCAGCCAGGCAAGGGGGGACGGCAGATCCATGGCTTAACATCGCACGCTCACCGGGGCGGCCGCAAGGACATCCCCGGAGTGACCGCTTGCGGTCATCCCCGGATTCGAAAAAGGACGTCCGCTCCCCTGTCGAAAACCATTCGCCACGGTGGAAAACAAAAAATAAACACTTTAAACTTGCGCGAGTTTGATTCCATTATAGGGCCGTTCGTCATCGTGTGATTGAGGGGTACGATGGGCACGATATTCTGGCCGAAAGATCCGCTGGATGGGAATGACATGACGCTGCTGACGTCGATCCTTTGGCGATGGTGCGAAAGGTATCAGGTCGAGCTGACGGCGGAGGAGAGCAGCCGCAAGGCGAAAGAACTCGTCGAATGGTTCGAATTCGGCGTCAAGGATCCCATCGAGCTCGAGGAATTGATCGACGACAAGCACTGGCTCGTCGGCAGGATCTGACCCTCTCGGGCAAATCGGGAGAACGCTGGCTGTCAGCGTGGGCGAAGCTGTTTCATTAGAAAAGGCCGGGCGAAAATCGCTCCGGCCTTCATCCATTACATCTAAGCGAGACCTTTAGTCGTCATCCCGCCAACGCCGGTCGCGATCCCAGCGCCTCTCATGGCGCCAGCGCGGGCCATCATCCCAATCCCGGTGACGCCGCTCCCAGCCCCAGCGGGGCGGACCACCGTAGAAAGCTACCGGCGGCGGGCGTCTCCAGTTTCGCCGGCATTCGCCCCAGCGCGTCAGATGCCAGCCGCGACCGCAGGCGTAGTCGACCTTTGTGACATTGCTCTGGACATTGATTGTCCCCATCGGCGTCGCCTCAGCTGTGCCGATCGAGAGGCCGCCAACGAGCAAGGCGGCCGCGATAGAAAGCGCTTTCATCGAGAACTCCATTTTCAATCCAGCCGTCCCCACTTTATGGCCACTAAATTGAACTGGAGATGAACTGCGTGTTCATGTTTGGCGCTAGAGCATGATGCCGAAAAGCGTGAGCGGTTTTCGGACGACCTTATGCCCTAACTCTTTAATTTAGAACAGAATTCAGACTTTTGGCAGATCCCGCCTATAATCATCCTGTTCTGGCAGCGGGCGATGTTGAAGGCGGAAAAGCCGGGCTACGTCCTGCCGTAAAAAGGGTCAGGACCTGGATCACGCCCGGCGGCGACTTCGGTCAGCCGCCCGAGGTAATGGGCCCAGCCTTCCGCATGGCCGGCGCATTGATCGGCGCTGGGCAGGCCGCTATGGGTGAGCCGCAACAGCGTTCCGCCCCCCTGCTCGATCAGGTCGATCTCGACCAGGCTCGACCCCGGCGGCACCACCTCGCTGCCGTCCCAGCCGAAGCTGTAGGCAAGGCGATGAACCGGCACCACCTCACGAAACGAGCCGCGCGCAAAGCGGGCGCCGGTGACGTTGACGAGATAGAGTCCGCCGGGCTGCGGCTCGACCTGCGCTTCCGTTCCCATCCAGCGCAGGATCTTCTCCGGATCGGTCATCAGCGCAAACACCGCGGCCGGCGGCGCCGCGATATGCGCCTCGCGGTGAACGACGAAAGATTCTGGCATCACTCTCTCCCATGGTTGTCACGGCCCCGCCCAGGCGGAGACAGCGCGTCCTGTCTTGTCGTGGTATTTCTGACCTAGATGTCCTCACAGAGAGCATGTAGGCGCAAGCCCCTCCTCCGCAAGAGGGATTGCCCGTCGCCATCGGCGAACGAGCGAAAGCGCCGCTTGGAGAGCCCTGATCCAGCTCCGGTCGCGAAAGCATTCGACCTATTGCCAGCCCGCCGCCTTCCCACTATTGTTCGCGCCGTTCTCAGGGCGGGGTGAAAGTCCCTACCGGCGGTATGCAATTTTGATTGCGAGCCCGCGAGCGCCTTCTCAGGAAGGGTCAGCAGATCAGGTGAGATGCCTGAGCCGACGGTCATAGTCCGGATGAAAGAGAACGTGCGTTCCTGCCGCCCTTGCGGCTGTCGGGAACGTTCGTGATCGCCTTGGGTGATGTGTCTGTTCGCCAAAGGAGATTACCGTGACACCCACCCGCTACGCCTTCGTCAAAGCCAGCTGGCACGCCGACATCGTCGACCGCGCACTTGATGGCTTCTACCAACTCGTTCCGCCCGAGCAGGTCGACGTGTTCGATGTTCCCGGCGCATTCGAGATGCCGCTGCTTTCCCGCGATCTTGCGGCAACCGGGCGTTACGGCGCCGTCATTGCCGCCGCCTTCGTCGTCGACGGCGGAATCTACCGCCACGAATTCGTCGCCCAGGCCGTCGTCGATGGGCTGATGCGCGCCGGCATGGATACGGGCGTGCCGGTGCTGTCGGTGTCACTGACGCCGCACCAGTATCAGGAAACCGAACATCACAAGCAGATCTACCGCGCGCACTTCGTCGAGAAAGGCCGTGAAGCGGCAAAGGCAGCTCTGACGATCGGCAAAACCCGCGCCGCTCTTGCCGCGTAGTCAGCGGTTCGACGAGCAGAAGACGGCGGGAACAGTCCCGCCGCTTCGATACAAATCCGCTACACGGCCAAATCAGACAGAATAATTGATTCGACGGCCTCACCGCGCTGTGGTCCACTGGCCACTGACATGTATCGCCATTCTTAACGCATCCAAAACCCCAAGGAGCTGAAGATGAGCAATGCAATGCGCAGTGAAACCCCCATTGAGACCCCGAGAACACAGCCCGTCGACACCAAGCTCGAGGTGGTCGTCATCCCTGTTTCCGACGTCGATCGTGCCAAACGTTTCTACGACGGCCTGGGCTGGCGGCTCGACGCCGACTTCGCCAATGATGCCGATTTCCGTGTAATTCAGTTTACCCCGCCCGGCTCCGGCTGCGCGATCATCTTCGGCAAGAACGTCACCGCCGCGGCCCCCGGTTCCGCCCAGGGGCTTTACCTGATCGTCTCCGACATCGAGGCCGCCCGCCGCGATCTCATCGCCCGCGGCATCGAGGTGAGCGAAGTGTTCCATGACGCTGCCGGCGTCTATGCCGGAAAGGACGAACCCTATCTGTTCGGCCGCCTGCGGATCGCCGGCCGCGATCCCGATCACCGCAGCTATCGCTCCTTCGCCTCATTCAAGGATCCCGACGGCAACGGCTGGCTGTTCCAGGAAGTCACCACGCGGCTACCGGGGCGCATCGACGCCGACGAGACGAAATTCACGACGTCGACCGAGCTTGCGTCAGCACTCCGCCGTGCGGCAACTGCCCATGGTGAACACGAGAAGCGAAACGGCGGCAAGCACGACGAAGGCTGGCCGGACTGGTACGCGGAATACATGGTCAGCGAACAGGCCGGCAAGCAGCTGCCCTTATAGGCAAAAGCGGCAACATCCTCTGAGAAGCAAGGGCATTTCGGTATGGCGCGCGCCATACCGAAATGTTTTATCGTGTCTATGCCTCACCAAATTCACCGATCTCCTTGCCGACGTCAGGTCGAGGATCGCGATCCGCCAGAAGCTGTCATTGAGATGCGGAAGAGATCTGCGACGTTATCCAATCTGAAAATGCGAGCATGGCTGCCGTTGGCGGCCTTGATTGAAGTCGAGTCAGCCAATAGCTGCCCAATGATATGGTCGTGGGAAAAGGTTGTAATATAGCCCCTGATGACAGATGCCTGGAAAACATCGACGGCGGCGCCAGAGCAATTCCCAATCCTTGCATGGCCGCCTCCATCATGGCGAGGGAAGAGTCAAAAACGATCCCTGCGTTGACCTGTGCCGCCGGCGGAACATCAGCTGCCGCGAACCAGGTACTCCACTCGTCGGCCCTATAGCTCCGCAAAAGCGTCGCTTCGGCCAGATCTGCGGGCGAGCTTAAACGGTCTGCCAGTCTGGGGGTGCACAGAGGCGAAAGCGGAGCGTCGAACAGACGCAGTGCTTCTGTGCCGTGCCAGGAGCCGCTGCCGAAGCGAATGGCAAAATGCAGCCCCTCAGCGGCCATATCGACGCGATTATTGTTTGTCGAAATGCGCACGTCGATGAATGGATGCTGCTGTTGAAAATCCGGAAGCCTTGGCAACAACCAGCCGACAGCAAAGGTTCCAACCACGCCCAAAAACAGCAATTCCCGAACTTGCCCGGCTTCAATCCTGTCCAGCGTGATTGCCATTTGATCGAAGGAATTGGTCAACGTCGGCAAAAGAGCTTCACCTTCCGCGGTGATTTTCAAACCCTTTGGGAGGCGCTGGAAAAGCGCAACGCCCAATCGCTTCTCGAGGCTTTTGACCTGCTGGCTTACGGCGGCCTGAGTAACGCAAAGTTCGATTGCGGCGCGGGTGAAGCTGAGATGTCTCGCCGAAGCTTCGAAGGCTCTCAAGCCATTCAAAGGGAGGAATTGCCGAACCATCTTAGCCCTAGATTTTCTTGTATCTCCTCCGAGATATCATCGTTTGCTGCCGCAAAACAGTGCCATTAAACGCCGTCCTCATGCGCCTTTGCGCTGATTGAACCGCGTCTGGAGGATGAAAAAATGAAGCTTGATTGGATAGGAATTCTATCAGCCGCCCTGGTCGCGACATGCATTTCCTCAAATGGCTTTGCGGCTGACGAGATGAAACTGCAAGCCATCTCGGACAACGCGATCAAACCGATCATGGATAAATACGGCATCCCGGGCATGGCCGTTGCCATTACCGTTGACGGAGAGGACCACATCTTCAACTACGGCGTCGTGTCGAAGGACACCGACAAGCCCGTCACTGCGGCCACCATGTTCGAACTCGGGTCAATCAGCAAAACGTTTACAGTGACCCTCACATCCTACGCTGAGGTGACCGGCCGACTTTCGCTGTCGGACAAGGCAAGCAAATATCTTCCATCGATGAAGGGAAGCCCCTTCGGCGATGTCGCGCTGATGAATTTGGGCACCCACACGGCTGGCGGATTTCCGCTGCAAATTCCTGATGACGTCAAAACCGAAAAACAACTGATGGACTATTTTGAAGCCTGGCATCCTTCATACGAGGCTGGAACCCATCGAACTTACGCCAATCCAAGCATCGGGATGCTTGGCTATATAACGGCGAAAAGCATGGACGATGGTTTCGTCGCCTTGATGGAAGGCAAACTGTTTCCCTCCCTTGGATTGAAAAGCACGTTTATCGATGTGCCGAAATCGCGGATGGCCGACTATGCCCAAGGTTACAAGCGAAGCGGTGAGCCGGTTCGTATGACACCTGCCATTCTTTCATCCGAGGCCTATGGAGTGAAATCCACAGCAAGCGACATGATCCGGTTCATCGACGCGAACATGGGCCTCGTCGAGCTGGACGAAAAGCTCCAGCAGGCGATCACGAATACGCATCGCGAATATTTCGATGTCGGCGCAATGACCCAAGACCTTATTTGGGAGCAGTATTCTTATCCCGCGACGCTGACGACGTTGATGGAAAACAATTCCAGCGCGATGCTGAAAACCATTCCCGTCAAGCAACTGAAGCTCGCAATGGAACCGCGCGACGATGTATGGATAAATAAGACCGGCTCAACGAATGGTTTCGGCGCCTATGTCGCGTTCATCCCGAAAGAGCGAGTTGGCATCGTCATCTTGGCCAATAAAAACTATCCCAACGAGGATCGAGTCTCTGCCGCTTACCAAATACTGACGGATATAACTTCCGCGCGCTGACCCGGTAGAGCATGATGCCGAAAAGTGTGCGCGGTTTTCGGACGACATCATGCTCTAACTATGTAATTCAGGACAGGATTGAGATTTTAGGCCGACCCGGCCTAAAATCATCCTGTTCTGGCATCAGCGGTCGAAGATGTCCCGCCACTGCTTCTCACCGATCAGGCAGTCAGTGCCCGCCTCAGCGCCAGCGATCTTCTGCACCGTCGCCGGCCGGGAAAGGTCACTGATCTCCAGCACCAGCTTGCGGCGCACGGCAACGGCGAAATCCTCGATCTTGCGGACCGGCAGCACGAAGGCGCCGGGGCCGCCGATCACGCAATCCGCATAATATTTGTCGAGCCCGTTCGGCGCATCGGAGGGCCGCAGCATGATGGCCAGGCCGTTGATGATCATGCCTGCTTCCACCGCCTTGTCGCGGGCGGGGGTGACGGGATCGCCTGAGTTGTTCGGCCCATCGCCGGAGACATCGATCACCTGCCGCCTGGACTGAAAGGGACTGGAAACGATCATGCTGGCGCCCTGGGCGATCGCGGTGGAGATCGATGTGCGCCGCTGCGTGGCAATCGGCCTGGCTTCGAGCTTGTCGGCAAACGCGATCGCATCCTCTTCCGTCTCGATCACCTGCCAGTCGATCACGGAATCCTGGACGACATAGCCTGCCCATTCGAAATAGCTGATGGCAATGCGGCCGGTCAGCCCGCCCTTCACCGCGTCGATGAATTCCTTGTGCTTGAGCGCCTCGACATAGCCCTCGCGCTGGATGCCGATCTCCTCGAAATCCATCGACCGCGAGGTGTCGACGGCGAGCACCAGCGTCACGTCGACCTCGCTTCCCCCCGCCTGCGCGGCCGGGGTAATGCCTGTCAGCCCCATAAGCACCGCAAGTGTCGTCAGCATTGGTAATCCAATCCCTGCGCCATCCAAGCCAGCAAACTCTAACACAGCTTGGCCGACGCAGGACGCTCGCCCACGCGCACGGCTTCAATTTTCGGTGATGGAGCGGAAGGCCTTCAATGCAAGGGAAGCCACAAGGGGTTCTTCCATGCCTTCAGCGCATCGAGAAAGACCTGCAATCGGGAAGGCAGGAAGCGGCGCGTGGGATAGACGGCGTGCACGAAAATTTCCTCGGACGACCAGTCCGGCAGCAGGCGGATGAGTTCGCCACTTCTGATCTGTTCGTCGCAATAGGTCGAAGGCAGCAGGCCGATGCCGTGTCCGCGATAGGTGAAGGCGCTCACCGCATCGAAATCCCGGCTCGATACCGGCCCCGACACATGCAGGCGAACCGTTTTGCGCCCGTTCACGAGATCCCATTCCGCTTCGCCGTTGCGGCCGTTCAACAGAATGCACTGATGGTCCTTCAGGTCTTCGGGCTTCAAGGGAAGCACCCTGCCCTTCAGATACTCGGGCGCAGCGACCAGATAGCGCACACTCTTCCCGAGCCGCTGCGCGACGATGGTCGAATCCTTGAGTTCGCCGAAACGGATGCCGAGGTCGATGTTCTCCGCGATCAGATCGAGGAACAGGTTGGTGACGAAGAGATCGACCTGGATCTTCGGATATGCCTTCAGGAAGGCCGAGACGAATTCGTAAAAGACCTCCTGTCCGAAGATGACAGGCACGGAGATCTTCAGCAAACCCTCCGGTTTTCTCTGTGTCTCGGTGAGTACCTGCTCGGCGTCGAGGAGATGGGCGAGCGGTTCGCTGCACCTGTTGTAATAGGCCCGGCCCTGGGCGGTCAGGCTCAGTTTGCGGGTCGTCCGCTGCAGCAGCGTCACGCCGAGCTGCTCCTCCAGCGACGTCACCTTCCGGCTGACCGTCGATACCGGCATGCCGAGGGAATGGGCAGCACGGCTGAAGCTGCCGTACTGCGCCACCTTCACGAAGACTGCGATATCGTTCAGATCAGCCATGGCGATATTTTTGCATGGATGCAAAAGAGAATCCAGATATTTCCATCTAATCGGGTAATGGAGTTTTCGCCATATTCACCTTGCGAAAACAAGACAACCCGATGGAGGCGCATTCGCAGCAGCCCCATCTCGAGCGACCCGGCCTTCGCAAATGCAAGGCCCGCGTTGCCCGAACCAGTTTATGGAGATCAGCATGACTACGAAAAAAACAGTCATCGTCACGGGCGCCTCGCAGGGCATCGGAGCCGGCCTCGTTAACGCCTTCATCGAGCGCGGCTATAATGTGGTCGCCACCTCGCGCCAGGTCAGCACTTCGAACGCCTTCCAAGCCTCCGACAAGCTGGCGCTCATCGATGGTGACATTGGCGATGCCGAAACCGCCGCGCTGGTGGCAAGGACCGCAATCGACCGGTTCGGCTCGATCGACGGCCTCGTCAACAATGCCGGCATTTTCCTGGCCAAGCCGTTCGTCGATTTCACCATGGACGACTTCAAAAAATTGTCCTCGACCAATCTCGAGGGCTTCATCCACCTGACCCAACTGGTCGTCAGGCAGATGCTCACACAGAAAACCGGCGGCAGCGTCGTCAGCATCACCACGCCATTGACCGATCATCCGATCGCCGGTTTCTCCGCTTCGGTGTCGATGATGACAAAGGGCGGTATCAACGCCATCTCCAAGAACCTGGCGATGGAATATGCGAACCAAGGAATTCGCTTCAATATTGTAGCTCCCGGTGTGGTGGACACGCCGCTGCACAAGGACAATCCGAAGGATTTCCTGAAGACGTTGTCGCCGATGGCAGGCATATCGAACGTCGAGGAGATCGCCGACGCAGTCGTCTTCCTCACCGAAGCGCCGCGCGTAACCGGGGAGGTGCTGCACGTCGACGGCGGCGCACATCTGGGCAGATGGTAGACCATGCGAAAGCGCAGGCAACCGGCGCGGAACGGCGGCTGCAGGAACTCGGCATCACGCTTCCCCCGCCGCCGACACCCTTTGGGGCCTACGTCGAAGCGATAAGGACCGGTAACCTGGTCTTCTTCAGCGGGATGCTGCCGGTCGTCGGCCATGAGCCGCGCTATATCGGCCGCGTCGGCGGTGCTCTGACGGCCGAAGACGGCAAGAAGGCGGCCGAAACGGCAACGCTGAGTGCGCTCGCCGCCGCCAGGGACTATCTCGGTTCACTGGACAGGGTCGTTAGGGTCGTCAAGCTGGGCGTCTATATCGCGACCGAAGGCGATTTCCGCGACCATCCGAAGGTTGCGGACGGAGCATCCGAAATGCTGCTTACGGTCTTCGGCGAGGAAAAACTCTCAGGCCGTGTCGTGCTCGGCGTCGCCAGCCTGCCCCTCGGCCTGCCGATCGAACTTGAACTCATCCTCGAAGTCGAGGATTGAAAGTAGCCGGGCACGTTTCTGCGTGCCCGGCGAAAGCATGCCTCGCCCTTCGAGGCCCCTCCGGGCCACCTCAGGGCCGAGGCTCTCTTGAGCCATGTTGCGCTCACACCGCCACCAACAGCAGCACGTAAGCGATCACACTCACCATCAGCCCGCGGAACGCGAAGGTAACGCAACGATATTTGCTGCGGGCGATGGCGGAGAGGATGTTGGCGTTTTCGAGATACTGGTCGAAGAGATAGCGTTCGTCGCGCCTCAGTGCCGCCTCGAAGAACAGGTCGCGGTGGTTCTGCCAGGCGCCCCAGAACAGCGAGGTCGAGCTGTCCAAACGGCGCGGCAACACGACGAGGATCGCCGAAAGGATGGAAAAGACCGAGGCTGCAGCAAGCAGGCCCGAGAACAGCATGCTCCCTGGCGCCCCGCTCGCGTAGCGTGCCGGGCTGAAGACTGCCCTCACCTCGCTCGAACTCACCAGGAAGGCTAGCATGAAAGTAAAGATATAGGCCGCCTTCTGGTCAGATATCTTGACCTGGTCGTAGAATATGTCGTTGATTTTCTTGATATGGTCGAAATACTCGGAACTGATATCACCGCTCGACGGCGCGCTCAGCATAAGATCAGTTGCATTTTCGAAATCGCTCACCTGAATACTCCACCTACAAAGTGTTTCCCTGATATTACACTGCACGGCGAATTCAAGAACACGTGTGCAATGCGCTTGACTTTTCTTTTCTACATGGACAAAGGGGATGTGGGAGTTGGGGTTGGGTCATGCTGGGTCGCTGGAAAAACATCTGTCGCGCCGGGGTGGCGCTTGCGCTCGTCTTGCCAGGCTTTTCGCCGCCGGCGGCGGCCGACCCTGTTCAGCGTGCAACACCGGTTGCCGGATCCGTCATTGCCCGCAAGACCGGCGAGGAGGTCCGCTTCATCGACGTGTCGAACTGGCGTGTCGTCGACATCAATCAGGATCTCCTGACTGGCGACGTGCTGCGCACCAATGCCAACGGCCAGCTCGCCATCGTCTTTTCCGATCACACCCAGGTCCGTCTCGGCCGCAATTCCTCGCTGCAGGTCAAGAAGATGGCCGCGAGTGGCGACACGACGCTGGAGCTGCAATCGGGAACGATCTGGGCGCGCGCCGAGCGCGGTGGCCAGGGCCTGACCGTGGAAACGCCGGCGGCAGCAGCCGCCATCCGCGGCACCGACTGGACGATGACCGTCGAGGGCGCCAAGACCTCGATGATCGTGCTCGAAGGCCGCGTCGCGCTCACCAACCCGCAGGGCAGCGTCGAGGTGAACGAGGGGGAAGGAGCGGTCGCCACGATCGGCCAGGCGCCGCGCAAGCTCGTCATCGTCACACCCGACGATCGCGAGCAGATGCTGTTCTACCTGAACCTGCGTGACGGCTTCGGGCTGATGCCGACCTCGCCGCTGCCGGCAGGCCGCATGGCCGACGAGCGCCGCCGGCTGCTGGCTTTGCCGCCGGAGCGTCGCACCACCGAGGACTGGCTGGAGCTTGCCGAAGTGCAGAGCGCCTTCGATGGCCGGCAGGTTGCAGCCGCCACGCTTCAGGAAGTTCGGGGCCGTAAGCTGACGACCGCCCAGAAGGCCCGTGTCGACCTGATCGATGCCACGATCGCCGGCTCCGAAAAACGATACGACGAAGCCGCAAGGCTATTTGCGGCAGCACTGCCGCATCTCGACGCCAACCGCCGGAACATGGCGCAATATGGCGGCTATTTCGCCCGTTCGCTTGCCGATCCCGCCCATGTCGAAAAGCCGCCGTTATCAGCTGTCGGCCCCTATGGCGCGATCATGCAGGCCTACACCGCCGGCTTTCTGCAAAACCCGCGCGCCGCTGTCGATGTGATCAGGGACGCCGAGAAGCGTTTTCCCGACGATCCCACCCTGCCCGCGATCCGCGCACAGCTGGCGCAGCTGATCGATGACCGCGCCCAGATGCAGGAGGCGGTGAACCGCGCCCTCTCGCTCGATCCGAACCATCCGATCGCCCTTGCCGCGCGTGCGTCTTACAAGGCGAGCTACGAACGCGACATCGACGGCGCCCTGGCCGATCTGAACCGCGCCATCGAGCTTGCGCCCGGTGCATCAGGATCGTTGAATTCGATGGGCCTGCTGCAGAGCGCCCGCGACGCCAATGGCGAGGCCGAGGCGGCCTTCCTGAAGGCGATCGCGCTCGATCCGCAGGACCCGGTTCCCCACGGCAATCTTGCCATTCTCTATCTCGACCAGTCCAGGATGAAGGATGCCAAGCGCGAGATCGATGCGGCGCTCGCGGTCGATCCATCCTACGACATCGCTCTCCTCGCCCGCGGCCGCTACTACCTGCAGACCGGCGAACGCGACAAGGCGCTGGCGGACCTGCTGGCAGCCAGCACCGCCAATCCGGCCCATTCGCAGTCACAGCTGATGCTCGCCGCCGCCCATTACGAAAAGGGTGACCGCATCCCCTCCGCACAGGCGGTCGACAATGCTGACAGGCTCGACAAGAACGATCCCGTCATCTCCTCCTTCCGCACCGCCGTCGACATCGACGACTACGACGCCGACGGCGCGATCCGCAACGCCCAGGAATTTCTCCGCCGCTCCAGGGCGCGCGGCGGCGACTACAGCGCGCTCGGCGCCAACCAGGATGCTGGCTCGACGCTGAACAACGCCTTCCGCCTGCAGGGCCTGGACGCGTGGGGCCGTTATTATGGCGATGCCGTCTTCAGTCCCTTCGAAGGCAGCGGCTATACCGACCAGTCGATCAAGGGCAGCATCTTCCCCTTCAATAATGCGACCGATTTCGGCGACGACAACATCAGCCAGTATCGCGTCAACACGTCGAGCTTCTCCTCCCTGTTCCAGGGACTGCTGCTCGATCCGCACATGCTGTCGGGCCGTTCGCGCTCGGCAACGCTTCTGCGCACCCCCTTCATCGAAGGTTCACTCGGCGGCGGCATCAACAGCGTCGATGGCCATACTAGGCGCATCGGTGAGGCCGAGATCCAGGGCTTCTCTAACGAGACCATCCCGCTCAGCTTCTACGGCAACCTGAACTGGGAGGAGATCGCCCGCGATGGCGACTATACGGATTTCGGCGGCTTCTCCACCGAGAACAAGATCCTGAGCGGCAACGGTTATCTCACAGCGACGATCACCCCTGATGATCGTGTCGTCGCCTATTTCAACGGCGCCAAACGCGATTTCGACCTCGATACCTTGAGCAGCAATTCCCAGCTGTCGACCATTTTGAACGACGGGCTGTTCGATCCCATCCTCGTCCCCTTTTTCGGCATCCCGCGTGTGCCCGACGAATTGCCGCTTTATCAGACCCGGCGCGACATCATTACGGCGACCAATGCCGGCATCGGTTGGAGCCACACATTTGGCTACGAAAACGTGCTGAATGCAGCGCTGCTCTATTCCGGCACGCGAACGAAGACCACCGACGAACTGGCGTTCGATTGGGAGACTGTGCCGTTCCTTGGCGGTCCCGGCACCGATATCCGCCCTTTCGCGCAGATCAGCCAGGACCAGAGCTCGAAGACCTATGTCGCAGCCCTCAATCACGACATTGGGGCGGGACCGCTGACCTTCCGCTACGGCATCGAGGGCGGCTGGATCGATGCCCACAACAGCAGCTTCCTGCACATCGAGGATATCGTTCCGGGCTTCCTCGACGGCACGACGCTTGGCCCCACGGAGGCCGACAATCGCGTCGATATCGCCCGCGCCTATGTCGACGTGCTGCACGAGATCGCGCCTGATCTGAAGGGCGAATATGCGCTGTTCGGCACGCACATGTCAGGCGACGGCGTCGATGTCAGCCGGCTGGAGCCGCGCTTCGGCCTTGCCTGGTCGCCCGTTCAGAACCACTGGCTGCGCGCCGCCTTCATGCGTCAGAGCGTCGATACCGGCGTTCCCACCCTCGCCCCGATCGGCATCCTCGGCCTGCAGTCGAACCAGTTCTCGGTCGGTATCGAAGGTTATAGCGATACGGTCGCGCTGCAATGGGATGCCGAGTGGACCGATCGTTTTTTCACCTCGGTCGAATACCAGCACCAGGAATTGCATGATTTCTCGATCGACTTCCCGCTGATCTCGCTTCCGGCGGCCGACAGCCTGCCGCTGTCGCGCGGCAGCGTCGACCGCGCCGCCGTGACTGCCAACGTCGCGCTCGGCTATGGTTTCGGCCTTTCCGCCACTTACGCCTACATGGAAGCGGAGAACAAGGACCCGCTGGAGCCGAACTACGGCGGCTCGCTGCCGTTCATTCCCCGCAACTCTGGCCAGATCGCGCTGACCTGGGTCAATGAGGCCAAGGTCAAGGCGACTGTGGCGGCCAATTATGTCGGCGAGCGCGATGGTGACGACCTCGGCACGAAACTCGACGACTATTGGAGTCTCGATGCCCACCTGATCTGGGAACCCCTGGACAAACGCATCGCGCTGGAAGCGGCCGCCTATAACCTGCTCGATGAGGATTTCGAGCTCACGCCCGGCGTGCCCGGCTGGGGCCGCGCCTTCAAGGGCACGCTCAAAGTCCGCTTCTGATGCCGGTGCGAGGCAAGCCTCGGCCGGCCGGCGGGCAAGCTGAAAGCCGTCATCTCAGGCTGCTGGTGCTGGCGCTCGCCACCCTCGTCACCATCTCGCTGCTGTCGCGCCTGCCGGCATGGTCGTTGCTGGAACTCAGAAGCTTCGACTATCTCTCGACCGTCGACGATCCACGCCCACCGCAAGGCGGGCCTGTCATCGTCGCGATCGACGAACCTTCGCTTGCCGATATCAATGCGCAATGGCCCTGGCCGCGCAGCCTGCATGCCGAACTCATCAGGCAGTTACGCGCGGCCGGCGCCCGTGTCATCGGCCTCGACATCATCATGGCCGAACCCTCGAACCCCGACAACGACGATGCGATCACCAAGGCCGTCGGCCCCGATGTCGTGCTCGCCGGCGACGAAACACTAATCGAGACGCCACAGGCTTCGCAGCTGATCCGCGCGACGCCGCTGCCGCAACTGACCGAAGCGGGTGCTGTGACTGGCATTGCCTCGATCGATCTCAGCGGCGACGGCACGTTCCGGCGTATTCCCGGCTATAAGGACGGCTTCGCCGCTATGCTGGCAAAGGCGTCCGGAGGTCCGGCCGAGGTGTTGTCGGCCGGCCGACTCATCCAATCCTTCGGCCCGGCCCGCAGCTATCCCACCGTCTCCTACTACCAGGCGCTAGACCCTGAGAACCTGCTGCCACCGGATTATTTCAAGGGCCGCGTGGTGCTGGTCGGCCTCAGCCTGCAGAATGCGCCTGCCATCGACAAGGGTGGCGTCGATGCCTTTGCCACGCCCTATACCGTTCACACCGGCAAGCTGGTCTCCGGTGTCGAGATCCAGGCGACGATCTACGACAATATCCGTCGTGGCCTGTCGATCGCGGAAGCCCGCCTGCCGCTGGTCGCCGCCTGCATCCTGATCACCGTGCTGCTTGCCGCCGCCACCGTCTGGCGCTCGACGGGATGGTTGACGATCGTCGCCAGCGCCGCGGCAGTGCTTGCCTTCGCAGCGGCGAGTTTTGCGGGTATCCGCTTTGCCCATGTCTTCGTCTCGCCACTCGGGCCAGTCGTTGCCTATGTCTCGGTCGCCTTCGGCCAGGCCGCCTTCGATTATGCCGAGGAGCGCCGCAACAAGCGGCAGATCATCCGCGCCTTCGCCCAATATATCTCGCCCGATCTGGTCCGGCGCCTGTCGAACGATCCCTCGCAGTTGAAGCTTGGCGGCGAGCGGCGCACGCTCTCCGTGCTGTTTTCGGATGTGCGTGGGTTCACAACCATCGCCGAGACGCTGAAGGACGATCCGGAGCAACTGACCGGCCTGATCAACCGGCTGCTGACGCCGCTTTCCGACGTCGTGATGGATCATGGCGGCACGATCGACAAATATATGGGCGACTGCATCATGGCCTTCTGGAACGCCCCGCTCGACGATCCCGACCATGCGCTCCACGCGGTCACCGCCTCGCTCGCCATGCAGGCGGCGATATCGAGCCTGAACCGTGAGCTGGAACGGGAGGCGGCGGCGCGCGGCGGCAAGCCGCACGTGCTGAAGATGGGCGTCGGCATCAACACCGGCGAATGCATCGTCGGCAACATGGGCTCGACCCGCCGCTTCGACTATTCCTGCCTCGGCGACAGCGTCAACCTCGCCTCCCGCCTCGAAGGCGCCTCGAAGAATTATGGCGTAGCACTGCTGCTCGGCGAGGAGACCGCAAGGCTGGTCGCCGGCACCCACACCGTCGTCGAGCTCGATCGCATCATCGTCAAAGGCCGCACTGTCCCCTCGCCCGTCTATACCGTCGTGCACAAGGCCGAGGCCGAAGCCCTTGCCGCCCATCGGGCCTTCACGCAAGCGAAATACGCCGGCACCCTTGCGCCATCCGACTCCGCCTTCGACAGGCTGGCCGCCGATATCCCCGAGCTTGCCCCCTATTACGCGATCGTCCGCGATGCGCTGGCTGAATCCGGCGAGGAATGACCGGCGGCGACGTCTCGTCACGCCTGATAATTGCGCACGGATGTTCGTTCATAAGCCGCTCGTTTTGCCAAAGGCGTACATGTTGGTTGGCGCGCCATGCAGCATCACCTCCCGCTCGAAGTTGAAGCCACACTTCTCAAGAATACGTCTTGAAGCGGCATTGGCGGTACGAACCAATCCGATCACCCGCTCCCCATGCAGATCATCAAAGGCAAACACCAGGGCTTCCCTGACCAATTCCGTGGCATACCCCTGCCCCCAGCTTTCGGGTTGCAGATGATAGGAAAGATTGAGGCCGTCGAATTCCTTGGAAAGGGTTACGCCGCCGAAACCGATCAGCGCACCGTTCGCCTCGACGGCCCAGCGCCCAAACCCGTGATCTTTCCAATGCCCGATGTCGCGCGCAAGCCGCGCTGCACTTTCCTCGCGCGAGTCCGGCCGTGGTACCGGTCGGTGCGCGACCAATTCCGGCTGCGAAAAAAGTCGGGTCAGGAAATCGATATCCCCTTCCACGGGAATTCTGAGACGCAATCTGGCGGTACGCCTTACCGCCGACGGCAAGGCACCCTTGAATTCATACTCAAGCATCTTCCATCCAATTTTCAAAACGCGGCAATGTGACCGATACCAAACTATTCCAGGCGGCGCGCTTCCAGCGGCGCGTTCTGCCTGAATCCCTCGAAATAGCGGCCACCATGCACGGCAAGCTCTCGGTCGGCCAAAGCCAGGAATCGAGCGCCGTCACCCGCTGCCGCCAGCCCGAATGCCATGTCGAATTCGGCCGCCAATTGCGCGTCGAGCTCTCTCATCAGACGCGGCGCCCACTTTCCCCGGCCAGCCCACGCGCCACGCCCGAGGAGGATCAGGTCGGCGAGCTTCTGATAGAGCAGCGCGGCGATGGCGGCGATCTCTTCGGGCGGGCGCGTTCCGCGCAGGTCGTCGGCCAGATCGGTGACCTGATAGCGCAGCAAGTCGTAATCTACCCCGGCAAGAGGTTTCGGCCCCGCCGCAAGCATCCTTGCCGCCTTTGCCTGGATGACGCGCGCGCTGTCGATATCCGATCCCATTATACAGCCCGTCGCGACCATGTTGGCCATGATCGGATAGCCGCTGTCGGCATCCTGATGGAGATAATGCGCCAGCGTCTGCGGATCATGGACGAAGGCCTCGACCGGGAAAGCGTCCTCAGTGAACGATTCCCGCCAGGCTCTTTCGAGAGACGGGAACACGACGACCAGATCGATATCCGAAAAGGCGGTCCCTTCGCCGCGCATGAGGGAGCCGGCTACATAAGTGAAAGCAGCCCCGGCAAAGCGGCTGGCGACACAGTTGCGGGCAGCGGCCAGCGCCCGCTCCGCAAGAATATGCTTCTGGATATCGTCCACGATCTCGTCCTCGAATGCGGACACGGGCGGGAACAAAAAACCCGCTCGTCTCCGGCGGGTTGGTCTTAGCAGCGATGAACGGAATTCAGTTCACGCGTCTACCACCCACCGCGGCGCGGTGGTCGTAGACGTCGTCGAAATTGCAAAAATCCTGCTCATGGCTAAGGTTAACCCGCCACCGTGAGAGCGTCAATGCACCGAAGCCGGACGCCAAGGACGGCTTTCCCGGCGCGATGTTTTCCGTCTAAGATGGCGCAAGACTCGTAAACAGGAAGAACCCGCCAATGTCCGATCCCGTCACCGTTATCCCGCTTCCGCAACCGGTGCTGCTGCCGGTCGAGGGCAGCGCCGAGCGTTTTCCGGTGCGCCGCGTCTATTGCGTTGGGCGTAACTATGCCGACCATGCGCTCGAGATGGGCCATGATCCCAGCCGCGAGCCGCCCTTCTTCTTCCAGAAGAATGCCGACAACCTGCTGCCGGCGGGCAAGGCCTTTCCCTATCCGCCGCTGTCGAACGACGTGCATTACGAGGTCGAGTGCGTGCTGGCGCTGAAATCGGGTGGCGCGAACATCGAGGCCGCCGACGCGCTCGACTGCATCTACGGCTATGCCGTCGGCATCGATTTCACCCGCCGCGACCTACAGGGCGAGGCAAAGAAGCTCGGCCGTCCCTGGGAAGTCGGCAAGGCCTTCGAACATTCCGCCCCCGTCTCGTCGATCATTCCGGCAAGCCGCCTCGGCCACCCCGCTGAAGGCAAGATCTGGCTGGAACAGAACGGCAAGCGCGTGCAGGACGGCGATCTCAACCAGATGATCTGGAAGGTGCCGGAGATCATCGCAGAACTGTCGAAGCTCTTCACCCTCGCACCAGGCGATATCATCATGACCGGCACGCCCGCCGGCGTCGGCGCGGTGGCCAGGGGCGATCGCATCAACTGCGGCATCGACGGCGTCGCCACCCTATCGGTCGAGGTCGTCTGAGGAGAAAGCGATGCCCGTCTACGCACTTGGCGGATCGACGCCGAAACTGCCCGCCGCCGGCCTCTATTGGATCGCACCGGACGCCAATATCATCGGCCAGATCGAGCTCGGCGAGAATGTCGGTATCTGGTTCGGCGCCGTGCTGCGCGGTGACAACGAGCCGATTACCGTCGGCGAAGGCACCAACATCCAGGAAGGCGTGATGGCCCATACCGACATGGGCTTCCCGTTGACGATAGGCAAAGACTGCACCATCGGCCATCACGCCATCCTCCACGGCTGCACCATCGGCGACAACACGCTGATCGGCATGGGTGCGACCATCCTGAACGGTGCGAAGATCGGCAACAACTGCCTTGTCGGCGCCAATGCGCTGGTGACCGAAGGCAAGGAATTCCCCGACAATTCCCTGATCGTCGGAACACCTGCCCGCGCGGTGCGCGTGCTCGACGAGGCGGCAATCGAAGCCATCCGCCGCTCGGCAAAAAACTACGTCGCAAACTGGCAACGCTTCGCGCGCGATCTCAGGCAGATCGGTTGATAGGATAACGCGAGGCTGGTGGTCAGGCGCCCTTTGCGCCTGCCAAGGCGTTCACCACACGCCCGGAATCCAGCGCCAACGCACACGCGCCATATAGTCCGCATAGCCTTCGAGGCCCTTGCGCAGTTCGGCTTCCTCGCCGAGCGTACGGCCGAAGAGGACGATAACGAGCAGGCCGGCGGGGATCAGCGCGTAGAGCGATCCAAGCGACAGTGCCATGCCGATGCTGAGCACGATAGCGGTTGCGTATCCGGGATGGCGGATGGCGGCGTAGGGTCCGGTGTCGATTACCTTGTGGTTGCGGTCGGTCTGGATGCGCACCGTCGGCTCGAAATGCCGGTTGACGGATTGCGCCCAGGTTAGGCCGAGATAACCTGATGTCATCAGGAGATAGCCGATGAGGACGATCCAACCGGGCTGCGGCGCCCAATGGAAACGCCCATCGTCGAACGCACCGACCGGAAGAATGGCGGCAAAGAGAATGATTGTCAGCGTCGCCACCACCGCGTCCCAGGGCCTGGTGCCTTTCTGATATCGGCTGCGCGCCGCAAACAGCTCCGGATTTGTCCGCCAGATCCAGACGATCGCGACACATGTCAGTGCAAGGAAGAGGCCCAGAAAGATCCAGCCACGCGGCCAGTCGAGCGTACCGGCCGGCCAGAATAGCGCGGCAAACATCACGGCAATGGTGATGGCGAGCGAGCCGAGCGATGGCGCCGTCGCTGCGAACGAGTGATTGGGCCGAGTGTCTTGCTCTGTCATGACCGCTCTCCGTTCAACCGGGAACGAGCTGTTTGCATCCCAACGGCTGCCGCCCGAGTCTAACACTACCGCACCGGATTGAGGAGACGGAACGCTCCCTAATGGCAGCGTAGCGACGAAAGCTGCCTTGATCGCAGCGACGCCTTTGCATCCAGGATTCGAGATGTTGGAGAAATTCTGCCGTTGCCGCAATAACGGCTCAGGGCGGATTCGGTAAAGAGCCGCCTACTCGGCAGCTTCCAGAAACTGGCTGTTTCGTGATGAAGAGGCAAGAGCCTGAACTCTGGCTTCGGCCTTGGCGATCAGCTGATAAAATTCGTCCTGCGCTTCGACATCCAGTTGAATAACGGCATTGACGTCGTCGGGCGTATCGCAAACGCAGGCGACCGCCGAAATGGGACAGATGCCGCCGGGATAACGCTTGCCGGTGCCCGTGTAGGCGCGGCGGCCCCAACGCTCGGAATAGACCGTCTCTTCCCGCTCGAGCTGCAGGATCGTTCCCTTGCAGGCGGTCACGATAGCCGCCTTGCCGTAAGCGAACCAATGATAGTTCAGCCTCCGGAGAATATATTTGCCGGTGATATCCTCGCCAGCCAGTTCGGCAGGGTTTTCAATCATTCTAATCATGACGGCTTCCTCAACGTTTAAACAATATCCGTCATGTTTTCGCGCGCAGCAAGTCAAAAAACGCTGCTTTTGGAGACACTTAGTCACAAAGTGTTTCCGATTCTTACATTAACCACGCGCCGAGCATCCCCTTGTGCACACAATTCTTCGTCGAATTTCCCGCGACCTGCTACCGATTTCGTCATTGTCCGAGGTGGCAGTCACGTCAATGTCCCCTTGTGTTTTTCGGCGCGGGCTCGATATGTCTCCCTGATTGGTCCCAAGACCGCGCCGTTTTTCATCCCACGAAACAGCCGGCTGTTTCGCCAGTTGGTCACCGCAGGAGAGTTTCATGGTCGACGCGATCAACCCCATCTCCGCCACCGCCCCGTCCGAACCCACCAAGGTCGGCACCAGCACCTCGATCGGCTCCGAACCCGACAATGCCTGGGTCGCCGCCCGCCAGTCGCAGATCACCGCCGATCAACTGGCAGCGAAGAGGGCCGTGGAGAAGGAAGCCGCAAGCGATCTCATCCCGCACGCGGATCTGATCGTCGAAAACGAGGCGCATCCGCAAAAGCGGCACGGGCATGCGGCATTGGAAGAAGGGGAAGAGGCTGGCGAACAGGCGGAAGAGCCGGTCTTGTCAGGCGAAAGCGACCGGATCGGCACTCGCAATTTCGACGACGACACGCCCTTCGGTGAACGCGTCGCCATCATCTGATCAAAACGCAGACCGGAAATCGTCCGCGCGATCAATTCGAGCCCGCGAGCTGGGACTCGATCGCCGCCTTGTCGATGACCGACCAGACCTCGACGATCTTGCCGTCACGAAATTCGTAGATGACGTTCTCGCTGAAGGCAACGCGCCTGCCGTTCACATCGAGGCCGAGGAATTTTGCCTTCGGCCTGCAATCGAAGCCGAGCCGGCAGGCTATGTATGGCGGATCGCCAAGGAGCATCAGCACCTTGAAATAAAGATCGGGAATCTCATCGAAGTCTCGCTCGAGCATAGCGACGTAACCCGACAGCCCGAGCCGCCGGCCATTATGAACCGCATCGTCGCCGACGAACTGCCCGAGATTGGTCCAGTCCTGACTGTTCAGGCAGGCGATGTAGCCGCGGTATATCTCCGCGAGTTCGGTTTTCGTCACCCGATCGTCCCTGGCTTGCGCTCTGCGGCAAAGATAGCGCCAGGATCTGCACTTGCCAGCGGCGAGCGCACCGCCTTGAGACTTTCAGTTCAAGAGAACTCACCTGCGCGGGGACCAGCAAGCGTCACGCGCCAGCCCGTTCGCGATTGGAAATCCTGAGTGGCCAGAAACGTATAGCCCGTCGTGCGCCAGAGCCTCACGGCACTGGTCAGATTGTCGAGCACATAATCGCCGCCGTCCGTCCGGGCAATCAGAACGACATGGTTTTGATCGTGCGGTCCAATCACGACGGAAAGCGCCAACCGGTTCGATGGAAAACCAGCTTCGATCAGGTCCTTCATCTTCTGGAGAGCGTAGTCCTCACAGTCGCCACGGCCGGCAACCGGCAGAGACCAAACATCCTTATTTCGGGAAGACGGGCGATCTTCCGCGGGAATGATACGTCCATTTACGGCACGATTGACCTTTTGAAGAAGCGCTGTTCCTGCCTGATCATTCAGCTGTTGCGCCGCCATCCTGCCGCACAGCCACTTGTACTTGGCGCAGGCTGCGGCGAATCCCACGGGTGCGCCGA
Organism: Rhizobium sp. P1_B8; assembly: GCF_056406515.1. Taxonomy (NCBI): domain Bacteria; kingdom Pseudomonadati; phylum Pseudomonadota; class Alphaproteobacteria; order Hyphomicrobiales; family Rhizobiaceae; genus Rhizobium; species Rhizobium sp. P1_B8. Next base: position 740,563 of record NZ_JBFTZZ010000001.1, on the reverse strand, counting down.
TGCTTCGCGTCACAGGAAGCGATGATCCCGCAACAGCTTGAAAATGCAGAAGAATGAATAAAAAGCCAGCGAGCGAAAAGAGGCGCCTCATAGCCGATTCCATTTATTTATTGCAAGACGATAACATAGGCGAAATAAAAATTTAGTAAAATTTTATACTTGCGAATTTAACTGTATTAGACGAATGAGACAGATTAACCACTATCTATTCTTCGGGTTAATTGATTGTTAGTATAAGAGTTCTCCCCATTAACATTCAGTTAACCTTGGGAGATGGATTGAAATGATCAGCAGAGCAGCGAAATTCAGCGTCGCCGTTGCTACCCTTCTGGCAAGCAGCAGCTTGGCAACGGCAGCCCCGGCAGTCGTCAATTGCAAGGCCGCAGTTCGCGGTACACTCGAATACAGACTGTGCATGCCGACCAGAGCAATTCAGTACGATAGCAGGTTCAGCCCGAACGATAACGATCGCGGCAGCCCAAACATTGGCGGCGGCAAGAAGACATCCAGCACCGGCTCCCTCGCCAGCAATGGGAATGATGGCGATAATGGTAATGGTAATGGCAGTGGCAGTGGCGACGGCAATGGTGACGGCGACGGCGACGGCGACAATGGCGGAAAGGACGATCACGGCGGCAAGGGCCATGATCATCACGGCGGCGGCAAGGGCGGGAAAGATCACGGGCACGGCAAGGACGGTCCGGGCCACGGCGGAAAAGACAATCACGGCGGCAAGGACCGCGATCATCACGGCCACGACAAGGGCGGAAAAGATCACGGTCACGGCAAGGGTGGCAATGACGGTCCCGGCAAGGGCGGCAACGACGGCCCAGGCAAGGGCGGCAACGACGGTCCCGGCAAGGGCGGCAACGACGGCCCAGGCAAGGGTGGCAATGACGGCCCTGGCAAGGGCGGCAACGACGGCCCAGGCAAGGGCGGCAACGACGGTCCCGGCAAGGGCGGCAACGACGGCCCGGGCAAGGGTGGCAATGACGGCCCTGGCAATGGCGGCAACGACGGCCCGAGCAAGGGCGGCAATGACGGTCCGGGCAAGGGCGGCAACGACGGTCCAGGCAAGGGTGGCAATGACGGCCCTGGCAATGGCGGCAACGACGGCCCGAGCAAGGGCGGCAATGACGGCCCAAGCAATGGCGGCAGCGACGGTCCGAGCAAGGGCGGCAATGACGGCCCTGGCAATGGCGGCAACGACGGTCCGAGCAAGGGCGGCAATGACGGCCCTGGCAATGGCGGCAACGACGGTCCGAGCAAGGGCGGCAATGACGGCCCAAGCAAGGGTGGCAATGACGGTTCGCACGAAGGCGGTTCCGGCAAAGGCGGCTCGGGATCTAAGCCGAACTAAGCCGATCAGCGAAAAAACGTGAAAGGTGAGGCCGTCTCCGGCCTCACCTTTTTGGGGATCGTCGGCTTTGTATGGCAAGCGAGATCGGGAAGGCGGCCAGACGCAGGAGCGAGCCTAGCGGGATGACCCGGCGGCTCGGCCATCACAATACCCGCCCGTCAGGCAATAGTGTCCTCGGCCATCGAGCCATCCGCGGCAGATCATGCCTATGAACGGATCGACACCCGCAAGTTCACGACACGCCTTTCGGCGAGCGCGTGGCGATCGTCTAGCGAACACGAGCCGAACTTACGCCGCGCAAGCCTCACATAGACCGCGGATCTCGATCGTCGTTTTCTCGGGCTTGAACTTCTGCCCGCGCACCCAGCTCATCAGCCTGTGGTCGATCTCATGGTCGTGGAACTCCGTCACCTGGCCGCAGCTTTCGCAGATGGCGAAGGCGACGATGCCGTGGCTGTGGCAGTCGTCGCCCGGATGGGCGCAGGCGACGAAGGAGTTGATGCTTTCGAGCCGGTGCACGACGCCGTATTCAAGCAGCTTCTCGAGCGCACGGTAGACCTGCAGGGGCGCGCGAAAACCGTGGTCGCGCAGCTTGTCGAGGATGGTGTAGGCGCTGAGCGGCCCTTCGGCCTTTTCGAGCACGTCGAAGACCAGCGACTGGTTCTTGGTCAATTGCGGTGTCGTCATGAGCCTTGTCCTTGCATGAGCGCGCGGTGGCGCCTGACGGGAAGCAGGCTGAGCATGAAGAGGATCAGCGCCGCGACCACGATCGAGGGACCCGAGGGCGTGTCGTAGGTAAGCGAGCCGAACAGCCCGCCGACGACGGCGACCGCCCCGATCAGCGAGGCGAGCACCGCCATGATCTCCGGCGTCGGCGAGAAGCGCCGGGCCGCAGCCGCCGGAATGATCAGCAGCGAGGTGATCAGCATGATGCCGACGATCTTCATGGCGATGGCGATGACGACGGCCATCAGCAGCATGAAGAACAGCCGCGCCCGCTCTGGCTTCAGCCCCTCGGCCTCGGCGAGCTCGGCATTGACGGTCGCAGCCAAGAGTGGCCGCCAGAGCCAGACCATTGCCACGAGCACGAAGAGCCCGCCTCCCCAGATCAGCGCAATGTCGGTCGTGGAAACAGCAAGGATATCGCCGAACAGGAAGGCGATGAGATCGATCCGCACCCAGCTCATGAAGGCGACCATGACGAGGCCGATCGCCAGCGTGGCATGCGAGAGGATGCCGAGCAGAGCATCGGCCGACAGCGCCTGGCGCTTCTGCAGGAAGAGCAGCAGCACCGACACGAGGGCGGCGACGGCAAAGACAGCCAGTGTCAGATTGAGTTCGAAGAGCAGCGACAGTGCGACGCCGAGCAGCGCCGAATGGGCGATCGTATCGCCGAAATAGGCCATGCGCCGCCAGATGATGAAGCAGCCGAGCGGCCCCGTCGTCAGCGCCAGGCCGACGCCGGCAAGAATGGCGCGCACGAAGAAATCATCAAGCATGGCGCTCTCCCGCTGCATGCGCGTGCGGATGGGCATGGTCGGTATGATCGTGACCATGTTCATGACCGTCATGCCCATGCCCGTGCGCGTGATGGCCATCATCGGGATGGCAATGATCGGTCACCGTGCCGTCGGCATGTTGCACGCGGCCGTCCGGCAGGTGCGTATGATCGTGGTGATGGCTATAGACGGCAAGTGTTTGCGCCGCCCGGCTGCCGAACAGCTGCACATATTCCGGGCTGCGGCTGACGGCTTCGGGCGTGCCGCGGCAGCAGACATGGCCGTTGAGGCAGATGACCGTGTCGGTCTCGGCCATGACGACGTGGAGATCGTGCGAGATCAGCAGGATGCCGCAGCCAGTCGCATTGCGGATCGATTTGATGAGGTCGTAGAGCGCGATCTCGCCGGAAAAGTCGACCCCCTGCACCGGCTCGTCGAGCACCAGCAGATCGGGCTTGCGGGCAATCGCCCGGGCCATCAGCGCCCGCTGGAACTCCCCGCCGGAGAGGTGCTGGACCTCGGCATCGAGCATATGGGCGATGCCGGCGGATTCGAGCGCAGAGAGCATGTCGCGCTCCGGCAGCGATCCTGTCAGCGTCATCAGCCGGCGCACCGAAAGCGGCAGCGTCCAGTCGATCGACAGCTTCTGCGGGACATAGCCGACCTTGAGGCCGGCCTTGCGCTCCACCCTGCCCTCATCCGCCTTCAACACGCCGATCGCCGCCTTGGCACTGGTCGACTTGCCCGAGCCGTTCGGCCCGATAAGCGTGACGATTTCGCCCCGCGAGACGGAAAAATCGACGCCGCGCACCAGCCACCGGCCATTGCGCAGGATGCCGACATTTTCAAGCGAAACCAGCGGTTCGGCCCTGATACCAGCGGCGGTCTTTGCGGGAGAGAGCATCAAATTTTCCGAAAGTGCTGTTGCGTCCTGCTATTGCACACGTTATAGCATAACGCAATTGATGTAATAACATAACAGTTGCAATTCAAGCGGAGCATGTTGATGAAACGCGCCTTGGGGCCTGCCCTTAAAATTTTGGCCTTCAGAATGCCCACCCTCGCAATCCCGGCCCTGGCGATCCCCGTCCTGCTCTTCGGCAGCACTATGCGCGCAGCCGATGCGCCTGTCGTCGTCACCTCGATCAAACCGATCCATTCGCTGGTTTCGGCGATCATGCAGGGTGTCGGCGAACCGAAGCTGATCGTCGACGGCTCCGCTTCCCCGCATACCTACAATCTCAAGCCGTCCAACGCCCGCGCCCTGCAGGATGCCAGGGTGATTTTCTGGGTCGGTCCCGGCCTCGAGGCCTTTCTCGAAAAGCCGCTGCAGGCGCTGGGTCGGGATGCCAGCATCGCCGAACTCGACAATGCCCCCGGCCTCCTCAAGCTGCCCTTCCGCGAAGGCGGCGCCTTCGAGCCGCATGATGACGCCCCGGAGCACGAAAGTGCTTCCGGTCAGCATGACAGTGCTTCCGACGCCCCGGAGCACGAACACGATCACGCCGAGGCTGACCACGACCACGACGCCTTCGACACACATCTCTGGCTCGACCCGATGAATGCAAAGGCAATGGCGGCGCTGATCACCACGACACTGGTTGCCGCCGATCCCGCCAATGCACTGACCTATCAGGGCAACGCCAAGGCGCTAAACGACAGGCTGGATGCGCTCGACGCCGAGATCAAGGGTATCGTCGCTCCCGTCAAGGGCAAGCCCTTCATCGTCTTCCATGACGCCTACCAGTATTTCGAGCACCGGTATGGCATCCGCGTCGCCGGCTCGATCACCGTCAGCCCCGAAACCATTCCCGGTGCCGAGCGTGTTTCGGAAATCCGCCACAAGGTCGGTGAACTCGGCGCCACCTGCGTCTTTGCCGAGCCGCAGTTCGAGCCGCGCCTCGTCAATGTGGTCATCGAAGGCACACGCGCCAAGTCAGGCGTGCTCGATCCCGAAGCGGCAACACTGAAGGCCGGCCCCGATCTTTACTTCACCCTCATGCGCGGCATCGCCGACAGCATGAAGGACTGCCTCTCCAGCACATGACTCTCATGCGCGCTCCGCGCGTCCTGCCGGACACGCGACGCTCAGGAGAGACCGGAAAAAGGCGGACAACCCCGTTCCGCCTTTTTTCGGCACATCAAATGTAATGATATAACATAAACTACGATCTTATGAGGTTCCCATGGACAACAGACTTCCCGTCACGGTGCTTTCAGGCTTCCTCGGCGCCGGCAAGACGACACTGCTCAACCATGTGTTGACCAATCGCGAAGGCTTACGCGTCGCCGTTATCGTCAACGACATGAGTGAGGTGAATATCGATGCCGCCCTGGTGCGCGACGGCGGCGCCAATCTCTCCCGCACCGAGGAACAGCTCGTCGAGATGACCAATGGCTGCATCTGCTGCACGCTGCGCGACGATCTGCTGAAGGAGGTGCGCCAACTCGCCGATCAGGGCCGTTTCGATTACCTCTTGATCGAATCGACCGGCATCGCCGAGCCCCTGCCCGTCGCCACCACCTTCGAGTTTCGCGACGAGAATGGCCAAAGCCTTTCCGACGTCGCAAGGCTCGACACCATGGTGACCGTCGTCGACGCCGCCAATCTGCTTGCCGATTATGCTTCGGCCGATTTCCTTGCTGACCGCGGTGAAAAGGCAGGCCATGGCGACAACAGAACCATCGTCGACCTGCTGGTCGAGCAGATCGAATTCGCCGATGTCGTGGTGTTGAACAAGATCGGCACGGCAGCCAAGGAGGAGCGCGACGCCGCGCGCAAGATCGTCACCGGTCTCAACCCGGATGCACGCCTGATCGAGGTGGATTTCGGCAAGGTCGCCTTGAAAGACGTGCTCGGCACTCGCCGCTTCGATATAGACAAGGCCGAGACCCATCCGCTCTGGTACAAGGAACTGCACGGCTTCCGCGACCACCTGCCGGAGACCGAAGAATACGGCATCCGCTCCTTCGTCTATCGCGAGAAGCGGCCCTTCCATCCGGCAAAGCTGCAGGCCTTCCTCGATAGCGTATGGCCGGGCGTCGTGCGCGCCAAGGGCTTCTTCTGGCTGGCGACGCGCCCGCACCATGTCGGCGAGATCAGCCAGGCGGGCGCGATCGTGCGCACCGGCAAGATGGGCCTCTGGTGGGCGGCAGTGCCGCGCGAACAATGGCCTGAGGAACCGGCCTTCATGCGCGCCATCGGCCCCTATCTCGACCCCGTCTGGGGCGACCGCCGCCAGGAAATCGTGTTTATCGGCGCCGATCCGATGGACGAGACCTGGATCAGGAAGGAACTCGACGCCTGTCTTATCAGGACAGATGCCTTCGCGCCCGAGCGCTGGCGCGACCTGCCCGATCCTTTCGCCAGCTGGAACCGGCAGGCGGCATGAAGGCGAAGGCAATCAAACGCTATCGCTGCGTCTGCACCGAATGCGAGCCGCTACCGCCGATCGAAGGGCTTCATCCGCTGACGCACGAGCAGGACACCGACGCTGAAGTCGGAAGACCAAGAGGTTTTCTCGGCATCATTGCTGAACGGGTCATACCTTCACGCAGGCAATCCTAAAGCAGGTCATACCTGCCGCCGGCCCTTCCTCCTCCTCCTCCTCCTTCATTCCTATGCTCGTCACAGGAATGAAGGAGGAGGAGGGTGCGAAACGGCTACGCGCCCTCCCAGAGTCAAAAAGGCGGCCGAAGCCGCCCTTTCCTCATATATCGACCGATCAACGGCCGGCAATAATGCTGGAGATGATGCCGCTGGTGACGCCGATCAGCAGGTAGTCATTATCGGCCCGCACCCAGCGATAACCGCGGGGCGGAGGCGCCAGCCGGTAGCGGCGGTAGTCGTTGACATCGGAGAACCGGCGACGTTCGCTGGCGTTGACGCGGTATCCCTTCTTCCAATGCGACCGGACGATCACCTTCTTCTGCACGACGACGGGGGGACGGCGATGATCGTCGGCGCTGGCCTGGGAAACAACCATCGGGGAAAGAAGGAAGGAGGCGGAAAGAAGAGCTGCAAAAATCTTTTTCATGTGGGGTTCCTCATGTTGGGCACGTGACCAAACTAGGGCCGAAAAGATGAACTGAAACTGAAATAAAAATTAAATTTTTGTAATGAAATCCAATAGCTACGGGTCGAAGCTTATACTTTAGGTTAGGCTTATACACGGTGATCGGGTTTTAGCGCGGCCGGCTGGGTTCGTTCCTCTGAAGCCCTTCGGCCTCTGGTGCTCATTGCCTAGAAGGCGCGGTCGTGGAGGGTTGCCCCGCGGCAGGCGGTATGCTCTCCATTCGATCTCGTCTCGCCCAAAGGTGCTCAGCGATTTGGCATAACGAGATACATAAAAAACTTGAAACGGGCGCATAATCGAGTTTCGAAGCGACACATCCTAGGAACAGGAGAGTTCTGGATGCGCGCCCGCGAAGGGACGATCAGATCAAGACAACGAAGACCACAATGGAGGAAAACATGCCCGGTATCAGCATGCGCTACATCGTCGACGACGTCGACGCCGCAGTGGAATTCTACACGAGACATCTCGGCTTCTCCGTCGCACTTCGTCCCGCGCCGAGTTTCGCCATCCTGACCAGGGACGGTTTTCGTCTGTTCGTCAGCGGCATGACGGGACCCGGCGGAGCATCTCAAGCAATGCCAGATGGGAGAAAGCCGGAGCCCGGCGGTTGGAATCGCATCCAGATCGAGGTCAAGGATTTGGAAGCAGACGTCGTCGCGCTGCGTCAAGCCGGCGCGCGTTTCCGCAACGAGATCGTGCGGGGCATAGGCGGCAAGCAAATCCTGCTCGACGATCCGGCCGGAAACCCGATCGAGCTCTTCGAGGCGCCCAAGCGATGAATGGCGCGACGCCGGTCACGTCGTTTGCCACACATTTTTGCGCTCCACATGAACGCGCATAAGCCCGATCATGCGGTGCGCGACACAACTGCGCTCCGCATCCGCAGACCGGTGCCTTGATCTCGATCACGGCGGGCTCCTCCGCGAGAATACCAGCTGCGCCTTGCCACCGGTGTGCGAGCGTGTAGGGTCGGACTCGCATCAATTCAGAGGTAGGGAAATATGTCCGAATCCGCGGGCGGGCTCTTCGACTATGTCGGGATACTAGCCGTGTTACTTCTCGTGGCCGCCAATGGCTTCTTCGTCGCCGCCGAATTCGCGCTGGTATCTGTGAGACGCAGCCGTGTTACCGAACTTGCCGCGGCAGGCCGGATGAATGCCTCCGCACTTCAGCGCGCCGTCGACAATCTCGACGCCAACCTTGCAGCCACCCAGCTCGGCATAACCATCTCGTCGCTCGCCCTCGGCTGGGTCGGCGAACCGGCGCTTGCCCACCTTATCGAGCCTCTGCTGTCCTGGCTGCCGGGGCAATGGGCGACAACAGGCGCGCATACCGTCGCCATCGTCATTGCCTTCGTCATCATCACGGCGCTGCACATCGTGCTCGGCGAGCTCGCGCCGAAAAGCCTGGCGCTTCAGCGCAGCGAAGCCACCTCGCTTGCCGTGGTGCGTCCGCTCGGGTTCTTCCTGGTGCTGTTCAAGCCGGCAATCTTTGCCCTGAACGGCATGGGCAACCTCGTGCTGCGGGGTGTGGGTCTTCGCGCCGGAACCGGCGAATCGTCGTTTCATTCGCCGCAGGAGCTCAAGCTGCTGGTCGCCGAGAGCCAGGAGGCCGGCCTTCTCAACCAGGTGCAGCAGCAGCTCGTCGAGCGGGTGTTCAACATCGGCGACAGGCCGATCTCCGACATCATGACCCCGCGTCTCGATATCGAATGGTTTGATGCCGACGACAGCGAGACCGAGATCCTGAAGACCATCCGCGAATGCAGCCACGAGCAATTGCTGGTCGCCCGCGGCTCGATCGACGAGCCGATCGGCATGGTGTTGAAGAAGGACCTTCTCGACCAGGTTCTCGACGGCGGCAAGGTCCGGCCGATGGAGGTGATCAAGCAGCCGCTGGTGCTGCATGAGGGCACCTCGGTCGTCCGCGTGCTCGACAGTTTCAAGGCCTCACCCGTTCGCCTCGCCATCGTCATCGACGAATATGGCAGCCTCGAAGGCATCGTCACCCAGACCGACCTGCTCGAAGCCATCGCCGGCGATCTGCCGGGATCCAATGAAGAGCCCGATATCGTCGTCAGGGAAGACGGGTCGCTCCTGATCGATGCGATGATGCCGGCCTTCGACGCCTTCGAACGGCTGGGCCTGCGCGATCGTCCGGATGCCGATTTCCATACGCTTGCGGGCTTCGCGCTGCATCAGCTCCAGCACATCCCCGAAGCCGGCGAAACCTTCGTCTTCGACAACTGGCGCTTCGAGGTGCTCGACATGGACGGCATGCGCATCGACAAGATGCTCGCGACGCGCATTCCCGCGGATGGGGCGGAGGCCTAGCCGACTGCCAGCGTCCAGATCATCCCTGCGGCTGCGCAGGCTAGCAGCGTCGCGATCACGGAAGCCTTGAAGCGGAAGATCGCGACGGCGGCGGCGGCAGACAGCGCCATTGCCGCCGGCACGGCCGATTGCAGCACGGGAATATCGAGCCGCAAGCCGCCAAGGCGGACGGTCGCAACCTCGGCAAACAGCGTGTGCAGGGCAAACCAGATAGCGAGGTTGAGGATGACCCCGACTACCGCCGCGGTTATGGCCGACATCGCGCCGGCGAGCGCAATGTTGCCGCGCAGTTTTTCGATGAACGGCGCGCCGAGGAAGATCCAGAGGAAACAGGGCACGAAGGTGACCCAGCTCGTCAGTATCGCCGCAAGGGTTGCCGCAAGCATCGGGTTCAGCGCTCCCGGATCCCGGTAGGCGCCCATGAAGCCGACGAACTGGACGACCATGATCAGCGGCCCCGGCGTCGTCTCGGCCATGCCGAGACCATCCAGCATCTCGCCGGGTTTCAGCCAGCCGAAATGCTGCACAGCCTCCTGCGCGACATAGGCAAGTACGGCATAGGCCCCGCCGAAGGTGACGACCGCCATCTTGCTGAAGAACAGGCCGATCTCGGTAAAGACATTGTCAGCACCGAAGGTTACGTAGAGCGCTGCAAGTGGAGCGAGCCAAAGGGCGATCAGCACGGCCGACATACGCAGCGACCAGGCGAGATTCGGGCGCGCATGCGCCGGTATGCCTTCGCCGAGCGCCGACTCGGCATCCGACAGCACCGGGCCGCTCCCGGCCTTGTGGCCGCCGCCCGTCTGGAAGGCGGCAAGCCCGAACCTGCCGCCGAGGAAGCCCGCAATGGCGGCCGCGAGCACGATCAGCGGGAACGGGACATGGAGAAAGAAGATGGCGATGAAGGCCGCGGCCGCGATTCCGACCATGACGCGATTCTTGAGCGCACGGCCGCCGATGCGGATGACGGCCTGCGCGACGACAGCAAGCACTGCCGCCTTCAGCCCGAAAAAGAGGCCGGCGACGATGCCGACGTTGCCGTAGGCCGCGTAGATATAGCTGAGACAGAGGATCGACAGGAAGCCCGGCAACACGAACAGCAGGCCGGCGACGAGACCGCCCACTGTCCGATGCATCAGCCAACCAATATAGATGGCGAGCTGCTGCGCCTCCGGTCCGGGAAGCAGCATGCAATAGTTCAGCGCATGCAGAAAACGGTGCTCACCGATCCATCGCTTCTCATCGACGATGATCCGGTGCATGACGGCGATCTGGCCGGCGGGGCCGCCAAAACTCAGGGCGGCGACGCGCAGCCACACCCTGAAGGCCTCGCCAAACGAAACGCCGTGGTGATGCCCCTCTCCCGCGTCTTCCTCCGCCATTTTGCCGCCGGGAGCACTATCCGTCATCTCGACCATCTCACACCCTCTTCTTTGGCGCGGGCCAATTGTGGGTTTCCTCGGTCGCATCGCGGCACCAGCGGAAAAAAGCGTCGTAGAGAAGCATCCCAGCCTCGAGTTGCTCCAGATCGTCGGAATACATCCTGGAGAGGCCGAGCGATGCCGCAAGCAGGCCCGCCGCCTCAGGCGCGAGGTCGAGCCTTGCTGTATCTGCCGCCCTGACGATCCGCGCCAGGCGCAGAAGCGGTTCCGACGCCAGTCCGAACTCTTCGATCATGACGTCGAAAGTGCAGAATTCGCCGCGATGACTCCAGAACACGTCTTCGATATCGAAGGGCGTCGCCCCGAAGCGCTCGCCGACGGCCAAAACCTCGGGCGCAGGCACAAACAGGAACACGGCGTTCGGATCGACGAAGCGCCGGATCAGCCAGGGACAGGCGATGCGATCGATCTTCGGCCGCGCCCGCGTCACCCAGACGGTGCGCTCTCCAGCGTCGCGTTGCGGCAGCTTTGCATCGGGCACGGCCGGTCCGCCTGCGATCCACGCCTCGAAGCCACCTTCGAGGCTTTCCGCGTCAATCCCGGCATGGCGGAGATAGGCGGCAACACCATGACTGAGCTTGCCGCCTCTTTGGCAGACCACGACGACGGCTTCGGCATCGACGCCGCCACACCAGGACGCGACGTCGGCATGAGCGCGCCGGATCGAGCCCGGCACCAAGCGCGGATCGAGCGCGAAGTCCTCCTCAGTGCGAACGTCGATAATGCAGGGCGCACCGGGGGTTCCGATGAGGCGGCTCAGCTTGTCGGGAGAAATTTCGAGAAATGACGGCATGACGCGTCCCTCCGTTGAGCGGTTTTACTGGACGCGATTCTTCAGCATGACGCCTCGTGGGGTGATCGCGACCCCATGCAGAAACCATGCGCAAACAGACCCCGTCGTGTCAAGCGCGCGCTTGCATCGAACCGGCACGCACAATGTTGATGTAGAGACGGAAATTACTTCCGTGGAGGCCCATCGCCTCGGGAAGCCGAGCGGCATTGGCTGCCGATTCTGGCCGGTGGCAGCCCGGAAATCCCTGATAACAACCGCTTCCCTGCACCCATATGGAACAAAAAGCCCGCTCCGCCATTATTGTTTCACCGAAAGAGGAGAAAGTACCATGACGTACGACCCCAATAATGCCAACGACCCCAACCGCCCGCTGAACCCAAATCTCGATCTGCGCACCACGCCGAGCGCGCGCAGCACTAATACGTGGGTTGTCTGGGTCGCTGCATTGGCCGTGATCGCTGTCGCTGCATTCGCCTATTCGCAGTGGAGCACCCCCGGCACATCGCCGGATACGACAGCCTCCACGACCCAATCCGAGCCGGCGCCGGCCAAGCCGATCGCTCCCGACAATGCAACGCCCGCACCGGCACCAGCACCGGCAACTCCGCCGGCTGCCCCTGCCCAGCAGTAACGCCTGCTCGGCCGAAAGAAGCCGGCCATATGCCGGCTTCCTTTCTGCTGCGAACTCTTGAAGATGTTTAAGTAAACCCTATTTAGGGGATATTGAATCTGTCTCTGACGGCTGACCACGGAGGTACTGGCAGTCGTTATCGAGACCGGTCGAGGAAGGTCGGTGCGAGTTTCGCCCGGCCTTTTTTCTTGACCCGTCATCCATGCCGAACAGCGCGTTGGCAGCGCCTGGATCGGGATATTATTTGGGAATTCTGTTATAGAAGGACTGCGGATCGTACACGCACTCGTAGTCGAGTACGCAAAGCTTGCCATTGGCGTCCCTCACGCGTGCGGTGTCGTACTTGTCGCCGAGATTGCACCTAGCCGGCGGATAACGGAAGCTGCGGCCGCCAAAGCCCATCCGCACAAAAACTGCCTTGTCCTTGCGGATGATCTGCGCAAGCTCTTCGCAACTGTGATCCCTGGCATTGACCTCCACCGCCTCGACGGCAAGAGCCGCGGACGGAAACAACAGTGCGACGGCCAGAACAACGCTTTTCATGGAAACTCCTGAATGTGAGAGAGCGAAGTTAGGGCATCGCACCCCATGCCGCCAGTCCAGAAACCCTCCGAACTGTACGCCTGAGCACAGCCGCATGCACTTCCCGCTCGCTCCCTGTCTCAACCGGAAGCGCCGAGAACGCCGTGCGTCCTTTCGGACGCACAAAGGACGATGCGCTAGGGAAAATTATAAGGCGACGCAGGATCAAAGACGCAGGCATAATCGAGCATGCACTGCTTTCCCTCGGCATCGCGAAAACTGGTCGTGGTGCGCTTTTCGCCCATGCTGCATTGGGCCGGCGGATAGCGGAAGCTGCGACCGCCGAAGCCGACGCGGACAAAGACCTTTTTATTCTGACGGATGATCTGCGCGAGCTCGCCGCAGCTATGATCGCCCGCTTTGACCTCAATTGCGCCTGCGGCAAAGGCAGGCAACGGCAGAGACAATGCGACGGCAAAAACAACGCTTCTCATGGACCCCTCCTGATACGCGAGAGGGAGATAGGGCGCGCGGATCGACGCGGCCAGTCCTGCGGATAACGCGAACCATGCCGCTTGCTTCGCGACAGTTTCCCACAGACCGGAAAATCCGGTCTGTGTTCAAATATGTCAATCTTTTCAAGAGATTTGGTGGGTGATGTAGGGCTCGAACCTACGACCCGCTGATTAAGAGTCAGCTGCTCTACCAACTGAGCTAATCACCCGTTCGCGCTTGGCTGCGCGGTGTGACGGGGCGTATAAACAGGATCGGCAGGCTTGTCCAGCGCATAGGCGAAATTTCTTTGGTTAATCGCGAAGATTTTTCGGCATGGCTGAAATGCGGCGCACAACCCCGAAAATCCGAATCCATTTTCGGAAAGGATTATGCGCCGATTCAAAGTGATAGAGCGTCCTAAGCGCGTCCTGTCGGACGCGCGGCCTATCGCATGCGCGGCGGTCTGGTGAAATCAAAGGTCGAGCGTGCCGCTGGCCAGCCGCACTGCCTGGCCGCCGATCCGCGCGTTGGAGATCGCTCCGCCGTCGACATCGATATGCAGGTGGATGAAGGACGGCCGGCCCATCTCTACGCCCTGCTCGATCATGATCGGGTGATGCCCGTCCGTCAGCCGGTCGAAATGGTGGATCGCGCCGGAGAGTGCGGCCGCCGCCGAGCCGGTGGCCGGATCTTCGACGATGCCCATGCCGCTTGCGAACATGCGCGCATGGAACTTTGCCACGTGGTTGACGCCGCCACGGCAGTACACATAAGCCGAGGCAAGGGCGCCATCGACAAAGGGCACGATCTTTTCCCAGAGTTGCGGATCGAATTCCACCCGCTGCGTGGCTCCGACATCGTGCACCGGAATGAGCAGGAAGGGAACGCCGGCGCTCCAGATCGACGGGACGTGATTTTCGAAGCCGATCTCGGTCACCTTCAGCGATAGCGCATCGGCGATGCCGAGCTTGTCGAGCGGCATGACGGCGGGCTGCGATTTGCGCGGCAGGTCGAATTCGGCAAAGCTCGCCTCGCCCTCCCTCAGCCGCACCGCGCAACGCACCGGCCCGACATTTTCCTCGAGCACCGTGACGAGATCGCGCGTCGCAGCACCGTGCGCCCGTTCGGCCAGCGCCACCGCCGTGCCGACCGTGGGATGGCCGGCAAACGGCAACTCGCGCCCAGGCGTGAATATCCTCAGACGCGCCGCATAGGCGGGGTTGGTTGAAGGCTGCACGAAGACCGTCTCCGAGAGATTGATCTCCCGGGTGATCGCCTGCATTGCCTCGTCGCTGAGATCGTCTCCGTCGAAGATCACCGCCAGCGGGTTGCCCGCAAGCTTTCGATCGGTGAACACGTCATAGACGCTGTAGCTCCGCGCCACATCGGCCTCCCTGAATCGTCATCGCGCCGCCAACCTGCCCGACCGGACGAGCGAGTGCAAGGCGCTAAAACGCGTCACGCCAACCGGATTCACATGTCGCGCTTTCGATCTTTACGTGATGCATGTCGTTATCCCAAAACGCTACACGGCTTTAGGCGGCATAGATCAACTCCGCTCGACCTTGCCGAAATACCAGTCGATCACGGGCAGCATGGCGATATTATAGGGGTGCGCCGAATGATCGGCCGAGCGGATCGCCGCTGCACCCGCGATCTCCTTATCCTCGGCGACGAGCATGTGGCTCTCGATCCGTTCGACCATCTCGTCCGCCGTCATATCGAAGCGGAAGAGCCGCAACACCGTCACCGTTCGGTTGGAATGACTGGCAAAGAGCCCTTGCCCCGCCACCGAACGGCCAAGATCCAATCCGGTTTCTTCATGGACCTCGCGGCGCATGTTCGCCTCGATGTCGCAACGCCCGTCGACGATATCCTCCGGCTCCAGCGAGCCGGCGGCGAAATAGACCTGGCCGGGATTGGCGGTATGGGCGCCCATACGGATCGCCACCAGCGCGCCGTCCGAGGTTTCGAGCACCGGATAGGCGAAGATGTGAACGCCGCCCTGACGCTGCGGCTGTCGGCGCCACCACATGAAGGCGGAAAAGGGAATGACATGGCCCTTGCCCGCAATCCCGTTTTCACTGAGCGAGAGCCGCTGCTGAAACACCATGCGCCCGTCGAACAGCGCCGGATTGGCGGCGGTCTCCCGCGCCCAGTTCTCGCGGATCGCTGCTTCCTCGGCGGCGACCAAAGGATGGGGGCCGGGCAGGATGCTCAGATCCACCCCGGCAATCGGGAAGACCGTCGCCTCCGGCGGCCAGCCGGCGAAATCATCGGAAATATTGCTGTTGGTGAAATTCGCGTTCAAATTCGCATTCATGGGAGATCCAGTGTCATAACGACGGGGCAATGATCGGACGCCTTCGGCCTGTCCCAGCCGGTACGCGGATAACGCTCCACCTCCTGCCCCGGCGGGAAGATGGTGCGGTAAGGCTGGCCACTGCGGATGACTTCCGGCAGGCGGCCGACATTGTGGGCGGCGAGTGCTGGCGAGAGCCAGAGATAATCGAGTTGGCAGAGCCACTGCTCCTGCGGCCCGCGCGCGTGATAGAGCGTCCAGCGGTCGAGGGCGGTGCGACGGCGCATCACATTTTCGGCAAAGCCATCGCGGCTGAAAACGTCGAGTGCGCTTTCGGCCTCATCCTGATGCTCGAAACGATAGCCGGCGCCCCGGCGGCCGATGACATCGATGCGCTCCTGATAATCGTTCATGTCGCCACAGATAGCGAAGCTCTTCGTGCCGGCCTGATCCGCCCCGAAGCGATCCTCGATGATGCGGCGAACGGCGCGCGCCTCGGCGCGGCGAATCGGCATGGTCGATTGCCGCCCGTCCAGTCCGTCGCGCGGATTGCCCATGGACTTGAAATGCACGACGTAGAGCGAAAAAGGCCGGCCGCCGATCAGAAGATCGAGCTCCAGGCAATCGCGCTTGAAGATCTTGTCGTCGATACGGTTGGTGAGCGCCAGCTCCTCGTCGAAAAGATCGAGATCGCGATAGGTCGTCATCGCATGGCTTTTGATGTCCCTGAGCTCGATCTTCTGGCCGTCGCGCGTTTCCTCGCGCATCAGGACAGCAACATCGATGCCGCGGCTGTCATTGCCTTCGACGAGGTATTTCTGCCGGTAACCATTTCCGACCATCCGGAAGAGATAGCCGTATTCGAAGGCCTGAAGGGCAGCCATATTGTCGATTTCCTGCAGGCAGAGGATATCGGCATCCGCGTCGGCGATCGCAAGCGCCGTCATCTGCCGCGTGTCGTCGGTCGCCGCGATCACGCGGGCCTGCTCGAGCTGCTGATAGACGCCCTCGCTCGACACCTGGAAAAGCTTGATGACCCGGTCCTGGCGCAGCTGGTTGCGGAAACCGGTGAAATCGAAACGGGTCAGGAGATTTTCGACATTGAAGGTGGCGAGGCGAAGCGACATGGGAAGGATCCGGTTGCGGGGAGTACCTTAACCAGCAGAAGCCGCAGGAAAAGATGGCGAGGCCAAGAAATATGCGGACAACCACCCCTCTTGCAGCCCCGGACGCGATTGCCTGTGACTTAGGCCGCTGACATTCTCCAGCAAGCCCCGAATAATTCGTCCCGGACGACATTCACCAGTTCCGGCGGGAGGCATTTCATGAAACGGATTTCTGCATCGCTGGCGATTCTGACCGTCCTCGCCGGCGCCGGCCCGGCACTTGCCGACAGCTACGGTGCCATCGCCTATTCGCCATCAATAGGCGCTCTCGGCTGGTCCTATGCCCATGACAATCGCGGCGACGCCGAAATCGTTGCCCGGCGCAATTGCCACAGCAGCGCCAATGACTGCCGGATCGCCATCTGGTTCCGCAATGCCTGCGGCGCGGTGGCCGTCGGCCATCGCGGCGGCTGGGGCTCCGGCTGGGGTTACGACAACCGTGAGGCCCAGCGTCAGGCAATCCGCAGCTGCCGAAAACAAACCGGCAGCTGCCGCGTCATCCGCTGGCAATGTTCGGAGAACGAATGATTCTGGTTGAGTGCGGCGCCTCAAAGCCGCCACGCCGCGCGCACCGATAGCCGGAGGCTGTCACCCGTTCGGACGGGAAAGCGGGTATAGGCCCGCAGCACCTGACTATCGGCGAGGACCAGCTTCAGCGCGTAACGCTCACCCTCGAAGAGAACGGACTCGACCGTCGCCGCGATCCCCTCGCCGGCGGCGATATTCTCGCCGGAGACGACATCCTCCGGCCGGACGAGGACATCCACCCTGTCGCCACTGGCTGCCCCGGCAGCAGCAGCAAACATCGGCTCCAGCGCAGGCCAGTCGAGCGCCCTGCCATCGCCGAAGGGACGAGGCAGCGTCACGATCGCGCCTCGCCCGATCAGCCCGCCAACGACGCGGCCTTCCGGCCGGGCATAGATTTCAGCGGGCGGGGCCACTTGCAGCAGCCGACCCTCCGACATGACGGCTACGTCGGTCGCAAGCGCCATCGCCTCGCTCTGGTCATGGGTGACGTAGATCATAGTCGCGCCCGAGCGCTGGTGGAATTCGCGGAAGGTTTCCTCCATCTCCTGTTTCAGGTGCCGGTCGAGATTGGCAAGCGGCTCGTCGAGCAGCACCACGTCCGGCGATGTCACCAGGCAGCGGGCGAGCGCCACGCGCTGACGTTGACCGCCGGAGAGATCGGCCGGCCGCCGTTCGGCATAATCGGCAAGCCGCACCGTGCCGAGCGCGTCGCGCACCTTCGCCCGGTAGACCTCGCCCGAGATGCCGCGCACCTTGAGGGGGTAGCCAACATTGTCGGCGACACTCATATGCGGCCACAGCGCATAGGACTGAAAGACCATCGCCATGTTGCGCTTTTCCGGCGGCAGCGACTGCGCGGCATCGGCAAGCAACCGCTCGCCGAGATGGATCGAGCCATCGCTCGGCGTCTCGAAACCGGCGATCATGCGCAGCACCGTCGTCTTGCCGCAGCCGGAAGGCCCGAGCAGCGCGAGGAAGCCGCCCTCGCGCACCTCCAGCGAAAAGCCGCTGACGGCGGCCCGCCCGCTGCCAAAATCCTTGCCGAGCTGGTTGAGGATCAGCCTCGCCACGGGACCACTCCTTTCGGCAGTCGTTTGGCCAGAAGCTCAAGCAGCAGCATCAGCACGACGACCATGAGGACGACGAGCACCGAGAGCGCCGACGCAAGGTCGGAACTGCCGCTATCGTCGAGATTGTAGATGGCGACGCCGAGCGTCTGGGTGCCGGCCGACCAGAGCAGCGCCGAGATCGTCAGCTCGTTGCAGGCGATCAGGAAGACCAGGATGACCGAGGCGCCGGCGGCCGGCGCAATCAGCGGCACGATGATATCGGCAAGCCGGCGGAAAAAGCCGGCGCCGGAAAGCCGCGCCGCCTCCTCGAGCGCCGGGTCGAGCTGGTGGAAGGCGCTGACCACGGGTTTCAGGCTGACGGCGAAGAACGAGGAGAAATAGGCGATCAGGATGATCCAGATCGTGCCGTAAAGCGAGACGTGCAGGATCGGGATGGGTGCAGCGAACACCAGAATGAAAGAAACGGCCATGACGATGCCGGGCAGCGAATAGGGTATTTCGATCAGGCTGGAAACGATACGGGAAACCACATCCTTGCGCCGCGTCAGCGCATAGGCCGCAAGCACCGTCACCACGAGGAGACAAAGCGCAGTGGCGCCGGCAAGCGACAGCGAATTGATAAAAGCCGTGCGCGTCACCGCCTGCCGGAACAGGATCTCCTCAAAAGCATGCAGCGACATCGTCTTGAAGGTGAGCGGCACGCCATAGGCCGGCACCAGCGCACCGGCAAGAAGCGCGAAGAAAGGCGCGGCCAGCATGAAGAACAGGATCGCCCAGACGAGCGGCGTAAAGGCAAACCGCCAGACGCCGAGTTCGAAGGCGGCACTCGCCCCGGATAATCCGATGACACGATAGTCACGGCCGCGCAGCGCCCGGTCCTGGACCATCAGACCTATGACCGAGATGACGGCGATGATCGCCGAGAGCACGGTGACATCGCCGAAGGTGCGGCTGGTGAAGGCGGAAAACTTGGTGAAGATCAACGTCGGCAACGTGAAGATCGAGGCCGGAATGCCGAGAATGGCGGGAATACCGAAATTGCCGGTGCAGGAGACGAACGAGATCGCCGCTCCCGTGATGATGCCGGGCAGCGACAGCGGCAGAATGATATCGCGGAACACCCGCAGGCTGGAGGCGCCGGAAAGCCGTGCTGCCTCGACGCCGTCGCGGGGCAGCGTCGTCAGCCCGGCCCGAAGCGCCAGGTAGACCAGCGGCGCATGCTGCACGCCATAAAGCAGCGCGATGCCACCCACCGAATAGAGAGGCTGCGGCGAGCCGAGCGGCGGGGCGATATGCAGCGCCTTCAACAGCGGGCTGGAGGGGCCTGACATCTGCACCCATGCAAGCGCCGTCACCTGCGGCGGGATCATCATCGGCAGCACGAAGAAGAAGCTGAGCAGCCCCTTGGCGCGGATATCGGTCAGCGTCAGCAGGAAGGCGAAGAGGCAGCCGATAACAAGCGAGATCACCGTGCCCAGAATGGCGGTGACGACCGTGTAATAGGTCGCCGACCATAGCGAGGCTTCGCCGAGAACCGTCATCACGCCGCCATCGGCAAAGGCAGTGATCCCGACCATGGCGAGGCGGGCGAGCGGCAGCACGCTGAGGATCAGGACGACGATGACGACAAAAGGAAACAGCCAGGCGGGCTGGCTGTTTCCGGTTTTGATGTATCCGTGCATGAAAGGATCAGTTCGAGCCGTAGATGCCCGAGAAGATCTTGAGATCCTGATCGGTATTATTCAGAGCGTCTGCGGCCTTGATCGGCAGGACCTTGATAGTGTCGCGCGCGGGGAAGCCTTCCGGCAGCTTCATGCCGTTGCGAGCCGGGATGTAGCCGAGCTTCAGGAAGCCTTCCTGACCCTTTTCGGAGAGCACGTAATCGACGAATTTCTTGGCGGCATCGGCGTTCTTGGTGCTGGCGAGGATGCCGACCGGCTCGGTGACGGCCGAAACGCCTTCGCTCGGGAACACGAACTCGACCGGCGCGCCCTTGGTCTTCTCGCGGATCGGCAGGTAGTCGACGACCATACCGTAGGCCTTTTCGCCCGAGGCGACGGACTTCAGCACGGCGCCGTTGCCGCCGGCCGCGATCGCACCGTTTTCGGCAAGCGACTTGTAGAAGTCCCAACCGAGGCCGGGAACGGCGGCAAGCGTCTGGGCGTGGATCAGGGCCGCACCCGAGGCAAGCGGGCTCGGCATGGTGACGAGGCCCTTGGCTTCCGGCTTCGTCAGGTCCTTCCAGCTCGCAGGCTTCATCGCGGCCGAGGTGTTATACATGATGCCGGTGGTGATCAGCTTGGTCGAGTAGTAATAGCCGTCGGTGTCATAAAGGGCGGCGTCGTATTGGGCAGCTTCTGGCGACTTGTAGGCCAGGAGCTTGCCGTCTTCCTTCAGGCGCTCCAGCGTCACCACGTCGGCGATGAGGAGGACGTCGGCCACCGGGTTGCCGGCCTGGATCTCGGCCTGGAGCTTCGCCATGATCTTCGGCGTGCCGTCGCGCACCCAGTCGACCTTGATATCGGGATTGGCGGCCATGAAGCCGTCGACCGTCGCCTGCGCGTCCTCGTTCGGCTGGCTAGTATAGAGAACGAGGTTTGCGGCCGAAGCCGGAATGGCAAAGAGGCTCGCAGCGACAAGTGCTGCGGCGGAAACGATCGTTTTCATGGGAAGGATCCTCGATTTCGATACCCCTCCCTTATTAGGGGTCGTTGACAGAGATGTGACAGCGCGCCGCAGCCCACCGGGCCCCGGTTTCACAACCCTCGTTGATGTCCACCGGCTGTGCCCACAATCGGGGCGATCGCCTTTCCCGCAATCTCGCCGGCGTTGTCTTCAACCCTGTGAAAGAGGCGATCATCTGGTATCCTCGCGCGCAAGCGATCTCACACAGGCGTGAACACCCGGCGATTTGCCATTGCCGGGCTTTGCGCTACGTCACTCACGTTTCGATGAAGGAGGAATTTCAATGGAATATCGTCTACTCGGCCGTTCCGGCCTGAAGATTTCGACTTTGACCATGGGCACGATGACCTTCGGAGGCGTCGGCTGGGCGAAGACCGTCGGCGACCTCGGCGTCTCCGAGGCCCGCAAGATGATCGATATATGCATCGATGCCGGCATCAACCTCATCGACACCGCCAATGCCTATTCAGCGGGTGAATGCGAAAACATCATCGGCGATGTGCTCTCCGGCAAGCGGCCGCAGGGCGTGCTGCTCGCCACCAAAGCCCGCTTCGGCATGGGCGACGGCCCGAACGACCAGGGCCTGTCGCGCTACCACCTGATCCGCGAATGCGAGGCGAGCCTCAAGCGTCTGAAGACCGATGTCATCGACCTTTACCAGGTGCATGAATGGGACGGCCAGACGCCGCTGGAAGAGACGATGGAAGCGCTCGACACCCTGATCAGGCAGGGCAAGGTGCGTTACGTCGGCTGCTCAAATTATTCCGGCTGGCACATCATGAAAGCGCTCGGCATCGCCAAAGATCACAGGTACCAACGCTTCGTCAGCCAGCAGATCCATTATACGCTGGAAGCGCGCGACGCCGAATACGAGCTGTTGCCGATCTCGATCGACCAGGGCCTCGGCGTACTGGTCTGGAGCCCGCTCGCCGGCGGTCTGCTGTCCGGCAAGCATCGCCGCAACCAGGCAGCGCCAGAAGGCACGCGCCAGTTCGCCGGTTGGACCGAACCGCCGATCCGTGATGAGAACCGCCTCTGGAACATCGTCGAGACACTGGTCGCGATCGGCGAAGAGCGCGGTGTCTCGGCCGCACAGGTGGCGCTCGCCTGGCTGATCGGCCGCAAGGCGGTCACCTCGGTCATCATCGGCGGCCGCACGGAAGCCCAGTTCCGCGACAACATCGCCGCCGCCGAGCTGAAACTCACGGACGAGGAGCGCAAGCGCCTCGACGCGGTCAGCCTGCCGCCAGTGATCTATCCCTATTGGCACCAGCTGAATACGGTTAGCGACCGGCTTGGTGAAGCCGATCTCGAGCTTTTCGGTCCGCATCTCCAGCAATAGCCGATCATGGATCAAGCATTGCACGGCGAAAGACAGACGTCACAAAAGATGCACTTTCGCCGTGTTATCGTAAAACCCCGCCACCCGCTGCGAGGTTCTCCATGCTGAAGAATTACAAGGTCCTGAAGGGTACGGCGAGCGCCCTTGCCCTCGACGACGACAACGATCCCCATATCGAAATCCGCATTGAGGCGAACGGCATCAGCTACCGTATCGCGCTCAACGTCCGCTCCAAGGAATCGCCGCACGACCTGCTCTACGCCAATATCGTCGACTTCAAGCATTCGTCGCTGACGGAGGCACTCGAGGCGCTGCCGATGGGCCTGACCGACATCCGCAACGACCGTCCGGAGCTTGCCATCGATTATGTCCGGGGCGGGTTGATCGAGCGCGAGGACATGAATGTCGCGCCCTTCCAGCTCTCCGGGCCGAAGAACGACCTGCGTGACTTCATCGAGCCGATCGTCCAGGAAGGCATTGCCGATTCCGACGTGCATTTCTACGCCTTCGGCGAAGCCTGGGGTCCTGAGAACAACAAGCCGGACCAATATTTCCGTTTCGAGCCGGGCAACGGCATCCACGACATTCACATGAACCAGGGCGACGGCGGCAGCTTCAAGGCCACCAACGGGCCGAACCAGGACGGCGCCCTGCTCGTCCATTTCAACGATACCGACGAATGGGCGGCGATCTTCCTCTGCTTCCAGTCGCAGAACTGGAACACCGATGCGGCGACCGGCCATCCGGTTTCCGACAGTCGCGGCGGCCAGGGCCGCGGCGAAGGCACACGCCGGCCGCAGCCGATCGTAGCCTCGTCGTTGCGCATCGTCGCCGCGCTGATCAACCCGGTGAACGGTGAAGGCGGCACCGAGGCCGAAACAGTGACGATCATCAACCGCTCCGACATGCAGGCGTCGCTCGACGGCTGGAAGCTGGAGGACGAAAACGGCAGGACCCAGACGCTATCGGGGTCGTTGAGCGCGGGCGAGCTGCGCACCATAGCGCTCGATGCCGCAGCCGGCGGCCCGCAGCTTGCCAACAGGGGCGGCGACATCATCCTGCGCAATGCCGACGGCGCCGTAGCGGACCGGGTCGGCTACGGCAAGAGCGAGACGGCGAACGAAGGCTGGACGACGATCTTCTGATCGGCGCCCGCCCCTTGACAGCCTGGATCAGCCGCCGATTTCGGCTGAGATCAGCGCGCCCAAGCGGCCGATGCCGTCCTCGATCATCTGCTCGTTGGCGCAGGAGAAGCTGACGCGGAAGGTGTTGGCGCCGGAACCATCGGCGAAGAAAGCCTTGCCGGGCACGAAGGCGACCTTGGCGGTTTCGAGTGATTTCGCCAGCAGCTTGGCGCCGTCCATGCCCTCCGGCAGCGTAATCCAGATGAACATGCCGCCTTCCGGCTTCGTCCAACTGATGCCTTCAGGCATGTATTTTTCGAGTGCGGCCAGCATGCAGTCGCGGCGTTGGCTGTAGGCGGTTTTGATCTTGGCGACCTGCGCATCGAAGCCGCGCTCGGCGACATCTGATATCGCCATCTGGTTGATCGTCGAAGAATGCAGGTCGGCCGCCTGCTTCATCAGCACCAGCTTGCGGATGACGGGCGCATTGGCGACGATGAAGCCGACGCGAAGGCCGGGCGCCAGCGTCTTCGAGAAGCTGCCGCAATAGATCGTGCGCGTATCGTTGATATGGCCCTTCTCGGCGATTTCAAGCGCCAGGATCGGCGGGATCGGATCGCCGTCGTAACGCAGCGACTGATAGGCCGCATCCTCGATGACGGCGATGTCGAGATCTTCCGCCAGCGCCAGGACCTTCTTGCGGCCATCAAGATCGACGGTTTCGCCGGTCGGATTGGAGAAGTCGGCGGAGAGATAGGCGAACTTCACTTTGCCGCCGGCAGCGGAAGCGGCCGCGCGGTAGGACTCGGGCGTCCGGTTGCCGTTCGGCGTCAGTTGGTCGTAGGCCGGTTCATAGGCGTTAAAGGCCTGCAGCGCGCCGAGATAGGTCGGCCATGTCACGAGCGCGGTGTCGTTTGGTGACAGGAAGAGCTTGCCGAGATAATCCAGGCCCTGCTGCGAACCGGAGACGATGAAAACATTGTCGAGCTCGCAGGGAATGCCGAGAGCGGCCATCTGCCCGACCAGCCATTCGCGGAGCGGCTTGTAGCCTTCGCTGACCGAATATTGCAGCGCCGAATTGACAGCGGCGCCGTCGAAGATGTCGGCATAGGCCTGCTTGAACTCCCGATCCGGAAAGAGCGCCGGATCCGGAATGCCGCCGGCAAAAGAGATGATGTCGGGCCTGTCGAGAAGCTTCAGGAGTTCACGGATTTCGGATGCGCGCATGCGCGACGAGCGCGACGCAAACATGGTGTCCCAGTTCAGCATGGGGTTTCCTCGTATTTTCTATACCGTCGACAAACCATGCGGTGGAAATTATGTCAATAATGCTGACCTAATTTCTTGTTATGGTGACAAGTTGGAAATCTTATATTCCAAAGTCTTGGTGCGAGATTAGCGAACGTCTTTGCGACGGCGCTCGATCCCGAATTTGCTGCTCGACGTCAGCCACATCAAGCGATTATTCCTCTGATCAAAGCCGAAACCGGCTGATTCAGACCTTTCCAAGACCAGCTCGGCGGCGGTAGTGTCGCCGCCACTATTCAATTTACTATCAAGGTGCCAGCAATGACCGTAACGTCGGCCTCTCCTGAAATCAAAATCGAACTCCACAAGTCTCCCGTCTCGGAAGCCGATCGCATCCAGGCACTGGAGACGCCCGGCTTCGGCAAGGTCTTCACGGATCATATGGTCCTGGCACGATGGACTGCCGACAAGGGCTGGCACGATGCGAAGGTTACGCCCAGGCGGCCCCTGGAGCTCGATCCTGCGAGCGCCGTGCTGCACTACGCTCAGGAAATCTTCGAGGGCATGAAAGCTTACAAGTCAGACGATGGCCGGATCCTGCTCTTTCGGCCTGAAGAGAACGCACGCCGCTTCGCGCAGTCGGCGACCCGCATGGCGATGCCTCCTGTGCCCGAAGAACTCTTCCTGAAAGCGGTCGAAGAACTGGTCCGCGTTGACAAGGCCTGGATTCCGTCCGGCGACGCCAGCCTGTACCTTCGCCCCTTCATGTTCGCCAATGAGGCGTTTCTCGGCGTTCGTCCGGCTCTGGAATATGTCTTCTGCATCATCGCCTCTCCGGTCGGCGCCTACTTCAAGGGTGGCGCGAAGGCCGTCTCCCTTTGGGTCGAGACCGAATACACCCGTGCAGCCAGCGGCGGCACTGGCGCTGCAAAATGCGGCGGAAACTACGCAGCCAGCCTCGTGGCGCAAGCCGAGGCGTCGAAGAAGGGTTGCGATCAGGTCGTCTTCCTGGACGCCGCAGAGCATCGCTGGGTCGAAGAACTCGGCGGCATGAATGTCTTCTTCGTGATGAACGATGGATCAGTGGTGACCCCGCCCCTTGGTGGCACGATCCTGCCGGGCATCACCCGGGCCTCCGTGATCGTGCTCGCCGAAGAAAGGGGCTTGCGCGTCGAGCAGCGCCCCTACTCGTTAGCGGAATGGCAAGAAGACGCTGCCAGTGGCAGGCTCGTCGAAGCCTTCGCTTGCGGCACTGCCGCAGTCCTGGCGGGCATCGGCCTGGTTCGACATGCCGGCGGCGAGTTTCTGGTCGGAGACGGACAGACCGGCAAGTTGACCAGCGAACTGCGCCAGCAGCTCGTCAGTCTGCAGAAGGGCGTAACGAACGATGAGCACGACTGGACCCGCCTCATCCCGACCTGAACTCCAGACGTTCCACGCGAACGGCGGCGTCAACACCCACATGGTGGGCGCCGCTCTCCGCCTCGCCCGCAAAGTCGTCGGGCTGGCGATATATTCCGCGCGAGCTTTCCAAATGGCTGGCAAGCGAAAAGGACGAAGAAGCCGTCGACAGCTTCATCGCCTATACCGCGACATGCATGGTTGTTTCGCTCGACACGACACTTGCCCGCCGTGCTGCCGAAATAACGGCAACTCATAAATTCGCCACTGCCGATGCGATCATTTATGCGACCGCGGAACACCATGATGCCGATATCCTGCCGTGCGACGCCCATTTCAAGGATCTCGAACGCGCCATCCCTTTCGATAAAAAGACTTATCCTCATGTGACCCAAGCCCTCGACGGCGCAGCACAACGCTTCTATCACAAAATGGAAAATGGTAATCTGGCATCTGAAATGGCTGAAAACCGGCATGTGCGGGCGGCACGAATCCAATGGCGAAAATGACGATCTCGCTTCCGGATCATCTGGCGGAATACGTCGAAAATCGTGTCGCAAGCGGCAGATACAGCAGTGCCGGCGCATTCCTGGCGGAGCTCATTCTGAAGGATCAGCTCCATCACAAACTAGACGACGAAGAACTGCGCAACATCCTGAGGCAGGCTGAGGAAAGCGGCCCGAGCGATCGACGCATTCCCGACATCCTGTCGGAAACGAAGGCCAAGCTGCGTGACAACAACCTATAGGCTGACCCGAACCGCGGACGCCGTGCTATCAGGCATCGACGAATATGCTTGCCTCAACTTCGGCGAGGCGCAGGCAGACGCCTATCTTCTCGACTGGGACAGGATTTTCGTGCTTCTTTCCCACGCTCCCTCCATGGGAGAAGAGTGCGACGAACTCGGTGCTGGCCTTCGCCGGCTCCTCCACATGCGCCACGTCGCCTTCTACCGGGTGGCATCGGAAGGGATTGTCGTCATTGACATCATCGACGCGGACCGGCTTCCCGAAAAACATCTTCAATCCAACCGACGCCCGCGATCGGCCGAACAGCATGCCTCCTGACTGCACCTCCGCCTTCTACGAGGAAAATGCCGAGACGTATGCCAACCGGGCGCGCAGCCTGCCAAAGCAGCGGCTCGATGCCTTCCTCGCTGGCCTTGCACCCGGTGCGGCAATCCTCGAACTCGGCTGCGGCGGCGGGCAGGACAGCGCCTACATGCTGTCGCAGGGTTTCGACGTTATGCCGACGGATGGCTCGGCCAAGCTTGCAAGACAAGCGGAAGTTCTGATCGGCAGACCGGTCAGGGTCATGCTGTTCCAAGAGCTCGACGCCGACAGCGCCTTCGACGGTGTCTGGGCGCAGGCAAGCCTTCTCCACGTCCCGAGGCCCGAGTTGCCCGATGTCTTCGCCCGCATCCGGCGCGCCCTGAGGACAGGCGGCATCATTCATGCGACCTTCAAGGCAGGCGATGCGGAAGGCCATGACGGCTTTGGGCGGTATTACAACTATCCCTCCGCCGAATGGCTGTCGGAGCTTTTGACGAACGGCGGCTGGGGGAACATCGCCATCAGCGAGAGCGACGGCGGCGGCTATGACGGCAAGCCAACCCGCTGGCTGACCGTGAGCGCAGAACGGTAAAGGCCGGAGCTTTCGCCCCGGCCTCCAACCGCAGAATCTTGAAACCGCTTAGTTGACCGACTTGTCGACCAACTTGTTCTTGCCGATCCAGGGCATCATGCCGCGCAGCTTGGCGCCGACTTCCTCGATCTGGTGGCTGTCGTTCATGCGGCGGATGCCCTTGAAGCGCGAGCCGCCGGCACGGTATTCCTGCATCCAATCGGAAGTGAACTTGCCGGTCTGGATGTCCTTGAGCACGCGCTTCATCTCGGCCTTGGTCTCGGCGGTGATGATGCGCGGGCCGGAGACGTATTCGCCCCACTCGGCCGTGTTCGAGATCGAGTAGTTCATGTTGGCGATGCCGCCTTCATAGATCAGGTCGACGATCAGCTTCACCTCGTGCAGGCATTCGAAATAGGCCATTTCAGGCGCGTAGCCGGCTTCAACCAGCGTTTCGAAGCCAGCGCGGATGAGCTCTACCAGACCGCCGCAGAGAACGACCTGTTCGCCGAAGAGGTCGGTTTCGCATTCTTCGCGGAAGTTGGTTTCGATGATGCCCGAGCGACCGCCGCCGACGCCGCAGGCGTAGGAGAGCGCCAGTTCAAGCGCATTGCCGGACGCGTTCTGGTGAACGGCGACGAGGCAGGGAACGCCGCCGCCCTTCTGGTATTCGCCGCGAACCGTATGGCCCGGACCCTTCGGCGCGATCATGACGACGTCGAGCGATGCCTTCGGCTCGATGAGGCCGAAATGAACATTGAGGCCGTGTGCAAAAGCGATCGCAGCGCCGTCGCGGATGTTGCCGGCGATGTCGGCCTTGTAGATGTCGGCCTGAAGTTCGTCAGGCGTAGCCATCATCAGGAGGTCACCCCATTTGGCAGCTTCGGCAACGGTCATGACCTTGAAGCCGTCGGCCTCTGCCTTCTTGATGGTCGGCGAGCCGGCCTTGAGAGCGATGACCACGTTTGCATGGCCGCTGTCCTTGAGGTTCAGCGCGTGCGCGCGACCCTGGGAGCCGTAGCCGACGATGACGACGTTCTTGGACTTGATGAGGTTGAGATCGGCATCACGATCGTAATAGACGCGCATTTGAAGTTCCTTCCCTTTGCTTGTCTTGTTGACTGTCATTAAAGCGGAATCAACCGAGAACCGGCATCTCCGCCAGAACCTTGTCCGTGCCATAAAGCCTGAGGAAGGCGGTGACCGCCCTCTCCGCCTGGCGCGCGGTATCCTTGAGGCCTGGCTCACCGAGCAGCATGCGCACATGCAGGTCGGAAACGATCAAGCCGTAAAGCGTGTGATAAGCCTCGTCGGCATCGGAAAAACGCAGGAGCCCTGCCCTCTTCCCGGCATCGATCAGCGCCATGGCGCGCCGGTCGATCTGGCGACGGCCGCGCTCGAGCAGCAGCTTGCCGAGCTTCGAGCCGTCACGGTTCGACTGGCCGATCGCCAACCGGTTCAGTGCCAGCGAGACGTCGCCGGCGAGCACCTCGAGCAGGTCACGCGCGAAAATGACGACATGGTCGTGCAGGCTCGCCGCCGTCAGCCGCTCTCCATTGCGCTCGAAGGTGCGCACCTTGCTCGCCTGATAGGCAATCATCGCCGATAGCAGACCGTCGCGATCGCCGAACCACTTGTAGAGGCTTTCCTTCGAGCAATTGGCGGCGCGCGCGACGCCCGAAGTCGTCAGCGCCTTCTCGCCGCCATCGACGAGCAATCGCAGCGCCTGCTCCAGAACGGCGTTCTGGCGCGGCGAAAATTCGCTCGGCTCTGCGGTATCGACAGACACGGTCATGACTCCCATATGCGTACCGTACGGTACGGTTCGTGAGGTTTATGCGATAAACCGATCAGGTCGTCAAGAAGTCCAGATAGATTTTTTTAATACGTGAAACCGCGATGAAACACCAGAATTGGATAGGCGCGAATCCTCGGCGACCGCATAATGTCGCGCTATACCATTTGCCCGGAGGCTTCGATGTCACGCCTGTCTGCAGCTCTTCTCCTGCTCGGAGCAATCCTCCTTGGCGGCTCAAGCGCTCTCGCGCAGTCCGACAGCGACGTCTATAACCGCATCGAGGAACTACACGGCGATGCCGCAAGCTTCGACCGGCCGCTGCGCCAACTTGTTCGGGCGATGCGCTCAGGCGACGCCGAGACCATCGCCGGCCTTGCCGAATACCCGCTGACGGTCAAGGCCAACGGCGAGACCTACGACGTCGAGAACGCTGAGGATTTCATCGACAATTTCGACGATCTCGTGACGCCCGAGACGCGCCGCGCTGTCGGACGCCAGCAATACGAGGATCTCTTCGTCAACAGCGACGGCGTCATGATGGCCGGCGGCGCCGTCTGGATGGGCGCGGTCTGCGACGACACCGCCTGCGAGGCGAGCCATTGGGCGATCATCGCGATCAACAACTGAAATCTGGCGATGAGGGAAAGCCGATGAAATACCAGATAGTCACAGCAGTCATCACCACAGCTCTCGCCATGGCCGCAAACGCACAGGCGGCCGAAACGCGCTGCGGCTGGATCGAGAATCCGACGCCCGCCAACTGGTGGCTGGAGGACGCGGAGAACACCTGGACGATCATGACCCAGGGCGACGATGTCGGCGAGGTGGAAGGCATGGAGCTGATCTCAGACATCTCCGAACATGAGTATGTGAGAACCAACGGCAATTACGGCTACGCCTGCGCCTGCATGAGTGTGGAAACCGATGGCAAGGACCGCATCACCCGCATCCTCTCCTTCCGCCAGCTAAAGCTCGCCAAATGCCGTGCCGACAAGGCGCTGAAATTCCCCGGCTGACCAACTCATCGCCCGTATACCGGGTGGTGGCCGCGATCATGGCCCAATCGTCCAGGCAGTCGGTCCGCGAAGAGCCGCAGCCTATGACGCCCTGGCGCAACCAGCGGGGATCGAAAGAGGCTCCGCTGGCATCGTCTTGTCGATCGCGTAAAGCTTTGCGAAACCCGCATCTTCGACCAGCGTCAAGCCCGCCGGCATCAAGGTGCCGACATAGCGGTCGGGGATATCGGCGTTGGCGACGAGGACGAAGTCAAAACGTCTGCGCCAATCCGACAGATAAGGCGTGAAGTTTCTATATTCCTGCATCATTGCCGGGCATGAAAGTACGCCAATCGACACTAGATTGCCCTCAGGAACTGCGATCTCCGACCATGGCGGCAGAACGGAGAGCGGCTGCTTGCCTTTTGCCGTGAAGAGCGTCGGCACGAAAGCATGCGAGAAGGGCACGGCAAGCGTCGGCAGGTGCCGGAAGGTATCCAACCCCCAGGCAAAATGCCGGTTGGAGTGGGCAAGACCGCTCACTGTCTCGGGTTCATGTCCCAGAGGCAGCACGGCTGCACCGCCCGGCACTTTTTTAAGCGCAGTCTCGACGGCGGCAACATCCTTCTGTGCCAGCCACCAGTTCCAGCCAACCCAGCCGGTGCGGCCGAACACTGCGAGATTGATGGTGAGCGCTAGCAGCAGCGCATGCCGGCGCGTGAGATTGGCAAAGGGGCAAACCATCGCCATGGCGACCAGCGCCGTCATGATCGGAAAGCGCCAACTGATCCATCCGGTGCCCAGCATGTGGCGCGGTGAAACACAGGAGAGCAGCAGCAGGCCACAGGCGGCGACGGCAAGCCCCGCATGCATGCGGATATCGCCCGCGCGTATGGCGCGTGTGCAGATGAGGATCAGCGGCAGAACCAGAACGACATCCACCACCGGGACATAGGTTGTGATGGCGGAGAGCAGATTCATGACGATCAGGACAGCGCCGTCATTCCAGGCAAGCCCAAGGCCATTGCCGCCGGCGTTGGGCAGAGCTGCCGTATGAAGGTAGAGCGCAAGCGGCGGCAGGACGCAGGCGCCAAGCGCCAACACCAACCGGCCGGCGAGCCTCATCAGACCCGCCTTCGATCGCACTATGTCGATGCGCCAGGAATATTCGAGGCCGCAGACGATCGCCATATAGAAGGCAAGCGCAAAGATGTGCATCACTGTCAGCAGCAGCGCGGCGGCGAGCCGCCAGGCAAAAAGCAGCGTGGGATTTCCGCCCTGCAGACGGAGATCGACGCAGGCAAAGCCGAGCGCCATGCCGAGGCCGATTTGGAAGTTGATGAAGCCGCCGATCATGGTGGCGCACCAGCCGAGCGACAGCATCGCGGTCTGCCAGTGGTGCCGGCCACCGAAAAGCGCGCGGTGCAGGCCGATCGCCCCGAGTGGCGGCAGCACGATCGCCAGGAAAAGCAAAGCCCGCGCAAGCCTGTCGGCGCCGACAAGCGGCCCCAGCCAGGTGGCCAGAACATCGATCCCGACATTGGTGAAGGTGCGGCTCCAATCGACCGTATAGATCTCAGGAAACGGTTGCTCGCCTATCCCGCCCGAAAGGAGCCAGATACGGGCGTAGTGATTGGCGTAATCGAGAACTGGCGGAAAAGGAAACAGGAGGACCAAAGCCGCGGCAAGCCCGACGAAAGCAACGATCGCAACGGTGGAGTCCTGCCTGGCAATCAATTTCTCAGGCCCGGCAGCGGCCAAAGCTGGCGCAGCAATCCGGTCCATTATCCGATCCGACTGCTCCTTTGCGACCGCGGCTCACCGGATGCAAAGGCCGCATCCAGCGCCGTGCGCCTGTCGCTGGCGCTCATCTCCGAGAAAGCGATCGACAGTTCTGCGTGTTCACTGCCGCGCACGATCGTCTCGACCATGAACATCGGCCGCTTCTTGCTCTCCTGTACCAGCCGGCCGAGATACTCGCCGATGATGCCGATGCAGATCAACTGGATGGCACTGAAGGCGCTGACGGCGGCCATGATCGACGACCAGCCGGTGACCGTTTCGCCCTGCAGCCAACGAACGAAGGTGTAGACGAGCAATGCGATCGCGACGCCGGCGCTCATCATGCCAAGCCATGTGCTGATGCGCAGCGGCGTCGTCGAAAAGCTGGTGATCGCATCCAGCGCGAAATTGATCATCTTGCGCAGCGGATATTTCGTCGTGCCGGCAAAACGGGCGTCGCGCTCGTAGGGAAGCGCCACCTGCCTGCCGCCGATCCAGCTGACCAT
The DNA here is from genome assembly GCF_056406515.1 of Rhizobium sp. P1_B8. Lineage (NCBI taxonomy): Bacteria > Pseudomonadati > Pseudomonadota > Alphaproteobacteria > Hyphomicrobiales > Rhizobiaceae > Rhizobium > Rhizobium sp. P1_B8. The sequence continues at coordinate 707,839 of NZ_JBFTZZ010000001.1, read as the reverse complement.
GCCACGGATAAAGCGATCGCGCTCCGGCATCGCCAGCAGGATATCGACGACGCGACGGCGCATCAGCCGAAAATCACCGGTATCACGGGGGATGGTCACGGAAGCGAGCTTGGACAAAGCGCGATAGAAAAGCGAAGCGGAGGCGAGTTTGAACCAGGTTTCGCCCTGGCGGCGCGTGCGCTGGCCGTAAACGACGTCGGCGCCGCGCTCCATGATCGGTATCATCATCAAAAGCAGCTCAGGCGGATCTTGAAGATCGGCATCGATCAAAAGCACGCGCTCGCCCCGCGACGCGGAAAGACCAGCCGTCGACGCCAGCTGGTGGCCGTGATTGCGCAGAAGACGTATACCGAGCACCTGCGGCACATCAGCCGCCAGACTGGAAATGATCTCCCAGGTGCGGTCGGACGAGCCGTCGTCGACGAGAATGAGCTCGAAGGCGTCGCCGGCAACGCTGTGAGCAGCGGCCGCGGCGCGGCGGCAGAACTCGCGCAGGCCCTCTTCCTCGTTATGACAAGGCGCGACGATGGAAAGAAATGGTATTTGCGTCATGCGGACATCGGCGCCTGCTTGATGGTGGCGCCAGACTAGCGACGAAAGGTCAAACATCCTTTAACGATTGGATGCCTGTCGCAGGGCTATCCTGTCCGCAGCCAGCGGGAAGTCGCTTTGCTTCGACCGATCGGACGACAAATCTCGACAATACATGGCTTCCAGACGCCCGCCGCGCTACTCCGCCGCCATGATGTCGCGAGCGCCGTCGACATCGCGAGCCGGCGAGGCGCCGTAGAGGCGGCTGTATTCGCGGCTGAACTGCGACGGGCTTTGGTAACCGACGCGGTGGCCGGCCGTGCCCGCATCGAGGCGCTCCACGAGCATCAGACGGCGCGCCTCGTGCAGTCGAAGCTGCTTCTGATACTGCACCGGCGTCATCGCCGTGACCGACTTGAAGTGATGATGGAAAGACGACACGCTCATGCTGACGCGCTCGGCAAGGTCTTCGATGCGCAGTGGCCGCGCGAAATTCTCCTTCAGCCATGCCACCGCGCGCGCAACCCTATTGCTGTGGCTGTCTGCAGTGGCGATGTTGATCAGCCGCGCGCCATCCGGCCCGGTCAGCACCCGGTAGAGGATTTCCTGTTCGATCAGCGGCGCCATGGCAGGAATGTCGCCTGGACGATCGAGCAAGCGCAAGAGGCGGACGGCAGCATCCAGGAGCTCAGGCGGAGCGACGTTCACCGCCATCCCGCGCTGCCCGTCGGTATCGGCGGCTGGGCGCGGAATATCGATGCGACTGAGCAACTCCAGCAGCTTTTCGGAATCGATTGCCAGCCCCATGCAGAGATGCGGAACCTCAGGGCTCGCCTCCGTGACGCGCCAGGCGACCGGCAGATCGAGCGAGGTCAGCAGATAGTCGCCAGTCCCATAGCTGATAAGTTCCGCGCCGAGGCGTAGGCTCTTGGCCCCCTGCAGGACAAAGGCAAAACAGGGCCGATAGCTGCTGTGCAGCGGATCGCTGGGCTTGGACCGACGGCTGATGTGAAGATTGCCGATATCAGTCGCGAACTCGCCGTCACCGGTCGCGAAGCGCATCGCGATATCGACAATTTCCTGATAGGGGCTGAAGGGCAAGGTCATGCGGCAACTCTTTCTGTCAACTCTCTGACGCCGGCGATACCGCTCTTATCTAGAGTGCCTTCGCCATTTCGCAAACAGGCTGGCGCCCCACTTTTGCAGGATCGTGCAAAAAGCTGAGAGGATCGCTCTAACCTTCTGCCGCCGTTCCGGGCAATAGTCCACCATCTCTTTCAACCCCCACCCACAATCGAAAAGGATGGTTCCCATGCCTATTGCAAGAGGCTACGCCGCGACCGACGCTTCCAAGCCGCTGACCCCTTTCACCTTCGAACGCCGCGATCCGAACCCCGATGACGTCGTTATCGACATCAAGTTTGCCGGCATCTGCCATTCGGACATCCACACTGTCCGGAACGAATGGAAGAACGCCGTCTATCCGATCGTGCCGGGCCATGAGATCGCCGGCATCGTCTCGGCCGTCGGCTCTGATGTGACCAAGTTCAAGGTCGGCGATCGCGTCGGCGTCGGTTGCTTCGTCGATTCCTGCATCGGCTGCGCCGAGCGCGACCTCGATCGGGAACAGTATATGCCCGGGCTCGCCGGCACCTACAATGACTTCGAAGCCGACCGCAAGACACGCACCCAGGGCGGCTATTCCGACTCGATCGTCGTCAGGGAAGGCTATGTCATGTCCATTCCGGACAATCTGCCGCTCGATGCCTCCGCGCCGCTGCTCTGCGCCGGCATCACGCTCTATTCGCCGCTGCGCCACTGGAATGCCGGCCCCGGCAAGAAGGTCGCGATCGTCGGCATGGGCGGCCTCGGCCATATGGGCGTCAAGCTCGGCGCCGCCATGGGCGCCGATATCACCGTTCTCTCCCAGAGCCTTTCCAAGAAGGAAGATGGGCTGAAGCTCGGCGCCAAGGAATATTACGCCACCAACGACCCGGAAACCTTCACGAAGCTTGCCGGCACGTTCGACCTGATCATCTGCACCGTCAGCGCCGAGATCGACTGGAATGCCTATCTCGGCCTCCTGAAGGTGGATGGTTCCTTCGTGGTAGTCGGCGCGCCGGAAAACCCGATCCCCGTGCATGCCTTCTCGATCATCCCCGGCCGCAAGAGCATTTCGGGCTCGATGATCGGCTCGATCAAGGAAACCCAGGAAATGCTCGACTTCTGCGGCGAGCACAACATTGTCTCCGAGATCGAGAAGATCAACATCCAGCAGGTCAACGAAGCCTATGAACGCGTTCTGAAGAGCGACGTCCGCTACCGCTTCGTCATCGACATCGCCTCGCTGGCGGCTTGAGGAACGAGGGGCGGCTCCCGCGGGGGCCGCCTGTCCATCCGGCGCGGACTGCCTGCAAACGGCCGTCTCGAAGTGTAGGTCGTCAATTCTGGACGGCTAGATAGGCCTCCAACGAAGCCACAATTTTCGACCAGGGGTCTGTATCGAGATAGCAATGAGGTACGCCATCAACGATGACAGGGGTAAAAGGAATGCCACCAGGGGAATTGCGTCTCGATGGCATTCGCCGCCCCAGGAGGTGTTTCCGAGCCCGAGATAATTGCGCAAAGCAAAACAATCGCCCACTCCGTACGTTGCGAGAAGAATGAGCAGCGGTACGTGCACGAGATAGAGAGGGTAGGATATCTCGCCCATCCAGGTGGCGATGCGTTCAAACCGCGCATTTCTTGCCAGACACAAGCCAAACCATATGATCATTGGGTGAGCGGCAAATGTCAGGAGCAGATAGTATTTTCTCTCGGTGAGGACGAATCCCGAATAAAGCACCGCAAGAGCAGCCACCAAAATCCAGCCAGGCCAGGCTGCAAGCCTGATGCGGAAGCCTCGTCGCCAAAGACAACTGAGAAGCACTCCGCCATAGAAAGATGCCAGAACCCGGGGAAAGCCCCCGACAATATCACCCCAAACAGAGCCCGGCGGGTACCGAAAGTACCACAGCGCAACGACGAACGCCGGCGCCGATAACGCGACAATAGAAACGGCCACTCGGAGACGAGCCGCAGTGAATAAAAAGACTGCGTTGGCCACGACTTCAAAGAACAACGACCACGCCGGGCCGTTCAAGGGCAGAATGCCGAGAACAGTGTCCGACGGCGCGGGAAGCATGAGCCGGCTGGCAACGGAGGAAACGGCAAAAGTGCTGAAGCTCCAGTTTTCAAGATGACCAATCAGTGGAAAAACCGAAGCAGCGCCCAGCAACGTGCAAACCAGGTAGGCGGGGTACAATCGCGCAATACGGTGGCTAATGAAGTTTCGGCAGCCGTCCGCCTGCAACAGGCTCTCGCCGTATCTTTCCGCCAAAACGAAGCCGCTTAACATGAAGAAAAGATCGACGGCAGCATAAGCGACGGGAAACGCACTGCTGGAGTGATAGATAAGCACGAGTATTGCGGACGCTCCACGCAACAAGTCGAGCATCCAGAAACGATGCTTTCCGTCAGCAGATACGTCGCTTGTCATGCAAAGATCTCACGCTCTCTTCCCGGCCAGCGAGCTATGGTTATTCGATGTAGAGACCTTTGGCGAGGGAATAGCTCTACATCTACGTTCTCTATGCGTCGCCACACTACTACTTAAATGGGAACAACCCTTAGGCGCAGCAGATATTCGGTGCCGTTGAACGGATCTGGCCCCGAACGCCGCCGCAGGCGCGGCGGGCCGGCGATCGGGGCGTAGTGATCGAAAGAGGTTTCCATGGTCCCCGCCCCGCTGGTCAGGCCCGGCAATTGCTGCTGGACGCTTTGGACCATCTGAGACGCCATGGTGCCCTCGAGCCGGGCGACGCCATCGGCGATCACCGAATCCATCGTCGTCGCTGCCGATTTCGCAAGCAATGTATGCACACCGCTCAAGCTCTCCATGGGCGTTTCGAGATGAAAGCGGTCGATCGGCTCGCAGAGGACGGTCTGCGCGGCCGATAGCGCCATTGCCAGCACCCAAGGCGTGAGCTGCCGGAAATCGGCGGCAGTGCTTGCAGGCGAGCTGTGCCGGGCCGCCGTCATCGCCAAGTGGCAATCGATGACCTGCCAGCCGAAAACGCCCTGCTTCAACGTTTCGAACACGGTTTCTTCGACTGCCCTGTAAAAGCTGGCGGGCATCTGGCCGACATCCACTTCGAGCGCAAAGCTGTTGCCCGCCCCGGGAGGGCGCGGCTCGACGCGCAGGCCGACGGTTGCCAGGAAGGGATTGGGTTCCTTGAAAAGGATCTGCAGGCCGGCCCCGGTCCCGACGGGCCTCTCGACCAGGATGACAGTGCTTTTCTCGAACCTTGCCTCAAGGTTGAAATCCGTCAGCAGGGTCGATTGGATAACCTCCTTCTGCACCTCGCCGTAGAGCGACACGAAGACTTCGTCCGCCTCCTCGTTCCGGCGCAGATTGATCAAGGGATCCTGTTCGGCCATCTGGTTCAGCGCCAGCCAGAGCGCCGCCTTGCCGGAAGGCCGCCGGGCAAGAACCCGGGTTTCGAGCGTAGGTGGCGCGAAATGAGCCCACCCGCCCGCGGGATCTCCGCCCACCGCATCCCCGATGCGGGCACCGGCAAGGCCGCTGATGCGCGCAATCTGCCCGGCGCGGAGGCTCTCGGCGCCATGAACCCGGCCGGCCTCGAACACATGGATGGCGGTCACCCGTTCCGGGCCTCTGGGCAGGTCCAGATATTGCCGAAGCCGCACCGTGCCTGAGGCCAGGTAGATGTAGGAGAGCTTTTCCCCGCCCCAGCCGCGTTCGATCTTGAAGATCTTGCCCGCGACCGGACCATCCGGATTGGGGCGCCGCTCGGGCAGGATCTTCGCAATGGCCGATGCCAGGGCGGGGATGCCGACGCCGGTCATCGCGGCTCCTGCGAAGACGGGATGCACGAGGCCGCTCGCCACCTGATCGGCCAGGCAGCGCCCGAGCCTTTCCTCCGTCAGCCAATCGGGAGCGAGTACATAGTCATCGAGCAGCGCCTCATCGTTTTCCCCGAGGGTCTCGCAGAGCGCCGAAAAGAGCGGCTCGTCTCCCAGAGCAAGCGTCTCCACCCGGACAAGCTTGGCTCCCGCATCGATGACCGAAGACATGGCGATGGGGCGGACCGCCAGCTGCGCGGCAAGGGCCTCGACAACCTCTTGATATCGCGCGCCGAGACGATCGACCTTGTTGACGAAGAAGATGAAGGGAACGCCAAGCCGCCGCAGCGCCCGCACCAGCACCCGCGACTGGGCCTGTACGCCTTCGACCGCCGAAACGACGACGACAGCGGCATCCAGCAATCCGAGCACCCGCTCGACCTCGGCAATGAAATCCGGGTGACCGGGCGTGTCGATGAGATTGACGATCCTGTCGCCGATCGTGAACGACACCACCGCGGCTCTGATCGTGATGCCACGTTGCCGTTCGAGTTCGAGAGTGTCCGTCTGTGTATTGCCGGTATCGACGCTGCCGAGCTTGTCGATGACGCCGGCGTCAAAAAGCAGTCTTTCGGTAAGGCTAGTCTTGCCTGCATCCACATGGGCGAGGATGCCCAGATTCAAAGTGCGCATGAACCACCAACTTCTCAGAATTTCGAATGTGATTTTCGTGAGAAGTGAATCGGCGCATTGGAACCTCTACTCGCTGTAGCTACGGCTGGATGCGTAACCCTGATGGTTTTCGGAAGACGCGGGGCAAACCCTAAGGGCGGATCCGAAGATATGTCAAGTTTGGCTACATCGCTGCTTCGAGGCTTGGCCTCTGAAGGACGGGAGAAGAGTTACCGCTCCTCCCGCATCGTCTCTCGCTGGGTGATTAGCCGGGCGCTGTGCTGGCCGCTCAGATAGATCCACAGCCAGCTCCAGGCGACGGAGAAGCGCGAGCGGGTGCCGATCAGGAAGTAGATATGGGCAAGTCCCCAGATCCACCAGGCGAGCCAGCCCTTCAGCTTGATCCGGCCGAAATCGATGATCGCAGCACTCTTGCCGATCGTCGCCAAGCTGCCCTGATGCCAGTAGCGGAAGGGCGCCGGCGCCGGTTTGCCGGATATGCGGGCGCGGATCACCTTGGCGACGTATCCGCCCTGCTGCTTGGCGGCGGGCGCAATGCCCGGCACCGGCTTGCCGTCCTCGCGCATGACCGATGCGGTATCGCCGACGACGAAGACCTCGGGCAGCCCCGGCGCGCGCAGATCTTTCTCGACCACGACGCGCCCTGCCCGGTCGGCCGTAACACCCAGCCACTGCGCCGCCGGCGAGGCGGTGACGCCGGCTGCCCAGACGATCGTCCGGCTGGCAACGAAGGTCTCGCCGATCTTCACGCCGTCGGCGGTGCACTCGGTCACCGGCTTGCCGAGATGGATCTCGACCCCGAGCTTCTCCAGCGCCTTCTGCGCATAGGCCGAAAGCTCTTCGGCGAAGGTCGGCAGCACCCGCGGGCCGGCCTCGACCAGCACGACGCGGGTCTTGCGCGTGTCGATGTTGCGGAACTCCTTGGGCAGCGTGAAATGCGCGAGCTCGGCAATGATGCCGGCCAACTCGACGCCGGTCGGCCCGGCCCCGACGATGGTGAAGGTCAGCAGCGCGTCGCGCACGGCGGGATCGCTCTCCATCTCCGCTCGCTCGAAGGCGAGCAGCACGCGCCGGCGAATCGTCGTCGCGTCCTCCAGCGTCTTCAGGCCCGGCGCCACCGGCTCCCATTCGTCATGGCCGAAATAGGCATGCGTCGCCCCGGTCGCCAGCACCAGCGTGTCATAGCTGAGAGTCATGCCGTTGCGTAGGGAAACCGTCTTGGCGCCGCTGTCGACGCCCGTGACCTCGCCGAGCAGCACGGTCACGTCAGGCCGGTCGGCATAGAGGCGGCGGATCGGCCAGGCGATCTCGGAGGTGGAGAGAATGGTGGTCGCCACCTGATAGAGCAGCGGCTGGAAGAGATGGTGATTGCGCCGGTCGACCAGAGTGATCTTGACGCCGGCACCCTTCAACCCGTTGACGAGCTGCAGCCCGCCGAAACCGCCGCCGACAACGACGACATGATGATCGCTCATGACCTACCCCTTTGCGCCATTTCGCCAAAGCCAATGTGGCCTTCGCCGCGAAGGTTGCAACTGTCGTTTCGGCATACCTCCCCTGCATCCCGGTCGGTGGAACTGACTCAATCGGCATATCCGACGGGGATCGCCGTGCCGCCCTTCAGGAGCTCCATCGAGATCGAGGCCGAGACGTCGAAGAGCTCGATCTTCCGCACGATCTGCTTATAGATCACATCGTAGTGCTCGACGCGCGGTAGCACGATCTTCAGGATATAATCGTGATTGCCGGTCAGACGGTGCGCCTCGACGATCTCGGGAATGTTACTGATGATCCTGCGGAAGCTTTCCGTCCATTCGTCGGAATGGTGCGCCGTCTTGACCAGGGCGAAAACTGTCGTCGGCACGCCCATCTTTTCCCGGTCGAGCACGACGATACGCCGGGCGATATGGCCGCTCTCCTCCAGCCGCTGGATGCGCCGCGAACAGGCCGACACCGAAAGAGCCACGCGCTCGGCAAGATCGGTCACGGATATGCCCGCATCCTTCTGCAACATGTCCAGAATGCGTCTGTCGCGATCATCAAGCATGTGTGGAACATAATCCTCTCGCCTCCTTTTTGCACGATTTCACAAAATAGCGCAAAATCCCATCACCAATCTGACACGAGAGACAAACAACGCAAACACGCCGCGCCGGGATTGCTGCATCATTTTCGAAGTTCAGAAGCATGGAGAGCATGAAGAAATGGAAACGATCGGCCTTATCGGCGGCATGAGTTTCGAAAGTTCGGCGGTCTATTACCGTGTCGTCAACGAGATGGTGCGTGACCGCAAGGGTGGCCTCGCCTCTGCCGAACTCATCCTGCATTCGGTCAATTTCGAGGAGATCGTCGCGCTTCAGAAGGCCGGCGACTGGGATATGGCTGCCCGCCGCCTCGCCGACGTGGCGCTGCGCCTGCAGATCGCCGGCGCGGGCTGCATCCTCATCTGCACCAACACCATGCATCTGATCGCCGACAAGGTCGCGGAGAAGATCTCCGTGCCACTGATCCACATCATCGACGAGACGGCGAAATCGCTGCATGCGGCCGGCCGCAAGCGCCCGCTGCTGCTCGCCACTCGCTACACGATGGAGCACGGCTTCTACAGCGACCGCATGAAGAGCCTTGGTGTTGATATCATGGTGCCCGATGCTGGCGACCGCACGACCGTGCATGACATCATCTTCAACGAACTCTGCGCCGGCAAGGTGCTCGACAGCTCTCGCGACAAGCTCATGGCGGTGATTGCACACGCCATCGACAACGGCGCCGACAGCATCATTCTCGGCTGCACCGAGATCTGCCTGATCCTCGATCCCGACCATTTGCCGCTGCCGGGCTTCGACACCACCGCGATCCACGCCCGCGCGGCAGTTGATTTCGCACTCGGCACGGACGAAGAGGCGGAAGAGGAAGCCGCCTGACATCAGGGAATTAGTTGACTCAGTCCATTAAATACAGGACAAGATCTCCATCTGGAGATTCTTGTCAGCTTGTTGACACACCTCGTTCTTGACTCGGCGTCATCCTCGGCCTCGTGCCGAGGATCTGCTGCAGATGCTCGGGACAAGCCCGAGCATGACGAGAGAGTAGTTGGCCGACTTTATCAGCGGTCTGACAAGATCTCCATTTGGAGATCATCATGTCTAACCTATCGCTCATCGAAACCGCCCGCGATTTCAACCGCTTCTATACGAACTTCCTAGGCCTCTTGAACAAGGCCTATCTCGACACGCCCTTCACGCTGACCGATGCCCGCATCCTCTTCGAGATTGGCTCGCATGAGGGCATCAGCGCTGTAACGCTTGCCCGCGACCTGCAGCTCGACCCGGCCTATCTCAGCCGCATTCTAAAGCGTTTTCGCGCCGAAGGGCTGATCGAAACCAGTCCTGACCCGGCAGATCTTCGCAGCCAGGTCATCATTGTCACCGATCAGGGACGAGAGACGTTCGAGGAACTCGGCCGACGCTCCAATGCGCAGATCGCCGCTCGTTTCGATCGCTTGGCGACTGGCGAACCGGAGGCCGCCGTCTCCGCCATGCACACGATCCGCGCCCTGCTCGACCCGGCGGCGAAGCCCGCCCCGGCCATCATCCGCGCCCACCGCGCCGGCGATATCGGCTGGATCGTTCAGAGCCAGGGCCGCTTCTACGCAGAAGAGTATGGCTGGGATCTGCGCTTCGAGGCGCTGGTCGCCGAGGTCGCCGGAAAATTCCTCGCCAATTTCGATCCGGCCAAGGAATATTGCTGGATCGCCGAACGCGGCGGCATCAATGTCGGTTCGGTCCTCGTCACCAATGGCGGCGACGGCATCGCCAAGCTCCGCCTGCTCTATGTCGACAAATCAGCCCGCGGCCTCGGGCTCGGCAAACTGCTGGTCGACGAATGCATCCACTTCTCCAGGCAGAAGGGCTACCGCGAACTCTCGCTCTGGACCAACGACATGCTGGAGACCGCCCGCGCCATCTACGTCAAGGCGGGCTTTCGTGTTGTCTCCGAGGAGAGACATAAGATGTTCGGCCCCGAGGCGAACGGCCAGAACTGGGTGCTCGACCTCTGAATTGGCTGCGTCGCAGAAATTTCACTTGATTTGGAAACGTTCATTCCCTAATTAGGCGCCATGACCGTTCCCACTCTCACACCAGAAGCAAAGACCCGCAGCCGTGGCCGTCCGCGCGAGTTCGATATGGACGCAGCACTCGATGCAGCGCTGCGCGTCTTTTCCGAACGCGGCTACCATGCCGCCTCCATCAGCGAATTGACCGAAGCAATGGGCCTTGCTTCGGGGAGCATCTACAAAGCATTCAAGGATAAGCGCGGCATCTTTCTCGCTGCTTTCGCCCATTATCGAAAACTCGGCCGACGGCGGCTGGAAGCGATGATCGCGTCTGCGAAGACCGGTCGCGAGAAGGTCTTCCAGATGGTGATGTATTATACCGAGCTCTCCTATGGCGAAGCCGGCCGCAAAGGCTGTCTCGTCGTTGGCGGCGCCAACGACTTCGCCCTGCTTGACGAAGAAGCCGCTGCCCACGTCGTGACGGCCTTTGCCGCGGACGAAAAGCTGATGGCCGATCTCATCCGCACCGGCCAGGCAGATGGCACCATTCCGAAGACAGTAGACCCGGATGCCGCCGCCCTCGCCTTCCTCTGCTTTACCAAGGGCCTACGCGTCATCGGCAAAACGGGACGCAGCAGAGAAGAGATGATGTCTGCGGCCGAGGCCGCGATGAAGCTCGTGACCTGAACAGTCCACACCGTGGACGAGAGAAATACCGGCATTCGGTCAAGGATCGGGTGGCCGCAGCCAGCATTTTGCATTCAATCCTTTCAATCTTTGAATACCGGAGTTTCTGATGAGCATTTCAGCCACCACGCCGGATGAGGCCATTCCCAGGGCGCTATCCCCCTGGCTAACCTTCCTTTTCGCCGCCGCCTGCGGGCTGGTGGCCGCCAATCTCTATTACGGCCAGCCGCTGGCCGGCCCGATCAGTGCCGATCTCGGCTTCACGCCTGCCGCCACCGGTCTGATCGTCACGCTGACGCAGATCGGCTACGGCCTCGGCCTGCTGCTGATCGTGCCGCTCGGCGACCTCACCGAAAACCGCCGTCTGGTGTTGATGCTGATCGCCGTCTCCGCCGTCGCGCTCATCGGCGCGGCATTGTCGTCGACGCCCACGGCCTTCCTCGTCGCCTCGCTCTCTATCGGTCTTTCATCGGTCGCAGTTCAGGTCCTGGTTCCCTTCGCTGCCAACATGGCGCCGGATGCAACGCGCGGCCAGGTCGTCGGCAACGTCATGAGCGGCCTGCTCTGCGGCATCATGCTCGCCCGCCCCTTCGCAAGCTTCGTCGCCGAGGCCTCCTCCTGGCACGTGGTCTATTACGTCACCGCAGCGCTCATGCTCGTGCTCGCCGTCGTCTTGCGCATCAACCTGCCGGTTCGCCTGCCGAAAACGAAGCTGCGCTATGGCGAGCTGCTCGCCTCGATGGGCCATCTGGCGCTCACCTCGCGCGTGCTGCAGCGCCGGGCGCTCTATCAGGCCGGCATGTTCGGCGCCTTCAGCCTGTTCTGGACGACGACGCCGCTGCTGCTCGCAAGCCCGGCCTTCGGCCTGACGCAGAACGGCATTGCCCTCTTCGCACTTGCAGGCGCGGCCGGCGCCGTCGCTTCGCCGATCGCCGGCCGGCTTGCCGACCGCGGCATGACGAAGATCGCCTCGACGCTTGCCATGCTGCTCGGCATGGCTGCCTTCCTGATCGGCCATTTCGCCAGCGATGGCTCGCTTGGTGCTTTGCTGCTCTTGACGGCAGCGGCAATCCTTCTCGATTTCGGCGTGACCACCAATCTCGTCTGCGGCCAGCGCGCCATCTATGCGCTGAACCCGGAACACCGCAGCCGGCTCAACGGCCTCTTCATGGCAACCTTCTTTGCCGGCGGCGCGCTCGGCTCGGCGCTCGGCGGCTGGGCCTATGCGACCGGAGGCTGGACAATGACGGCCTGGATCGGCTTCTGCTTCCCGGCGTTGGCCTTCCTGCTGTTCCTGACGGAAGGACGCGGCAAGTAGAGGAAAGCGGCCTATTTGTCGGCGGAATCAAATTGAGAACGGGCGGCGCGAACGGCAACGTGGTTCGCTTCCGCCCAGTTCAGAAGCTGCGACAGCGGCTGGTAGAGGGAGCGTCCGAGTTCGGTCATCGAATATTCGACGCTCGGCGGCTTGGTCGGGAATACCTCGCGGTCGATATAACCATCCCTCTGCAGGTCGCGCAGCGTCTGCGTCAGCATGCGCTGCGAAATATCGGGGATCATCCGCCGCAGCTCGCCAAAGCGATAAGGCCGATCCGCCAGCACCTCGAGTAGCAGCGTCGACCATTTGCCGCCGATCTGCTGCATCATGTCCCTGACCGGGCAATTGCCGAAATCGAGGCCGGCGAGATCGATCTCGCGCCGCGCCCCCGGCACCCTGTTCTTCAGACTAACGACCGCACCGCTCATCTGCTGGTTCCCTTTTGGTAACGTAGAGCTGAAAAACTGCCTCCTTTACACTGCCTAGTCAATTCCTATTCTAGTGTTACTCTCTTTTCGAGACCACCTGCACAACACAGAAGGAAACGACGTATGAGCGAAATCATCCTGGTCACCGGCGCTGCCGGGCAGCTCGGCCAGCGTGTCATCCATCACCTCATCGAGACCTACAAGGTCGCCCCCGGCAACATCGTCGCGGCGACGCGCAGCCCGGAAAAGCTCTCCGAACTCGAAAAGAAGGGCGTCGTCACCCGCAAGGCCGATTTCGATGACGGGGCAGGGCTGGAGAAGGCTTTCGCCGGCGTCGACCGGCTGCTGATCATCAGCACCGATGCGCTGGACACTCCCGGCAAGCGCCTCGCCCAGCACAAGGGCGCCGTTGCAGCGGCCGTCAAGGCTGGCGTCAAGCACATCGCCTACACCTCGATGCCGGCGCCGGACGATTCGCTTGTCACCTTCGCGCCCGATCATCTCGGCAGCGAAAACGCCATCAAGGCAAGCGGCATCGCCCATACGATCATTCGCGACGCCTGGTATCACGACAATTACCTGCACGGCATGCCGCACAACCTGCAGGGCGGCAAATGGTATAGCGCCATGGGTGACGGCAAGATCTCGACGATCTCGCGTGACGACTGCGCGCTGGCGATCGCCGCAGCCCTTGCCTCCGGCACCTCGGAGAGCGTCACTTATACGCTGACCGGCGCGCAATCGCTGAACAACCGGCAGATCGCCGCCATCGTTTCCGATGTCGCCGGCAAGCCGTTAGAGGTGATCGACGTCAATGATGAGCAGCTCGGCCAGGGCATGCGCGGCGCCGGCCTTCCCGGTTTCGTCGCCGACATGCTGGTTTCGGCCGACGCCAACACCCGCGCCGGCAAGTTCGACATCGTCACCGAAGACTTCACCAAGCTGACCGGAAAACAGCCGCAGCCGCTGAAGGATTTCTTCGTCGAGCACAAGGCGGCTCTGACCGCCTGAGGCAACGCTTGTCGCCCCTGTCCTTTGCGTTTAACCTAAGGACAGGGGTGCAGTAGACACCGATCTTGACTGCAAAAAAGCTTCATTCCAGGTGCGCCATTCACGACGAAGAAGCCCCGCGGCTGGGTTCTGCAACAATAACGTGACCGAGGGACCGCTGGAGAATACCGCGCTGCTTCTCGACACGAGATCGCCCGACAGCTTCATGACGCGGGAAATAGCCGATCCTTAGAATTGCGAGACGAAGCGAGGCGGTTTTTCCCTAAGGTCCAGCCCGTATTCAAGCTCGGCCCGCATCCAGAGAACACCGCTTTCATAGGGATCGTCAGACATTGTCTCAGTTCGCGCGTCGGCGACATTGCTGTCAGGCCAGTTCTTGACGCACGCGACGTTCTCGCGTTTCCGCTCGTTCCGGTCGATCGCACACCATTCTCGTCTCTCGTCGAACGGAACCCATGCGAGACCATCCCGGAAACAGGTGATGGCGTGATATTTCGGCTCGACGACGATATTCCCGGCGGCATCCGCGATGCCCCAAAGCAAGGTTCCGTTCGAATTCCTGGAGACGCGCTGTCCGCCGTCTGGTTCGCAACGCAACTTTGATTGCCGATCCTCCCGGCGGCGCGGTTCGGCGACTTCACGTCCTGATGCGTCGATCCAAAACTTCCGCGCATCCTTCGATACCGCATAGGCGCCGGAATCGGGCTGCATCTCATCGAACTGGGGAGCGAGGGCCAGTACACCGCTGCTGTCCAGTATTCCCCACTTGCCGTCAACCTTGACGCTGGCATAGCCACCGCTGAAACCAAATTGGCTCTGAAATGACGGCGGATCGACAAACAGTTTGCCGTCCTGCTTGAGAAATCCCCATTTTCCATTGTACCGAACCGATACGGGGAATTCGCAAGTCATGTGCGTGTCGTCAAAGAGATACGAAACCGTCGGCTTTTCGTCCGCTCCGACGACCTGAATACGGTTGCCGCTGTGCATGAATTTGATGCCCGACGGACATGCCACCAGCACCTTCCCATCCTCCGGGTCGGGTACCACGTTTCCGGCCCGGTTGAGCCCAACCCACCGGCCATCGACCAATATTGTGGCCACATCACCGGAATCCGGCAGTCTCGCATCGTCGAACAGACGCCCGCCGAGCAACCGTCCCGCCTCATCAAGGAGGCCGGCTTTCTTGTCTTCGGCCACACGGTAAAAACCGTTTCGATAGCCCTGGATCCTAAACCGCTGTGGTGTGAGAATAGTTTGACCGTCCCGGTCGATCACGCCGCATTGAGTGGCGTCGGCCAGGCCATGTTGGGCGGACCGATCTTTGTGTCCGGCCGGCCGGCCATAACAGACAATTGCTCTTCCTCCATGGAGTTTAGCGACTGTTTCGAAGCGAGGCTCGATCTTCCAGGTTCCGTCGGGAGCAAGCAATCCGTATCGTTTATCTCCCGGTTGAGCGGCCCAGACGAAAGTACCGAAGTCGAATTCTTTAATGGCCAGTTCGTCCTTCAGGATCTTTCCCGAGAACAGATCGACGAGCAGATAGCGTGGATCGTCCCTCTCGAAGAGCAGTTCCCCGATCATGAAACGCGGGAAGCCAAAAGATTCCGGCACGATCGCTTTGCCGGGACGAACGAGTGCCGCGTCGGCCGCGAATGGGATGGCACGCGCGTAATTCGGCGGCAGTACAAGCTTTCCCGCCCTGTCGATGATTCCTGCCTTGTCACCGAGCACCACCTCGGCATGGCCTTTGCGAAATGCACGGGCAAGGTCGAACGCAGGCGCGATCACCATATCGCCACTCGAATTGATATAGCCGAATTTCCCCTCGGAGCGCACGGCGGCCAGCCCCTCCGAGAAAGGAAGTCCAACTTCGAACTTGCGATCGATCCGTGGTTCTAACGTCGCTCTGTCGATATAGCCGCAAAGAGCGTAGACGCCGCCGCACCTTTCCACCCATCTTTCCGGCCGGGGATCGGCGACCCCGGCTCCAACGGAGCAGAGCAAACACGCCCATGCCGCCGCGACAAACATAAATTGACGCGTAACAACTCTCATCCTAGCGCCCCCCGGTTGAAAGAACTAGGAGATGCTCGTGTGTTGGAAATATGGCCGGTCCGCAAGTCGGATGTCACGAACACAGGAATCCTGCGCCCTCATTCGCGGCACGAGAGACCCTTGCAGGGCAAGTTAGTCGCCGCCCAATACGCAGGAAGGAAACGATCTTCCTCAGATCGTCTGACCGCAGGCCCGGCAAAAGCGCCGCACCGTTTCCGCCATGCCGTATTCCAGCGCATCGGCGGTCAGCCCATGGCCGATCGAAACCTCGGCAAGAGCGGGAATGCGCTTCACCAGCGCCGGCAGGTTTTCCACTGTCAGATCATGGCCGGCATTGACGGCGAGGCCGATTGCGACGGCTGCATCCGCCGTCCGTCCAAGCGCTTCGAGGATCGGGCCTGCCCGCTCCGGCGCATCGAAGCAACCGCCATAGGGGCCAGTATAGAGTTCAATCCGATCGGCGCCGACCGCCTTGGCGATCTCAACCGCCTGTGCGTCCCCGTCACCATCGGCAAACAGCGACACCCGGCATCCCATCGTCTTCAGCCGCGCGACGGCATCGGTCAGGAACGCCTGGTGCTTGCGGAAATCCCAGCCGTGATCGGAGGTCGCCTGGGCGGGATCGTCAGGCACCAGCGTCACCTGCTCGGGTACCGCGCCGGCGCAGAGTTCGAAGAATTCCTCTGTGGGATAGCCCTCGATATTGAACTCGGTCTTGGGGAATTCGTCGTCGATCAGGTTGCGGATCACAGGCAGGTCGGAAAAGCGGATGTGCCGCTGGTCGGGGCGCGGATGCACCGTCAGCCCGCTCGCACCGGATTTCAGCGCGATACGCCCGAGCGCTTCGACGCTCGGCCAGGGCAGGTCGCGCCGGTTGCGCAGCATGGCGACGGCGTTGAGGTTCACGGAGAGCTTGGCGGGCATGGCGAGATCCATCGGTCACGGAAATGGGAGGCCTGCTTTTAAGCCAAGTGCTCCGCGATGGCCAACGAGATTCACAAATGGATGCGATGCCAATCGCTGATGGGCACCGAAATTACGCTGAGCATTTGCCGCACGCGTACCGCATATAGTAAATCCCGTCACCTTTGAAGAGGACCGCGAGATCCCGCAGTGCAGCACATGTTTTTGTGCAACACACCCAAGAACCCGGCAAAATATGCCGGTAAAGTTGCTATCCCATTTAAAAGAGATTATTTTTAGCACTTATAAAAAAGATCGTTCACGCATAACGTGGACATCGTATCGCGTAGAGTACGCCGCGTACTGCTTCTTTCCCACTGAGAAGAACGCCTAGAGGAAACCCCACTCGCCGCGCATGGGAAGCAACTGGCAAAACCGCATGAGGTGCAACAACATGCCCCAGGAGGGTTCATGCCAGACGGTTCCAAACGCCTGTTTGCCACCGCCGGTATCGCTTCGGAGGCCCGATCGAAATATCGGTTCCTGCCTTCGGCCGCGCTACCGCCGGATCTACCGGACGGTCCGGTGCCCATTGCCGACATGGCAAACGCATTCGGCGTCACACACAGGACACTGCATTTCTATGAAGAGAAAGGGTTGATTTCAGCCAACCGCATCGGTCTGATGCGGGTCTACGGACAGGACGACGTGATGCGCATGGCCGTGATCACGGTATGCCGCGATACAGGCATGCCAATCGCCGTCATCCAGGAACTGATGGACGAACTCCGCAACGCTGATTCGCAGGAAGCGGCCGAGACGATCTTCCGCGAGGCCCTGCAGGTGCGCAAGCGCGAACTGACGGCCGAGATGTCGACGCTGCACCGCCAGCTCCAGCAGGTCGGCGACCTCCTGGATTACGACGGCAGCATCGAGGAGCCGCCGCTGAACGACAATCAGGACAGTGCAAGCCTGACCCCGCAGGAGCGGCGTTGCCTGGAACTGATGGCTGAGGGTTATTCCACCCAGCGCATCGCCCGGGCGCTCGACCTGAAACATGACGAAACCCGTGACCTGGAGGCCGGAATCATCCTGAAATTCCGCGCTAACAACCGCTTCCAGGCCATCGCCAAGGCAGTTCTGCTCGGCATCGTGCAGGCCTGAATCACGCCCCCGACGGCCGCCACCGTCTCCTCTTTCTTCTGCCCGATCAGCAGATACGATCTGGTCGCGGGTGCGACCGGGATCACGAGTGTGATCGAGATCCCGGATGTGATCGAGTCAGCGGACGATCGTCAGCGTCTCCGCCGCGCGCGTGATCGCAGTGTAAAGCCAGCGTTCCCGGGTATCGCGAAACGCCCAGCTCTCGTCGAAGAGCACGACATCATTCCATTGCGAACCCTGCGCCTTGTGAACGGTTAGCGCATAGCCGTAGTCGAACTCGTCATAGCGTTTGCGGGTGTTCCAGGGAATCTCACCTTCGACATCCTCGAACGCCTGTTTCAGCAGCTTGATCTTGGCAGCCCCCCGGTCCATGTCATCGTCTTCGGGGCGGACGAGCAGATTGATGCCGGGCTTCGTTGTTTCCTTGGATGAGGTCATCACCTGCCAGAGAGAACCGTTGAGCAGGCCCTTGGCCGGATCGTTCCGCAGGCAGACGAGCTTGTCGCCGGTCTGGGGATAATCGGCATTGAAGCCTTTCAGCTCGCGCAGGCGCTGATTGTAGCGCCGACGCGTCCTATTGGTGCCGACGAGCACCTGATCGGCGTCGAGGACCAGTTGCTGCGTCACCTCGTTCTTCGAGATCACCTTGGCCGTGCCGTAGTCACCGTACATTACCTCATTGCCTTCGCGCACCTGCATGGCGAGCTTGATGATCGGATTGTCGCGCGCCTGGCGGTGGATATCGGTGAGCAGGTAGTCCGGCTCCTGATTTGTGAAGTAGCCGCCACCGGTGACCGGCGGCAGCTGGCCGGGATCGCCGAGCACCAGGATCGGCGTGCCGAAGCTCATCAGATCCTTGCCGAGCGCCTCGTCGACCATCGAGCATTCGTCGACGATGATCAGCGCCGCCCTCGCGACCGGGCTCTGCCGGTTGATCGAAAACATCGGCGCGATCGAGGTCTTGCCTGTTTCCTCGTCTTCCACCGCCTCCTCGCCGCGCGGCCGATAGATCAGCGAATGGATCGTCCGGGCGTTGGAGGCGCCGCGCGAGCGCAGCACCTGCGCCGCCTTGCCGGTAAAGGCGGCAAACAGCACGTCGCCATCGACATTCTCGGCGAAATGCTTGGCAAGCGTCGTCTTCCCTGTCCCGGCGTAGCCGAACAGGCGAAAGAGCGGCGAGCGCCCTTCCTTCAGCCATTTCGAAACAGCCTTCAGGGCTTCGTCTTGTTGCGGCGCAAATTGCATGATCGCAGGACTTGGCAGGATTCGCGGCCTTTAGGCAAGGCGGAAACTGGCGAGGCAAGGCCAATGACGGCAAATCCGCCCGGCGCCAAACCCGCTGCAGCTTCCACCGTGCACGATAAGCCGCCGGCCGACAGTCATCCCTCCCACCGCCGGCCCGCGCTGCTCGCGCACATTGACGGGTCCTGCCCGATGGCATCGGTCAGAAAGTCCAGAACCGCTTTGACGCGCAACGGTATGTTTCTTCGTGAGGGATAGACGACATAGATCGGCAGCCGGGTCGGTTGAAAGTCGTTCATGACAGGGATCAGCCGACCGGCGACGATATCCGGCACGGCGACGATGTGGGAGAGCACCGCCAGGCCTGCGCCGGCAAGGGCCGCCCTGTGAATAGCGACGGCGCTGCACGCGGTCAGCCGCGGCGAGATCCTGACGGATATGTCTTCCGAGCCGTTCGAGAACGACCATGAACAGGCATCGCCGGCTCTGCTGTAGCACAGGCATTCATGGTCCTTGATGTCCTTCGGCGTCCTCGGAGACGCCTTGCGCGCGAGATAGGCGGGCGAGGCGACGAGGAATGCCGTCGTCCAGCCGATCCGCCGGCAAACGAGGCTGCTGTCTGCGACGGAACCCAGACGCACTTCGACGTCGAGGCGTTCCTCGATCATATCGGAGCTTTGTTCCCTGAGGAGCAGTTCCACAGAGAGTTTCGGATGGGCGGCAAGAAGATCGCCGAGCCGTTCGCTGAGATAGAGGCCGAGCGGCGCGGGAACGCTCAGCCTCACCTTTCCCGAAGCCACGGCTCCATCCGATCCGGCGGCATCGCCAAGCTCCTCCACGGCTTCGAGAATCCGGAGCGCCATCGGCAGCATGCGCTCCCCCTCCGCCGTCAGCGACAGGCCGCTCGTCGTGCGATGCAGGAGGCGGATGTTGAAATGGCCCTCGAGGGCCGCGACCTGTCGCGAGACCGCCGGCTGCGTCACATCGAGATCGTGCGCCGCCGCCGAAAACGAGCCCGTCTCGACGACGCGCTGAAAGGTCCGCAATGCCGAAACGATATCCATCCCTGCCCCCTCATACTTCTGCGCATAGGCTTTATGCCGCCAGACTAAGCGAGAATGGCTTTACAGTCCAGCAATTAAGGATATCTTTTATCCATAAAGATATCTAATATCCTTAATTAGAGGAGAAATGACATGACCCAGCGATTGAACTACGCCCAGCAGTCCCCCGAGCTTTTCAAGAAGTTCATGGAATTCAGCATGGCTCTGCGCAGCAGCGTGATCGACGAGAAGCTGCAGGCCCTCGTCGAAATCCGCGCCTCGCAGATCAATGGATGCGGCTTTTGCCTCGACATGCATGTCAAGCAGGCAAAGATCCACGGCGAGACCGAACTGCGTCTCTATCACGTCGCCATCTGGCGGGAATCGAACCTGTTCGTTCCCCGCGAGCGTGCGGCCCTTGCCTGGACTGAAGCGCTGACGAACCTTCCCGAGGGCGGCATTCCAGACGAGATTTACGAACGGGTTCGCGGCCAGCTTTCCGAGAAGGAAATCTCGGACCTGACCTTTGTCGTCATGGCCATCAATGCCTGGAACCGTGTCAATGTCGGTTTCAAGACCGTGCCCGGCACGGCCGACAAGGCCTACGGCCTCGATAAGGCCGGCCTGAACTAAACCGCGCAATTCCTTGAGAAGATTCACCTTTGACGCTGCCGCACCCCGGCGGCGAACGGAGATCCATTATGAAAATCGTTGTCATCGGCGGAACCGGCCTCATCGGTTCGAAGACTGTCGAACGCCTGCGCAAGCGCGGACATGACGTGATTGCCGCATCGCCGAACTCCGGCGTCAACACAATCACCGGGGAAGGATTGGCGGAGGCGCTCTCAGGCGCCGAAGTTGTGCTCGACCTCGCCAATTCGCCGTCCTTCGAAGACAAGGCCGTGCTCGAATTCTTCGAGACCTCGGGCCGCAATCTTCTCGCCGCCGAAAAACTCGCCGGCGTCAGGCACCATATCGCCCTCTCCGTCGTCGGCACCGAGCGTCTGCAGGAAAGCGGCTATTTCCGCGGCAAGCTCGCTCAGGAAAAGCTGATCAAGGCATCGGGCATTCCCTATACCATCGTGCATTCGACGCAGTTCATGGAATTCCTCGGCGGCATCGCCCAATCGGGGACGGTCGGCCAGACGGTCCGCCTGTCGCCGGCCTATGTGCAGCCCATCGTTTCCGACGACGTCGCCGATGTCATGGCGGATGTGGCTCTCGCACCGCCCGCCAATGCGACGATCGAGATATCAGGTCCGGAACGGGCGCGCCTCAGCGAACTCGTCGCCCGGTATCTGAAGGCCATGAAGGACCCGCGCACCGTCGAGGCCGATGCCGAGGCGAAATATTTCGGCGCGAGACTCAACGATCAGTCGCTCGTTTCCGACAACAACCCGCGGCTCGGCTCGATCACCTTCGAGCAGTGGTTCGCAAAGTCCGCCCAGCCAAAGTGATCCGACTTGCCCTGAGGACGCGGCCACTCGGGCGCATCCTGCCCCACCCTGCAACCATGGAGATTCCGATGATCAGAACATCATTCCTCGCCGGTGCGCTCGCCCTTCTGGCAGCCACGGGCGCTAGCGCCGATGAGGGCAGCAAAGCTGCCAAGGTGACGCTCGTCTATGAACACGAACTTCCAAACGTACCGGGCAAGAGCATCAAGGGCGTGCTGGTCGAGTACGGCCCAGGCGGCTTCTCCGAAGGCCACACCCATCCCGATACGGCCTTCATCTACGCCACCGTGCTCGAAGGAGCGATCCGCAGCCAGGTCAACGACGGCCCCGTCAAGGTCTATCATGCCGGAGAGAGCTTCTCCGAAATGCCGGGCGACCGCCATGGTGTCAGCGCCAACGGCAGCAAAACGAAGCCAGCCCGCTTGCTCGCCGTCTTTGTCGTCGATACCAAGCAGAAAGAGTTGACCTATCCGCTCAAGAAGTGATGATCCGCATTACAGCGCCGCGCGTCTTTCAGACGCGCAAAGGACGCTGTAACACTTTCAACCCTCGCATCGTGCTTTCCAAAAACCGGTTCCGATTTTCGGGCCGATGCGATACCGCCTGCGCAAGCCCCGATGCTTGCGCGGGCGGTCTAGATGCTGAATCATGGGCGGCTCGCCCCATTCCGGAGACAGAGAGATGATTGACGACGCGCTCTTCGGTAAACCTCTGATATCCCTCATTACGATAGGTTTGGCCGGTATCGTCGTCTGGCATCTTCTCTCCCGCCAACGGCCGACGACGCGACTGGTGGTGCAAATCCTCTTCTTCGCGATGATGACGTTGATCCTCGTCGTCAGCGGCATCGAACCACACCGGTTTCAAGGATATGAGTCCGAGGATCCGCAGGCTTTGCTCGTCATCGTCGCGAAATCGCTCTGGTGGATCCATCTGGCATGGGCCGTCATCGGTTTCATCAGGCTGTATCTGGTGCTGGAGGGCAGTCCGCGAGAGGCCCGCCTGCTCCAGGATCTCGTCATCGGCGTCGTCTATATCGGCATGGCCCTGTCAGTTCTGGCCTTCGTCTTCGGCGTGCCGATCGGCACGCTCGTCGCGACCTCGGGCGTCGTCGCCATTATTCTCGGCCTGGCGCTCCAGAACACGCTCGCCGACGTCTTCTCCGGCATCGCGTTGACGCTCGGCCGGCCCTACATCATCGGCGACTGGATCCTTCTCAGCGACGGTACGGAGGGGCGCGTCGTCGAAAGCAACTGGCGCGCGACACACATCCTGACCAGCGCAAACAATGTCGTCGTTCTGCCGAACAGTTTTCTGGCAAAGCTCGGCCTGACGAATGTAAGCCGGCCGGACGAGACCCATCTCCTGGTCCTCACTATCCGCATCGCTCCGACGCGGATGCCGGCATCAGTCCGGCACGTCATGGCAACGGCGCTGGCGAGCTGCAATTCGATCGTGCGCGAGCCGCCGCCGGTCGTGGCGCTCAAGGGGCTGGATGCCACGGCGCTGGAGGTCGAGCTGCAGTTCCGGGTGACGAGCCCGAGCCAACGGGTGACAGCACGAAACGAGGTGCTCGATCTCGTCTATCGTCACTGCAAATCGGCCGGACTGCTTTTGGCTGTTCCGGCCGCGGCCTCAGTCCTGACGGGCGATCTGCCGACCGAAGAAAGCGCACGACCGCCCCGTGTAACGCCGCTCGAACTGATCGAGGCCATTCCGATCTTTGCGACGCTGACATCAGATGAAAAGCAGAAACTCGCCGAGACCACGGCCGTGCGGGAATTCCGCAAGGGCGATGTCCTCGTGCGGGAGGGCGAAATGCTCCCGTCGCTGATGATGGTGCGGGCGGGCATCATCGCGGCGCGGCACGGAGATGAGGAGCGCGGGCGGCTCGCGCCGGGTGATTTTTTCGGAGAGACCGGCCTGCTCGCGGGCATGCAGGAAGCCTGCACCCTGGAAGCTCTGACCTCCGTGACCGCGTATGAGATCGATCAAGAGGCCTTCGCGCCGCTGCTAAGCGAACGCCCGGCGCTGGCGGAAGAAGTCGCCGACCATCTCGCCAGCCGCGCCGAGCGTTTCCGCAACGGCGCCTCCTTGCCCCCGGAACATGCCCGCAGTGCGCATGCCATCCTGAAGACCATCAGGACCATCTTCAAGGCGTAGAGATCGGCACCCCCGCTCAGCCGGCGCGCTTGAGCACCCATTCGAACGTGCTCCGCCAAATGTCGGCCGGCACTTCCTCGGACAAGGTGCCGACCAGATCGGAAAGCCGGACGCGCCTCAGCGTATCCCGCCAGGCCTCGTCGGCCTCCCACATGATGCGCGCGACCGCGCATGGCTTGCTGTCGCAGTATCCTTCCGGCCGGCAGGGATTGTTCGCCCGGATGTTCGTACAGGTGAAGCTGCGGGCCTTCCCCTCGACCGCCTCGACGATCTCGAGAAAATTGATATCCGAGGGGGTCTTGGCAAGCCTGTAGCCGCCACTCGGGCCGAGCGTGGTCTCGACAAGCGATGCCTGCGAAAGGCTTTGCAGTGCTTTGGAGAGATATTCCTTCGGCAGACCATGAAGCTCGGCGAGCGCCTTGGTGGAAAGATACCTGCCCTCTGGCAGGCCCGCGAGAATGGCGCAGCAGTGAAGCGCCCACTCGACCTGGCTTTTCAGGATCATTCAGCAACTCGTGTGATGGCTGGCTCTGCCAATGGAATTAAGGACATATCATATCCGAAAACCGACACGATGTAAATGAGCCGCAAAAGCAGCGTGTTGTTGCCTGAACGGCGATGCGGGCTCCGATCTCCACTCAGCCCGCGTTCTCATCCTCTCCCCGCGCCTGCTCATTTTCAATTCCGGCGATCAGCTTGCGCAGCAGCGCAGCGAGCGCCTCGCGCTCCTTTCCGTCAAGAGCCTGCAGAAAAGAAGCTTCGCTCGCCATGTCGGTGCGGAAAGCCTTTTCGGCGAGTGCCGCACCCGCTTCGCTCAATGCCACTAGCACGCTGCGCCCATCGCGTGGTGATTTCTCCCGGCGGATCAGCCCCGCCTTCTCCAGCCGGTCAAGCCTGTGGGTCAGGCCTCCCGAGGAGATCATCAGCGCCGAATACATCTCCGTCGGCGTCAGCCGGTAAGGCGTTCCGGAACGGCGAAGCGTTGCAATCACGTCGAATTCGCCACGGTCGAGGCCAAAATCGGCAAAGGTCGCCTCGATGCTGGGGCGCACCAGGTTCGACAACCGAAAGGCCCGCCCCAGGATCGCCATCGGCTCCGTGTCGAGGTCCGGCAGTTCCACCGCCCATTGCCGGCGCAGCCGGTCGACATGGTCATCCCCAGGGCGGTCCTCGTCCCCCGGGCGGTCGCGGTCCCCTTCAGTTCCATTCATCATTCTCTGCCTCATATCAACACAAGCGAGACATACACCTTCCACGCGAGTCACGGAAGATATCTTGACAAGAAGATAGTTTTAAGAATATATCTTCTCGAGAAGATAGTTTTGTATTCATAGACAGAACGAGCGGGAGGCACGTGATGTTCAGGATTCTTCGCCACCAGGAAGTGCGACCCAATCACAGCCGCACTGTCCGATTCGAAGGCCGCGACTATGGCGGCGAGATATCGCTCTTCCTCGTCGACAACGAGCCCGGCCAGGGGCCCGACCTGCACGTCCATCCCTATTCCGAGACATGGGCGGTCAGGAAGGGTGAAGCCGAGTTCACCGTGGGCGACGCCAAAACCCGCGCCTTTCCAGGCGATATCGTCGTCGTAGCCGCCAACATTCCCCACCGTTTCGAGAATGTCGGCACGGGACGGCTCGAAATCGTCTGCATTCATGCCAGCGATACGATCGTGCAGGAGTTTGTGTGAGAAGAAACCGTCGCCCCGAAAGGGGAAGGAAGAGGAGGAAACTGCCATGCCCAAGATGATCTTCGTGAACCTGCCGGTGAAAGACCTTGCCGCTTCCACCCGCTTCTATGAAGCGATCGGGTGCAGCAAGAATGAACAGTTCAGCGATCACCAGGCGTCGAACATGGTCTGGTCCGAAGCGATTATCTTCCACTTGCTGACGCGCGATTTCTTCGCGAGTTTCACGCCGAAACCCGTTGCCGAAGCGCAGAAGACGAGCGAGATGCTGATCGCGCTGACGATAGACAGCCGTGAAGAGGTGGACGCCATCGTCGAGGCGGCCGGAGTGGCCGGCGGCAAGGCCGATCCGCGCGCGCCGACGGACATGGGCTGGCTCTAT
This sequence comes from Rhizobium sp. P1_B8, assembly GCF_056406515.1. NCBI lineage: Bacteria > Pseudomonadati > Pseudomonadota > Alphaproteobacteria > Hyphomicrobiales > Rhizobiaceae > Rhizobium > Rhizobium sp. P1_B8. Next base: position 682,107 of record NZ_JBFTZZ010000001.1, on the reverse strand, counting down.
AATCGCGCCTTCGAGGATCCCGATGGCCATATATTCGAAGCAGTGTGGGTCGACATGGCGGCGGCTGCGGCCGCCACCGGAGAATAGCCGGCAAGGCGCCGGGCGCGATGTGCGCGACGAAACCGGCTTCGGCCTACCACGCCCGCCATCAAAACTTTTCCGGCGCTATGGAATAAAACCGCCTCGCCTCGTGTCTCATCTCAGGTATCGCAAGACTGCGTGCCCAATCTGAGGAGAGACACCATGAAATCCTTGAAATTTCTGTCCGTCGTGGCGGCTGCCACCTTTGCCGCGACCGCTGCTCTCGCCGCGCCTCCTGTCAAAACAGTCGAATCCGAAAAGGGCAAGGTGCTTGCCGGCGAAAACGGCATGACGCTCTACACCTTCAAGAAGGACGTCAAGGGCGTTTCCAATTGCAACGACGACTGCGCCAAGAACTGGCCGCCGCTGATGGCCGCTGGTGATGCCAAGGCCGATGGTGCATATTCGATCGTCGATCGCAAGGATGGCACGAAACAATGGGCCAAGGACGGCATGCCGCTCTATTTCTGGGTCAAGGACAAGAAGGCCGGCGACATCACCGGCGATGGCGTCGGCGGCAACTGGGATCTTGCCAAACCTTGATCGCGAAGACCCCGACCACAAGAAAGCTGCCGGCGTGAAAACACCCGCACCCGAAACCTTCGAGGGCCAGATCCTGGCCCTCCTGCCCTCGCTCAGGCGCTATTCGCGCAGCCTGACACGCTCGGATACCGATGGCGAGGATCTGCTCCAGGATTGCGTCGAGAAGGTTCTCACGCGCCGCGGCCAATGGCGCGGCCTCAACCTGCGCGGCTGGGTCCTGACCATCATGACCAATCTCTACCGCAACGGCCGACGCGGCAAGGCGCGCGACGGCCTCGTCGAGCTTGACGCCGCAGAGGATCTGGCCGCGTCCGAACCGCCGGCCGATCCGATGGAGCGCGCCCGCCTGGATGATGCGCTGAACAGCCTTTCAGAGGAGCACCGCGCCGTGCTGATGCTCGTGGTCATCGAAGGATACACCTATGGCGAGGTCGCCGCCGCGCTCGATATCCCGATCGGCACCGTCATGTCCCGCCTGTCACGCGCCCGCCGGCGCGTCGCCGAGCGATTGAAGGCCGACAACATAATTACGCTTCGGAGACCGAAATGAACGAGACCAATCCGAGCGTCACCGAAGCCGACCTCCACGCCTATGCCGACGGCCAACTGCCGGAAACGGCGCGCGCCCGCATCGAGGCCTTCCTGGCCGACAATCCCGACGAGGCGGCGATGCTCGCCGAATGGCAGGCGCAGAATGGGGCCATCCGGTCGCTGTTTGCCGGTTATGAGAAGGCGAAGGACACCGATCCTCTGCTCGTCGCCCCCCCGCGCGCCGTCTCATCTGGGCAGAAACGCTGGGCGATCGCCGCATCAGCCCTCCTCGTCTTCACGCTCGGCGCCGTCAGCGGCCATTATGGCCCGGCACTTCTGGAAAAGCCGGAGCTGCAGCTTGCCGGCTCCGAAACCCTGCCGAAACAGGCTGAGACCGCCTTCACGGTCTATGCCGCCGAGGTTCGCCACCCCGTCGAGGTCTTCGCAAACGAGGAGGCTCATCTTGCCACCTGGCTCGGCAAGCGTCTGGCAATCCAGAATCTCAAGATCCCGAACCTGCAGCCGCTCGGCTTCAAGCTGGTTGGCGGCCGCTTGCTGCCGGTCGATGGCCGGCCAGGCGCCATGTTCATGTACGAGAACCAGGCTGGCGAGCGCCTGACTGTCCTGGTTGGCCGCAACACGGAAAATAGCACGACGAGCTTCCGCTTCGCCTCATCAGGCAATATCGAGACCTTTTACTGGATCGACGGCGAACTCGGTTATGCCGTCACCGGCGAAATCTCCCGCGAGACGCTGCGGGAGGTAGCAGAAGAGTGCTACAAGCAATTCCCGTCGTGAGGATCAGCGTGAGGGATCGTTGCCGAGCTCGATCGGCCGGCCGTGCGGCGTCGCTTCCGCCGCCCGCTGCCAACTCTGTTGCAGTGCCTGGATCGTATCCGCATCGGCGATGCCGCGGTTGACGATGAGGTCCGAGAGAGCAGCCACCCAGCAGTCAAAATAGTCGCTGCCATCTTCGGCCCGGCCAGGCTTGTGCAGTTGCGCGGAAAGCGTTTCAGCCCATTCGCTCCAACTGAAGAGGCCTTTTGCGTGCAGGTGCACGGTCATGGCAAAAGCTTCCGCCGCCCACGGCTCGGGAAAAACCGGCTCGCCCTTCGGCGACCTCGGCAGCCCGGACGATTGCATCAACGGCGATGTCTCATGCCGGCTCAAGATAGCCCTCCCAGGCATCGATCGACACCGTCAGCGTTGGATCGGCATCCTCGCCCCAGATCTCCGCACCGTCGAAAACGACCGTATAGAGCCATTGCGGGTTCTCGCCCTTGCCATGCGCATTGTCGTCGGGAAAGACGAACGAACCCTGCACCGCCTCGACCACACCGGTCCTGGCGCGGGCATAACGCGGCAGGCGCGTATGCGTCGCCGGATTGAAGTTCTTCGTCCTCACCGCCTCACCGACCACGAAGAACGGCGCGGTCTCGACAGGACGATCACAAGGCCCGCCCTTCGCCAGCACGGCGGGCACCATGTCCGCCTTCAGCACGCGTTTTGGAACCGCTCCTGCCTGCTGCGCATGACCAGACAGCAATTCCGCACGCGTCGCAAAGCCATGCCGTTCGATCAGCTTGTCGATGCCGCGGATCCAGATCTCGTAATAGCTGGCGGCGAGGTAATCGGCCGGCGGAATATTCTCGCGCGCATGCCGGCTTTCATCGATCGTCCATGCGCCGAAAGCGCCGCAGGAAAGCGTGATGCCGAGTGCCCGCTTTTCCCAATCGGCATGGAAATAGGGCTCGTCCTTTTCGGGCGCGACAGGCCCGAAGCCCATCTGCCCGCCGAGATCGTGCGGTCCGTTCATGTGGCGCTCTCCGACTTGCGGGCAACGGCCGTGCCGATCATCGCATCGCGGCTGACGAGATCGGCAAGCGACTGCTCGTCCATGCCTTCCGTACCTTCGGGCCGCTCGGGAATGACGAGGTAACGCAGCTCCGCCGTCGAATCCCAAACGCGGATCTTCTGGTTCTCAGGCAGCATCAGCCCGAATTCGGCCAGCACGCCGCGCGGATCGATGACGGCGCGCGAGCGATAGGCCGGCGCTTTGTACCAGACCGGCGGCAGGCCGAGCACCGACCAGGGATAACAGGAGCAAAGCGTGCAGACGACGAGGTTATGGGTCTCGGCCGTGTTGAAGACGGCACGCATGTGCTCGCCCTGCCGGCCGGTGTAACCGAGGCTTGATATCGCCGCCGTCGCATCGCGCTTCAGCCAGTCGGCGAAATCGGCATCGCTCCAAGCCCTGGCGACGACATGGGCGCCGTTTCTCGGTCCCACCTTGGTCTCGTAGGTATCGACGATCGCATCGATCGCCGCCGGATCGATCAGCCCCTTCTCCGTCAGCAGCGTTTCCAACGCCTTCACGCGCGCCTGCATGTCGGAATAATGATTGTCATGATCGTGCCCATGGGCGTGCTCATCTGCGTGAGCGTGGTCGTCGTCATGGTCGTGCAAAGCGATGCCCTCCCGAAACTGCCCGCTCTTTCTAACATATGCCGCAGGCCCGCCAAGCCCTTCTATGTCTCATCCGCTTTTCCGCTAATCTCCTGCCATGAACATCCTGATTCTCGGCGCAACCGGCTTCATAGGCTCCGTCGTCGCGGCCCGGCTCGTTGCCGACGGCCACGTCGTAACCGGGCTCGGCCGCAATCCCGTACGTGCCCGTTTGAAACAGCCGGCGATCGACTGGCGGCGCGCAGATCTATCGCGCATGACGAAACCCGCGGATTGGGACGATATCCTCAAGGAACAGCATGTCGTCGTCAATTGCGCCGGCGCCCTGCAGGACGGCATGTCGGACGATCTGGCGGCCACCCAGGCAGCGGCGATGCTGGCGCTCTATGCTGCAGCAAAGTGCTCGTCGCGCCCGCTCATTGTGCAGATATCGGCAAGGACGGCAGGAGCGGCCGGCGACCTTCCCTTTCTCGCCACGAAGCGCCGCGCCGACGAGGCGCTCGCGGCAAGCGGCCTGCCTTACCTCATCCTGCGCCCTGCCCTCGTGCTCGGCCGCAATGCCCATGGCGGCTCGGCGCTGCTACGGGCGCTTGCCGCCTTTCCCCTGGTGCTGCCACTGATCCATGCCGAAAGCCCGGTCGAAACACTTTCGGTGGACGATGTGGCGGAAGCCGTGTCGCGGGCAGTCTCCGGCGGCCTTCCTTCAAAGGATATCGATCTCGCCGCCAATGAAGTCCTGACGCTCGCCGATCTCGTTCACCTGCACCGGCAGTGGTTGGGCCTGCCGCCCGCCCGCGTCTTCGCCCTGCCCCCCCTGGCTGGCCAGGCCAGTGACGTGGCTGGCCGATCTATCGGGCCTGCTCGGCTGGCGTTCGCCGCTGCGTTCGACAGCGCTGACAGTGATGTCGGAAGGCGTGCAAAGCTCGAAAGCAGGAAGCGGCCTCGTCGCGACACCCGCGGCCGCAGCGCTCTCGGCCAATCCCTCCGGCGTCCAGGATCTCTGGTTTGCCCGGCTCTATCTCCTGAAGCCACTCGTCATATCGGGCCTATCCGTCTTCTGGCTGCTGTCCGGTCTGATCCCGCTGCTGGCACTGGAGAAGACGTCTGCTCACTTCTTGCCGTTCATGCCTCAGGCCTCGGCAACGGCGCTGACGCTTGCGACCTGCCTGACCGATGTCGTCCTCGGTGCCGCCGTCCTTGTCCGTCCCCTGGCGAAACGCGCCCTTCTCGGCATGCTTGGTGTATCGCTCGCCTATCTCGCCGGCGCCAGCCTGCTCGAAACCGCGCTCTGGCTTGATCCGCTCGGCCCCCTCGTCAAGGTGCTGCCGTCGATCCTGTTGACGCTCGTAGCCCTTGCCACCCTGGATGAACGCTGATGCTTGAAGAATGGCTGCTGCTCGCCCATGTCATTGGCGCGACCGTACTCTTCGGCACCGGCGCCGGCATCGCCTTCTTCATGGTGATGGCGCACCGGACGCGCGATCCCAGACTGATTGCCCATGTCGCCGGCACCGTCGTCATCGCCGACACGATCTTCACCGCGACCGCGGCCATCCTCCAGCCGGTGACCGGCTATCTGCTGGCCCGATCGATCGGCTGGGACCTGTCGGAGGGCTGGATTGCGCTGTCGCTGCTGCTCTATGTCGTCACCGGCCTGTTCTGGCTGCCGGTCGTCTGGATCCAGATCCGGCTGCGCGACCTCGCCCGCGCCGCAGCAGCGGCGGGAAAAGCCCTGCCGCCAGCCTATTTCAGCCTCTACCGCATCTGGTTTGCTTTTGGATTTCCAGCCTTCTCAGCCGTCCTCGGCATTTTCTGGCTGATGCTGACAAAACCGGCGATCACTCTATTTTAGCATCGGCCAGAGGCTTAGCACCAAGAGTATCGCCATGCTGATATTGAACCACTTCAACCGCACCGGATCGGAAAGCCATTCCCGCAGCGCCGAGCCGAAGCCTGCCCAGGTCGAAACGCTGGGCACATTGACCGCCGCGAAGGCGAGACCGACGATCAGCACGCTCACGAGGTAGAGTTGCGGATTGGTATAGGTCGCCATCGCCGTGACCGCCATCACCCAGGCTTTCGGATTGACCCACTGGAAGGCAGCGGCCGACAGGAAGGACATCGGCTCGACGCCGCTCCTGCCTTCGCTGAGCGAGCGCGACGAGGCGATCTTCCAGGCGATCCAGACGAGATAGGCGCCGCCCGCAAATTTCAGCGCGGTATAGACCACAGGCACCGTGTGCAGCAGCGCGCCGAGCCCAAGGCCGACGCCGATGAGCAGCGAGAAGAAACCGACGCCGATGCCGAACATATGCGGGATCGTCCTGCGGAAGCCGAAATTCACGCCCGATGCGAAGAGCATCATATTGTTCGGCCCCGACGTGATCGAGGTCGTGAAGGCGAACAGAACGAGGGCGAGAAATGTATCCAGTGGCATGCGACCTCCCGAAGCCAGCTTTTCCGCGGCCTGTTTATTTAGGTCAGCCTAACTGTCCTAAACCGGCGATACCATCGCATCATTGTCATGGTGACAGGATTACTTGAAAGATGGCGACCCGGCCCAATCTCTTGCCGACTGCATAATTCCTTAAATCGGCATCGATTTAAGGATAAAATCATGCAGCAATTCAAAGTGCTACAGCGTCCATCTCAAGGACGCGCGGCGCTGTAGGAAGAAACCCATGCAGAACGACCCGATTCCATCGATCACATTTCCGAACGGCACTGAGGTGCCGGCGCTCGGCCAGGGCACCTGGGCCATGGGCGAGGATGCCGGCCATGCCAAGGCCGAGATCGAAAGCCTCAAGGCCGGCATCGATCTCGGCATGACGTTGATCGACACCGCCGAAATGTACGGCGACGGCGGCGCCGAGGAGATCGTCGGTCAGGCGATCAGGGGACGGCGCGACGAGGTCTTCATCGTCAGCAAAGTCTATCCCTGGAATGCCAGCCTGAAAGGCACGGTCGAAGCCTGCGAGCGCAGTCTCGAACGGCTGGGCACCGACTGCATCGATCTCTATCTGTTGCACTGGCGCGGCAACTATCCGCTCACTGAGACCGTCACGGCCTTCGAAACGTTGAAGGCATCGGGCAAGATCGGCGCTTGGGGCGTCTCTAACTTCGACACCGACGACATGGAGGAACTGCTTAGAGTGCCCGACGGCGCCAATGTCGCCGCCAACCAGGTGCTCTATAACCTTTCCCGCCGGGGCATCGAATTCGATCTGCTGCCCTGGTGCCAGAGCCGCGGCATTCCCGTCATGGCCTATTCCCCGATCGAACAGGGCAATATCCTGCACCATCCCGAACTGATCCGCATCGCCAAGGCCTATCAGGCGACACCCGCCCAGCTGGCGCTCGCCTTCCTGCTGGAACGCGACGGCGTCATCGTCATCCCGAAGACCTCGAATGCCGAACGCGCGGCAGAAAACCGCGACTGCGTCTCGCTCGATATCACCGACGACGACTGGGATGCGCTCGACGCCGCCTTTCCGCCGCCTACAAAGAAAAAACCGCTGGAGATGCTCTGACCTTCAGCGGCTTTCCCAATGATTACAGCATCTGCCTTACATGCCCGGCCTGTAATCTTTACATGCCCTGCACGCCGCGATTCATCGCCGCGATACCGGTACGGCAGACCTCGATGAGGCCAAGCGGCTTCATGATCGCCACGAACTGGTCGATCTTCGACGATTTGCCGGTGATCTCCAGAATGAAGTGACCGACCGTCGCATCCACCACCTTGGCATGGAAGGCATCGGCAAGGCGCAGGGTCTCGGCGCGCATCTCGCCCTCGCCGATCACCTTGATCAGTGCCACTTCGCGCTCGATCGGCCGGTCCTGGCCGAGTTCGCGGGCGCGCACCGTCAGGTCGACGACGCGATGCACCGGCACGATGCGTTCCAGCTGCGCCTTGATCTGCTCCAGCACCTGCGGCGTGCCGCGTGTGACGACGGTGATGCGGGAAAGATGCGCCTGATGCTCGGTCTCAGAGACCGTCAGGCTCTCGATATTGTAGCCGCGGCCGGAAAACAGGCCGATGACCCGGGCAAGAACCCCCGGTTCGTTGTCGACGAGAACCGAAAGCGTGTGGCTTTCGACGGCCGCCGTTTCCGGCGAAATGAAGTAAGCGGAGCCCGTGGGCTGTAGGTGAGCGTTCATGTCCTTGGTCCCTTCCCTTATTAGACGAGCGCGCGGCCCTTGGCGTCGATCGCATTGGCGACCGCTTCGTCGGTGGCCTCGTCCGGCAGCAGCATTTCGTTATGGGCCTTGCCCGAGGGGATCATCGGGAAGCAATTGGCGAGATTGGCGACGCGGCAATCGAAGATGACAGGCTTTCTGACCTCGATCATCTCCAGAATGGTGTCATCGAGCGCATCCGGCTTTTCGCAGCGCAGGCCGACGGCGCCATAGGCCTCCGCCAGCTTGACGAAGTCGGGCATCGCCTCGGTATAGGAGTTCGACAGGCGGTTGCCATGCAGCAGCTGCTGCCACTGGCGCACCATGCCCATATACTGGTTATTCATGATGAAGATCTTGATCGGCGCATCGTGCTGGATCGCCGCCGACATTTCCTGGATGCACATCTGGATCGAGGCATCGCCGGCAATGTCGATGACGAGGCTGTCGGGATGGGCGATCTGCACGCCAAGCGCCGCCGGCAGGCCGTAGCCCATCGTGCCGAGGCCGCCCGAGGTCATCCAGCGGTTCGGCTGCTCGAAACCGAAGAACTGCGCCGCCCACATCTGGTGCTGGCCGACCTCGGTGGTGATGTAGGTATCGCGGTCCTTGGTGTGGGCGAAGAGCCGCTCCAGCGCATATTGCGGCATGATGACGTCATTGCTCTTCGTATAGGCGAAGGAGTTGCGTGCCCGCCAGCGGGCGATATCGGTCCACCAGTCGTCCAGGCGACCCTTTTCCGGCTTCTTCGGCAGCGCCCGCCACAGGCGGACCATGTCTTCGAGGACATGGCCGACATCGCCGCGGATGCCGATATCGACGCGGACATTCTTGTTGATCGAGGATGGATCGATATCGATATGGATCTTCTTCGAGTTCGGCGAAAAGGCATTGAGACGGCCGGTGATGCGGTCGTCAAAACGGGCGCCGATGCAGACCATGACGTCGCAGTCATGCATCGCCATGTTGGCCTCGTAGGAGCCGTGCATGCCGAGCATCTTCAGCCAGTTCTTGCCGGAAGCCGGATAGGCACCGAGGCCCATCAGCGTCGAGGTGATCGGGAAATCGGTGAGCTCGACCAGCTCACGCAGCAGCTTGGAAGCCTCGGGGCCGGAATTGACGACGCCGCCGCCGGAATAGATGACTGGACGGCGCGCATTCGCCATCAGCTCGATCGCCGCATGGATCTGGTTGAGGTCGCCCTGGATCTTCGGCTGGTAGCTCTTCTGGATCGTGTAGTCGGCGGGCGGCGTGTAGGTACCGGTCGCAAACTGCACGTCCTTCGGAATATCGACGACGACAGGTCCCGGACGGCCGGACTGGGCGATGCGGAAGGCCTCGTGAATGACGGCGGCGAGCTCGTTGACGTCCTTGACCAGCCAGTTGTGCTTGGTGCAGGGCCGGGTGATGCCGACCGTGTCACATTCCTGGAAAGCGTCGGAGCCAATCAGCGAGGTTGGAACCTGGCCGGTCAGGCAGACGAGCGGGATCGAATCCATCAGCGCATCCTGCAGCGGTGTGACGGCATTGGTGGCGCCCGGACCCGAGGTCACCAGCATGACGCCGACCTTGCCGGTGGAGCGGGCGTAACCTTCGGCCGCATGGCCTGCCCCCTGCTCGTGGCGGACGAGGATGTGCTTGACATCCTCCTGCTGGAAGATCTCGTCATAGATCGGCAGGACCGCGCCGCCGGGATAGCCGAAGATATGTTCGACGCCGTTGTCCTTCAGCGCCTTGAGAACGATCTCCGCTCCCGTCATCCGATTGCCTGCCGCCTGATTGTCCGTGCTCATCTGTCTGTTCCGTTTGATGCTGGGATTGCGTTTGTGGCCGGAAGCCCGAATTTCGGGCATAAAAAAAGGCCCCGGAGGAGCCTGTCATCTAGCGCATGGGTGGCTATCGCCGGATGGTTACACCATCCTGCCCATGCGCTTTCCCACCACGATAAGAGCCGTTGCGATTTTCATGGTCGGAAGTGATAGACAGAAAATTTCGCAGCGTCAACGCATGCCGCAATAAAAAACTCCCGGCTCCCCGCATCCCTAAAATCCATGGCCGGAAGGATTTGTTAAAGGAAGGGCTTTATTCTCGCTTCCCATTGCAGGAGTAGGCCCTTTGCTTAACAACGACTTGCACGCGCCTGGTAAGGCGGGTGAACAGGATCGCCGCGATGGCCATACACCGGGGAACCGCTTTCTCGGCCGCGTCGTTGCATGCAGCGGTTCGCGGGCGACCATCGCCGCCGTCGCCGAACAGGGCGGCACCGATCTGACGGAACTGTGGTCCGTGGGCCGGTTGATTTCGATCAGCGTCGGCCGCAACCGCGTCGTCGCCCTCGTCTATCAGATGAACACCGGCAGCCATGCCTGGGGCGAAGGCGAAGACAATACGTTCAGAATCGAGACGGAACTGCTCGGCGAAGTCCGTGTCGACGAGGACGGGCGCGAGGAATTCTCGACCGGCATCTCGCGTTATCCCTATCTCGGCGCCATCGCCCACCGCATCCGATCCGCCGACCTGATGCGCATCTACGACGCCGGCGAGGGTACGACCGCCGTTGTCGGCAAGCTGACGCAGGACGAAAGCATCGATGCGGCGATCCACATCCCCTCAATGCTCTCCAAGCATTTCGCCGTCGTCGGTTCCACCGGCGTCGGCAAGTCGACGGCCGTGTCGCTGCTCCTGCACAAGGCGATCTCGGCGGATCCGAAGCTGCGCGTGCTGATCCTCGATCCGCATAATGAATTCGCTGCCGCCTTTCCCGAGCACGCCGTCACCATCGATACCGATACGCTCGACCTGCCCTTCTGGTTGATGCGGCTGGAGGAATTTGCCGAGGTCGTGTTTCGCGGCCGCCCGCCGGTGCCCGAAGAGCTCGACATGTTGCGCGATATCCTGCCGGAGGCCAAACGCGCCTTCCGCGGCAGCGACAACTCGCTGGTGCGCCGCACGACCGAAAAGAGTTCGATCACCGCCGATACGCCGGTCCCCTACCGTATGGCCGATTTGCTGGCGTTGATCGACGAGCGCATCGGCCGCTTGGAAGGCCGCTCGGAAAAGCCCTTCCTGCGGTCGCTGAAGATGCGCCTCATCGCTGCGATCAACGATCCGCGCTATCACTTCATGTTCTCCAACAACACGATCAGCGACACGATCACCGAAACCATCGCGCAGATCTTCCGCATCCCCGGCGAGAACCGGCCGATCTGCACCTTCCAGCTTGCCGGCATCCCCTCAGAAGTCGTCAATTCGGTCGCCTCCGTGCTCTGCCGCATGGCCTTCGAGGTGGCGCTGTGGAGCGAGGGCGCCATCCACATGCTCGTCGTCTGCGAGGAAGCGCACCGCTACATCCCCTCCGATCCGAGCCTCGGCTTCGTGCCGACGCGCCAGGCGATCGCCCGCATCGCCAAGGAAGGCCGCAAATACGGCGTCTCGCTCGGCATCATCACCCAGCGGCCGGGCGAACTCGACCAGACGATCCTGTCGCAGTGTTCGACGCTCTTTGCCATGCGCCTCGCCAACGACCGAGACCAGGAAATCATCCGCTCGGCCATTCCGAATTCGTCGATCTCGACGACGAGCTTCATCTCCTCGATCGGCAACGGCGAGGCGATCGCTTTCGGCGAGGCGATCAGCGTGCCGATGCGCATGCGCTTTTCCCGCGTCGACGAAAACCTCCTGCCGAAGGCCAGCAGCGCCAACAGCAAGCAGAGCGAGGAAGATCCGGATACGGTCGATCTGCGCAAGATCGTCACCCGCATGCGGGCGGTGACGGTCGGACCCGACATTTCGAATTTTCAGCAGAGCTATGCCGCGTCCGTGGCAAGCTTGGACGAGGCTGATGCGGCCGACGAGGATCTCGACGCCAAGCCGTGCGCGCCGCCCGCCTCCTCCGCTGCACCGCTCGAAACCTATCGGCGGGAACTGCTGCCGCAAACGCCGCGGCTGGACCCGGCTGCGGTGCCGGCGATCGATCCCCGGTTGGACGCGCTGCGTCGCGAAATGCGCCGCGAGGAGCCGGTCTTTCCCCGGCCGGCACCCGCGACGGATCAGCCTGCGATCTCCCGCCGCGAGCCCGGCACGTCGCTGCGCGAAAGCATTTTGAAAAAACCGCTGAGCAGCCTTTACAACAAGGAATAAGCCTTCCACTCGCTCTCCAGTGCGATCAGAGGCTCGACGGCCTCGAGTACACGCTGCCGATCCATCGGTCCGAGCGGCAAGAGAGGGCGTGGGAGCTCGGCCTTGGCGAGCGAGAGAAGGTCGATCAGCGTATAGATCACGCGAAGGCTTCCGAACGCCTTGAACGTTTGCCAGAGCGGCTGGAGAAGATCATCGAGCCGACGCACTTCGCCGTCCTCGCCTGCAATCGCGGCCTTGGTCAGGGTAAAAGCGACGCGCGGAAGCAATCCGCCGATGACGCTGTACCAGGCGTCGGCACCTGAAAGCAGCGCTTCGCCAGCGCCCCAGTCGCCGCTATAGCCGATCGCAAGCTTGCTCTTCTCACGCAATGCCGCCAGTTCGCCTGCGAAATCGCCGTCAACTGGCAGAGGCATCTTCACCGCCCTGATCGTCTCGATGTCCGACAGGCGCTGCAGAAGATCCCGGCTGACGGTGAAGTGGGTCGTGCCGGGATTGTTGTAAATGCAAAGCGGCAGCTTCGCCGCCTGCGTGACGGCAAGGAAATGCTGATAGGCCTCCTCCTGAGTAAGCGGCGTGTAGGACACCGGCGCAAGCAGGAGCGCGTCAGCACCAGCGGCCTCGGCATCCCTCGCCAGGGCCTGGGCGTGGTCTGTCCTCAGAGCACCGACACCGACGACGATCGGAACACGACCGCGCACGCACTCGACCGCGGCCTCGACGGCTCGCCGTCGCTCCTCACGTGTGAGAAAGGCGTAGATCCCGGTGCTGCCAAGAAGGCCTATCGAAGCGACGCCGGCATCACACAGGCGTTCCAGCAGGCGGCAGAGGGCTTCCGTGTCGACCCGGCCACCCCTATCGGCAGGCGTTGGCGGAAAGGCCGAAAGTCCATGAAACGGAGAAGCAACAGACATGATGCGATCCTGAAAAATCGGTCAATGTGAGAACAGAAGACGTGATCCGGCGCCCGCGAAGAAGACGGCGAGACTTCCCTCGATCCACCGCCGCGCACGGGCGTAGCCGCGCACCATCGGGGCCGTCGAGAAGAGCACGGCATAGCCGGTAAATATCGAGATCCCGAGCAGCACGCAGCCGCCGAAAGCTGTGACGGCCATCTCCGGCGAAGCGCCCGGCTTGAGGCCGAGCGACATGATCGCGACCCAGGCCAGAACCGCCTTCGGATTGCCGAGATGCATCAGAATACCGCGACGATAGAGCGCGCCGAGTTGCGCGGCAGGTTGGACGGCCTCGCTTGCCGGCCTATCCGGGGTGGCTGCCGAGCTAGCCGCCCTCCAGGCGAGCCAGAGGAGGTAAAGCCCGCCTGCGACTTTGAGGAACAGCAGCGCATGGGCATAGCGGACCATGAGTGTGGAAATGCCGGTGACAGCGACCAGCCCCCAGCATGTCGACATCGTTATGACCCCGGCAGCAAGGGCGAGCGCCGGTCGACGCCCTTGCCGCATCGCCACGTTCATGATGGCCATGTTGCTTGGTCCGGGACTGCCTGCAGCGATTGCGTAGGCGATGTAGACGACGAGAAGATCCTGCATTTGCGTTTTTCCAGAAGTTTGCGCCCGCGCACGGCACGACCGCGAAGACGAAGAATGCGCCATCGGGAAGCCGCCGATCTGCTTCCTTTTCTTCGAAAATTGGTTCACCATGAAGCGCCATTTTTGAAGAATCTCTATGGACCATTTTGCGATGTCCAAACGGCGCAGCACTATCGAAATCCCATCGCTCAACGCAATCGACCGAACGGACAATGTCGGTCGCCAGCTTGCGCAGGCCCTGCGGAACGCAATCGCCTGCAGTGAGCTGAGGCCAGGCGAACGCCTTCCTTCGACGCGTAGCCTTGCAGCTTCGCTGAAGATCGCGCGCGGCACTGTCGTCGAGGTGTTCGATCAGTTGACCGCCGAAGGCTATCTCGAAGCGCGGGTCGGAGCCGGAACCCGTGTTGCCGCTGATCTGATTGACACCACGCCGGCACCCCCGCCTGCACCGGCGGTGCCGTCTGCCGTGGATGCCGTCGATCTGCCTTCCCAGGCTGCTCGGCTGATCGCCATCGCCCGTGCGCTCACCCCGCACCCGCCCGTTCCCTTTGCCATCGCCGTCCCGGCTTCCGGCATTGCGCCCGACGACAACTGGCGCCGTCTCGGCAACCGCGTGCGCGCGTCGAGACAGGCCGCACCCTCGGGTTACCACGACCCGATGGGTCTGCTCGAACTCAGGCTTGCCATTGCCGACCACGTCCGCCGTGCGCGGGCCGTTCATTGCGAGCCGGAACAGGTCATCGTCACATCAGGCACTCAGCAAGGTCTCTATATGGCGGGGCGGGTCCTTCTCTCGCGTGACGATCCGGTATGGGCCGAGGACCCGGCCTACCCCGGCCTGACGGCAGTGCTCGACGATCTCGGCGTCCGGACGCACCGCCTGCCGGTCGATGCACAGGGAATGAACGTGGAACGCGGCCTCGAGCTATGTCCGCAGGCGCGCGCCGCATTCGTGACCCCTTCGCACCAATATCCGATCGGCATGCCGCTCAGCATGGCCCGACGCAATGCCCTGATCGCCTGGGCCGACCAAAATCGTGCCTGGATCGTCGAGGACGACTACGACAGCGAGCTGCGTTATGCCGGACACCCATTTCCCTCAATGCAGGGATTGCGTCCGTCACGCGTCATCTATCTCGGCACGTTCAGCAAGGTGCTCTTTCCCTCCCTGCGCCTCGGCTACGTCATCGCCCCTCCTCAGCTCGCAGAAGCCTTTGCCGGCGCCCGTGCCATTCTCGACCGGCATTCGCCGATCGCCGAACAGCACGTTTTGGCGGCCTACATGCGGGAAGGCTATTTCGAAGCGCATATCCGGCGCATCCGTGGCCTCTATGCCGAACGCCGCGCTGTTCTGCTCTCGGCGCTCGAGCGGGCCTTGCCGGAGGGGTGCTGCGTTCAGCAGAGCGACCAGGGCATGCATATTCTTCTATGGCTGCCCGAGGAGGTCGATGACGTGCAACTCGCAGCCGGTGCCCTGTCGGCCGGCCTTGCCGTGCGTGCGATCTCCCCGATGTATTCCGCGCGGCCGGCACGCCCCGGCCTGATGCTGGGCTTCGGCGGATTTCTGGCGGACCAGCTACAGGCGGCGGTTGGCGAACTCGTCAAACTGTTGAACCAGCAGATGTCTCAAGCAGGAGGCCCGCAACAAACTGAAACCTAAACTGTCAGCCGTTCCCAGCTATCGTCCATCTGGTTGCGGAACCATGTCATTTGCCGCTTGGCATATTGCCGCGTCACCGCAGCTCCCTTCTCCAGCACCTCGTCGCGCGTCATCTCACCCCTGACCATCGCCGTAATCTGCGACACGCCGATTGCCTTCATCACAGGCGCCTCGGCCGGCAGGTCGAGCGCAAGCAGCGCCCTTACTTCGTCTTCCGCGCCTTGCTGCAGCATCTTTTCGAAACGCCCGTTGATGCGCTGATGCAGCACCGCCCTATCCGGCAGCACGACGATCTTGCGGGCCTGGGCGGCGTCGATGATCACCGGTCCCGACTGGCCCTGGAAATCGGCGATCGACCGCCCCGTCGCCTTCATCACCTCCAGCGCCCGCACGATCCGCTGCCCGTCCTGGCGGTTGAGGCTTGCCGCCATGGCGGGATCGGCCACCGCGAGTTCGGCATAGAGCCCGTCCGGGCCCTCCTCCAGCAGCCGCGACCTGAGTGCCTTCCGCAGGGCCTCCGGTATCTCGGGCATATCTGAGAGACCACCGGTCAACGCCTTGAAATAAAGCCCCGTGCCGCCGACGAAGACCGGCAGCCGCCCTGCGGCCCTGAGCGTCGGCAGCAATGCCGAGACATCCCGTAGCCAGCCGCCTGTGGAATAGGCCGCACCGGCCGGCACGTGGCCGTAGAGATGGTGCGGCACGCCCTGCATCTCCTCTTCCGACGGGCGCGCGGTCAGCACCCGCAGCGTGTCGTAGACCTGCATGCTGTCGGCGTTGACGACCACGCCATCATGGCGCTTGGCCAATTCGACGGCGAGCGCGGACTTGCCGCTGGCGGTCGGCCCGGTTATCAGGATCGCGTTCACTGTGCTCAGAAGGTTTTCCATCATGGCCCTCGTTGCCACGCTTGTTGCCAATCCGTCAAATCCCGTGCTGACACCCGAAATCGCCGAGCAGGCGGCCGAGGCCGTGAACGCTTCCGGTCTCTACTGGCTGGCCGATGGCGTTGCCTGCGACATCGCGCTGCGCGACGGCACCGATGCGCAAGCGGCCGAGGCCAATATCCTTGCCGTCATATCAAACGCACCGATCGATCTCGTCATCCAGGAGCAGGAAACCCGCCGCAAGAAGCTGCTGATCGCCGACATGGATTCGACGATGATCGGCCAGGAATGCATCGATGAACTCGCTGCCGAAGTCGGCCTGAAAGAGAAGGTCGCGACCATTACCGCCCGCGCCATGAACGGCGAGATCGCCTTCGAGCCTGCCCTGCGTGAGCGTGTTGCGCTGCTGAAGGGCCTGCCGATATCGGTCGTCGACGAGGTGATCGCCAAGCGCATCACGCTCACCCCGGGCGGCCCGGAACTGCTTGCCACCATGAAGTCGAAAGGCCATTACACCGCGCTTGTCTCCGGCGGCTTCACCGTCTTCACCAGCCGCATCGCCGCCACTCTCGGCTTCGACGAGAACCGCGCCAACACACTGCTCGAAGACGGCGGCATTCTCTCCGGCTTCGTCGCCGAACCAATCCTCGGCAAGCAGGCGAAGGTCGATGCGCTGAACGAGATTTCGGCTCGCCTCGGCATTTCGCCGGAAGAAGCGATCGCCGTTGGTGACGGCGCCAACGATCTCGGCATGTTGCACCTTGCAGGCTCCGGCGTCGCCCTCCACGCCAAGCCGGCAGTCGCTGCCGAAGCGCAGATGCGCATCAACCACGGCGACCTGACCGCACTGCTCTACATCCAGGGCTACCGGAAGACGGATTTCGTGACGGTATGAGCGCGATACCAGCGACATTCCCAATCGGGGCTGATCGCTGGTGGCTCGTACGGAAGGCAACCTCCGTAAACCCGCCAAATAGCCTGTCACCTCCGGACCGTTAGGCCACCGATTCCGTTTCGAAAGGCCCCCCGGCACACCCTCTCCGCCCTCATTCCTGTGCTCGTCACAGGAAACCAGCCACCGCGCGTCTGCGCGGTGAGTGACTTACGTCAGGAGAGAAGAGTTTTCTGCGCCCAAGGACTTAGGCGCACTGGATTCCTATGACAAGCAGAGGAATGAGGGAGAGTTGGAGAGTACGGCGGCTAATTCACTACCGCCGTAGCTCCCCTATTCCATCGGCACCGCCACGAACCGCAGATCACCATTCGCCGATGCGATCATCAGCTGGGCGTTGCGGCGGCCCTCCTGTTTCAGCGCCTGCACCTTGGCGGCGACCGCATCCGGCGACTTCATGAACTCCTGCGCCACCTCGACGATCACGTCGCCGGGCTTCAACCCCTTTTCGGCGGAGGCGGAGCCGGGCGTCACCTCTGTGACGACGACGCCGTCGACGCTCTCGGCGATGCCGAAGGCCTTGCGCGTCTCGGCGCTCAACAGCGACAGCGACAGCCCGAGCACGTTCTTCGGCGTCGCCGCATCCGGCGACACCTGGCCCTTATGCTGGTCGGGTGTATCAGGTGCGGGTTGGGCCTGATCGCCGGTATCCGGCTGGTCCATGTCGTTGTTCTCGCCGGGGTCCGGGGTGATCACGCCGTCATCCTGCGAACCATCAGGCGCCGCATCATCGGATGCAGCCGCCTGATCGCTGTCCTCAAGCCGGCCAAGCTTCACCTTGACGGTCTGCTCCTTGCCGTCGCGCAGCACCACCACATCGACTTCCTTGCCGACTGTGCTTTCCGCCACGACACGCGGCAGGTCGCGCATTTCGCTGACGGTCTTGCCGTCGAATTTCAAAATGACGTCACCCGCCTTGATCGAGCCGTCGTCGACTGGGCCACCCTTGATGACGCCGGCGACCAGCGCGCCCTTTGCAGTGTCGAGCCCGAGGCTGTCGGCGATATCGTCAGTCACCGGCTGGATGCGCACGCCGAGCCAGCCGCGCCGCGTCTCGCCATATTCGCGCAACTGGTCGACAACGCCGGAGGCAAGCTCCGACGGCACCGAGAAACCGATGCCGATCGAGCCACCGCTCGGCGAAATGATCGCCGTGTTAATGCCGATCACTTCACCCTTCATGTTGAAGAGCGGGCCGCCGGAATTGCCCTTGTTGATCGCCGCATCCGTCTGGATGAAGTTGTCGTAGGGGCCGGCATTGATGTTGCGGCCGCGCCCGGAAATGATGCCGACCGTCACCGAACCGCCGAAGCCGAACGGATTGCCGATCGCCATCACCCAGTCGCCGATGCGCATCTTGCTGGAATCGCCGAATTTCACGGACTTCAGCGGTGCCTTCGGCTCGACCTTCAGCACCGAAAGATCGGTCTTCGTATCGGTGCCGATCAGCTTCGCCTTGAGCTTCGAACCGTTGGCGAAATTGATCTCGATGTCGTCGGCGCCCTCGATCACGTGGTTATTGGTGACGATATAGCCGGCCGGATCGATAACGAAGCCGGAGCCGAGCGAGCTGACATTGTGGTTGCCGCCCTTGTTGCCCTGCTGCTTGTTGAAGAAATCGTTGAAGAATTCCTGGAAAGGCGAGCCGTCGGGGGCGCGCGGCGCCGGGCCTGCACCCTCGTCGTCCTTCACATTCTGCGAGGTCGAGATGTTGACCACCGCGTCGAGCAGCCCCTCGGCAAGATCGGCGACCGAATCCGGGCCGTTATTCGGCACGACGGCCTGGCTCGCGGCGGCCTGCTGCGGTGCGGCGGGTACGGGAGGCGTAGGAGCGGGAGCAGCTGTTCCCGGTGCAGCCGCGGCCGGCGGTGTGGGTGCGGGAGCAGCCGGCTCAGGAGTAACCGGAGCGGGCGTCGCAACCCCGGGTGCTGTCGTCTCAGGCGCGGTTTGGGCGTAGGCGACCCCGTTCATGCCGGCATGCGCAAGAATTGCAGCGCTGGCCATAAGCGCGAGCGTTCGTCTGAAGGGCGAGCGAATCGTGGGGGCCATCAAGCTTCCTCATAAGGGGTCATGCGCACATTGAGCACCAGCATAAGGCGGAATGATGGAGGGCGAAATCACCTTTTCGCGAAATCCCCGTGCAATGTGACGTGGCCTCGCAAAAGCCCAATTATCGCGACCATTCCACGAAAAAAGGGCCGGCACTCGGGCCGGCCCTTCCAGGATTATCGGGGTACCCCCTGCTTCAATTCGTCGGCTGGGCAGGTGCCCCAGGCGCTGCCGGAGCCGGCACTGCCGGGCTTGCTGGCGACGGCTGCAGGGTGCCGGCGGCATTGTCGAAATAGCGGAAGAATTCCGAATTCGGCGACAGCACCAGCGTCGTGTCCTGCGACGAGAGAGCGGAGGAATAGGCCGCCATCGAGCGATAGAACTCGAAGAAGGCTGGATCCTTGCTGAAGACTTCGGCGAAGACGCGGTTGCGTTCCGCATCGCCCTGGCCTCGAAGGATTTCCGCATCACGCTGGGCGCCCGCGGTGAGCTCGACAACCTGACGGTCGGCGATGGCGCGCCGCCTTTGGCCTTCCTCATTGCCCTCAGCACGGATGCGCTCCGCCTCGGCAAGGCGTTCCGAACGCATGGCATTATAGGTGTTCGGCGCAACCTCCGGCGAAAGGTCGGTGCGGCGGATGCGAACGTCGTCTATATGCAGGCCGAGATTTTCGGCATCCGTGCGCAGATCGTCGCGAATCTCCAGCATCATTGCGACACGCTCTTCCGAGAGCGCGGCATTGTAGTCACGCAGACCGTAGACGCGGCGAAGCGATGAATCGAGCTGCGCCCTCAACCGCGCTTCTGCGGCTTCGCGATCGCCCGATACTGTTTCGCGGAAACGGCGAACATCCGAGATGTTATAGATCACGAAGGCATCGACGTCGAAGGTCTGGCCGTCCTGGACCTGAACGCGGATATTGTCGAGATCGAGCCTCAGCGCCTGCTTTTCGACCAACTGAACGCGGTCGGCATCCATGAAGCCGAAAGGCAGCTTGAAATAAATCCCAGGCTCGGTCTTGACCGACTGGATCTGGCCGAAGCGGACGACGATGGCCTGCTCACGTGCATTCACCACGAAGATGGACGAATAAAGCCCGACCAGCACAATGGCGAGGATGAGGAGAATGATGGGAAGTCTGTTCGATGTCATGACTCAACCTCCCTGTTGCGCCGGTTTGCCGAGCTCATTGAGCGGCAGATAGGGCAGGACGCCCTGCTTCTCGTCGATGATGACCTTCCGGGAGTTCTTCAGCACCTGCTCCATCGTTTCGAGGTACAACCGCTTGCGGGTCACATCGGGCGCCTTGGAATATTCGTCGTTGATCGCCGTGAACCGCTGCGCTTCACCTTCCGCCTCCTTCACGACACGGTCCTTGTAGGCGGCTGAATCTTCGCGGATTCTGGCCGCATCGCCTCGCGCCTGGCCGAGCTTTTGGTTCGTGTAGCGATTGGCCTCTTCGATCGTGCTATCGCGGTCACGGCCGGCACGCTGCACTTCTTCGAAAGCATCGGCGACTTCCCGCGGCGGCGCCACGTTCTGGATCGTCACGCCGGTCACGGTCACGCCCGCGCCATAGCGGTTCATCGTGTCCTGCAGGATATTGAGCACATCCACTTCGATCGGCTGGCGATTACTGCGGAAGGCGTCCTGCGCCGGACGCCGGCCAACGATTTCACGCATGGCACTGTCGGAAACCTGCTGCAGCGTCTCTGCCGGATTTTCGACGTTGAAGAGATAGGCCTTGGGATCGCTGACGGTGTAGAAGACAGCGAACTGCACGTTGATGACGCTCTTGTCGCTGGACAGCATCAGGCCGTTCGAAGACGATGCCGAAGTCGCCCCGATGTTCAATTGCTGCACGGTCACCTTGACCGTCTCCACGGTCTCCATCGGCCACAGGTGGAAATGCAGGCCCGGCATGGAAATCTCGGCCTTCGGCTTGCCGAACCGCAGTTCGACGCCGCGTTCGTCCGGCTGCACGACATAGATGCACTGGATCAGCCAGAAGACGGCGACGATCGCCGCGACGATCACCGCCACGCCGCCGTTGAAGCCGCCGGGAATGATGTTGCGCAGTTGGTCCTGGCCGCGCCGGATGATATCTTCCAGATCAGGCGGTCCGCCCTTGCCGCCGCCACCGCGCGGCCGGTTCGGCCCCTGTCCCCATGGTCCCTGATTATTACCGCCGCCGCCGCCCCAAGGGCCGCCGCCGCCATTCTGATTGCTCCAGGGCATCAAAACCTCGTTGTTCGTTAAGTCTCCACGCATCCGAAACCGTGGGGGCTGACCGGCGGACGCGTTGGTGACCGTTATAGGTATCGCCGCATCGCCTTTCAACGCAGCGTGAGAAACTTGGTCAATTTAATTGGAAAATAGTTCATTTTCAGGCGTGACGGCGTTCGTAGACGATGAAACGCGTGGGATAGCTGTCCTTTTCGCCGGCCGGAACCGCGATCGCCTCCCCCGCCTGCCAGGTGTCGGGATCGATCACGGGAAACGACGCGTCTCCATCGAGATCAGCCTCGACATGCGTGATGCACATCCGGTCGGCAAGGCCGATCGCCTGGGCATAGACCTGCCCGCCGCCCAGAATGCAGATTTCGTCGACGCCGGTTTCGAGCGCCAGCCTTTCGGCCGCCGTCATCGCCTCCGGCAGCGTATGGGCCATGGAGACATCAGGATGGTCTATCGCCGCCTGCCGCGAGATGACGACGTTCGGCCGTCCCGGCAGCGGCTTGCCGATCGAATCGTAGGTCTTGCGGCCCATCACCACAGGCTTGCCCAATGTCAGCGCCTTGAAGCGCTTGAGGTCGCTCGAAAGCCGCCACGGCATGTCGCCATCGCGGCCGATAATGCCGTTGCGGGCAACGGCGGCGATAATGGTCCTGCGGATGTCGGCCATGGAATATCCTGGATCAGACGGCGATCGGCGCCTTGATGCTGGCATCGGCCTCGTAGCCGATCAGCTCGAAATCGTCGAAGGTGAAGCCGAAAATGTCCTTCACCTCAGGATTGGTGCGCATGAACGGCAGCGGCTTCGGCCGGCGTGCAAGCTGCAGTTTCGCCTGGTCGAAATGGTTGTGATAGAGATGGGTGTCGCCGAGCGTGTGGACGAAATCGCCAGGCTTCAGTCCGGTCACCTGAGCCACCATCATCGTCAGCAGCGCATAGGAAGCGATATTGAACGGCACGCCGAGGAAGATATCGGCCGAGCGCTGGTAGAGCTGGCAGGAAAGCTTGCCATCAGCCACATAGAACTGGAACAGGCAATGGCAGGGCGGCAGCGCCATTTCGTCCACTTCGGCCGGATTCCAGGCCGAGACGATGTGGCGGCGCGAATTCGGATTGTTGACGATGCCTTTGACGAGATTGGCGATCTGGTCGATATGGCCGCCGTCGGGCGCTGGCCAGGAGCGCCACTGGGCGCCGTAAACAGGCCCGAGATCGCCGTTTTCATCGGCCCATTCGTCCCAGATCGAAACGCCATTCTCCTTGAGATAGCGGATATTCGTCTCGCCCTTCAGGAACCAGAGAAGCTCGTGGATGATCGAGCGCAGATGCAGCTTCTTCGTGGTGAGGACGGGGAAGCCCTCTTCCAGGTCGAAGCGCATCTGGTAGCCGAAGACTGAGCGTGTGCCGGTGCCGGTGCGGTCGCCCCGGTCGGAGCCCTTTTCCATCACATAATTCAAGAGATCGAGATATTGCTTCATGTCGCGCTGATTCCGTTTCGGCTAATTTAAGCCTTCAACATCGGGAAACCAATCACCGCCGGGCATTTTCCCAATGTTTCTGATGGGTCGCATTACGCTTTTATGACGTTTGCCCTTTCCTTGGGCTGAGGAAACCACTATATCACCCATGCCGGCTTTCGGGCCGGCTATGGCGATAAACGAGCGGTGTAATAAACCTATTGGACCCGGGGGCGGTACCCGGCGCCTCCACCAAAAACCGGCGGTCTCGAAGGCCGGCTTTTGATGGGGGCGAAACAGGATCGACAAGGGTGTAAAGATCGTCTTTTTGCTCGGCATTGTACCGCCGTTATCGGGCTAAAATTGTAGTTGCAAACGACAACTATGCGGAAGCTCGTCTCGCTGCTTAATCGCGGTGTGACACTTCAATCAAAGTCCTAGTGGTTCGCACCTCTAGGCGGGGTCCGAAGGCACCTGGCAACAGAAGCCTTCACCTTCTCCCTGCCGCCGAAATCATGTATGCTGCTTAAAAACGTGACTCGGCTCCGGTCTTTCCCAAGGCGCCCGGACGTGGCATACAACCTTGTGAAAAGACTCCGAACCGACGAAAGACAGGAAAAGCATGGGGCAGGATCATATCCGCTACGACATTCTGGCACAGGATGCACTTCGCGGCGTCATCCGCAAGGTATTGGCGGAAGTCGCAGCCACGGGCCGCCTGCCCGGTGATCATCACTTCTTCATCACCTTCCTCACGGGCGCGACCGGGGTGCGCATCTCCCAGCATCTGAAGTCGAAATACCCCGAGCAGATGACCATCGTCATCCAGCACCAGTTCTGGGACATGAAGATCACCGAGACGCATTTTGAGATCGGCCTTTCCTTCTCGGACGTTCCGGAAAAGCTGGTCATCCCATTCAATGCGATCCGCGGCTTCTATGATCCCTCCGTCAACTTCGAGCTCGAATTCGACGTGCCTCTCGCCGATGGCGAGGAATTGCCGTCCGGTGAAATCACCGCCTATCCGGTGGATGCGGCTGGAAAGTCGGATGACGCCGCTGGCGCAAAACCCGCCGACGGCGAAGAGAAGAAACCGGGCTCCGTCGTCTCACTCGACTCCTTCCGCAAGAAACAGTGATTTGAAGGGAGGCCAAGCCTCCCTTTTTCATAGGGAATTCAGGCAAACGCATGAGCGCCGAAATCATCAATCTGCGCCAGTTCCGCAAGAAGCAGGCTCGCTCCGAAAAGGAGGAGCAGGCCGAACAGAACCGTATTTCCTTCGGCCGCGCCAAGGCCGAAAAGCAACTGACCCGCAGCCTGAACGACAAGGCCGACAAGATCCATCGCGACGGCCGGATCGAGACTGATGACGACGGCGCGTGAGGGTTTCACACAAAGCTTGAAAAGCTGGAATGGATTCTGCGATCAGCCACTTGCGCGGTTTCCTTGAATCGATCTGCCAACCCACGCATGATTTGACAAAACGTCCTGAGCGCGTCCTCGCGGACGCGCGGCGCTCTAACCGGGATGTGAAGGCGCTCCATGATCCGCAAGCATTCGGCGACATTGCACGGCCATCGCACCAGTTTTTCGCTTGAAGATGAGTTCTGGGCCGAGCTGAAGATGATTGCCGCGGGCCGTTCGATACCGCTCGCCGCCCTGATCTCCGAAATCGACGACCACCGCCCGCCGGACAGCAACCTGTCCTCGGCGCTGCGCTTGCATGTGCTTTCCTGGCTGAAGGCTGGGGGCGACCGCCAGCCGTGACCCGGGCCTCATGCGTGCTGCACAAAACCGTGGGGCGATTTGGGGCGAAAAATCAATGAAAACAAAGATCTGATACGCCTTGCATGAATCAAATTCTACGCAATCTCACTGCGCCTGAACGCCCGGCAACTGGTCAAAATTGAGTGGACCCGGCTGTGCTTGCCCGCTGCGCCGTGCCGCTTCCGCCTCGGCGGCAGCCCTCGCTTGCGCATCCGCCTTCGCTTTGGCTTCCGCCGCGCGTGCAGCCTCTGCCTCGGCAGCAGCCTTCACAGCGGCTGCTTGCTGCGCCAGTGCACGCAGCCGCTCTTCCTCCGCCTGCCGTTGTTGCTCGATCTCGGCCGCCTTGATGCGCTCGGCGTCGTTGAACCGATAGAGCGCCACCTCGCGGCGCAGCCGCTGTTTTTCGAGCACGATCGCCTGCAGCCGTTCGACCCGCCGGCGCTCGCGCTCGAAAGCGCGCAGCGACAGATAGCTGGTGATATCGGTCACATCCATCGTCTTGCCGGGTGATGGCAGCATGCCGGAAAAATTCAGCCTGAGCGCCGGCTCCGCACCAGAAAGCGCTTCGGTGCCCGGATTGAACCCGACACCCAGCGTCGCGCTGACCCGCTCTTCCGGCAGCGCGATCTGCGCATCGGCGGTGATGCGGGCGAGATCGTTGGCGACGGTGACATTCTGCACCCTCAGCGTCCCGTCGGTGATGTTGAAGGGGACGCCGAGCGGCGGCAGCTTCGCCTCGCCGTTGCTGAGCAGCGTTTCGATGATCGGATGCACCTTGCCGGCATTGATCTGCTCCTGCATCGTATCGGTCGCGGCAAGCAGCGGCGGAAGGATGGCAAGATTCAGCCCGCGTATGCTGGTATCGCCAAGCCTCAGTTCGCCCGAACCATTGAGCGAGCTGGCAATTTCGCCGATCGTCTTGCCCGAGGCCTCCATCGACAGCGACAATCCGAACTTGCCGTTGGCGATCGGCGCGCCGTCGCGCAGCCAGACGACGCCGGAAAGATCGGAATCGGCAAGCGCAAGCTTCGTCTGCAGGAAGCCGGTGCCGTTGGCATTGGTGAAGAGCAGGTTGCCGGAAAGCTTTCCACCGTCCCAGTTGCCGGCCATGTCGTTGAGCTGCAACTCGTCGCCCTTGTAGGCGACGTTGCTGGTGAAGTCCGACACCGCCGTATCCGGCAGGCCCGGCCAGAACTGCTTGGCCATCAGCTTCACGTTGACGTCGAGATCCTTGAAGATGGGCAGCCCCAGCGGCGCCGTCGTCAGCTGACCGTTGGCGGGATCGACGATCTGGCCGAACACCGCCTCGCCGAGCCAGCCGGCATCGGCCTTGGTGAGTGTCAGCCCACCGCTCGCGGTCGTCTTCGCAGCCTTCCGGTCGAAGGTCAGCGCACCTGAAAATTCGTTATCGGCCGCATGCCCCTTGAGATCCGAAAAGACGATCCTGTCGCTGTCGACGGCGGCATTGACCTGCAGGCCGAGCGGCAACCCGGTTCCGGTCTGCGGCAGGGCGATGCCGTTCATGATGAGATAGGGGTCGATATCGGCACTGTCCAGCGAAAGCCCGATCTGGCCGTTCATGAAGGTCTCCGGCCGAACATCGACCTTGCCGTTGGCGGTGAACGAGGTCCGGTCGGTCGCAAAGCTCAGGGCCGCATCGGCGGGATCATTGCCCGATGCCTTCACCTTCAGCGTCAGGCGGCCATTGGCCCCGACATCGACCGGCAGCGGGTCGAGCCCGGCCTGGCCGAACAGGATGGACGGCACGGCGTTTTCGAGCGTTGCCTCAAGGCTCGTCGTGCCATTGCCGGTCAGCGCCAAGAGGTCGGACATGCGGTAGTCGAGATTGACGCGGCTGCCGTTCGAGACACCGGCAAGTGTCACCGTCAGCGCGTTGCCCTCGTCGCCGCCGAGCGTCAGCGCGCCGCGAAGCGCCGTATTGCCGTACCACCCGGCATTGCGCACCAGCCGGTCGAGCACCGGGTGACGCGGCAGGTGCTCGCGCAGCATGGTAAAGAAGCCGCCGGGATCGGCCGATTTGAAGGTGATTTCACCCGCGCCCTTGTAGTCGAGCAATGAGCCTTCCGCTCTGCCCGTCGCCGTCAGCTCGGCGCCTGCGATATCCTTGATCGACAGCCGGTCGACGGCAAGCGCGCCATCGGCGATCGTAAAGGTGGTCTCGACATTGTCGGCACTGACGCCGAAGGCGGTGAACTTGTCGGCCTTAAGCTGGGCGGCGATCTTGTGGTCGAGCACGTTGTCGCCGGCATCCTGGCCGGTCATGAGCCCGCTCAGCGCCTGCAGCGCGTCGAGATCGAGCGTATCGCCGTTTAGCGCCACCGACAGCGTCGGCGTCTGGCCGGAAATCGCCTGGCGCTCCAGCCGGCCCTTCAGCGTCGCCGGTCCGATGGCAATCTCGAGATTTTCGAAACGCTGCAATTCATGCGTCAGGCTGACATTGGCGGAAAAGCCCGCCCGCCGCAGTTGCCGGATGGCCGGATCGACCGAGCCGGCAAGCCAGGAGGCAAGCCCGGTCGGCTGGCTGGAAGCCACCACGATCTGGCCGTTGAACGAGGCCTCACCCTGAAGCAGGAGCTTGCCCTTGCCTTCCACCTGCGTGCGCCCCGGCAGCGTGCCGGTGGCGCTGTCGATCATCCAGCCGGTGCCGGCCGGCTCGAGCTCCAACTGCACGTCACGCAACGTCGTATCACCGGCGACGATCGCCGGCAGCTTGACGCTCGCCTTGCCCGGCACCTGCGGGATCGGCACCTGCCCGACGATATCGATCAGCGAATTCAGCCGTTGGCGCGCCGAAACAGCCGCATCGCGCGTCGTCTTGCCGGCAGTGCCCTGATTGCCGATACGGTTGACGTCGATCTGTTGCCCGTCGGCGGTCAGCAGGAATTCCGGTGCATTGCCGGTATCGAGCGTCGCCTCGCCGGTTATGACATAGGGATCGTCGGTCGGGCCGATCTCCATCCGGTATTCGGGAATGCGGATGCGTTCATTGGTGAGCTCGAAGCGGCCCTTGACGCGCGGCGGCTGCTCTTTTTTGTTGGCGGGCTTGGCGCTGTTGCGGATCTCGATCGCCGCCGAAAGCTGGCCCTGATAATTCGGCTTGCTGTCTACGAGCTTCAGCTCGCCGTCGAGATCGACGCTGACAGGGTGCTTGTCCGGCGAAAGCCTCGTGCGCATGCGCAGCACGCCCTTGTCGTCCGGCTGGCTGCTCGAGATCGAGAAGCCGCCGTGCTCGCCGTCAAGCGCAGCGTCGCCCTCGATGCGCCAGGGGCCGGCCAGCGACTTTGCCGACATTTCCGCATTGAGTCCGGTGATGCGACGCGAGCGGCCCGACTGGTCGTCGATGAATTCGACCTCGCCGCCGCTGACATGCACGTTTTCGAGAACGACGGTCCTTGCCGGTATTTCCGCGCGGCTGCCGCGCATCCAGTCGAGCGTGCCGTCCTTGAGCAGTCTCAAGCGCACCTTCGGATTGACGATGCGCATGTCGAAGATCAGCGCTTCGCCGGACAGGAAAGGTGCGAGCTCCGCATCCATGGAGAACTGCTCGACCTTGACGATCGGCGTGCCGTCCGCTTCCTGGCCGACGCGCACATCATGCAGCGTCACCGATGGAAACGGCAGCAGGCGCGCATCCACCGTGCCGTAGACGGTGACTTTCTTACCGATAATGCGGCTTGCCTGATCCTCGAAATTCTTGCGGAAATCCGTCCAGTCGATGAACAGCGGCGCAAGCAGCGCCACAAACAGCACTACGACGATCACTCCCCCCAGAAAGACGAGGAACCGGCCTACCAATGCAAAGCGTCTCCATTCGGGATTCTGTTGCCGACACTAGAGCATGATGCCGAAAAGTGTGAGCGGTTTTCGGACGACATCATGCTCTAACTCTTTATTTGAGAACAGGATTCAGATTTCAGGTTGAGCTTGCCCAACATCATTCTGTTCTAGCGCTATTCATGCCGGGGGCAAGGCCCAAGTTCATGAGAATATTCCGTTTTCAGCCATGGTGGAAAATCTTGCCGGGATTGAAGATATCGTCTGGATCGAGCGCCTGTTTCACCTGTCGCATCAGATCCACCGCGCCGCCGAGCTCCTGTTCCAGAAACGCCATCTTGCCTTGCCCGATCCCG
This sequence comes from Rhizobium sp. P1_B8, assembly GCF_056406515.1. NCBI lineage: Bacteria > Pseudomonadati > Pseudomonadota > Alphaproteobacteria > Hyphomicrobiales > Rhizobiaceae > Rhizobium > Rhizobium sp. P1_B8. Next base: position 653,461 of record NZ_JBFTZZ010000001.1, on the reverse strand, counting down.
TGTTCGCCGGTGCATGTCCCGTCTAGGTCGAGCGCTCGCTGGTTGAGCCGCTGCACGAAGCTCTCAGCCCTGGCGATGTCTTCGGCACTTTTATCGTCGAACAACAGCAGCACATGGAAGTTCCCGTCGCCGGCATGGCCGACAATCGGCCCCAACAGCCCGTGCTCCTCGATATCCGCCTGCGTTTCGGAAACACAATCGGCGAGCCTCGATATCGGAACACAAACATCGGTCGAAAGTGCGGCAAGCCCAGGCGCAAGCGCCCTTGCGGCCCAATAGGCGTCGTGGCGCGCCTTCCAGAGCTTCGTCCGTTCCTCGGCATTGGCCGTCCACAGGAATTCGCCGCCGCCGCATTCCGCCGCGATCTCGGCAAAGGCTGCCGATTGCAACGGCACCGTCTCGTCGGTGCCGTGAAATTCGAGGAACAGTGTCGGGCTTTCGGCATAGGAGAGCTTGGAATAGGCGTTGCAGGCCCGCATCTGTACCGTGTCGAGCAGCTCGATGCGCGCCACCGGAATGCCCATCTGGATCGTCATGATGACGGCATCACAAGCGGCCTTGATGCTCGGAAAGGCACAGGCCCCTCCGGCGATCTTCTGCGGAATCGCCTGCAAGCGCAGCGTTACCGAGGTCAGGATGCCGAGCGTGCCCTCGGCGCCGACGAAAAGCCGCGTCAGGTCGTAGCCGGCGGAAGATTTGCGGGCGCGCCGGGCCGTGCGGATCTCCTCGCCATTGGCGGTGACCGCGGTGACGGCAAGCACATTGTCCTTCATAGTTCCGTAGCGCACGGCATTGGTGCCGGAGGCCCGCGTCGAGGCCATGCCGCCGATCGAGGCGTTGGCGCCGGGATCGATCGGGAAGAACAGGCCGGTATCGCGCAGGTGGATGTTCAGCGCCTCGCGTGTCACACCCGGCTCGACGGTGCAGTCGAGATCTTCCGGATTGACCTCGAGCACCCGGTTCATGCGGCTGAAATCGATCGAAATACCGCCATTGGCGGCATTGACCTGGCCCTCCAGCGAGGTGCCGACACCGAAACCAATCACCGGCACCTTGTGGGTCGCACACGCCCTGACCGCCACCTTCACATCCTCGGCGCTCTCGGCGAAGAGCACACCGTCCGGGAGCTGCGGCGGGATGTAAGTGGTCGTATGGGCATGCTGTTCGCGGAAGGACTGGCCGGTCTGGAAACGCTCGCCGAAGCTCTGCTTGAGAATACCAAGCACCGCGGCAATTCCGGCCTCGTTGCGTGTGCCCGCCTTCGCGTCCTTCAGCGCCATCCCTTTGATCTCCCTGCCATTCCGCAGAAACCATATCGTGTTCCGCAGGTCAGGCTGGGTATGCGGCAAGTCAAAGCGGCTGTCCAGTTAAGATTGGCAGAAGATTTCATTCCTACTTTGTTATAGGCCGGTTGCTATAGCCAAGTCCGCAGTCCCCGCACCTCAGACAATAGGCGGATTGAGCCGCGCAAAACCCTCCTGCCTGCGATAGGGAAAATAGGGATAGGGCGCCGTGACAGAGCTTATGGCGTCGAGCCTTTCGATCTGCTCCCTCGACAGGCTCCAGCCGACCGCGTCGAGGTTCTGCCGGAGCTGTTCCTCGTTGCGGGCGCCAATGATGACGCTCGATACCGTCGGCCGGTTAAGCAGCCAGTTGATGGCGATCTGCGGCACCGTCCGGCCGGTTTCTAATGCGATGGTGTCCAGCACCTCGACGATGTCGAATAGCTTCTCGTCGTCGACAGGCGGACCGTATTGCGCCGTCTCATGCAGCCGGCTTGCCTTGGGCAGCGGCTGGCCGCGGCGGATCTTGCCGGTCAACCGTCCCCAGGCAAGCGGGCTCCAGACGAGGGCTCCCACACCCTGGTCGGCGCCAAGCGGCATCAGCTCCCATTCGTAATCGCGTCCTGCCAGCGAATAATAGGCCTGATGGGCGACATAACGCGGATAGCCGTGGCGCTCGGCGGCGGCGAGCGACTTCATCAGTTCCCAGCCGGCAAAATTGGAAACGCCGACATAGCGGACCTTGCCTGCGGCGACGAGCCCGTCGAGCGTCGACAGCACCTCCTCGACCGGCGTCGAGGCATCGAAGGCGTGAAGCTGCAAGAGGTCGATATAGTCGGTTCCGAGCCTGCGCAGCGCATCCTCGGTCGCGCGGATCAGCCGCGCCCGCGACGTTCCCCAGTCCTGCGGCCCCTCGCCCATCGGCAGTGCTGTCTTCGTCGAGATCAGCACAGCGTCGCGCCGGCCGCGGATGGCCTGGCCGAGCACCTGTTCGGAGGCGCCGGCCGAATAGACGTCGGCAGTGTCGAAGAGATTGACACCGGCTTCAAGGCAGATGTCGACGAGCCGCCGCGCCTCTTCCGCATCGGTATTGCCCCAAGCGCCGAACAGGGGGCCACTGCCGCCGAATGTGCCCGCGCCGAAACTCAAGACCGGCACTCTGAGGCCGGAGGCGCCAAGATTTCTGTAGTCCATGGATCTGTCTCCTGTATTTCCTATGAGATAGACCTTGGTCGCTCGATGATATAGATTGCCTAAAAGCAAATCATTTGTGACTTGAATTCATCATGAGCCGTCAGGACATCAATCGCTCCGGCGAAATGGAAGTCTTCGTCAGCGTCGTCGAACGTGGCGGTTTTTCCGCCGCCGCTACGGCCCGGCGCATGACGCCGTCGGCTGTGAGCAAGCTCGTCGCCCGACTGGAGACACGCCTCGGCGCCCGCCTCGTCAACCGTTCGACCCGCAGGCTGCAACTGACGCCGGAAGGCTGCGCCTTCTACGAGCGCAGCATTGCCATCCTTGCCGATATCGCCGAAGCCGAACGTCAGGCCTCGACAGGCGAACAGGCCTCGGGCCGAATCCGCATCAACACCAGCGGCTCCTTCGGCAACCATGTGCTGGCGCCGCTCGTGCCTGCCTTCATGGCGCTTCATCCGGCCGTGACGCTGGATATTTCCCATACCGACAGGATAGTCGACTTGATGGAAGAACGCGCCGATGTCGCGATCCGCGCCGGCCCGTTGAAGAATTCCAGCCTGATCGCCCGCAAGCTTGGCGCCACCAGCAAGATCGTCGTCGCGTCGCCGGATTATCTATCGCGCCACGGCGAACCGCGCTCGGCTGCCGATCTCCGCCGCCATTGCCGCATCGGCTTTTCCTACGCCCGCGCCGTAGAGGGCTGGCCGCTGCGCGAGGACGGCGAAACGCTGATGATCCCGATCACCCCCGGCGTACAGGTGGGAGACGGCGAAGCCATGCGCCACCTCGCTTTATCAGGCGCCGGCCTTGCCCGCCTTGCCGCCTTCACCGTGCGCGCCGATATCGATGCCGGGCGCCTGGTGCCGGTGCTCGAAGAGGCCAATCCCGGCGATCTCGAGGAGTTCTACGCCCTCTATATGGGCCAGGGCGGGCCACTGCCGGCGCGTGTACGCGCCCTTCTTGATTTTCTCGCCGGCCATGTGCGTTTGTGACGTACCCCGCCCAAAACCGCGCAGTGACTCAAGAGGGAGACATACATAAAAACAATTAGTTAGCGCGGCAACATGAATCAAATTCGCATCTTAAGGCGCCGAGTAGCCAAATTTCGCAATTGACCGCTCGTCTTCCACCCGCCTATACCGGACCCGCGCCAGCCGGCTCTCGTAGCCGGCCTTTCTTCGTCATGCCGGAGCCCCTCCCATATTCAGCCTCAGGGCTTGGCGCCGGCCAGGAAAGACACGGGGATCATGTCACTCAGCGACGCAAGCCGCCTGCTGCGGGATGCCGGCCTGCCGAAATGGGCGCTGCTGCTCGCGCTTTCCTCAGCTCTTGTCGTCTTCCTCGAGCTCTTCGCCCTGCCGGCCTCGCTGCTGATCGGACCGATGGTCGCGGCAATCGCACTGGCGCTGACCGTCGGCAAGGGAAAGCTTCGCGTGCCCTTCTGGCCGCTGCAGTTCGGCCAGGTCCTCGTCGGCCTGATGATGGCGCGCACCATCACCCCTGACATTCTCGGCACCATGGCGAAGGACGCGCCGCTCTTCCTGCTGTTCATCTTCTCGGTCATCGCCATCGCCACCGGCCTCGGCTGGCTGCTGACGCGCTGGCAGGTGCTGCCGGGAACGACGGCGGTATGGGGCTCCTCGCCGGGCGGCGCCTCCGCCATGGTCATCATGTCAGAAGCCTATGGCGCCGATGGCCGTCTCGTCGCCTTCATGCAGTATCTGCGCGTCGTCTTCGTCGCCGTCGGCGCCTCGGTGATCTCGCGCCTGTGGGTGGCAGCCGACGGCGCCGAGCCGCCGCCGCTTGTCCTCTTTCCCGAGATCGACTGGCCGGACTTTGCAGCGACGATGGCTTTTGCGGCCTTTTGTGCCTATGGCGTTTGGCGCCTGCGCCTCCAGGGCGGCACGATCATCGTGCCGCTCTTTCTCGGCGCCTTGCTGCAGGGCACGGGCCTCCTGAAGATCGAGCTGCCGATGTGGCTGCTCGCCATCGCCTATGCGCTCGTCGGCTGGAGCATCGGCCTGCGTTTCACCCGCTCGATCCTCAAGCACGTGGCGCGCGCCCTGCCGAGGGTATCGGCCTGCATCGTGCTGCTGATGGCGCTCTGCGGCTGCATGGCGGTGGCGCTTCACGTCTTCGCCGGCATAGATCCGCTGACCGCCTATCTCGCTACCAGCCCCGGCGGCGCCGATTCCGTCGCTATTATCGCCGCCTCCAGCGATGTCGACGTGCCCTTCGTCATGGCGATGCAGACCGGCCGTTTCCTGGTGATCCTGATGATCGGCCCGATGCTCGCCCGTTTCATCGCGCGCCGTTCCGGCCTTGCGGAAAATCCCGCTTGATGCATATCGCACCAAAAGTGCGCAGCGGTTTTGGGATAACGACATGCATAAATCAAAGACTTAAAGCGCGTCGCATAAATCCGGATTGACGCGACGCGCTTTAGAGCGCGGCGCGGAGTTATGCGCGAGCGCTGCCCACTGGCCGGGCGTCATGCCGTATGCCTTCTTGAAATGGCGATTGAGATGGCTCTGATCGGCAAAGCCGGTCGCCGCCGCCACATCGGAAATCCCTTCGCCCGCGCCGATCATCGCCCGCGCCCGCTGCAGCCGCCGCATCAAAAGGTACCGATGAGGGCTGGTGGCAAAGGCCGCCCGGAAATGCCGCGACAGCGCGAAACGGTCGAGCCCCGTTACCGCTTCCAGCTCTAGGGAATGCACTGCCCGGGTCGCATGCGCCTCAAGATAATCTCGCGCCGCCTGCGCCTGCCGCCAGGCGACACCGTCGAGCGGCCGGCGCGGCATGCGCGCATGCCGTGACAGCCCGCCGGTCACCCGCGATACGAAATCGTCGACGAAAAGCTCGTCCAGTTCGCGGTCGAGTTCGCCGAGTGCTGCCAGCAGCACGCCCGCCAGCGCGGGATCGCCGATAACGGGTTCATCGACAAAAGGCAGGCCGACGCCATCGGCTTCCAGGCACTCAAGAAGCAGCGACGGCTCCAGATAAAGCATGCGGTACTGCAGCCCGTCCTCGGTTCCCGCCCCGCCGTCATGCTCCTCATCGGGATGCAGCACGATCACCTGCCCCGGCAGGCTGAAGCGCCGCTCGCCGCGATAGCGAAAGGTCTGAACCCCCTTCAGGGTCACGCCGAGCGCATAGGTATCGTGTCGGTGCGGCTCGAAGGCATTGCCTGAGAACTGCGCCGCGATGCGCTCGATGCCGGGAAAGGCCGGCGCAGCCAGGATGGCGTTGCCGGACGGTCCCACGCACAAACGTTCAAGACCTTCGAAGACCTGCGGATGTAAATCCTGGTTCAACGCGCCCGATACTCCATAACCCGTAGTTAGGTGAAAGACCGTCCGATGTTTGATACCAAAATTGCCGTCGTCCTGCGAAACAATCTTGCCGGCTGGCAGAAGCTGAACGTCACCGCCTTCCTGATGACAGGCATCGCCGGCCGGCATCCGGAGATCATCGGCGAAGCCTATAGGGACCGCGCCGGCAATCTCTACAATCCGCTATCGATCCAGCCGATCATCGTGCTCTCTGCCGACGAGGCGACGATGTCAGCCGTTCACCGCCGCGCGCTGGATCGCGATATTACCAGCTCGCTGTTCATCGAGGAGATGTTTGCGACCGGCTACGACGCAGCCAATCGCGCCGTCTTCGCCGAATTTGCTCCCGAAGACGCGAAGGTGGTCGGCATCGCGCTGCGCGCCGAAAAGAAGATCGTCGACAAGATCACCAAGGGTGCGACGATGCAGCATTAACAAAAACGGCCGGGCTAAGCCCGGCCGCTTCAAAGGCAGAAAATCCGGTTCAGCTCTGCGTGATCGGAGCGATCTGGATCTCGACGCGGCGGTTCTGCGCCCGGCCGGCCTCACTCGCATTGGAGGCGACCGGCTGGGACGGGCCGAAACCGACGGCGGAGACGCGGCGCTGGTCGATGCCCTGGCCGCCGAGATAATCGGCAACCGACAGCGCGCGGCGCTGCGACAGGTCCTGATTGTGCTGCAGGCTGCCGGTCGAATCCGTATGGCCGTTGACGTCGATCAGCGTGCGGTTGAACTTGCGCAGCACGATCGCCACCGAATTCAGCGTCGGATAGAAGCCCGGCTTCACCGCGTCCTGGTCGACGTCGAAGGTGATGTTCGAGGGCATGTTGAGGATGATGTTGTCGCCGTTGCGGGTCACCGAAATGCCGGTGCCTTCGAGCTGGGCGCGAAGCTCGGATTCTTGCTGGTCCATGTAATTACCGATCGCGCCGCCGGCGAGAGCGCCGACGCCGGCGCCGATCAACGCCGCATTGCGCTTGCCGTGACCGCCGCCGCCGACGGCCACGCCGACGAGCGCACCGCCGAGGGCACCAAGCGCGGCGCCGCCGGCCGTATTGGAAACCTTCTGTTCACCGGTATAGGGATCGGTCGTCGTGCAGGCGCTGAGATAACTTGCGGCAATAGCTAGAAGTACGAATTTCTTGATCATGGACAGGACGGTCTCCGTTCGACTGATCCGAGCAAATGGCAAGGATTGCGGCAAGAAAATGAAGATGTTCCCTTGATAGGGGAATTTCAGGCGCCGAAACAGAAGCGATGTTGCGGGAATGCGCAGATATCACCAGTTTTAGCGAGTAGTGCGCCTGCGCGACGTTATGGCAGAACGATAGCCTCTGCGGCCAGCGCGACAATCAGCCCTCATGGTCATGAGGCCGAAAGGCCGTCTCGAACCACGAGGGCGGATGGCGGGGTGACCGCACTCTTAGAAATTCTGGAACAACTGCCTGACCGTATCGTAGGTCGCGTTGGCGATATTCAGCGATTGCAGGCCGAGCTGTTGCTGCGTCTGCAGCGCCCTGAGCTTGCTGGACTCTTCCTCCATGTCCGCATCGACAAGCCGTCCGATGCCGGCGGTGATGTTGTCGTGGAGTTTCGTGGCGAAGTCGTTTTGCAGGTTGATGCGCTTCTCCAACGCGCCGAAGGCTGAACCGACTGTCGTCAGCTGCGTCAGTGCCGCATCGACGACACTGATCATTTCGCTGACCTGTCCTTTCGTGGTGACGTCCGAGAGCGAAATCACCACCTGCCCCGTGGTCGTGCCGTTCTTGCTCTCCATCAGCACATAATTCTGCGAGGCGCCGAGCTCGGTGGCGAAATAGGCCGATGTCAGCACGCCGTATTCGCCCGAACCGGTGGCGCGATCGTCAATCAGGTAGCGCGCGTCCTTGGAGGAGGTGCTCCCGGTCGGCGTCGTGTCGATATGGTAGCTCAGCATGCCGACCGAGATCGTGCCGTCGGCATTGCGGATGAAGGAGGCCGGGATCTGGCGCGGCTGCGTCGGCGTCGCGTTGTTGTCGAGAACCACCCAGTTGTCGCTGTTGAAAGTCGCCGCCTCGGAGACGCTGCGCAACTGCTCCTGCAACTGCTTGATCTCTTCGTTGACCTTGTTCTTGTCGATGCCATCTTCGGTCGCGGCAACCAGCTTGGCCTTGATCTCCGAGACGACATCGATGACGTTCTGAACGCCGGTATAGGCCGTTCCCATCGTCGCCGCCGCCATACCGAGCGCATCCTGGATTGCTGAAATCGCCTTGTTGTCGGTTCGCGCAGTGGTCGCGACAGACCAGTAGACGGAATTGTCTCTGGCCTCCGCGACGCGCTTGCCGGTGGTGATGTGGTTTTGCGTGACCGCCATATTGCGGTTGATATCGCGCAGCACATGAAGCGCCGCATCCACCGAGACGCGCTGGTAAATACTCACGGAACTAAACTCCAAAAACACAACAGGACGCAAACTGCACAAGAAATGAACCGTCCGCGCGGACTCTCATGTCCGGGGTCGCTGGAGTTCCAGCGCGTTGCGGCCTCCAAGAAACGAAGAAGACCAGTCGGTTACTGATAACAATCATTGCCGTTTATGCTTAACAAACGACTAAACTTCAGAAGTAATTTATCTTATTTCGCAAGGTTTCATACACCATGAAAAGCGCCGCCGGATTACAGCGCCCCGCGTCTTTTCAGACTCGCAAAGGACGCTGTAGCACTTTGAATTCCTGCAAAATTTATCCTTAAATCCGTTCCAATTTAAAGGGTTGCGCGGCAGTCCGGCAGCCTTCGAAATCGGATGAACGCCTTATTCGGCGGCCTGCAGCTGCTCGTCATCGGGCGCACCGCGCGGCCGCGTGGCGACCGACATCTCTTCGTGCAGGCGCGCCTCCTCATGGGCGTGCGGCTTGGCGAAGCGGGCAAGCAGCAGATAGGCGACCGGCGTGATGAACAGCGTCACCAGCGTCGCGAAACCGAGACCGCCGACGATCACCCAGCCGAGCGCAACACGCGCTTCGGCGCCCGCGCCATGGGCAAAGACGAGTGGCACGCCGCCGAGGATGGTGGCGATCATCGTCATCATCACCGGGCGAAGGCGCAGCGCACAGGCCTTCTCGATCGAGGACCGCACATCCTCGCCCCGGTCGCGCAGCTGATTGGCGAATTCGACGATCAGAATGCCGTTCTTCGCCATGACGCCGACCAGCAGCACCAGGCCGATCTGGCTGTAGATGTTGAGGCTGGAACCGGTGATAACCAGCGCAAAGACGGCACAGGCAAGACCGAGCGGCACCGTCGACATGATGATCAGCGAGGACAGCACGCTTTCGAACTGCGCAGCCAGCACCAGGAAGATGATGACGATGGCGAAGCCGAAGGTCAGCGCCATGCCGCTCGAATTCTCTTCGAGAGTCGCCGCTTCCGCTAGCGGCAGCAAGCGAGAGCCTGGCGGCAGCAGCGGCTCGGCAAGAGCCGTCACTCGGCTGACGGCATCGCCGAGCGACATGCCGTTCCTGAGGCCGGCGGTGATCGCGACGGAGGCGAGCTGCTGCTCGCGGTTGAGCTGCGGCGCGACCGACCCCTCCTTCATCGTGGCAATGACCGACATCGGCACGATCTTTCCATCGCCGGTCTTCAGGAACACGTTCTCGAGGTCGGTCGGATCGTCGATCGGCCGCGTCGTCGAGGTCAGAAGCACGGGATAGGATTCGCCGTCGACGAAGACGTCGACCACCGAGCGCCCTTCGAGCAGCGATTGGATTGCCGTCGAAAGCCCGGTTATGTCGATGCCGAGATCCGAGGCGCGCTCGCGGTCGATTGTCACCGACACCTGCGCCTGGCTGGGTTCGTTGGTCAGGCGCGGCGTCTCGTATTGGCCAGTGGCCTCGAGCGCCTGCACCAGCTTGGCGGCCGCCGCCGTCAGCGCCTCGTGATCATTGCCGATCAGCGCCATCTGCACGCCGCTGCCTGCGCCGCGGATGCGCAGGCTGTTCGATGAGATAGCATTGCCGCGCAGAGCCGGCACCCTGGAGGCCGCTTGGTTGATATCGCCGACGATCTCCGCCTGCGTCCTCTGGCGCTCTCCCCAGGGGGCAAGCGTCAGCACCATGAAGCCGCTGTTCAGCGAACCGCCCTGGCCGGAAATCGAGAAGACGTTGCGAATGTCGCCGCTGTCGACCAGCGGCTGCAGATATTCCTCGACGAGCTGCATCTTGTCGCGGGTATATTCGAGGCTCGATCCCTGCGGCGTCGTCAGCCGCATCATCACCATCGACCGGTCCTCTTCGGGCGTCAGCTCACTCTTGACCGTCGAGAAGGCGACGAGCGCCGCACCGGCAAAGATCACCGAGAACAGGATGACCACGAAGGGCGCGTTGAGACAGCCGTGCAGAACCCATTTGTAGAGATTGGCAAGCGCTCCGCCGAAGCGGCCGAGCACGCCGTGATCTTCGAGCATCGGCTTCGTCAGCATGCGCGAGGCAAGCATTGGACACAGCGTCAGCGCCACGATCGACGACAGCCCGACCGAGAAAGCGAGCACGAAGCCGAATTCGCGGAAGAGTCCACCGACCTGTCCCGGCAGGAAGGAGAGCGGAATGAACACCGCCGCCAACGTCGCCGTCGTGGCGATCACGGCGAAGAACACCTCACGCGTGCCAAGCACCGCGGCCGCGCGCGGTCCCATGCCCTCAGCGCGCCGGCGCACGATATTTTCGAGCACCACGATCGCATCGTCGACGACGAGACCGGTCGCCAGCACGATCGCGAGCAGCGTCAGGATGTTGATCGAGAAGCCAACCATATAGATCGCCGCCAGCGTGCCGATCAGCGCCACCGGCATGCTGACCGCCGGAATCAGCGTCGCCCGCCAATCGCGCAGGAAGAGATAGATGACGGCGGTGACGATGACGGCGGCGAGCACCAGCGCCAGCACCACCTCGTGGATCGCACCCTGGATGAAGACGGCGTCGTCGCTGGTGATGGCAATCGTCGTGCCCTCGGGTAGCGTCTTCGACAGCTGGTCGACGGCCGCCTTGATGCCGGTCGAGATGTTCAGCGTATTCGACTGCGCCTGGCGGATGATGCCGAGGCCGATGCCCGGCTTGCCGTTGGAGCGCAGCGCCGTTTCGCCGTCGCGCGGCCCGAGCATCACCGTCGCGACGTCGCCGAGCCTGACGCGGTCCTGTAGGATCACGTTGGAAAAATCCGCCGGCGTCTGCAGGTTGGCGGTGGCGCGCACCACGATATCCTGCGTATTGCTCTTCAGCGATCCGGCCGGCACGTCGAGTGCGGCATTGTCGAGCGCCTTCGTCAGGTCGCCGATGGTCAGCCCGCGGCTGGCGAGCGCGCCCTGGTCGACGTCGACGCGGAAGACCTTCTCCTGGTCGCCATACTCCTCGACGTCGGCAACGCCGTCGACGGAGGCGAGGCGATCGATCACCTCGTTTTCGACGAGCTGCGTCAGGTCGTCCATGTTGAGCTTGGTGGAGGTGACGGCAAGTCGCAAGATCGCCGAGGAATCCGAATCCGCCTTGACGATCTGCGGCGCGTCCGCTTCGTCGGGCAGGTTCTGGGTGATGCGGCCGATCGCGTCGCGCACGTCGTTGGCGGCGACCGCGAGATCGATCGCATCCGAGAATTCCAGAGTGACCCGGCTCTGGCCGAAGGAAGAGGTCGACGAAATCGACTTCAGGCCGCTGACGCGCGCGACCGCCCCCTCGATCACCTTGGTCAACTCCTGGTCGATCGTCTGCGGCGAAGCGCCGTCGAAGGTGGTGCGCACGGTGACGACGGGACGGTCAACATCCGGCAGTTCGCGCACCTCGACGCCGACATAGGCGGCAAGGCCGGCGACGACCATCAGCGTGTTGAACACCAGCGCCAGGATCGGCCGGCGAACGAAAAGTGCGGTGAAGCTCTGCTTGCCCGAGGCCCTGTCCTGATGAATCTCGGTCACGCTCATTGGGTGGCGACCTCCGCAGTCGCGGCGACATCGGCGCTCACACGCACAGCCCCGCCCTCACGCACACGCTGCAGGCCCTGCGTCACGATCTTGTCGCCGTCCTTGAGGTCAGCTTTGACGAGCACGAAATCCGGGTTGCGCTGCACGATGCTGACCCGCACCTTGCGCGACTTGTCGTCATTGACCTGCCAGACGAATGACCCTTGTGAATCCCACTGCACGGAGACCGGATCGACCGCCGGATATTTGTCGCCGGCAAATTTCATGCTGACGCTGAAGGACATGCCGGCGCGCAACTCATCCGAACTATTGTCGATCTTGGCGCGCAGGCGAAGTGTGCGGCTTGCCGCGTCGATGCGGTTGTCGACGGCTTCGACCACGCCGGAAAAGACCTGTCCCGGCCGCGCCACCGACATCGCCTCGACCGGCTGACCGACCAACACAGTATTGGCGAAACGCTCCGGCACCCAATAATCGACGAGGATTTCCGAACGGTCGTCGAGCGTGACGATCGGGATGCTCGTCGTGACGTTGTCGCCGATATTAACCGGCACGATGCCAACGATGCCGTCGATCGGCGCGGTGATGTTGCGCCGTGCGAGATTGAGCTCGGCGGCCTGCAGTTGCAGCCGCGCGCCCTGCTCGGCAATCTCGGAATCGAAGACGTCCATGCGCGACACGCTGGACTTGATATTATGATAGAGATTGGACTTCTCGACGGCGGCCTTGACCGCCACATCAGCCTGGCCGCGGGCGATCACCTGCTCCTCGCTGTCGAGCTTGGCGAGCACCTGCCCGGCCTTCACCCTGTCACCAGACTTGATGAGGATTTCGCGGATGGTGCCCGATGCCTGCGGCGTGACCGCCACCGAGCGGATCGCGTCCCCCGTGCCGATGGCGTTCAGCCGGTCGTTGACGACGCCCTGGACGACAGCCTGCGTCGCGACGAGAATGGCGCTGTTGCGCCCGCCGCCATTGCGGCGGTTTTGTCCCTGCCCTTGTCCGTCGCCGCGCTGCTGCCCTTGCGCCCGGGCGGGAGCGTCGGCATCCGCAGTCTCCTCAGCCTTCGGCGCGATCTTGGAAACGATGCTGTCTGGAATACCTGCATCGCGCATCGTATCGCCGGCGCCGGGCACAAAAAAAACCCACGCGGCAAAGCCGGCAACAATGACGATGAGCGACAGTATAAACTGCTTCCAAAAGGCCATTCACGTCTCCAGAGGGACTCGAGGTTGGACCAGGGTCGGTCGAAAGAGGCGCTGCGGGATCAAGATTCCCGTCTGATGCGACAATATCGCGCGTTTACAGCTTACCGGCAAGCATAAGCAGCCGGCATTACCGATTTGTAATATCAGCAAAGAATGGAAATAACCCGACCGCTCACTTTTGCTTGAACGAACACTCGCCGCTGTCTTTGACACCACCGATTGTCGGGCGAAATATTGCACAAATCTCTGACGATGCAGATTGGATGTCTATCGGCGCATCGACCATCGCACGCCCATGACGGCCGCAATCCCCAGTATCGGCCACATCGCCCAGAACTGCCCCGTCCAGGTGAAGAGGTTGATGCCGGCAATGCCGAGCGCCACGATCGCCAGCGAGGTGATCTTGCGGTTGAACAGCGTCTGGTCGCGATTCCAGGCGAGCGCCGCGACGACGGCCAGCGCCAGCACGGGAAAGCGCGCCCAGAAAATGCCCTGCCATGACAGCAGATTGATGCAGATCAGGACAGCGGCGATGACGGCGAGCACGCCGTAGAGCCTACTCCCGCGCGGTGCCGGCCTTGCCTCGGAGATTGCCGCCGCCATAACCGCCGGCTGCGGACGCGCGGGGCCGGATCGTTCGGCAGGCGGCGTCTCGTCCCTGGCATCGCCGATCTTCACCGCGTAGCTCGGCACGCCTTCATCGACATTCTTCACCATCAACGGTCCGAGAAACTCGAAACCAACAGCCACCTTGTTGCGCACCTGATCGTAGACAGTGCTTGAAATGACGATGCCGCCGGCCGCAGCCGAAGCCTGCAGCCGCGCCGCAATATTGACGCCGTCACCATAGATGTCGTCGCCTTCGACGATCACGTCGCCGAGATTGATGCCGATGCGAAAGAGCATGCGCCCGTCGGCCGGACGGCGGGCGTTGAACCCCGCGAGTTCGTTCTGGGTGTCGACGGCCGCGCGCACCGCTTCGACCACGCTCGGGAAATCGGCGATCAGCCCATCGCCCCAGGTATTGATGACGCGGCCGCCATGGCTTTCGATGAGGCGCCCCATCGCTTCTCGGCAGCGCTTCAGGCTCGCAAGCGTGCCCTCCTCGTCAGCCCCCATCAGCCGCGTATAGTCCTGCACGTCAGCACAGAAGATCGTCGTCAGCTTGCGCCGCGTTTCACTCATGGTCTCTCGTCTCCGCGCCATCCGCCCCGGGAAAGATCGCTGCAAAGGCTGAAACTGGTCGAGATCAAGTGGGCGATTGCAACGGCGGTAAACTACTAAGGCTTTGTGTTTGTTGCCACCGATAATTGTTCACGTTATCGCCCGTCAGCACAACGAGTGATTATTGAACGATCTTGCGCGGGCTCGCCGTGTGTTCTCTCGCCACCGTGCTGGAACTGTCGATTTCCTGAAGCAATACGTCATAGCCCCAGAGATCGGCGAGATGCTGCAGGACGAGCTTCGTGTCATTTTCCTGAAGATAGCAGCCATTCATCATGATGTGTTGCAGCAACAGCCGGCGGTCGCCGGCGAGATCGACATCGACGATATCGATTGCCGGATCGGTCCAGCCGATATCATATTCGCGGGAGAGCTGGCGGCGGATGCGCAAGTATCCACGCTCATTATGGATCGCCGAAACCAGCACTCCCTCGGTCTGTTCAGGATCGTCGTAGAGATGGAACAGCCGCAACTGCCGGATCAGGTTCGGGCTCAGAAACTGGCTGATAAAGCTCTCGTCCCGGTAATTGGCCCAGATGTCGCGCAGGACCGCCATCGCATCGCCTCGTCCAGCGATATCGGAAAACCATGTGCGGTCCTCTTCCGTCGGCTTCGTGACGATCCGCTCGATATCCTGCATCATCGCAAAACCAAGCGCATAGGGGTTGAAGCCCGAGAACCGCCGGTCGTCGTAGCTCGGCTGGAACACGACGTTAGCGTGCGACTTCAGGAATTCGAGGAAGTTTCCGTCGCTGATCTGCCCCCGCTCGTGAAGCCGGTTCATGATCTGGTAGTGGACGAAAGTGGCGGTTCCCTCGTTCATCACCTTGGTCTGCCGCTGGGGATGGAAATATTGCGCGACGTGGCGGACGATGCGGAGGATCTCGCGCTGCCACGGCTGCAGCCGCGGCGCCGATTTTTCAAGGAAGTAAAGGATGTTGTCCTGCGGAAGACCGAGGGCGGCGCGGCGCTTTTCCAGGCCGATGTCACCCGCCTTCCGGGCCTTGCCGACCGGAACCGTGCGCCATAGGTCGTTGAACATCTGCTCCTCGTGGGCGCGGCGCTCCTGCTGCCGCTTCTCCTCCTGGCGAAGATCGATGGTGGTCTTGCCCGCGTATCGATGTACGCCGTGCGACATCAGCGCATGGGCTGCGTCGAGCGTACGCTCGACGGCCGTCTCGCCGTAACGCTCCTCACAGCGGGTGATATAACCCTTGGCGAAATCGAGGTAATCGAGGATACCCTCCGCATCGGTCCAGAGCTTGAAGAGATAGTTGTTCTTGAAGAAGTGGTTGTGGCCGAAGGCCGCATGCGCGGTGACGAGCGTCTGCATCGTCGCCGTGTTCTCTTCCATCAGGTAGGAGATGCATGGAGAGCTGTTGATGACGATTTCATAGGCAAGGTCGCGCATCCCGCGGCGGTAGAAGGTTTCGTGATGCGCGAAGTGCTTGCCGAAAGACCAATGGCGGTAAAAGAGCGGCATGCCGGTGGAGGAATAGGCATCGAGCATCTGCTCCGAGGTGATGACTTCGATCTGGTTCGGATAGACGTCGAGGCCGAGTTCGTTAAGCGCGATCTCCTCGCAGGCGTCGTGGATGCGCTGGAGAGTTGCGAAATCCCAGTCGGCTCCCTGGAACAAAAGCCGCTCTCTTGGTCTCATGGTCGTGGTCATGGCGTCACCCTCGACTGTGCGTCACGTTTCTGGAAGAGATCATGGAAAACAGGGAATATTTCGCTCCGCCGGCAGACCTTGCGCATCGAAAGCGATAGCTCGGAACGGATCCCGTCATAGAGCATCCAAAGCGGTGAACGGGATATTGAGGAGTCGCCGCCCTCTTCGCCGACCTCGATATAGGCGAAATACTGGCACAGCGGCAAAATCTCGCGCAGCAATTGCCCGGTCAGGTTTCCGTCCGAATGGGCGTTGTCGCCGTCCGAAGCCTGGGCGCCGTAGATATTCCACTCTGCCGGATCGAAACGCGCCGCGATGATCCCGCGCATTGCTGCAAGGGCGCTGGATACCAGCGTTCCGCCCGTCGCCGGACCATAGAAGAAGGTTTCCTCGTCGACCTCCTCGGCCTTGTCGGTATGACGGATGAAGACGATCTCCACTTTCTTGTATCGCTTCGACAGGAAAAGGTAGAGCAGCAGGTAGAACCGCTTCGCAAGGTCCTTCATGTGCTCTGACATGGAGCCTGAGACGTCCATCAGGCAGAACATCACGGCCTTCGCCACAGGCTTCGGCTCGTTTTCGAAGCGGCGATACCGCACGTCGAGCGGATCGATATAGGGAATGCGCCGGCTTTTTTCCGTCAGGGATTTGAGTTTTGCCTCAAGCGTCAGGCGGCTTTCGTCGTCCTCGCATTCCTCGATCTGTCGCTGCAGGGCTTCTATCTCTTCGCGACGCGGACGGTGAAGCGCGACGCGGCGCATCATCGCGAGCCTCGTCGTGCGACCGACGGCGATGTTGGACGGCGATCCCGATACGGAATAGCCGGCCCGCGACGGAGTTTCCTCCTCGGTTTCGGTCAGACGCCGCTTGGCAAGGTCGGGCAGTTCCAGGTCATCCAGAAACACATCGAGGAATTCCTCGCGCGTCAGCACGAAACGGAAGCCGTCCTCGCCATCGCCTTCGCCTGCATCTTTTGGTTTTCCACCCTTCCTGCCCGGCGGCCGTGGAATGATATCGCCTTCGACAAAGGCCCTGTTTCCCGGCAGGATGTGATCGGCGACGCCGCCGTCGCCCCTTCGAAGGCTCGGTTCGGCCATTCCATCGATCGGCAGGCTGATCTCACCGCCGTCGAGCACATCGCGAATGTTCCGGTTTTGCAGAGAACGCTTTACCGCCTGCTGCACGGCGCCTTTCATGCGCCGAAGAAACCGTTGCCGATTTTCCAGACTTTTACCGCGCGGATTTAGCCGACGGTCGACAATGTGCATATTGGCTCCACATTAACTTGCCTGTTTGACGCGCATGTACCATTCGACGAGGCGCCGAACCTGCCTCTCCGTGTAGCCCCGCGCAGCCATGCGCGAGACGAACTCGCTGTGTTTCTTTTCTGTTTCCGAATCCTTCTTCGAACCGAAGGAAATGACCGGCAAAAGATCCTCGACCTGCGAGAACATTCGCTTCTCGATGACTTCCCGGATCTTCTCGTAGCTTGTCCATGACGGATTCTTTCCGCCGTTGGCTGCCCGCGATCTCAAGCAGAACTTGACGATTTCGTTGCGGAAATCCTTCGGATTGGCGATTCCCGCCGGCTTTTCGATTTTCGTCAGTTCCTGGTTGAGGAGCTCGCGATCGAGAAGCTGGCCGGTATCGGGATCCTTGAAGTCCACGTCTTCGATCCAGGCATCGGCATAATCCACGTAGCGGTCGAACAGATTCTGCCCGTAATCCGCATAGGACTCAAGATAGGCCTTCTGAATCTCATTGCCAATGAACTCTGCGTAACGTGGCGCAAGATCGGCCTTGATGAACTCCAGATAGCGCTTCTCGACATCGTCGGAAAACTGCTCGCGGCGGATCGACTGCTCCAACACATACATCAGATGAACCGGATCGGCGCCAATATCCGTGGTGTCGTGATTGAAGGTGGAGGCGAGCACCTTGAAGGCGAAGCGGGTCGATATGCCGTCCATGCCTTCGTCGATGCCGGCGGCATCCCGATATTCCTGGACACTGCGGGCGCGCGGATCCGTCTCCTTCAGGCTCTCGCCGTCATAGGTACGCATCTTCGAGAAGTACGTCGAATTCTCATGTTTACGCAGACGCGAAAGCACGGAGAAGCGGGCCAGCATTTCGAGCGTCGCGGGGGCGCATGGCGCATCGGCCAGTTCCGATCCCTCGATCAGCTTTTCGTAGATCTTCTGCTCTTCCGTGACGCGCAGGCAATAGGGCACCTTGATCACGCAAATACGGTCGATGAACGCCTCGTTATTCTTGTTGGCCTTGAAGGTTTGCCATTCCGCTTCGTTCGAATGCGCAAGGACGATGCCGGAGAAGGGTATGGCGCCGATATTCTCGGAGCCGATATAGTTCCCCTCCTGCGTCGCCGTCAGCAGCGGATGCAGCATCTTGATCGGCGCCTTGAACATCTCGACGAATTCGAGCACGCCCTGATTGGCGCGGTTGAGGCCGCCCGAATAGCTGTAGGCATCGGGATCGTTCTGGGAATAGGTCTCCAGCTTGCGGATATCGACCTTGCCGACCAGCGACGAGATATCCTGATTGTTCTCGTCTCCAGGCTCGGTCTTGGCGATAGCGATCTGGCGCAGCCGCGAAGGCTGTACCCTGACGACACGGAAGCGGGAAATATCACCCCCAAAATCATCGAGCCGCTTCAGGCACCACGGGCTCATCAGTCCGCTCAGGCGTCGCAGGGGAATGCCGTATTGCTCCTGCAGGAGCGATCCCATCGTGTCCGGGTCGAACAGGTTGAGCGGACTTTCGAAAACGGGGCTGATCTCGTCACCCGCCTTCAGCACGTAGATCGGATGAAGCTCCATCAGCAGCTTCAGCCGCTCGGCCAGCGATGACTTGCCGCCGCCGACCGGGCCGAGCAGATAAAGGATCTGCTTGCGCTCCTCGAGCCCCTGGGCCGCGTGCCGGAAGAAGGAAACGATGCGTTCGATTGTCTCTTCCATGCCGTGGAAGCCGACAAAGGCCGGATAGATCCGGATGGTCCGGTTCATGAATATCCGACCGAGGCGCGTGTCCCTGGCGGTGTCGACCATCTGCGGTTCGCCTATCGCGGCGAGCAGGCGCTCGGTCGCATTGGCATAGGCAAGTGGTTCCTTTTTGCAAAGGTCGAGATACTCCGCGATCGACATATCGGTTTCGCGACGCGCATCATAGGTGCGGGTGAACGCATCAAATACGGATTCACTCAGCATGGGCCCTCCATTCAAGGTTAATGCCACAGGCTCTAGGTCGTCATACCAAGGAGATGGACACGACATTCCTAAGAATCAATAGTTTCGCAGGTATATTCCACGCTCACCGGCTGTTTCTGGCAATGCACAAAAACGTGCATGCACCGGTTATTTTTTTACTCTACGAAACTGTTCCTTATTGTAGTGGAGAAGGGTGCCATCGCGGTATCAGCACATTTCGCGACGTGACAGAAAGATGAAAAAGGTGTGCAATGTCGCCCGTGATTCGAGCACTGGAGAAATCGACGATTGGCAGCCAATCTGCGCAAAGTCGATGCAGGACAGCGTGTGCCGATCCGCTTCGGACATGATGGAAACGGACGCATCGCGACTATGCGCCCGTCATCGTGATCATACGCTAACCGCGCGACTCAGCCGTTGAATGCCTTCTCCAGCGCGGCGACATCGATCTTGACCATACCGAGCATCACTTCGGTTACGCGCCTGGCCCGCTCGCGGTTGCTGTCGGCGATCATTTCCGACAGCATGCGCGGCACGATCTGCCAGGAAAGACCCCAGCGGTCCTTCAGCCAGCCGCAGGCCTCCGGCGTGCCGCCATTGGCGAGAAATGCCTCCCATATCCGATCGATCTCGGCCTGGCTTTCCACAAGAATCGCGATCGAGAAGGAATGATTGAAGCTATCGAGCGGGCCGGCCTTCATCGCCAGGAAGGCCTGGTCGGCGAGCGTGAATTCGATCAGTTCAACACTGCCGGGAGGGCCGCTCGGCGTTTCCGCCGGCAAAATGGTGGTGCGGCCGATCCTGGAGTCCGGGATAACAGACACATAGAATTCGACGGCTTCGCGTGCTTCCTCGGCGAACCAGAGATTTGAAACGACCTTCGGCATGAAACGGCCTCCTTGTTGACGGTATTGATCCGGACTGCTGTCCGATGACCCAAGGACGCCCCATCGGCGCCGGTTCCGACAGGCCGCGAACCGAATTTTAGCCCCGCTCGCCCGCGTGACCACCATGGCCGCGCTCTGCGGCGGCATTGCTGCCCGCAACCTACCGCCCGGAACAGCGGCGGCTCGGGAATGAAAGCAGAACATCTTTTCTGGTCTTTCCTTCCCGAATCACTACATTACGCGCCATGAGCAATAGTTTCGACGATATGCCCTTCTTCGACGAAGAGCCGGGCGAGATGGCGCGCAAGCCGCAGCCGCCTGCCGCACCCGCCGAAAGGGCGCCCGTCGCCGGCGGCGGCATCGCGGCGCGCGCCATGGCGGCTCGCGACGGTGGCAAGCGGCCGGACTACCTCGCCGGGCTGAACCCCGAGCAGACCGAAGCCGTCGAAACGTTGGAAGGCCCCGTCCTCGTGCTGGCCGGCGCCGGCACCGGCAAGACGCGCGTACTGACGACCCGCATTGCCCATATCCTCAACACCGGCCGTGCCTTCCCCTCGCAGATCCTCGCCGTCACCTTCACCAACAAGGCGGCACGCGAGATGAAGGAGCGCATCGCGCTGCTCGTCGGTGGCGCCGTCGAAGGCATGCCCTGGCTCGGTACCTTCCATTCGATCGGCGTCAAACTTCTGCGCCGCCACGGCGAGCTCGTCGGCCTGCGCTCCGATTTCACCATTCTCGATACCGACGACGTCGTCCGCCTGATCAAGCAGTTGATCCAGGCCGAAGGCCTCGACGACAAGCGCTGGCCGGCCAAGCAGTTCGCCGGCATGATCGACACCTGGAAGAACAAGGGTCTCGGCCCCGCCGACATCCCCGAGGGCGACGCCCGCGCCTTTGCCAATGGCCGCGGCCGCGATCTCTATTTTGCCTATCAGGCGCGCCTGACGACGCTGAACGCCTGCGACTTCGGCGACCTGCTGATGCATCCGATCGCGATCTTCCGCAAGAACCCGGATCTCTTGAAGGAATATCACGGCCGCTTCCGCTATATCCTCGTCGACGAGTATCAGGACACCAACACCGCTCAGTACATGTGGCTCAGGCTTCTCGCCCAGCGCCCCAAGGGCGAGCCGCAGAACGTCTGCTGCGTCGGCGACGACGATCAGTCGATCTATGGCTGGCGCGGCGCGGAGGTCGACAATATCCTGCGCTTCGAAAAGGATTTCCCCGGCGCCAAGGTGATCAAGCTCGAGCGCAACTACCGCTCGACCGAACATATCCTCGGCGCCGCTGCCCATCTGATCGCCCATAATGAGGGCCGCCTCGGCAAGACGCTGTTCACCGACCGCTCCGATCCCGACGACGTCAAGGTGCAGGTCCACGCCTCCTGGGATTCGGAGGAGGAAGCCCGCGCCATCGGCGAGGAGATCGAGCAGCTCCAGCGCGGCAAGCATCTGCTGAACGACATGGCGATCCTCGTGCGCGCCTCCTTCCAGATGCGTGAATTCGAAGACCGCTTCGTCACCCTCGGCCTCAACTACCGTGTCATCGGCGGCCCGCGCTTCTACGAGCGCCTGGAAATCCGCGATGCCATGGCCTATTTTCGCCTGGTCGCTCAAGCCTCCGACGACCTCGCCTTCGAACGCATCATCAACACGCCGAAGCGCGGCCTCGGCGACACGACGGTACGTGCGCTGCACGACTATGCCCGCGCCCGCGATATACCAATGCTTGCGGCGGCGGCCGACATTATCGAGACGGACGAGCTGAAGCCGAAGGCGCGAAAGGCGCTCTTCGACGTGATTCAATCTTTCCGCCGATGGCAGGAACTGCTTGAAAACACACCGCATACCGAACTTGCCGAGCAGATCCTCGAAGAGTCCGGCTATACCGACATGTGGAAGAACGACAAGAGCGCCGAAGCCCCCGGTCGCCTTGAGAACCTCAAGGAACTGATCCGCTCGATGGAAAGCTTCGAGTCGATGCGAGGCTTCCTCGAACACGTCTCGCTGGTGATGGATGCCGAGACCAACGAGAACCTCGACGCCGTCTCGATCATGACGCTGCATTCGGCCAAGGGCCTGGAATTCGACACCGTCTTCCTGCCCGGCTGGGAGGAAGGCCTCTTCCCGCACCAGCGCTCGCTCGATGAGAGCGGCCGCGCCGGCCTGGAGGAGGAACGCCGCCTCGCCTATGTCGGCATCACCCGCGCCAAGCACCGCTGCCACATCTGGTTCGTCTCCAACCGCCGCATCCATGGCCTCTGGCAATCGACCCTGCCCTCGCGTTTCCTCGACGAACTGCCGGAAACCCATGTCGAGGTCGCCGAAATGGAGCAGAGCTACGGCGGGTACGGCCGCGGCGGCTACGGCCAGTCCCGCTTCGACAAGGCCGAACCCTTCGCCAACTCCTATTCCACTCCCGGCTGGAAACGCGCCCAGGCCAACAAGACCGATGCCACGCGCGACAATTGGGGCACCCGCTCCGGCCACGCCGTCGAACGTATCGGCTACGGCGAGAGCGGCCCCAAGGGGCGCACCATCGAAGGCGAGCTGGTGGCGAAATCGACCTCATCGGAACCGTCGAGGTTCACGCTCGGCGACCGCGTGTTCCACCTGAAATTTGGCAACGGCAACATCACCGGCATCGAAGGCAACAAGCTGACGATCGAATTCGACCGGGCCGGACAGAAGCGGGTCTTGGACGGGTTCGTCGAGCGCGTGTGACCTCGCATCAACACGGCGCGAAAACCTTCACCCGAGCATCCGCATCCTTCCGAGCCCGAGAATATCGTTGATCAGGGCAATGCCGATTCCGGCGGCGACGATTCCCAATCCAATCAGGAAGAGCCGGCGAGACCGATCATATTTGACGGCAAAGAGAGAATCGCGCGCCAGCAGATCGGCAAAGACCTTCACCTGGACGGCGATGCCGATGGTCAGAAACAGCATCGGCGGAATATCGATGCGGCTCCAGTCGTTGGGATTGGAAACCCAGACACTAATAAAATTAAGGGAGAAGCCGAGGATGATCCCGGCCGCCGTCAGCGATCCGTTGCGGAACGTCGCATCGATCTTTTCGTCTGGATCGGGCTCGGACATGGCTTCGCTCCGGCTTGCTGCTGAGGCAAGAAAGGCAGAAATCGCGGCAGGGAGCAAGATCGACCTGGCGTAGCGCTTCGAGAAGGCGGACGAAATGCCGCAGCGGCGGAGAGCTGGTATATCGCCCATTGCCCCTTCCGCAAGCCGCACCGGCGCGATCTCCTGCTATCGCAGGCATGTGCTTCCGCTCGCCAGAACCCATGGGCCGCCAAAAAAAGCCAATAATTCCAATGAAACAGTTTTGGTAACCGAAAGGTTAACGTGCGTCGCCCCGCGCCGTCAATCGCACTTCTACCCTGTCAAAACGTCGCTTTGACGCTTTGCGCAAATCAGCTTAGCCCAAAGGCTGCCCGCCCATGAAAGGCAGGCTTCACGACGAACTTTTCAAAGGAGGTTCAAGTGACCAGTGTTTCATCTCTCGGCAGCACAGTGACCCAGTACCAGTCTCCACTTTCCAGCCTCGACAAGAATGGCGACGGTGTCATTTCGGCGGACGAGTTGGCCGCCGCCTCGCCGTCATCGACATCGGGCACGACGTCGACCGACAGCGACGACAGCAGCACCGATATCGTCAAGAAGATCACCGCCGATATCCTGTCGCTGATGCTGTCCATGCAGAAGACCGACGGCAGCGACGATCAGGGCGACGGCAGCGATCAGAGCGACGACGATTCCAAGGGCGTCTTCGCAGCGATGGATACGAATGGCGACGGCAAGTTGACCGAGTCCGAATTCCTCGCCGCCGATCCGAACAGCATCAAGACTTCAGGTGATAGCGATCCGCTCCTCACCAAGGTGTTGAGCGACATGCAGACGGCCCTTCAGGCCTACCGCAATACCTACGGCGCTTCCGCCGCAGCAGGTGATTCCGCAGCCGATGACGTGGCGGCGGTCTAGCTGGCCAAGAACCGGGCTCTGCCGGGGGAGCCTCGATCCATCGATGCCGCACAAAGGCGTCCTACGCAGGCAGATCGATTTGCCGGCAATTGCCACCGTCGCGGGCTGCGATCCGGAAACCATGCACGAGCCGTTCCCATCCCTCCGCTCCATTTCAACACGAGAACCGCCACCAGCTAACGCAATGATTGCATTAGAGCATTCTGTTTCGACGACTTACTACCGCTAGTGCCAGAATTAACACTTGCGCGTCCGCGCCTGGAAATCCACTAGTTGATCCATTCAGTGTGCTTGGCGTCTTGCACTGCAATAAAGCGAAGGGATTGGCCTTGATGAAAGCGCTGCTGCTCGTCGATATTCAGAACGGCTTCTGTCCGGGTGGCAATCTGCCGGTGCCGGAGGGCGACAAGGTGGTTCCCGTCGCAAACAGACTGATCGATAGCGGCAAATACGATTTGATCGTCGCCTCGCAGGACTGGCATCCGTCTGGCCATGGCAGCTTTGCCTCCGCCCATCCGGGTGCCGCCCCCTTCGAGATGGGGGAACTGTCGGGCAAACCTCAGATGATGTGGCCCGACCACTGTATTCAGGGTACGCTTGATGCCGAACTGCATCCCGAGCTCAAATCCGAAGAGATCGACCTGATCCAGCAGAAGGGCGAGAATCCCTATATCGACAGCTATTCGGCCTTCCGCGACAATGACCGCGACGCCTCGACCGGCCTTTCCGATTTCCTCGAGGACCAGGGCGTCACCGACCTAGACGTCTGCGGACTGGCAACCGACTATTGCGTCAAATTCTCTGCGCTCGACGCGCTGGAGATGATGCCTGGTGTCCGCGTGCGCTTCATCAAGGATGCAAGCCGCGGCATCACCCCCGAAGGCGTCGCCGCCGCCATCGAGGAAATGCGGGCGCATGGCATCGCGATCATCGACAGCGCCAAGGTCCTAGCCGGCTAGTTTAGCTCGGATAACGCCCGAAAAAATCGCATCGAATGTCGGATCGGTGCAAGTCAATCCGTCCTTGGCTCTGAACGCACCAACAATGGGAGTTGAGAGATGAGAAAGTTAGTTGCTGCCGCCTTCGTGAGTTTGGACGGCGTCATGCAGGCGCCCGGTGGGCCGCGGGAGGATCCGACCGGCGGCTTCACTCAGGGCGGCTGGACCGTCAACTATTGGGACGAGCCGATGGGCCAGTTCATGGGCGGGATCTTTACCGATCCCTTCGAACTGCTGCTCGGCCGCAAGACCTACGAAATCTTCGCCGCGCACTGGCCCTTCGTCGGGAAAGACGATCCGATTGGCAAAGTCTTCAACGCCGTGACCAAATATGTCGCGACCACTTCCGCAGAGCCGCTCACCTGGGCAAATTCCGTCGCCCTGCGCGGCGATGCAGCTGCCGAAATCGCCCGGTTGAAGCAGCTGGATGGCCCCGTCCTCCTGACACAGGGCAGCAGCGGCCTGTTGCAGACCCTGTTGGCGCATGACCTGATCGACGAGTTGCGGCTTCTGACTTTCCCGCTCGTGCTTGGCCCGGGCAAACGCCTGTTCGGTCAAGGCGCCAAGCCGGAGGCGCTGAAGCTCACCGCCAACACGGTATCGACGACAGGCGTCATCATGAGCGTCTACGAGCGTGCTGGCGCAATCAAGACAGGCACGTTCGAACTGGCGCAGCCCTCCGAGGCCGAAATCGCCCGCCGGGAGAGGATGAAGCGCGAGGGCTGATGCCTTCTGCCTTCCGCAATCTTTGCGGGGCGCGGCGCCGCCGCGTCCCGTTATCGGCTGCAGCGCCGCGCGTCCCTTCAAATGCGCAAGGAACGCCTTAAAACTATGCAGCAGTGCCTTTGCTCTTGTCGTCTCGCTCCAGCAGATAGATGTCCTCGGCCAGGTCCTCCATCTTCCTCAGAAGCGCCGCATGCGCATCACGAAGGCCCTGGTTATAATAATGGGCGCCGATCTCGTCCGCGAAGAAATCGAGCAGGAATTCCGCCGGCAGCACGCCGATCGGCTGGTCGAGCTCGGCCTCGAAATAGCGGCGAATGCTGGCAACGATCGTCGCCTTCGCCTCCTTCGAAAATTCGATCTTCTTCATCATTGCCTCTTTGCCGAATGCGATCGGGACTTTGATGGTTCAGCAAAATCGATTGGTCAATCAAGGAAATTCAATTGCTGTTGCAAGCCATAGACCATAAGGGAAAACTTGTATTCCAACTGGACAAGATCGCATGAATCGCGCCGACTTTGTTGAAGGTTTGCGGGGTGGCTCCGCCGTTGCGCTGGCATCCGCGCCCTTTGGCGCTCTCTTCGGAGCGCTTGCGGTCGAAAACGGCTTGTCGCTCTCCGAAACCGCCTTCATGAGCGCCACCGTCTACGCCGGCGCTAGCCAGATGGTCGGTATCGAACTTTTCGGTCACAATGTCCACGCCTGGCTGATCGTGCTGTCGATCCTCGCCGTCAATTTCCGCCACGTGCTCTATTCGGCGGCCCTGGCGCGCTACATCGGCCATTTCACGCCGGTGCAGAAATTCTTCACCTTTTTCCTACTCGTCGATCCGCAATTCGCCGAAGCGGTCAAGCGCGGCGAGGCCGGCCGGCAACTCACCTTCGCCTGGTATTTCGGCTTCGCCATCATCATCTACGTCCCCTGGGTGCTGATCAGCGTCGCCGGCGGCATGCTCGGCGGCTTCATTGGCGATCCCAAGGCCATCGGCCTCGACATCCTGCTGCCGGCTTATTTCCTTGGCATCGTCCTCGGCTTCCGTAAGCGAGACAATTTCCTGCCGGTGGCGCTCGTCAGCGCGGTGGCTTCCGTGCTCGCCTACCGCTATGTCGGCTCGCCCTGGCATGTCAGCCTCGGCGCCGCCGTCGGCATCGTGCTCGCCGCCGTGCTGCCTTTGCCGCAGCAAGAGCCTGATCTCGAAGCCGACGCCCTTCAATCCGAAGTGCACGAGGTCTGAGCCATGGAATTCGATCTTCACATGGCGCTCGTCATCCTGGCCGCAGCAGCTGCCACCTTCGCCACCCGCATCGGCGGATATATCCTCATCACCCGAATGAAGAGCATTCCGCCGCGCATGGAGGCGGCGCTGAATGCCGTGCCGGCCGCCGTGCTGACGACGCTGGTTGCACCCGCCTTCTTCATCGGCGGCTGGGAATCGAAGCTGGCGCTGATCGTCGCCCTCTTCATCGGCTTGCGCTTCACCCACACATGGATGCTGGTCGCCGCCTGGATCGTCGTGATGATCTGGCGCCATGCCGGCGGGTTCTGAGCACCGGCCCGGGGCCGGTGCCGA
The DNA here is from genome assembly GCF_056406515.1 of Rhizobium sp. P1_B8. NCBI lineage: Bacteria > Pseudomonadati > Pseudomonadota > Alphaproteobacteria > Hyphomicrobiales > Rhizobiaceae > Rhizobium > Rhizobium sp. P1_B8. Next base: position 626,191 of record NZ_JBFTZZ010000001.1, on the reverse strand, counting down.
GACATCTTAGTATTCCAGCTTAGTATTCCAGCGGCAGCGTCGCGTTTTCGAGCCACGCCCTGACATCGTGATCATGGATGAGCGGCATCAGCGCCTCGCAGGTGCGGCGATGATAGTCGTTGAACCAGTGCAGTTCGTCATGGGTCAGCAGCTCGGGAATGACGAGGCTGCGGTCGATCGGGCAGAAAGTCAGCGTCTCGAATCCGAGCATAGGCGCATCGCCGCCCTCGATCTCTTCGGCCCCGCGCACGTAGATCAGGTTCTCGATGCGGATGCCGAAGCTGCCGGGCCGGTAATAGCCCGGCTCGTTTGAAAGGATCATGCCGGGCAGCAGTTCCTGCGTCGAAAGCCTGGAGATGCGCTGCGGCCCCTCATGCACCGAAAGATAGGAGCCGACGCCGTGGCCTGTGCCGTGAGCGAAATCGGCGCCGGCCCGCCACAGCGCGATGCGCGCCAGCGGATCGAGATCGCAGCCGCGCGTGCCCTTAGGGAAACGCGCGGTGCTGATGTCTATCATCCCTTTCAGCACCAGCGTGAAGAAGCGCCGATGCTCTTCCGCCACCGCGCCGATGCCGACGGTGCGGGTGATGTCGGTCGTGCCGTTGATATATTGCGCGCCGGAATCGATCAGGAAGAGTTCGCCGGCCTCGATCATCCGGTTGGTCTCGGTCGTCACACGGTAATGCATGATCGCCGCATGTTCGCCGGCTCCCGAAATCGTGTCGAAGGAAATGTCCTTCAGCGGGTTCTGCATGCTCTGGCCGACGCGGGCGCGCGCCGCTTCGAGATGCTCGGCAGCAGCGATCTCGCTGACCGTGCCGGGTTTTGTCTGCGACAGCCAATAGAGGAACTCCACCATCGCCGCACCGTCCTGCAGATGCGCGGCGGCCGAGCCGTTGATCTCGACGTCGTTCTTCACTGCGCGCGGCAACTTGGCGGGATCGGCGCCCTCCACCACTTCGCCGCCCGCCTTGCGGATGATCTCCGCCAGCGCATAGGAGGCGATATCCGGGTCGATCAGCACGCGGCCGCCATCCCTCGAAACGGCAGCCAACCTCTCCTCCAGCGCCGAGGGCGGCAGCTGCGTGCAGATCTGCGCAAGATAGGCCTCCGGCTCGATGCCGGTCTTGCGCTTGTCGAGGAAGATCTCGGCCCGGCCGTCAGCATGGATGATGGCGCGCGCCAGCGGATGCGGCGTGTGCGGCACGTCGGCTCCACGAATATTGAAGGTCCAGGCGACAGAAGAGGGATCGGCGATCAAAACCGCCGCAAGATTCTTCTTCGAAAGATCGGCGGCGATCGTCGCGATCTTCTCTCTCGCCAGCACGCCGGCCTGCGCGACGTTCTGGATGCTGACCGCGCCGAGCGGCTCGGCCGGCCGGTCGCTCCAAAGCCTGTCGAGCGGATTGTGCGGCAGGAAGACCAGCGTGCCGCCGATCTGCGAAAGGGCTCTTTCCAGACGGCGCACCTCGGCACCCGCATGCAGCCAGGGGTCGATGCCGAGCCGCAGGCCGTTGCTGCCGTTTGCCGCAAGCCAGACATGCGGCGGCTCATTGACGAGATCGCCGCCCGAAAAGACCGAACCGTCGACCTGTTCGGCAAGCTGCGTTACATAGCGCCCGTCGACGAAGACGATCGCCTGCGTGCGCAGGATGAGCGCAATGCCTGCGGAACCCGTAAAGCCCGTCAGCCACGCGAGACGCTCGGAACCTGCAGGAACATATTCGCCGTTGAACTCGTCGGCGCGCGGCACGAGGAAGGCGTCGATGCCGAGCGAATCGAAACCGGCCCGCAGCGCCGATACACGATCCCTGCCGAATTGCGGCGTGGAGGTAACCTCGAAAGACTGGAACATGCTGGAAACCCGAATGATTGAGACGAATCCGGTTAATGGGATGCTGGCCATGTTAGCGAAATTTCAACCGATGGGGAGAAAAAGCGACCAAACGAGTCGAAACCTCTGGGGCCGCTCAACATTTTGACAGAACTGTGACGCCAAAAGTTAATTTGGCACGCTTTATGCATTGGCCGCATGGCTCCCATGAGCGAAACCCTCTGCCTCCGCATTTCAGAATAGCTATATAGGCGTCATCGAACGGTTCGCGATGAACCTATAAACAAAGGAATTCTTGAAATGACCGCCTCTCTCTCGCGCTTCGCATATAGCAGCCCGGTGCAGGCTGGCGAACGCCAGACCGTGCGTCACGTGATCGGCGCCCGCCGCCCGCAGAACGAGGACAGCCTCAAGCTGCTCGGCGCCGGCCAGCGGGCCACGCGCCACAAGGGCGCCCTCAGCTACGCGTTCTAAGCCTGAAAGCCAGTCCGTCTCCTCCCTCCCGGACCGGCCTATTGGAATGCAGTAGAGCCCGCTCGAGCGCTCCTCCCCTTGAGCTCGCGGGCATTGACCGGATAGACCGGTCCAAGGCGGTGCCATCGGCACCGCCTTTTTCTTTTGCCGTTTCCGGATGCGACGCATGCCGCCCAAACCGTGCAGCAGTTTGGGGATCACGACATTGCATAAAAACAAGGATCTAACCGCGTCGCATGAATCAAATTCTATGCGACGCGCATTAGGGTCGGTCGAAGTGGATGGTCACCCAGCCGTTGCGCCAGATGGTTCTGACATGGCGAAGCCTCGCGCCGCTATAGGCGGCAATCACCTTCCAGCGTTGCCCGGCAAGGATGCCGGAGAGAATGACCGATCCGCCAGGCGCAAGATGCGTCGCAAGCTTCGGCGCCATGCGGATCAGCGGCCGGGCGAGAATGTTGGCGATGATGAGATCGAAGGGACCGTGCTCGGAAAAGGCCGTTGAATGAAATCCCGGCGCGGTCCTGGTGACGATGCCCGAGGCGATGCCGTTGCGGCGCACGTTCTCGGCCGCCACCTTCGTCGCGATCGGATCGATGTCGGTCGCAAGCACTGGTATGTTCCTGAGCTTGCGCACCGCAATCGCCAGTACGCCGCTGCCGGTGCCGAGATCGAGCGCGTTGCGGACCGGGCGCGAGCGCACCACGGCATCGATCACCTCGAGGCAGCCCGCCGTCGTGCCATGATGACCGGTACCGAAGGCCTGGCCGGCATCGATCTCGATGGCGATGTCGCCGGAGCGAACCTTGTCGCGGTCATGCGAACCATGCACCAGGAAGCGCCCTGCCCTGACGGGTTTCAGCCCCTCCAGCGATTTCACCACCCAGTCGACATCCGGGATGACTTCCCGCTGCAGCCGGGCATCAGGGAAAGAGGTCCTCAATGCCTCCTCGACGCGGGAATGCACCTCCGCCTCGTCCTCGGCCATCATATAGATCGAGGCTTCCCAGATATCCTTCTTCTCATCGATCTCGGTGGTGCCGATGGCAAAGTCTTCTTCACCGAAGACCGCACTCAGAAGGTCGAGGATCTCTTCGGCCTTGCTTTCGGTCGTCGTCACGTAAAGGCGGATTTCACTCACGATAGGCGGTCTTTCCCGTTTCCGTTGCCCGCCATCGGTCGAGCCAACGCCCCATCACGCTGAAACCATCACCCCTTGCTGACGAGATTCTCCAGCTTCTTTACCGCCGTGTCCGGGTTTTCGCCATAGGCGATCGTTCCGGAAAAGCGCCCGGCCGAATCGAGCAAGAAGACCGAAGCGGTGTGATCCATCGTATAGTCGCCGTTCGGATCCTTCTCGTCGACTGGCACCTTCTTGGCGTAGACGCGGAACCCCTTGATAACCTCGGCGATCTTGTCAGGCGCGCCGGAAATGCCGGTGATGCGCTTGGAAACGTTGGAGACGTATTCGTTCATGATCTCGGGCGTGTCGCGCTCCGGATCGACGGTCACGAAATAGGCCTGCAGCTTGTCGCCCTTCGGATCGACCTTCTCCATCCAGCCATTCAGCTCGAAAAGCGTCGTCGGGCAGACTTCCGGGCAATGGGTGAAGCCGAAAAACAACGCCGTCGGCTTGCCGCGCAGCGCCTGCTCGGTGATCGGCTGCCCGCTTTGGGAGACCAGGGTGAAGGGAACGCCGAAGGGAGCCTCCGCCACCACATTCCCCGATCTGTTGAGATAGTACGTGAACCCGCCAAGAAACCCGGCAAGTATCAGGACACCGATCCAGACGGCGATGCGGAATGTCTTCATTGGCATGATCCTCGATCCAGGCGGATATGTACCGCCCGCCCCTTGCCCCGCGTGATTATAGTCTCGACCGGACGGGCGCAATTCAACAATATGTTTTCTAACCCGCGATCGATTGTCTCACCGGAGACGACGCCGTGCCCTCGGTCGGATCGGCCAAAAATCGAAAGCAACACGTTTTGATGATGTGTTCTCAGCCGAACAAGCAGTTTCGAGATAGATATCGTTAGCAAAGGCTTAAGCCGTTGTATCTATATTAGCAATCGCGTGCGGCGCTCTTCTGCCGTTCTGACATGATGTCTGCCGCGTGGCGAAAACCCCGGACTCCGCATGAGGGAAGACAAACACGAATCCGAGCGGCTTTCGGAAGGGGTATTTCGTGACCAACTCAGCGGCGCGCAAGAGCCTGTCGGCCAGCCAGCGGCTTTCGACGCTCGACGGCGCGGCGTTTCCAGGTTTCGGAACAATGATCGGCGCCGGCTGGTACGAAGCGCTTCGCCAGATCGGCGAAGATGTTTTGCGCATCCATGAACATGTTAAATCAATCGTAACCTCTGCGCGCGAACAATCCGTGGGACTGAACGAAATCAATACATCCATCAGCCAGATGGATCAGGTCACGCAGACGAAGGCCGTAAGCCATAGGCTCGCCATCGACGCGGCAAACCTGATGCAACTGGTCATGCAGTTCAAGACTGGCGAGGGCATGAGCGCCCGGCAAACGCCGCGAGAGGGACCTGCCGCCTCGCATTCGAGACCATCACCCGCGCGCAGCCTGATCGGTAAAATCGCGGTCGCATTCAACGGCGGCACTGCCGCCAAAGTCATCGCTTCTCCCGTCGGGGACAACTGGGAAGAATTCTGACCATGAACAACAACGCCATCAAGCAGTCGGGCGCTTATCTCGAAATCGTTTCGTTCCACCTGGGCGACCAGGAGTTCTGCATCGACATCATGGCCATCCGCGAAATCCGCGGCTGGGCGCCGGTGACGCCGATGCCGCACACCCCGCCCTATGTGCTGGGACTCATCAACCTGCGCGGTGCGGTGATCCCCGTCATCGACATGGCCTGCCGCCTCGGTATGAAGATGACCGAGCCCTCCGAGCGCTCGGCGATCATCGTCACCGACATTGCGGGCAAGCTGGTCGGTCTGCTGGTCGAGCAGGTTTCCGACATGATGACCATCAAGAGCGAAGATCTGCAGCCGCCGCCGGAAATCATCCCGGAAGCCCAGCGCGCCTTCTGCCGCGGCATCGTCGCGCTCGAAAAGACCATGGTCTGCTTCTTGAATCTCGACACGGTCATTGCCGACGAACTGACGCAGGCCGCCTGAGGGCTATCCATATCTGGAATTCGAAGGCCCGGCTAGTCCGGGCCCTTTTTGATTTTGCAATGAGAGAAAAAGGGAAGCAGCGCTCTTTCCAAATATCTCACAGCAGAAGCTCTATTGCGGCTTCCCATTCTTCCAGACAACGTTCTGCCCATAGAGCGGAATGGTCGAGATCGACATCTTCGCCGAGCCGTCGGTCAGTTCGCGCGAATGGGCGAGATAGATCAGCGTGTCGTTCGTCTTATCGTAGATGCGGTTGACGACCAGCGTCTTCCAGATCAGCGACATGCCCTGGCGGAACACCTCGCTGCCATCCTTGGACAGATCGATACTGCCGATCTCGATCGGCCCGGTCTGCCGGCAGGCGATGGAATTATTGGACGGGTCCTCGAACCAGTTGCCGTTCTTGAACCGGTCGATCAAGCTGCGATCGAAATAGGTGACGTGACAGGTGATGCCCTTGACCTCAGGGTCGGAGACCGCCTCGACAATGATGTCGTTGCCGATCCAGTCGACCCCGACCTTGCCGACGACTTCGGCTGAGGCAGCGCCTGCGGAAAGGACGGCGAAGGAAAAGGCGGCGAGGAGAAGATTGCGCAGTCTGGACATGGCGGCTCCCTGAATAATCCGCATTTTAGATAAGCATGCACCCATGCTTTGCAAGAAATGGGGCTCGTGGAAGGGATCAGCCTTTCCGGCAGGTACAGGGCTCGTAGGCCCGCGCAGTCAGCCGGCCGGGCCTCATGCCGATCAGCGCCGGTATCGCGTGAACGGCGTTGGCCTTGACGGCTTTCGCCATCTCGATCGCCGCGGCCGCGCAGACCACAGCATCCTCGGCAGCGTTGTGGTGCACGAAACGCAGGCCGAGATGCTCGGCGATCAGGTTCAAACGGTGCGAGAGGAAATGCGGCCAGATTCGCTGGGCCATCTTCAGGCTGCAGAGATAGGTAAGCTCCGGATAGGATTGCCGGTAGAGATCGAGGCTCGCCCGCCAGACGCTGAAATCGAAGGAAGCATTGTGCGCGATCATCGTCGCGCCGCGAAAATCCTCCTCGAACTCGTCCATCACCTCGGGAAACTCGGGCGCGTCCTCGACATGCTCCGGCCGGATGCCATGGATTGCGATGTTCATCCCGGAAAAGCGCATCTCCCGCGGTCGGATCAGCCGCTCTTCGACGCGCGTGACCCTGCCCTCCTCGATCCAGGCAAGGCCGACGGAACAGGCGCTGCCGCGCTGTTCGTTCGCCGTCTCGAAGTCAATCGCGATGGTCTTCAAATCAGCAACCCGAATCGTTTCTTCAGGAACAGGAATACCGCCCCGCTTCCGGCCGCGCAAATTCGACACGACGCATGGTTGACTTTTTAACCCCCATATCGAAACTTGCCGCCATGATCAGTTCCGTGACCATGGCAGCGCTTATCCATCACACCACGACCCTTGAAGGGTACGCGGGAGCGATGGCGCGTTAGCAGCGATCCGATCATCATCCCGAAACCCTGCCGAGGCGAGCAGGGTTTTCGGAAACCGGCTCTCCTCCTGACACCGATGGAGAGCATGAATGTCCGAAAACGAAGAGAATGAACCTCGCGGCCGAGCGCGCCTGCCGGATGGCGTCCTGGTGCGCGCCGTCCGCCTGTCCGATGCGGAGGAGATCACGGATCTCATAAATCTGCCGGGCTACAGGGCCGGCACCTTGAGGCCGCCCTACCAGCGGGTCGAGGAGGTTCGCAAGCACATGGAAAACCAGTCGCCAGGCGCGCTCAACCTCGTCGTCACCCAAAATGGCAAGATCGTCGGCAATGGCGGCCTCAACCGCCTCTCCGGCCGTCGGCAGCACGTCGCCAGTATCGGCATGGGCGTGCATGACGATTTCACCGGCCGCGGCTTCGGACGGATCCTGCTCGGCGCGATGGTCGACGCCGCCGACGACTGGCTTGATATCAAACGGCTGGAACTGACCGTCTACACCGACAACGATGTCGCCATCGGCCTCTACCGGAAATTCGGCTTCGAACGGGAAGGCCTGCTAAGGGCCTTCGGCTTTCGATCCGGGGAGTATGTCGACGCCTATACGATGGCGCGGCTCAGGCTATGAGCAAACGGGCTGGCGGCTTGCTGTCAGCCCCTCACCCGCTGATCAGTGCCAGCCATTCGTCCTCGTCCATCGTCTGCACGCCAAGCTCGCGTGCCTTGTCGAGCTTGGAGCCAGCACCTGGGCCGGCGACGACGATGTCGGTCTTCTTGGAGACCGATCCCGCCACCTTGGCGCCGAGGCTCTCCGCCCTCGCCTTCGCCTCGTCGCGGGTAAACCTTTCCAGCGAGCCGGTGAAAACCACGGTCTTGCCGGCGACCGGGCTGCCTGTCGTCACCGGCTGCTCGGCCTCCTCGGGCGTCACCTCCTCGATAAGCCGGGTGATCACCTCCACGTTGCGCGGCTCCTTGTAGAATTCGACGATAGCCCGCGCCACGACCTCGCCGATGCCCTCGATGGCGTTGAGATCGTTCCAGGCGTCGCCGGCAAGCGTCTCGGCCTCCCGCATCGCCGTCTCAAAGGCGGCATAGGTGCCGTAGGAGCGCGCCAGCAGCTTCGCCGTGGTCTCGCCGACGTGACGGATGCCGAGCGCGTAGATGAAGCGGTGGAGCGCAATGCTGCGCCGTTCGTTGATCGCCGCATAGAGCTTGCCGACGCTGACCTTGCCGAAACCGTCAATATTCTCCAGCTTGGTCAGCGATTGCTGCTGGCGCTTCTCCAGCGTGAAGATATCGGGCGCGGTGCGGATCTGCAGCGACGCGTCGTCGTTTTCGAAGAAGAAGTCGATCTGCTTCGAACCGAGCCCTTCAATATCGAAAGCGTTGCGCGAAACGAAGTGCTTCAAATGCTCCGTCGCCTGCGCCCGGCAGATGAAGCCACCGGTGCAGCGGCGCACCGAATCCATCTTGCCGGTCTTCTCGTTGACCTCGCGCACGGCATGCGAACCGCAGACCGGGCATGTCTTCGGGAATTCGTATGACCGGGCGTCGGCCGCGCGTTTTTCCATCACCACATCGAGGATCTGCGGAATGACGTCGCCGGCGCGCTGAACGATGACGGTATCGCCCTCACGGATATCGTGTTCCTCCGGTCGAATGCGCTCGCCGCTATTGCCGATGCCCTTGATGTAATCCTCGTTGTGCAGCGTCGCATTGGTGACGACGACGCCGCCAACCGTAATCGGCTTCAGCCGCGCCACCGGCGTCAGCGCCCCGGTGCGACCGACCTGAATCTCGACCTTTTCGACCTCGGTGAAGGCCTGCTCCGCCGGAAACTTGTGCGCAGTCGCCCAGCGCGGCGAACGCGAGCGGAAGCCAAGACGAGCCTGCAGCTCGAGACTGTCGACCTTATAGACGACGCCGTCGATGTCGTAGTCGAGATCCGGGCGCTCGAGGCCGATCTCGTCATAATGCGCCAGGATGTCGGCGACCGAGTTCAATCGCTTCATCAGCGGATTGACGGGAAAACCCCAGTCCTTGAAGGTCTGCACCATACCGAACTGTGTGTCGGCGGGCATCTCCGACATCTCGCCCCAGGCATAAGCGAAGAATTTCAGCTTGCGGCTCGCCGTCACCTTGGCGTCGAGTTGGCGCAACGATCCGGCCGCGGTGTTGCGCGGATTGACATAGGTCTGCTTGCCCTCCGCCTCCATCTGCCGGTTCAGCGCCAGGAAATCGCTCTTGGCCATATAGACTTCACCGCGGATCTCCACGACCGCGGGCACGCCCTTCGGCAGCTCGTTGGGGATCTCGGCGATGGTCCGGATGTTGGCAGTGACGTTCTCCCCCGTCGTGCCGTCGCCACGCGTTGCAGCCGTCACCAGCCTGCCGTTCTCGTAACGGATCGACATCGAAAGACCGTCGATCTTCGGCTCGGCGGTAAAGGCGATCGACTGGTCGGGCAGCCGGCCGAGGAAGCGATAGACGCCGGCGACGAAATCCTGCACGTCCTCCTGCGAGAAAGTGTTGTCGAGCGACAGCATCGGCCGCGCATGGATGACGGGCGAGAAGGTGACGGAGGGCGCCGCACCGACATGCCGCGATGGGCTGTCTTCGCGGATCAACTCAGGAAAGCGCACCTCGAGCGCATCATTGCGGCGCTTCAGCGCGTCGTAATCGGCATCCGAAATCTCCGGCTGGTCCTTGCCGTGGTAGAGCGCATCGTGATGCGCGATCTCCTTTGCCAGCCGTTCAAGCTCGGCGGCAGCCTCTTCGATCGTCAACGTGTCGACGGCGGAACCTTCGGTGGACATGGAACATCACTCCAGAGAATCTGGTCAGAAAATCTGGATTGTTTTTAGAGCAAAATTGCCGGATGAAAAGGGAGGCCGCGGTCCTTCGAAAGGAAGATCGGCCTACCCGGCCCATTGTCTACCCGGCCTATTCCCAATCCCTGGCATTCCGCAGCCGGATGCCGCTGACATGCAGGCTGGTGTTCCAGAGGTTCTTCAACGGCCGCAGGCTATCGACCACCCGAAGCTCCACCCCGCGCGGCGCAAACTCCTGGTCGAGCCGCGAGATGGCGGTCCTCGCCATGGGAATGACGCGTCTGCGGGCTACCCACATGCCCGCATCATCCAGATTCTCGAAGGCCTCGGCCGCCATCTCGTAGCGATGGATCGTCTCCGCCGAAAGCCTTTCCAGCCACCGGCGCTCGATGAAAGCCGCAGCCCGCCACTCGCCAGCCAGCGCCGCCGCTCCGTCTCCAGCGTCTCGGGTTTCGCCCATATCAGGATGCGGGGGCAGTCACGCGGAAAGAGATACATAAAGTCATGATCGGCATCGATCGCCCAGACGAGCGGACCGTTCAGCCATTCCCGGCCGGGCGCGCGGGCGGAGGGAATGCGAACCGGGCGCGGTTCGAACGCTACGATACCGGGATCGTCGCTGAAATGGAAAAGTCGCATGGCTTGAGCTCGCCGCCGATCCGGAAGCTTCAGCGCATATCGCTATGCGCGGTGATTGTCATCCCGCCGGCCCGGGCAGAAAGAACGTCGGAAGAAAAATCAGCCGTTGCCGGCAAGCAGCCGCTTGGCCGCCGCCCTCGCCTCTTCGGTCACCGAAGCCCCGGCCAGCATACGGGCGATCTCCTCCGTGCGGTCCTTCTGCGCCATCGTCGCGACGCGCGTGGCGATCTTTTCCGAACCGTCGGCCACCGGCCCCTTGGAGATTAAGAGATGCGTGGCGGCCCGTGCCGCGACCTGCGGCGCATGCGTAACCGACAGCACCTGCACCCGCTCAGAGAGCCGCTTCAGTCGCTGGCCGATCGCATCGGCCACCGCACCGCCGACGCCGGTATCGATTTCGTCGAAGACCAGCGTCGGGGCCGATCCGCGATCGGCGAGCGCCACCTTCAGCGCCAGCAGGAAACGCGAGAGTTCGCCGCCCGAAGCGACCTTCATGATCGAGCCCGGCCGCGTGCCGGGATTGGTCTGGACATGGAACTCGACGATGTCGATGCCTTCGGCCGCCGCCTCCCCCGCATCCGTGCTGATCTCGACCATGAAACGGGCCCGTTCGAGCTTCAGCGCCGGCAGCTCGGCCATGACAGCCGCAGCCAGTGCGGTGCCGGCATGATGGCGCTTGTCGGACAGCGAGCGCGCCGCTGCATCGTAATTTTCCCGCGCCAGGCCAACCTCGGCTTCGAGCCGAGCAAGCCGCTCCTCGCCCGCGTCGAGATCGGCAAGATCGGCAATCATCCGCACGGCAAGCGCCGGCAGTTCGGTGACGGGCACAGAATATTTGCGCGAGGCGGCCCTGAGCGCGAAAAGCCGCTCTTCCACCCGCTCCAGCTCTCTCGGATCGTATTCGGTCTTGCGGAGTGCCGCCTCGACTTCCATCTGCGCGTTGGAAAGCTGATCGAGCGCGGCATCGAGCAGCGTCACGGTGTCTTCGAGCAGTCCCGGCGCCTCATGGCTCTTACGCTCCAGCCGGCGCACCAGCGAGGCGATATGGGGCACCGGCGAGGCATTGCCGTTCAGGAATTCGGACGCCTCGGCGATATCGCCGGCGATTCGCTCGGCCTTCATCATCTTCTGCCGGCGATCGGCGAGCTCTTCCTCCTCGCCATCCTGCGGCGAGAGCTTCTCGAGTTCCTCGACCGACGAGCGCAGGTAGTCGGCTTCGCGCGCCGCGCTTTCCACCTTCTCCCGGTGGTTCTTCAGCGTCCGCTCGCTGTCGCGCCACAGCCGATAGAGCCTGGAGACCTCTGAAACCTCGTCGGTGAGGCCGGCGAAGGCATCGAGCAGGGTGCGGTGGGCATTGGTGTCGACAAGGGCGCGATCGTCGTGCTGTCCATGGATTTCGACCAGCATCTGCCCGGCCTGGCGCATCAGCTGCACGCTGACCGGCTGGTCGTTGACATAGGCTTTGGTGCGCCCGTCCGCCGATTGCTGGCGGCGGAAAATCAGGTCGCCCTCGTCGTCGATGCCATTTTCACGCAGGAGTATGCGGGCGCCGTGTTCCATGCCGACGTCGAACACCGCCGTCACCTGGCCCTTATCCTCGCCGTGGCGCACCAGGTCGCCGTCGCCGCGCCCACCGAGCGCCAACGACAGGCTGTCGAGCAGGATGGATTTGCCCGCCCCGGTCTCGCCCGTCAGCACGGAGAGGCCGGTCTCGAAGGCAAGATCCAGCCGCTCGATCAGGACGATATCGCGGATCGAAAGCTGGATCAGCATTGGCCTCAGGAACCGAGAAGAAGTTTCTTGCCCGCTGCTGCGATCCACGAGCCCTTGTTTTCACGCGGCTCGGCACCGCCGCTCTGCAGCAGCTTGTAGGAATCAGCATACCACTGGCTGTCGGGGTAATTGTGACCGAGAACGGCAGCGGCTGTCTGCGCCTCGTCGACGATGCCCATGGAATAATAAGCTTCGACGAGACGCGCTAAGGCCTCTTCGATCTGGTTCGTATTCGGATATTTCTCGACGACGATGCGGAAGCGCGAGATCGCGGCGAGATATTCCTTCCGCTCCATGTAGTAGCGGCCGATCTGCATTTCCTTGCCGGCGAGCTGGTCGCGCGCGAAGCGGATCTTGGCCTGTGCATCGTCGACATATTCGGAGTTCGGATAATTGTCGATGACGGCCTGCATCGCCTCGATCGTCTTGGCCGAGGCGCGCTGGTCCTGCGTCACGTCGACGATCTGCTTGGAATAGGTGAGACCGATGAGATACTGCACATAGGCAGCATCCTGGGACTTCGGATATTGCGACATGTAGCGGTTGCCCGAAGCAAGCGCGTCGTCCAAACGGCCTTGGCGGTATTTGACGAAGGTGCTCATCACAAGCGCTTTGCGCGCCCATTCGGAGAACGGGTTCTCGCGGTCGATCGCGTCGAACTTGCGCGCCGCTTCCGCCATGTTGCCGGCCTTCATATTGGCAAGACCCTGGGTGTAGAGCACGTCAGGCGGATCGGTTTCGAGACCGAGCTTGGTGATGTCGATGTCGGGATCCGACTGGCAACCGGAGATCGAGGCGCCTGCGCTGAGCACCAGAAGCGATGCGAACAAAGCGCGCGCTGTCTTCATCATACCTTCAGATCCTGCATAACCCATTCGAAAGAACCCCACTGCTGCCGCTCTCTCCACGGCAGCCACGCCTCGCTGGCGTTTCTAGCCACAAATGTGCATCAAGAGCAACGCAATGATAAGGCATTAACGCATTTTTGTGGCAGCAGCCGCAGAATGATCGGCTTTTCAACTTCTTCCCGACCTGTGGCGGCCAAGCATCGGTTTATTGCCGCAGATATGGCCGGACATAAAAAAACCGCCTCCGGGAAAGAGGCGGCCTGGTCTTGAGAATATGCTGGAGGTCATGCCGACCAGGGAGCGAATTCCGAAGCGCTGACTGCAATCAGTTCGCGGGCAGCGACACGCTGGCGCGGCGTCGACGTCTCCACAACCTCGTAGGCGGAAGGATCGGCGAGCAGCGCCTTCAGCGCATTGGCATTCATCTTGTGACCGCCGCGATAGGAACGGTAGCAACCGATGAACTGGACACCGGCAAGCGACAAATCGCCGACGGCATCGAGCGTCTTGTGGCGGACGAATTCATCCTTGGCGTAACGCAGCCCTTCGACGTTGATGACGGTGTTGTCGTCCGAGATGACGACGGAATTTTCAAGCGAGGAGCCGAGCGCATGGCCCGACGCCCAGAGGCGCTCGACATCGCGCATGAACCCGAAGGTGCGGGCGCGGGAAAGCTCGGCCTTGAAGACGGCGGCGGTCATGTCACCGGCCCACTTCTGCCGGCCGATCAGCGGGCAGTCGAAATCGATCTCAACTTCGAAGCGCGTACCGTCATAGGGGCGGAATTCGCTCCAGGAGCCGCCATGCTCGATCCGCACCGGCTTGGTGATACGGATATAGCGGCGCTTGACGCCGAGCGAAACGAGACCGACCTGCTCGATCGCCTCAACGAAGGGCAGCGAGCTGCCATCCATGATCGGCATTTCGGAGCCCTGCACTTCGATCACCACATTGTCGAGGCCGAGCGCATAGACGGCGGCCATGACATGCTCGATCGTCGCGACCGAATGGGCGGGAGAGAAGCCGAGCACGGTGCAGAGATCGGTATTGCCGACCTGCGAGGAGACGGCCTTCAGTTCGGTGATGTCGCCATTGTCATGCAGGCGCTGGAAAATGACGCCGGTGTCCGATTCGGCCGGGTTCAGGGTGATCGAGACGTTAGCGCCCGAATGCACCCCGATGCCCGAAAGCGTCACCGGACGCGATACCGTCGTTTGAAAACCCAGCAAGCCAATTGCCATAAATTCTGCCTTTATTCTTCCGTACCGGCGGTCTGTCCGATCGGCACGGTCATCGTTCATTCTGCACAAGGAGCCTGTCGAAAGGTCTCCTAGTGCAGTTTCCTTGCACCATACTTACGTGCGCCGGCGCTCCAATCCAAATCACTGTTTCTTTCGCTTTGTTACGAAGTCACGCAATTGAAATTGCTCGCGAATCACGGGCTGAAAAACAGCAATGCCCGGGACCTTGATCCCGGGCATGAACGGTGCCGAAGCACGCACTCAATTCGACTGGCGACGCAGGAATGCCGGGATTTCCAGCTGGTCGTCTTCCTGCATCATTCGGGCCTGCGGAACTGCCCGGCCCTGGTCGTCGAGATTGCCGCGACGCGGTGCGTAGAGGCTTGCCTCAGGCGACAGCGGACGGCGTTGCTGCGAAGCGGCCGGCGGTGCGGCGGTCATATCGGCGGCAACGGCGTCGTCGTCGCGGCGGCCAAGCGAATTGGTGATTCGCTTGAGCAGGCCCATCGGACCGCGCTCCTCCGCCGCATGCGCGGAAGCCGGCTGCGTGCGGTGGTCGAGTTCGGCCTGGACGACCGGCGGGAAATCCTCGACCTTCGGCATGCGCACCGGTTCGGGCGCCTGGCGGATGGTCGGCTCCTGCCGGACCGGCTGCTGCTGAACCGGCTGGCTTATGACAGGCTGGCTCATGACGGGCGCCGGAGCCTGCTGCTGCACCGGGGCCGGACGCATTGCCGGAGCTTCCGGTGCAGGCGCGAAGATCTTGCTCTGCGGACGGAAGGTTTCCTGCTGTACTACGGGCTGCTGCAGCGGTGCGGCAGCACGCGGGGCCGGAATTTCGAGCTCGCGTTCCATCTCGGCTTCGCGGATGGTCTGCGCGATCGGATCGATGGCCTTCGGTGCCTGCATCACGGGGACAGGCTGAACTGCGGCCGCTGCCGGAGCAACAGCCGCGGAGGGACGGATAGCGGGCCTTGCTGCCGGCTGGAGGTTCCGCTCGGCGGCTTCGTTCATCGCCCGGTCGATGCCGGTTGCGACGACCGAGACGCGGATGATGCCTTCGAGCGATTCGTCGAAGGTGGCGCCGAGGATGATGTTGGCGTCAGGATCGACTTCCTCGCGGATGCGGGTCGCGGCTTCGTCGACTTCGAAGAGGGTGAGGTCGCGACCGCCGGTGATGGAGATCAGCAACCCTTGAGCGCCCTTCATCGAGGTTTCGTCGAGCAGCGGGTTGGCGATCGCAGCCTCTGCTGCCTGCAGCGCGCGGCCGGAGCCGGAGGCTTCGCCGGTGCCCATCATTGCGCGGCCCATTTCGCGCATCACCGAGCGGACGTCGGCGAAGTCGAGGTTGATCAGGCCTTCCTTAACCATCAGGTCGGTGATGCAGGCAACGCCCGAATAGAGAACCTGGTCGGCCATGGCGAAGGCATCGGCGAAGGTCGTCTTGTCGTTGGCAATGCGGAAGAGGTTCTGGTTCGGAATGACGATCAGCGTGTCGACAGACTTCTGCAGTTCCTGGATGCCCATCTCGGCCAGACGCATGCGGCGCCCGCCTTCGAAATGGAACGGCTTGGTGACGACGCCGACCGTCAGGATGCCCTTGTTGCGGGCCGCCTGCGCGACAACGGGTGCAGCGCCCGTGCCGGTGCCGCCGCCCATGCCGGCGGTGACGAAGCACATATGCGTGCCGTTCAGGTGATCGACGATCTCGTCGATGCACTCCTCGGCGGCCGCGCGGCCGACTTCCGGCTGCGAGCCGGCACCGAGGCCTTCGGTGACATTGACGCCGAGCTGGATGATGCGCTCAGCCTTCGTCATCGTCAGCGCCTGCGCATCCGTGTTGGCGACGACGAAGTCGACGCCCTGGAGGCCGGCGGTGATCATGTTGTTGACGGCATTGCCGCCACCGCCGCCAACGCCGAACACGGTGATGCGCGGCTTCAGCTCTGTGATGTCAGGCTTTTGCAGCTTGATGGTCATGGTACCTGTTCCTTCTCTCTCTGGCCGCATCGCCACGCCGGCCAATTACTCAATTTCAGAAACTTTCCTTCAGCCACTGGCCCATGCGGGCTATGCGGCTGTTATTTCCCCCAAGCGACATGAGCAGACCGCTCTGTGACGCATGTGTCTCCATGTCCGCGACCTGCGGATAAATCATCAGGCCGACGGCCGTCGAAAAGGCCGGACCCTTGGCAGCCGTCGGCAGCCCCGAGACGCCCATCGGACGGCCGATGCGGACGTTGCGGGCAAGGATGCGCCGCGCCACGTCGGCAAGGCCGGTCAGCTGGCTCGCCCCGCCGGTCAGCACGACACGCTTGCCGACGATCGGGCTGAAGCCTGAGCGCTGGATACGGTCGCGGATCAGTTCCATCGTCTCCTCGATTCGGGCCGATACGATGCGCGAAACCAGGGCCCGCGGCACCTGCGACGGCTGGTCGCGATCGTCCTCGCCGATCGGCGGGATCGAGATCAGCTCGCGCTCGTCGGAGGAATTCGAAAGCGCCGAGGCATGCACGACCTTCAGCCGCTCCGCATCCTCGATGCGGGTCGAAAGGCCGCGCGCCAGGTCGGTGGTGACGTGATGGCCGCCGAGGCCGACGGCGTCCGTATGAACGAGCTTGCCCTCGGCAAAGACCGAGATCGTCGTCGTGCCGCCGCCCATGTCGATCGCCGCGCAGCCGAGTTCGACCTCGTCGTCGACGAGAGCCGCAAGACCCGATGCATAGGGCGTGGCGACGATACCCTCGACAGACAGATGCGCGCGATTGACGCTGAGTTCGAGGTTCTTCAGTGCCGATCGCTCCGCCGTCACCACATGCATGTCGACGCCGAGCGCATCGCCATACATCGCCAGCGGATCGCGGATGCCGCGCTCGCCGTCGAGCGAGAAGCCGGTCGCCAGCGAATGCAGCACCGAACGGTCCTGACGCAGCGACTGCTGGCAAGCGGCCGACAGCACCTTCTTCAGATCGTTGAGCTCGACTTCCTGGCCGCCCAAATCGATCGTCGCAGTGTAGATGTCGCTGCCGAGCCGGCCAGCCGTCAGGTTGACGATCAGGCTCTCGACGGTCAATCCTGCCATGCGCTCCGCCGCGTCGACCGCAAGGCGGATGACGCCTTCCAGCGCGTCGAGATCGGCGATGACGCCGGTCTTGATGCCGCGGGAACGCTGGTGGCCGATGCCGATGATTTCGATATTGTGCGTGCGGCCCGGCAGGATCTGGCTTTCCTCGCGCGGCGTCAGCCGGCCGATCATGCAGACGACCTTGGTCGAGCCGATGTCGAGCACCGAAACGACATGTGACCGCTTCGACGAAAGCGGCTTCAGGCGCGGCAATCCGAAATGGGATGAACCGAACAAGCTCATATATTCTGCCCCGCCTTCTTCAATTCTTTCGTACGCTCCGTCACTGCCGTCTGCCTGCGGACCGCCGCCTCCGGCGTCAGCTGGATGGCGGTTCTGTCGGACAGTCGGAGATCGACTGCGGCAATGTCCCGCTCCAGGAGTTGGTGCTCCTTGTCGAACTTCGAAAGCGTCGCCAGTGCCTGGTCGATGCCATCTTCCGGCAGCTTGACGACGACGCCATTGTCCATGTGCAGGTCCCAGCGACGGCCTGATATCCAGACATAGGCCTTCACGCGGGCCTTCACGTCGGACCACTTCGAGAAGGCGTCGTCGAGCGAAGCCGCCGCCGTTTCGGCATCGCGGCCGACGACGAGCGGCAGCGCCGAAAACTTGTTGTCGCGCAGCGGTGCAATGACGCTGCCGTTCTTCTCGATCAGGGAAAGCTCCTGCCCGTGCTGCCAGATCGCATAGGCCTGGCGCTCCTTGAGCTTCACCTCGATCGTTTTCGGATAGATCTTGCGGACCTCGACACTTTCGACCCAGGGAAGATGCGCGATCTTCCGGCGGGCGGCATCGACGTCGAGGGCTACCAGCGAGGTCGTGCCGTCAAGGCCGATCAGCTGCAGGATCTCGATTTCGGAGGTCTCCGAATTGCCGGAGACCTTGACGTCCTCGATCGCAAAACCCGCCGCCGTCGTCGTCGCCTGCGCGACAGCTTCGGTGTGGCCGCCAAGCGACATACCGTAAAACCCCGTCGCAGCCAGGAAGGCGAGCGCCGAGACCGTGCCCGTATGAACAGGAATATGGATACGGCCGCTGCAGAGGCTGATCAGGAAGCGCGTGACGCGGCGCAGTGGACGCGGCAGCACGAACCGCTCTTCGGCTTCCATGATCGGAAGCACGGCATGATGGCTGGGGCGCCCAATCCTCTTGACTGTCAACGCAAACAAGACGCGTCCTCCACCATCCACCGGAGAAACTGACCAAACGAATAACCGGCATGACCGGCCATTTCGGGCACGAGCGAGGTTGGGGTCATACCTGGCTGGGTATTGACCTCCAGCCAGATGATTTCGCCGTCTTCGGAGAAACGATCGTCGTAACGAAAGTCCGACCGACTGACGCCGCGACAACCGATTGCCTGATGCGCCCTTAGGGACAATGTTTGTATTTTTTGGTAAATATTCGGTGAAATTTTCGCGGGGATGACGTGTTTTGAACCGCCCGCCGCATACTTGGAGTCGTAATCATAAAAATTGTGTCCCTGCGGCACCACTTCCGTGACGCCGAGCGGCGTTTCGCCCATGACACCGCAGGTGAGCTCGCGACCGTAAACATAGCGCTCGACGATCACCTCCTCGCCGTAACGCCACTCGGGCGAGCTGACGATCTGTGGCGGATGCGCCTGATCTTCCGTGACGATGACAACGCCGAAGCTCGACCCCTCGCGGACGGGCTTCACCACATAAGGCGGCTTCATCGGATGCGTCGAGGGAAAAGCGAAACGGTTGACCACCTGCGATTCGGCGACCGGAATGCCGGCGGCGGCAGCGACACGCTTCGCCTTGGCCTTGTCCATCGCCAGCGCCGAGGCAAGCACGCCCGAATGCGTATAGGGGATTTCGAGATATTCGAGGATGCCTTGAATGGTACCGTCCTCGCCGAATGGGCCGTGAAGCGCATTGAAGACGACATCGGGCTTCAGCGCGGCAAGTTTCTCTGAAACGTCACGCGCCACGTCGATGCGCGTCACGTCGAAGCCTTCCGCCTCGAGGGCTTCTGCGCAAGCCTTTCCCGAGGAAAGGCTGACAGGCCTTTCCGAGGAAAATCCGCCCATCAGGACAGCGACATGCTTGCGACTCATCAACACCCCCAAAAATAACTTTCATTTTCGAAATCGACGCTTGCGCGAAGCTGTCTGCGCCGTTTCAGGCCTTTGTCCGACCTGGGTGCATTAGAGCATCATTATGGTTAATGAAGTGTTTACTTTCGTTAACTCCATATTGCCGCGCCCATGATTTTTTAACCTTCGCGTCTTCGGGAGTGTCGGAGCGAAGGTGCCCGCCGATCCGTGGAAACAGAAGAGCCCGCGCGGAAAAACCGCGCGGGCTCAATGGGATAGTTCGATGTCCTGTAGTCAGTCGGTGTCGTCGAGGAATTTCCAGACGAGCCCGCCAAGCGCCCCACCCGCAAGCGGCGCAATCCAGAACAGCCAGAGCTGCTGCAGCGCCCAGCCGCCGACGAAAAGCGCCTGGCCGGTGGAACGCGCCGGATTGACCGAGGTGTTCGTCACGGGGATAGAAACCAGATGGATCAGCGTCAGTCCGAGGCCGATCGCAAGCGGCGCGAAGCCGGCAGGCACCCGGCTGCTGGTCGATCCCAGGATGATGATCAGGAAGAACACGGTCAGCAGCACTTCGATCAGCAGCGCCGAAAGCAGTGAATAACCGCCCGGGGAATGATCGCCATATCCGTTGGCGGCAAAGCCGCCGAGTTCGAAACCCGCCTTGCCGCTGGCGATGAGATAAAGCAGCGCCGCGGCGGCGATGGCGCCGACAACCTGCGCGACGACATAGGGAACGAGGCGCGCCGCGGGAAACCGTCCGGCAACCGTAAGGCCAAGCGAGACGGCGGGATTGAAATGACCGCCCGAAATGCCGCCCACGGCATAGGCCATGGTGAGCACGGTCAGACCGAACGCAAAGGCCACGCCGACAAAACCGATCCCAAGCTCGGGATAGGCCGCGGCCAGCACGGCGCTGCCGCATCCGCCGAAGACCAGCCAGAACGTGCCGAGAAACTCGGCAACTAGACTCTTTTGCATGCGCGCCTCCTTAACCTCAACCAAGAGTTTAAGTGAATCCGTTACAATTCGATTCCGGTCAAGCGCGCGGACATTGCCGCGGCAAGCTTCACGCAAGGATCGAGAAGCGGGTGGAGATGCGGTACCTGCGGCGCAAGGAGACGTTTTCTCAGGCCTGAAATTGCGTTAAGACCCGCCGGCCTCCCAAGGCGATTCATAAAAATACTGATTGGATTGAAAATGACAGACGCGATCTCCGCATCGCCGACTCCTGCCTCGAACAGCGCACAAGTCAATTCCCCGGCTCGCGTCCTCATCGCCAGCCTTGTCGGCACCACCATCGAATTCTTTGACTTCTACGTCTATGCGACGGCAGCCGTCCTCGTCTTCCCGCATCTCTTCTTCCCGGCAAGCGATTCGAACGCCGCAACGCTGCAGTCGCTCGTCACTTTCTCGATCGCCTTCTTCGCCCGCCCCATCGGCGCCGTGGTGTTCGGTCATTTCGGCG
Organism: Rhizobium sp. P1_B8; assembly: GCF_056406515.1. Lineage (NCBI taxonomy): Bacteria > Pseudomonadati > Pseudomonadota > Alphaproteobacteria > Hyphomicrobiales > Rhizobiaceae > Rhizobium > Rhizobium sp. P1_B8. The sequence goes on along the minus strand of NZ_JBFTZZ010000001.1, from coordinate 605,285 downwards.
ATCGCATCGGCCGTAAGGCGACGCTCGTCGCCGCGCTGATGACGATGGGGCTTTCGACCGTCTTGATCGGCATGCTGCCAGGCTATGATGCGATCGGCATCGCCGCGCCGCTATTGCTGGCGCTTTGCCGCTTCGGTCAGGGCCTCGGCCTCGGCGGCGAATGGGGCGGCGCCGTCCTGCTTGCCACCGAAAATGCTCCTCCCGGCAAGCGCAGCTGGTACGCCATGTTCCCGCAGCTCGGCGCGCCGATCGGCTTCATCCTTTCCTCCGGCTTCTTCCTCATCCTGGCGGAAACGATGAGCAACGAGGATTTCCTCGACTATGGATGGCGCATTCCCTTCATCGCCAGCCTCGCCCTCGTCGCCGTCGGCCTCTATGTCCGCCTGAAGATTGCCGAGACGCCGGAATTCCGCAAAGTCGTCGAAAAGCACGAGCGCGTCGCCGTGCCGATCGAGGTGGTCTTCCGCGGTCATCTGCGCAGCCTGATCCTCGGCACCTTCATTGCCGTCGCGACCTTCGTGCTGTTCTACCTCATGACAGTCTTCACGCTCTCCTGGGGCACGACACCCTTGGAAAAGGGTGGGCTCGGTTATACGAGAGAACAGTTTCTGGTCGTCCAGCTTGTCGGCGTCGTCTTCTTCGGCCTGACGATCCCGCTCTCCGGCTGGCTCTCCGATCTCTATTCGCGCCGTACCATCCTGACGCTGACGACGATTGCCATCGCGATCTTCGGCTTCTTCTACGCCACGCTGTTGACCAGCGGTCTCACAGGCGCCTTCCTATGCTCGATCATCGGCCTCGCCTTGATGGGCTTCACCTACGGTCCGATCGGCGCTGCCCTTGCCGCGCCCTTCCCGACCATGGTGCGCTACACCGGCGCCTCGATGACCTTCAATCTGGGTGGCATCTTCGGCGCCTCCCTCGCTCCTTATATCGCCACCTGGCTCGCCACCCATTACAGCCTCGACTATGTCGGCTACTACCTCGCCGCCTCGGCGGTGATTTCGCTGGTCTGCATCCGGCTGTCGGGCCGCGAGGAAGTCTGAACCTCGAGTAGCAAGTCAACAACAAGCCGCGACGGCCACCGTCGCGGCTTTTTTATTGATGCCGTGAGCACTTCCGGTTAACCGGAACACTCACGGAAAACGGGGAACAGATCATGCGATGCCTCATTACCGGCGCAGCCGGCTTTGTCGGTGGGCCTCTCGTCGAAAGACTGCACGGAGAGCGGATATGCGAGCTTGTGGTGACGACGCGATCTGCAACCGCCAGCTTCCCGACATCTGTGCGGCATTTCCCCATTGAGATAACAAGCGAAACCGATTGGGCGGCAGTTCTCGAGGGTGTTGATGTCATCGTCCATCTCGCCGCTCGTGTTCACATCATGAACGACCGCGCAGCCGATCCGCTTGCGGAATTTCGTCGGATCAACACCGCCGCCACCTTGAACCTCGCCGAGCAGGCCGCCCGCGCGGGCGTAAAAAGGTTCGTCTTCATCAGCAGCATCAAGGTCAATGGTGAGGAGAACGATCGGCCCTTCCGGCACGACGATACGCCAATGCCGATCGATCCCTATGGCATCTCGAAGCTGGAAACTGAAATCGGGTTGCGTGAAATCGCCGCCCGAACAGGCATGGAGGTCGTCGTCGTTCGCCCGCCGCTCGTCTATGGACCCGGTGCGAGGGGCAATTTTGCCCTGCTCGTCGGACTTGTCCGGAAGAGGATACCGCTCCCCTTCGCGTCGCTGAAGAACCGCCGAACACTGGTCGCGCTTCCAAATCTCGTCGATCTGATCATCACCGGGATGAAGCATCCCGGCGCAGCCGGCGAGACCTTTCTCGCAGGCGATGGAGAAGATCTTTCGACTCCAGGGCTTATTGAAGGGATTGCCGCGGGGCTGGGTGTCAAACCGATGCTGCTCCCCTTTCCCCCCGCCTTGTTGCAGATGGGCGCGAGAGTCACCGGAAAGGACGCCGTCTACCAACGTCTTTGTGGCTCCCTCCAGGTCGACATATCCCGTGCCCGCGACGTGCTTGGCTGGTCGCCCCTGGTCACGCCGCGCGAAGGCCTGAAGCTTGCGGTGAAGTAACCGTTACTCGCTCGTCACACCCTGAAACGGGTGCACCTCACGGCCGGGCATGAAGACGCCGAGACGTTTGATTTCCCATTCGAGCTTGATGCCGTCTTTTTCGAAGACCTCGCGGCGCACCTGTTCGCCGAGATATTCGAGGTCGTAGCCGGTCGCCTGCCCCATGTTGATCATGAAATTGCAGTGCAGCGACGACATCTGCGCTCCGCCGATGACGAGGCCGCGGCAGCCTGCCTCGTCGATCAGTTTCCAGGCCGAATGGCCGGCGGGGTTCTTGAAGGTCGACCCGCCGGTCTTTTCACGCACCGGCTGCACCGTCTCGCGATGATTGCGCACGGCGTCCATCTCGGCGCGGATCTGCGCGCGCTCTTCCGGATAGCCCTCGAACAGCACGGAGGTGAAGATCAGATCTGTCGATGCGGTCGAACGCCGGTAGGAATAGCCCATCTCGGCATTGGAAAGCACATGCTTGTCGCCCTTGCGGTCGACCGCATGGACTTCGATCAGCCGCTCGCGCGTCTCCACGCCATTGGCCCCGGCATTCATGCGCGCCGCGCCACCGATGCCACCGGGAATGCCGTAGAAGAAATGGAAGCCGCCGATGCCGTTGTCCATCGCCATCGCCGCCACATGTTTGTCAGGGCAGATGGCGCCGGCCAGGATGCGGTTTTCGCCGGCAAGTTCGACGAAGCCGAACCCCTTGGCCGACAGGCGCAGCACGACGCCGGGAATGCCGCCATCGCGCACCAGAATGTTGGAGCCGACGCCGACCACCGTCAGCGGCACCTCTTCCGGCAATATCTTCAGGAAGGCGATGAGATCGTCGATGTCATGCGGCTGGAACATCAGCTCGGCCAGGCCGCCGGCCCTGAACCAGGTGACGCGGTCCATCGGGGCATCCGGCGTGATACGGCCGCGGATATCCTTTACACCCTCTCCGAGAGACGCGAGAAGCTTTTCCCCATTCACCTGTTTCATACGGACTTTCCCGATAGGCCTTCCAGTTGCTTGGGCAGCGCCGCTGCCCAGGATGTGATGCTCCCAGCCCCCAACAGAACCACGAAATCGCCAGGCTTTGCAACCTCCGCGACCATCTGCGGCAAAAGCTCCGCCGAGGTGAGAAAGCGGGCGTCGCGATGGCCGCCGGATTTTATGCGCGAAACCAGCGACACGGAATCGATACCCTCGATCGGATCCTCCCCCGCTGCATAGACAGGTGCCAGGAAGATGCTGTCGGCATCGTTGAAGCAGGCGGCGAATTCCTCGAACAGGCTCGCAAGACGACTATAGCGGTGCGGCTGGTGGACCGCGATGATGCGCCCCTTGCAGGATTCGCGGGCAGCGCGCAGCACAGCCTTGATCTCGACGGGATGGTGACCGTAATCGTCGAAGATCTGCACCCCGTTCCATTCGCCGGTCAGCGTGAAGCGCCGCTTGACGCCGCCGAAGGAAGCAAGCCCCTTGGCGATATCGGCGCTCGATATGCCGAGCCGGTTGGCAACGGCAATCGCCGCCGTCGCGTTGGAGATATTATGCCGTCCGGGCATCGGCATGACCAGCCCCTTGAGCTCGATCACCTGGCCGGTGCGGCGGCGGCGGATTTCGACGTCGAAGATCGAGCGCGTGCCGTCGATGCGGACATTCTTGAAGCGCACGTCGGCCTGCGGGTTCTCGCCATAGGTGATGATCTTGCGGTCCTCGATGCGGCCGACCAGCGACTGCACCTCGGGATGGTCGAGGCACATGACGCCGAAGCCGTAAAACGGCACGTTCTCGACGAACTGCCGGAAGGCGGCGCGCACGGCGTCGAAATTGCCGTAATGGTCGAGATGTTCCGGGTCGATATTGGTGATGACGGCGACATCGGCCGGAAGCTTGAGGAAGGTGCCGTCGGATTCGTCGGCCTCGACCACCATCCACTCGCCCTCGCCCATGCGGGCGTTGGTGCCGTAGGCATTGATGATGCCGCCATTGATGACGGTCGGGTCAAGCCCGCCGGCTTCGAGCAGTGTGGCGACCAGCGAGGTGGTCGTCGTCTTGCCATGCGTGCCGCCGATGGCGATCGCATTGCGGAAGCGCATCAACTCGGCCAGCATTTCAGCACGGCGCACCACCGGCAGCAGCTTTTCGCGCGCGGCGACGAGCTCCGGATTGCTCTTCTTGATCGCCGTCGAGACGACCACGACTTCGGCCTCACCCAGGTTTTCGGCTCGGTGACCGACGAACACCTCGATGCCCTTGTCGCGCAGGCGCTGGACATTGGCACTGTCGGCCTGGTCCGATCCCTGCACTTTGTGGCCGAGATTGTGCAGCACCTCGGCAATACCGCTCATGCCGATGCCGCCAATGCCGATGAAATGGACGAGACCGATCGTCTTCGGCAGTTTCATGCGCGTGTCCTCTTGAATTCCGCAATTGTCCGTCCGGCGGCAATAGCCTCAACCATGTCGGCAAGCAAGTTTGCGGCGTCGGGTTTCCCAGCGAGTTTCGCTGCCGCCGCCATGTGCGAAAGCTTTTCCGGATCGTTCATGACAGCCGTCAGGATCGCCGCAATCTTCTCCGGCGAAAGCTCTGACTGGGCGATCACCTTCGCCCCGCCGGTCGCAGCGAGTGCCGCGGCATTCGCCGCCTGGTCGTGATCGAGGGCGTGCGGGTAAGGCACGAGCACGGCAGGCCGCCCGATGACGGAGATTTCCGAAACCGTCGAGGCGCCCGAACGGCAGATGACAAGATGCGCCCTCGCCAGCCTCTCGGCCATGTCGGTAAAGAAGGGTGCGATATCGGCCCCCATCTCCAGCTTGGCGACGCAGCCGCTGACCATCTCCATGTCCTCGGGACGCACCTGCTGGGTGATGCGCAGGCGCACGCGAAGCGCGTCGTCGAGCAGGCTGATCGCCGTCGGCAGCGCCTTGGAAAAATATTGCGCGCCCTGGCTGCCACCGAAGACGACGAGGTTGAAGGCCTCACCCGGATGCGACGGCGTGTAAGGCACCTCGGCCGCGGCAATGATCGCCGGGCGGACGGGATTACCCGTCATCACCGTCTTGTCTGGAAAGGCGGCACCGCCCTCCGGCAAGAAACCGCCGGCGATGGCCTGCACACGGGTTGCTAAGGCCTTGTTGGCGCGGCCCATCACGGCGTTCTGCTCGTGGATCATCGAGGGCACGCCGAGCCGGGTAGCGGCAAGCAGCGGCGGCACGGTGGGATAACCGCCGAAACCGACGACGATGACCGGCTGCAGCCGCTGGATCAGTTTCTTTGCGGCCCGCATGCCGCTCCAGAGCGTCCACAGCGAGCGGGCCACAGCAACCGGGTTCTTCGAGCCGATCGTCGCCGACGGCACGACATGGATCTCCTCGGCCGGGAATTTGCCGGCATAACGCTCGGCTCGGCTGTCCGTGACGAGATGCACCGAATAGCCGCGCTCCTTCAGCTTGAAGGCCAGCGCCTCCGCCGGGAACACATGGCCGCCGGTTCCCCCGGCGGCAAGCAGCACGATGCCTTTGCTCATAGTCTTCTACTCCGCCGGCATGCCGTGCGGGACGCGGAAGAGGCTCCGGTCCTGCGCGCGTTTTTCCGGTCGATGCCGCGTCAGCGCCAGAATGAAGCCGGCGGTGACGCAGATCGCCACCATGGACGAGCCGCCATAGGAAATCAGCGGCAGCGTCATGCCCTTCGCCGGCAGCAGTTCGAGATTGACGCCGATATTGATGATCGACTGGATGCCCATCTGCAGCACGAGGCCGGCGACGGCGAAGCGGTTGAAGTCGTTCCGCTCGCGATAGGCATGCGAGAGGCCGCGCAGCACCAGCACGGTAAACAGCGCAACGAGCGCCATGCAGAAGACGATCCCGAATTCTTCGGCAGCGACCGAGAAGATGAAGTCAGTATGCGCATCCGGGATGATGCGCTTGACGATACCCTCACCCGGTCCCTGGCCGAACCAGCTGCCGCGGATGATCGCCTCGCGCGCGGTGTCGATCTGGAAAGTATCACCCTCGCCGGTCATGAACTTGTCTATTCGGCCGGCGACGTGCGGGAAGACGTAATAGGCGCTGAGCAGGCCACCGGCACCGCCGATGCCGAGCAGCATGATCCAGATCCATGGCATGCCGGCCATGAAGAACATCCCGCCCCAGACGGCCGTGGTCAGGATGGTCTGGCCGAGGTCCGGCTGCGCGATAAGAAGTGCCGCAACGATGCCGAACAGGATGATCGCAAAGAGATTGCCGGGGATCTCCGGCTGGCGCGCATGTTCGGCAAACAGCCAGGCGCAGACCACGACGAAGGCGGGCTTCATGAATTCCGACGGCTGGATGGAAAGGCCGGCGATCCAGATCCAGCGCCTGCCACCCTTGACCTCCTGCCCGACGAAGAGCACCAGCACCATCATGGCGACGGAGATGATCAGGATCAGGATAGCGGTTCGCCGCACCTGGCGCGGCGTCAGGAACGAGAGCCCGAGCATGACGCCGATCGAGGGGATCATGAAGGCCGCATGGCGCTTGACGAAGTGGAAGGGTTCGAGCCCGATGCGCTCGGCGACCGCAGGAGATGCCGCAAACGACAGCATGAAGCCGATGCCCATCAGGAAGATGAACATCGCCAGGAAGAAGCGGTCGATGGTCCAGAACCAATCGGCCAGAGGCCCACGTTCCGCGCGGCTTACCATGTCATTTCTCTCCTGTTGCCGGACCGCCGATCAGCATCGCAATCCCATCAAGCGCTGCCACGTGGCCGACGAAGGCATCGCCCCTGACTTCGAAATTCTTATACTGGTCGAAGCTTGCGCAAGCCGGGGATAACATCACGGCCGAAGCACTGCTTTCGTCGCGATCGGCATCGGCTGCCGCATGCGCGACCGCGCGCTCCAGCGTACCCGAAATCTCGTAAGGCACGGCCTCGCCGAGCGTCGCTGCGAATTCCGCGGCCGCCTCGCCGATCAGATAGGCCTTGGCGATGCGCGGAAAATAGGGAGCGAGCGTCGTGATGCCGCCAGCCTTCGGCAGGCCGCCGGCGATCCAATAGATGCGATCATAACTCGAAAGAGCGGGTGCTGCGGCATCGGCATTAGTCGCCTTGGAATCGTTGATGAAAACGACGCGGCCACGCTGTCCGACCGGCTGCATGCGGTGCTTGAGTCCGGGGAACGAGGCAAGGCCGGCGCGGATGTCGTCGGCGGAAACCCCGACAGCGAGGCAGGCGGCGACGGCGGCGGCGGCGTTCTGCGCATTATGGCTGCCGCGCAGCGTCTGGATACCGTCGAGATCGGCGAAAGGCAGCATAGCGCCGCCGGCGGCCTGGATGAGTTTGGTGCCCTCGGCATAAATGCCGTCCGCCACCACGTTGCGGCGCGAAATGCGCACCACCTTGACACCCGCCCGCTGGACGCGGTCAGCGATCAAGGCGGAATGGCTGTCGTCGACGCCGACAATCGCGACATCGCTGCCGGCAACCAGCCGCTCCTTGATATCGGCATAATGCTGCATCGTGCCGTGACGGTCGAGATGATCGGGCGTCAGGTTGAGCAGGATTCCGGCCGACGGGTCCAGCGTCGGCGCCAGATCGATCTGGTAGGAGGAGCATTCGACGACGTAAAAGCGCTCGGCCCTCGGCGGATCGAGGGTCAGCACCGCCGTGCCGATATTGCCGCCAAGCTGCGTGTCGTAGCCTGATGACCTCAGGATATGGGCGACCAGCGCCGTCGTGGTCGACTTGCCGTTGGTGCCTGTTATGGCGATGAAGGGGCAGTCCGGCGCATGAGCGCGGCGCTCGCGCACGAAGAGCTCGACGTCGCCGACGATATCGACGCCCGCCGCACGCGCAAGATCGACCGTCCAGTGCGGCTTCGGATGGGTGAGCGGCACGCCGGGTGACAGCACGAACAGCGTCTGCTGGCTCCAGTCGATGTTGTGCAGGTCTTCCGTTCTGATGCCTTCGGCCGCGGCCTTGGCGACGCTGTCGGGATTGTCGTCCCAGGCGGTCACCTCGGCACCGCCTGATATCAGCGCCCGGGCAGTGGCAAAGCCGGAGCCGCCGAGCCCGAAGAGCGCGACCTTCCTGTCCTTGAGCGTCGTGACCGGGATCATCGCCGCCTCACCGGAGCTTCAGCGTCGAGAGACCGAGCATGGCAAGGCCGACGGCGACGATCCAGAAGCGGATCACCACCTGACTCTCGGTCCAGCCCTTCTTCTCGAAGTGATGATGGATCGGCGCCATCAGGAAGACGCGCCGGCCGGTCATCTTGAAGAAGCCGACCTGGATGATGACCGAGAGCGTCTCGATGACGAAGAGGCCGCCGATGATTGCCATGACGATCTCATGCTTGGTGGCGACGGCGACGGTGCCGATCGTGCCGCCGAGTGCCAGCGACCCGGTGTCGCCCATGAAGATGGCGGCCGGCGGAGCATTGAACCAGAGAAAGCCGAGGCCGGCGCCGATGACGGCGCCGAGCACGACGGCGAGCTCGCCGGTGCCGGGCACGAAATTGATCTGCAGGTAGTTCGCAAACACCACGTTGCCGGCGAGATAGGCGATGACGCCGAAGGAGGCGGCTGCAATCATCACAGGCACGATGGCAAGTCCGTCGAGACCGTCCGTCAGATTGACGGCATTGCCGGCCCCGACGATGACGAAGCCGCCGAAGACGACGAACATGATGCCGATATTGATCATGAAGTCCTTGAAGAAGGGAAAGGCAATCGAGGAGCCGAAGGTCGAGCCGGCAATCCCCGAGGCAAGGGCGGTGCGCATCATGAAATAGACGGCGATGCCGGCGATGACGAATTCGATGCCGAGACGCGCCTTGCCGGAAAAGCCCATGTGGCTCTGCTTCGTGACCTTAAGATAATCGTCGTAGAAGCCGATCGCGCCGAAGCCCAGCGTCACCAGCAGCGTGGCGACGACATAGACGTTGGAAAGATCGGCCCAGAGCAGCGATGCGCCGACGATGCCGGCGAGGATCATCAGCCCGCCCATGGTCGGCGTGCCGGCTTTCTTGAAGTGCGTCTGCGGCCCATCGGCGCGGATCGGCTGGCCCTTGCCCTGCCGGACGCGCAGCGAATTGATGATCGTCGGCCCGAACAGGAAGACGATCAGTGCTGAGGTGAAGAGAGCAGCCCCCGTGCGGAAGGTAATATATCTGAACAGGTTCAGAAATTTGAAATATTCCGACAGTTCGACAAGCCAGATCAGCATTCAGGGCCCCTTGTTTACCCGATCAAAATTCGCTTTGCGTGTCGGCAAATGCCGGGAACTTGTCAAGGAGCGCGGCGACGATCTTGCCGAAACCGATGCCCAGAGACGATTTCACCATCAACACGTCGCCTGGCGCGACCGAGTTCAATACATAATCCGTCAATTCGTCCGTGTTCTCGCGATATTCGACATGCACGCTTTCCGGCAACGATTCCTTCAGCGCAGCCATCTCGGCTCCAGCCATCCAGACATGCTCGATGCCGGCCGCAAGCAGGGGCACGGCAAGGTCGGTATGGACCTTCTGCGCATACTCGCCCATCTCCAGCATGTCGCCGAGCACGGCGATACGGCGTCCGCGGCCGGTCGGCTCGGAGGCCGCCAACAGCGCGATCGCCGCGCGCATCGAGGCTGGATTCGCATTGTAGCTCTCGTCGATCAGCGTGAAGCTGCCGCCGCCGATTAAAAGCCGGTGGCGCTTGCCCCTGCCCTTTTCCGGCCTCAGCGTCGCAAGCGCTTCGATCGCCTTCTGCATATCGGCGCCGACGATCCTGACGACCCCGAGTGCTGCGAGCGCATTCTCGGCGATATGGCGGCCCGGCGCGCCGAGCGCGACTTCCAGCGTCTCGCCACCAATCGTCAGCCACAGCGTCGAATTCTCGTCGGAGCCATTGAATTCTGCGAGCCGGAATTCGGCCTTGGCATGCTGGCCGAAGGAATGGATATGCTCGATGCCGAGCGATTGCGCCGTGCGGTCGAGGAAATTGAACTGGTCGTTGTCGCGATTGAGCACGACATGGCCGCCGGATTCGAGCCCCTCGAAGATCTCAGCCTTGGCGGAGGCGATTTCCTTGATGTTCTTGAAGTTGCCGAGATGGGCCGGCGCGATCGTGGTGATGATGGCGACATCGGGACGGATCATCCCCACCAGCGGCCGGATCTCGCCGGGGTGGTTCATTCCGACTTCGAAAACGCCATAATCCGTATCCTCAGGCATGCGCGCCAGCGTCAGCGGCACGCCCCAATGATTGTTGAAGGAGGCGACGGAGGCGTGCACCTTGCCGGAGGGCGACAGCACATGCCGCAGCATTTCCTTGGTGGTCGTCTTTCCCACAGATCCGGTCACCGCGATGATCCGGGCCCGCGAGCGCTCGCGCGAGGCAAGGCCGAGCCGGCCAAGTGCCGCGAGCACGTCTTCCACGACGATCATCGGCACCGTCAGGCGGCCCATGGCGGGAAGCCTCGCCTCGCTGACGACGAGAAGGGAAGCGCCGTTCGCCGTCGCCATCGATGCGTAGTCGTGACCGTCGACACGGTCGCCCTTGATCGCGAAGAAGGCTTCGCCTGGAGTAATCGAGCGGCTGTCGATGGAAATGCCGGTGATGCCTTCGGGCAGCGTGCCGAAAGGGCGCCCCGCCATCGCTGCGATCATGTCTTCCGTCGTCCAGAGCCAGCTCAAGATTTCAACTCCTCCAAGGCCTTGCGCACCTCCGCATGATCGGAGAACGGCAGGGTGACGCCGCCGATCGTCTGCCCTTCCTCATGCCCCTTGCCGGCGACGATCAGCGTATCGCCGGATCTCAGCATGCCAACAGCCTCGCGGATCGCCGTGGCGCGATCGGCGATTTCCGCGGCGCAGCTTGCTGCTGCCATGATCTCCGCCCGGATCGAGGCCGGCTCCTCAGAACGCGGATTATCGTCGGTGACTATAACGACGTCGGCAAGTCGGCAGGCGATTTCGCCCATGATCGGCCGTTTGCCGCGGTCACGGTCGCCGCCGCAGCCGAAAACGACAATGACGCGGCCGGTGGTGAAGGGTCTGACCGAGCCCAGCACGTTTTCCAGCGCATCCGGCTTGTGGGCGTAGTCGACATAGGCGAGCGCGCCGTCTTTTGTATGGCCGACGAGTTCGAGACGGCCGGACGCGCCGACGAGTTTCTCGAGCGCGGCCATCGCAACCTTCGCCTCAACGCCGGTCGACATGGCAAGCCCCGCTGCGACCAGCGCATTGGCCACCTGAAAATCGCCGGCCAGCGGAATGTCCACCTCGAAGATCTCGCCGCCGATATGGATTTCGGCCATCTGCTTGTGGCGGAAGTGCTCGACGCGTTTTAACGAGAGGTAATCGCCCTTTCGCCCGACGGTACGAATGTCGTGACCGGCATCGGTCGCGGACTTGATCGCCTGCGACGACCACGGATCGTCGGCGAAGATCACTGCCGGCGACCCCTTCGGCAACAGCGTATCGAAAAGCCGCATCTTGGCGGCCATATAGGCCTCGATCGTGGGATGATAATCCATGTGGTCTCGGCCGAGATTGGTGAAGGCGGCGGCAGCAAGCTTCACGCCGTCGAGCCGGCACTGGTCGAGGCCGTGGCTGGACGCTTCCATCGCGGCATGCGTCACGCCTTCTCCGGCGAGTTCCGCCAGCAGCGCGTGCAGAGACACCGGATCGGGCGTCGTCAGCGAGCCATATTCGTTGCGCGTCGGCGAAACGACGCCCGTCGTGCCGATCATCGCAGCCGCGTGGCCCGCATGCGCCCAGATCTGCCGGGTGAAAGAAGCGACGGAGGTTTTGCCCGCCGTGCCGGTGACGGCGACCATGGTATCGGGCTGCTTGCCGTGGAAACGCGCGGCGGCGATGGAAAGGAAGCGGCGCGGCTCCTTGACCGCAAGCACGGGGATCGAAGCATCGACGGCTTGGGAGGCGATCGCGACGGCAGCGCCACGGCCGGCGGCATCCGCGATGAAGCCTGCGCCGTCCGCCTTGGTGCCGGCGACTGCGACGAAGGCATTGCCAGGCGCCACCTTGCGGCTATCCGAAGACAGGCCTGAGATATCAAGCAAGCCTGCCGGGCCTTCGAGCTGTGCTTCAAGTTCCGGAAACTGATCTCCGGCCAGGTCTCGCAATTTCATCGAACGCACTTTTCTCTCTTGAAGCCGGTTCACCCCTCGCGAATCGGCGTCGATATTCATTCACACTCAATAAGACACCAGCAAGGCCGATCCGCCCTCCCCGAATTTCGGCTCGATGCCGAGAATGGGGGCCGCGCGGCTGATGATCTCACGAGCGATCGGGCCGGCGGTGCCGGCGGAGATCGTTCCGCCATATTGCTTCTCACCGGTCTTCGGCTCGTCGCAGAAGGTGATCACGGCATATTTGGGATCATTGATCGGGAATGCGGCAATGAAGGAATTGAAGTTCAGCGTCGCCGAATAACGCCCGTTCACCACCTTGTCGGCCGTACCGGTCTTGCTGCCGACGGCAAAGCCCGGCACGCGGGCAACACGCCCGGATCCCTTGTAGCCGTTGAAATCAAGGAGATAGCGGATGTTGTCGCTGGTCGACTTCTTGATCACCTGCGTAGCGATCTGATCGGCCTGTTCGCGCGTGCGCGGCAGGAATGTCGGCTCGATCAGCTTGCCGCCATTGACGAGGGCGGCGGCGGCCACCCCTGTCTGCAGCGCCGTCGTCGAGACGCCATGGCCGAAGGAAATCGTGATCGAATTGATCTTCTTCCAAACGCGCGGCTGGCTCGGCATCTTCACTTCGGGCAGTTCCGTCTGCATCTTCGTCAAGAGGCCGAACTTGGTCAGATAGTCCTTCTGCGCATCGATGCCGACGATGTCGATGACGCGCGCCGTACCGATATTCGAAGAATATTGGAAAATCTCGGGAACAGTCAGCCAGCGGCGCTGCCCGTGAAAATCGTGGATGGTGAAGCCGCCGATATAGATCGATTTGCTGGCATCGAAACTGTCGGTCATCTTCACCTTGCCGCTATCGAGCGCCATGGCCAGCGAAAAGGTCTTGAAGGTCGAGCCCATTTCGAAGGTGCCGTTGGTCATCCGGTTGAGCCAACCGTCCTTGGCGCCTTCCTGCGGATCGTTCGGATCGAAATCCGGCGCCGATGCCATCGCCAGCACTTCTCCCGTATGCACGTCGATGACCGCGGCACCGGCGCCCTTGGACTGGAAGTTGTTAACGGCGTTGACGACCGCGTCCCGCACGATGTTCTGCACGCGCAGGTCGATCGATAGCCGCACCGGCTCGAGCGGCTGGTCGCTGGTCATGCCGACCGAGGCGAGATCGGCAAGCCCTTGGTCGTCGATAAATTTCTCCATGCCGGCGACACCGCGGTTGTCGATGTTGACGTAACCGAGGATGTGCGCGGCGGTCGAGCCGCCCGGATAGAAGCGGCGCTTCTCCGGCCGGAAGCCGATGCCGGGAATGCCGAGCGCCAGGATCTGGCTCTGCTGCTTCGGCGTCAGCTGCCGGCGCAGCCAGGCGAAATGCGAGGTCTTGACCGAGAGCTTCTTATAAGTGTCCCTGACGTCGAGCTCGGGCAGCACCGTTGCAAGCTTCTCCACTGCCTCGTCGGCGTCGACGATCTTGTTCGGCTCGGCAAACAGCGAGACGGTGCGGATGTCGGTCGCCAGTACCTCGCCGTTGCGGTCGAGAATGTCCGGGCGCGAGGCCATCAGCCGGTCGGGCGGGAGAATGCTGGAGACGACCTCCTGATCCTTCATCGCATATTCGACGAGACGGCCGCCGATGACGGCGTAGACGCCCATGAAGCCAAGGATCAGCAGGCCGACGCGGCTTTTCGCCTGCCCGGATTTCTTCTTGCGCGATCCCTCGATCGCCAGGCCGGCGGGGGAAGGACCGCCGAACCGGTTATAGACGCCGGCGGAGAAATGCGCCTGGCTCTTCAAAACCATGATGCGGGAAAGAAACGACATTATTCCTCCACCGATCCGGTTTCGATCTGGTCTGCATCTTCTGCCTCGCCGCGTGGCGCTGACATCGGAATGGGCTGCGCCTTGGCGTTGGCTTGCGCGCCCTTGGCGGTGTCCGGTGCGCCTTTGGCGCTGGCCACGGTCGCGCTCTTGGCGCTGGCCACGGTCGTGCCTTTGGCGCTGGCCTTGGCCTCCGTCACGTCAGGCACGGGAACCTCGGATTTCAGCATCGGCAATTCCTTGGCATGCACGAGCGCCGTCGATTCCGTCGGCTGCAGCTTCAATTCGTCATTATAGGACTTGACCAGCCGCTCCAGCCGGTTCGGCTGCGATTGCAGCGCCCAGTCGGCCTTGAGAAGGTCGATCGTGTCCTTCTCAAGCTTGATCTCGGCTTCGAGGCGATGAACCTCCTCGAGCTTCAATTCGGCGCGGTGCTTGATCGTGTAGGTCACGGCGGCGGTGGCCGTCATGACGCCGATAAGCATGAGATCGAAGGTTTTCAGCATATCAACCACCAAGCTTTCCGAGACTGGCAAGATTGGGAAACCCAAAGAGCGACATATCCGCGGCTTCGGCGGCGGCGTCCGTCCTCAGGCCAGCGCGCAGCTTGGCGGAGCGGGCGCGCGGATTGATCTCGGCCTCCGCCTCGCTTGCCGAAACCATCGCCTTGCCGATAGCCGCAAAAGTTGCCGCTCGCTCATGCGCGACCGGCAGATGCCGTGAACCCGACGCCTTGCCGGCGCGGTCGGAGAAGAATTTCTTGACGATGCGGTCTTCCAGCGAATGAAAGGTGACGACGACGAGCCGCCCGCCGGGCTTCAGCGCCGTTTCCGCCGCAAACAGCGCCTGCGCCAGTTCGCCGAGCTCGTCATTGACGAAGATGCGCAATGCCTGGAAGACGCGCGTTGCCGGATGGATCTTGTCCTTCATCTTGCGCGGCGTAACGAGCTCGATGAGACCGGCGAGATCGCGCGTCGTCTCAAATGGCTTTTCGGCGCGACGCTTCTCGATCGCATGCGCGATGCGCGGCGCCTGGCTTTCTTCGCCGAGAAAATGGAAGATGCGGATGAGATCGGCGACCTTGGCGCGGTTGACGACATCGGCGGCCGAAACACCTTCGGCGGACATGCGCATGTCGAGCGGTCCGTTCTTCTGGAAGGAGAAGCCGCGCTCGGCCTCGTCGATCTGCATGGAGGAGACGCCGATATCGAGCACGACACCATCGAGCCCGCCCTGCGGCGCATGATCGGCGAGATGCGAGAATTGCGAATGAACAAGCTTGAGACGACCACCATGGGCGGCGACCATCGCCTGCCCCGATGCAATCGCCGTCGGATCGCGGTCGAGCGCAATCACCTCGGCGCCGGCCGCAAGGATGGCCGAGCTGTAACCGCCCGCACCGAATGTACCATCGAGGATGAGCTTGCCGGGCGCGGGCGCCAGCGCCGCAAGCACTTCTTCGAGTAGAACAGGAATGTGACGAACCGGTCCGCCACCGGCATCAGTTGAACCTCCGCCAGGATTCGCCACCATTCCGTTCCCTCGTTCTTTCAGGAACGCTTGCCCGCCAGCTTGCGCTCCCCTCGTGCTTGCGCCTGTGCGGCCACAAAAGCCTGCGGCTGCCAGAGCTGAAAATGATCCGCCCGACCGACGAAGGTCACTTCGTCCGAGATACCGGTAAAGCCGCGAATGAAATCCGTGACCATCAGCCGCCCCTCGGCATCGAGCTTCATGAAGACCCCGCCTCCATGAATGAGAAGCGACATCTCGTTCGCATCCGGCGAAAACGGATCCTCCGCAGCAATCTGCCGTTCGAATCTTTCGAGAAGATCCGGACCGCCGATGCTGATCGCCGGAAACACAAAGTCCTGGAAGCAATAGAGCTCCTGAACATTGCGCTGCGCCAGCACGGAACGAAAAGCCGAAGGCACGGAAACCCTGCCCTTGGCATCGATCCTGTTGGTCGCGTTCGAAAGGAAGCGGTTCATGACACGAAACATCCGTTCCCGCAGGGATCCGGACCAAAAGACGCCCGAAACTCCCGATATCAGGCACAGCTTCGCAAGCCGGATGAGCCAAAACCCCTCCGACGCTTCCGGAGAGGAAGACGCCTTTGCTTTGCGATGAATGGGCAGGTGATTGCCCTGGTGCAGTGCACATTTGGGATAGCATGGGACCATATGGGCGTCAATGGGATACGCCCATTTTGCAATGGACGCATGATCAAAAATTTATAAGCCGTTAAGTTTAACAAAGGGTTAGCATCGCCATCTTACAAACGACACGTAGTGGTGGCTAAGCGAGAAAAATCAACCCCTGAATGCATTAACATCCGCTCGATAACAGTCAGTTTCAGCGACTTACGGTGAAAATCCGGCCGACGCGCCGCAAGATGTTAATCGCCAGTTGGCCTGTAAGCCGGGTTCTGTAAGGCTCCGGCGTGAACCGGAACGTGGCAGCCATTCCTCTGGGACAGCGTTCGCACGCTGCCTCGCGCAACCCACCCGGATGACTGGCCTGGAAACCAGCCGGAAGGCCTTTCGGCCTGCCGCGTCATCCCTATTCGGTCTTGCTCCCGGTGGGGTTTACCGTGCCATTTCCGTTGCCGGAGATGCGGTGGGCTCTTACCCCACCCTTTCACCCTTACCTGCCATGACAGGCGGTTTGCTTTCTGTGGCACTTTCCCTGAGGTCGCCCTCGCCGGACGTTATCCGGCACCGTGTTTCCGTGGAGCCCGGACTTTCCTCACCCTACCGCCTTTCGGCATTGGTAAAGCGCGGCTGCCCAGCCAACTGGCAGGGCTCCCATAAACGAGAGAGATCGCAATTGCTATCGAAATAAATGATATCGCTTGGAGCTATTCCAGCAAAAATGCGCAGCGGTTTTGCGTCCGCAATTGCGTAGGAACAAAAGAGAGAGCACTTCCGTGATTCGGAGAAAAACGGAAATGCTCTAGCGAAATTGCGGTGTGAAATCCGTGGAGTAGCCCTCTTCGCCGATTCCGCCTGATAAAAGCAGCTCGGCCCCAAGCCGGCCGATTTCGTCCGAGCTCTTGGCCGACGTGCCGGCGCAGCCCGTCAGCACCGCGATCTCGGGCGAGGAAGTATAGCCAATCATCGGATAGCCGCTTTCCGTATGCGACACGACGCAAGCGGCCGTCGAAATCGAAAGCGGCACGATATTGGGCACAAGACCTTCAACGATGCGTTTGAGATGCGCGCGCACCGTATCGCGCCCCTCGGTCTTGAACCAGGCGCGCATCTCCGCTTCGTCGCTAAGCGCCAGATCGTCAGGATCGCCGCCGATCTTCAGGTAAAATTTGCCGTTGGGATACCGGATCGGCGGCAGCAGGTAGATATCGATGCCGGGCGCCCTGAGAATGAGCGACGGCATCGCGGCCAGGCGCACCGCGTCGGCCTCGCTTACTTCAAAGAGCGTCACGGTCCGGGCATAAACCGTCATGGCAACCGGCCGCGGCAACAGATTCTTCGCAATGGAAAATCCGCCCGCTGCCAGCAGCACCTTTGCACCGCGATAGGTCAGGCCACCGGCCGTCTCGACGGCGGCCCATCCGCCCTCGCTGCGGATCGAAATGACATGATCGCGGATGACGGCAGCACCTGACTTTTCCGCCAGCAGCGATTGGGCTTTCACAAGCTTGCGCGGACTGATGTGGCCGGCCCCCCTCGCCTCGAAGACGCCCGTGCCCCCATCAGGAAAGGCGAAGAAGGGAAAGGCGGCCTTCAGCCCGGCCTCATCGAGAAGGCTGGTTTCGACGTTCAGCGAAATGGCGGCCCGCCGGGTCTTCTCGATATAATCGCCTCCCGTCGGCGCGACGGCGACGCAGCCCACCTCCCGATAGAAATCGATACCGCTGTCGCGGGCGATCTCGCCATAACGGCCGATCGAGCGGTTGGCGAGCAGTGCCCAATTGCGGTCGGGATCGATGGTACGAGTGATGCGCCCCTCGTCATAATGGCTGGCGAAGACGCCCTGATGCGCCTTGCGATCATCCGGCTCGTCCGGCCCAATCACCGCGACACCGTCCACTTGGCGCGCCAGATGCCGCGCCGCCGCTGCCCCCATCAGCCCGCGGCCGACGACGATGTATTTGAAATCGACTGCCATAACATTTCCCCTCAACCAAAGACCGGCGTCAGCTCGCCGCCGAAATCCTGATCCCCGAGCCTTCCTTCCGCCAGAAGCACCGCTCCCAGCCGCCCGAGCTCGTCGGAGGATTTGGCCGCGACGAAATTGCCGCCGGTCAGCACCGCGATGCGCGGCGACTGCGTAAATCCAGCATAGGGATAACCGGTCGGCGTGAAATTCGCCACACAGGGCGCCGATGTGACAGGGCAGCCGGCAAGCTCCGGCATCAGCTGCAGGGCGACACGCGCGAGATGATCGCGCTCGGGAGCACTGCCGTCGGAACGGAACCACGCGCCGGCATCTTCCAACTGGCTGAAAGAAAGCGCCTCAGTGTCACCACCGAGCTTCAGATAAGTCTTGCCGTCGGGATAACGCACCGGCGGCAGGATATAGATGTGATCCTCTTCTCGGTCACCGAGCACGATCGTCGACGGCATGCCGCCGAAAACCGCCATCTCGCGCTCGCCGAGTTCGTAGAAGGCGACCGTGCGCGCCATCACCCTGGTATCGACGGGACGCGGCAGCAGTGTATGGAAATTGCTGAATCCGCCGGCGGCCACCAGCACACGTTCAGCGCCGTAGCTTCTGCAGCCTGCCGTCACCTCGACATGGGAACCGGTATCGCGCACGGATGTCGCGGTTGCCTCGATAAGCGAGACGCCGCCCTGTTCGGCAAGCATGGTCTGCGCCCGCACCAGCGCCCGCGGGTTGATGTAGCCGGCGCGCCTGCGTTCGAAATACCCGCTGAAATCCGGATCGACGGCAAGATAGGGAAACCGCCGGCGAAGGTCTAACGGCGCGATGGTCTCGATATCGCTGCCGAGTGTCCGGCTGACGGTCAGCGCCCTTTTGATATAGTCCTGCTCGCCCTTCTCAGGAGCGGCAAAGAGGCAGCCGACCTCCGAATAGAAGGAAATGCCGCTCCTTGCCTCGATCTCGCGGTAGCGGTCGAGCGCGCGGGCGGCGAAGGTTCCCCAGGCAAGATTGCCGTCGAAGGTGCGGGTGATGCGCGCTTCGTCGTAATGGCTGGCGAAGACACCGTGATGAGCCTTGCGCTCCTCAGGCTCGCGCGGGCCGATCAGCGCGATGCCGTCGGCCATCGAGGAGAGATGCCGTGCGACGGCAGCCCCCATCATGCCGCGTCCGATGATGATAAACCTGAAATCGACTGCCATATCCCACCTCGTTTCAAGGTGGGATATCACGGCAAGCGCACTGATTCACATCGCAAAATTGCCGCAAGGGAATTTCGTTAGGACGCGTCAGACTATGCTCAGTCGAGCATCGCCAGGACCTTGCCGCAATAGGTCTTCGACACCGGGTTCATGCGCGTGGCGGCATGGCCGGCATTGTATTTCAGGATAGTGTTGCAGGTCTGCCCGCCGCCGAGCTGATGGGCAGCCGCCAGATACTTCATGCCGTATTTGATGTTGGTCTCCGGATCGAACAGGCCCTTCTTCGAGCCGGAATAACCCATCATCCGCGCCGTCGCCGGCTTGATCTGCATCAGGCCGACTTCACCGGCGCTGCCGCGGGCGTTCGGATTGAAATTGCTCTCGACGCGCACGACAGCCTGGGCGAGTGCGACGGGCACGTCGTATTCAGCGGCATATTTGTTGATCAGTGCGGCATAGGGAATGCTCGTGGAAAAATCCGGCATGGCATAGCCGCTCTGGCGATCGACGGTTTTCAGCGAGATGGTTTCGGCCCGGACACCCCAGTCATCACCAGCCAAGGCAACACTATATCCCGCCAGCAGCATGCCAACGCATGCCGCAGCACCAACAATCATATTCTTCATGTAGTCTCTTCACTCCGACCCAAAGAATTGCAGGACTGCGCGCCTCGCCGTCATCCGGTCACACGCGACCCAGGACTGGTCGCGTTCCGTAGCAATTCTTATCGTTTCATTTGGCGCTCATGGTTACACTTGAAAACAGCCGCGAGCGCTGTTCAGCGGGCGTTCTTAGACCATCGCAATGAGGAGATAATAGGGAAATGATGTGGCGAGGCGGTTTTCTCGCCGGCCGCGAGAAATCCGTCCTGATATCCGGTTCTTCCGGTCAGGTATAACGCGGCAGCGACGACAGCAGCCGGTGCAGCGTGTCGATCGTCGAGAAATCGGCGATGCCATCTACCCGTTGGGGCCGGAAATGGCGCTGGAAAGCTTCCACATCGCCCGCCGTTTTCTCGGAGAATTCACCCGTGATTTCAGTGCCGTAACCATAGAGCGACAGCATCGACTGCAGCGCCTCGACAGGCTGGCCAGTATCGCCGCGCTGGAAGAAGCGCCCGCCGGTGATCGTTGCCGGCTCGACCCAGTGCCCGATGCCCGCCCGGTGGAGCTCGGCCCAGGGGAATTTCTCGCCCGGATCGACCTTGCGGATGGGGGCGACATCGGAATGCCCGAGCACCCGTTCCGGCACGATCGACCAACGTTTGACACAGTCGCGACACAATTCGATCACCGCGGCGATCTGCTCTTTCGGATAATCGGGGAGTCCGCCGGGATGGCCGGCATTAGCGATCTCGATGCCGATCGACAGAGAATTGATGTCCGTCTCGCCGTGCCAGCTGCTTTTTCCCGCATGCCAGGCACGCCGTGTTTCCGGCACGAGCTGCACCACCTCGCCGTTTTCATGCACAAAATAGTGGCTGGAAACCTGGCTCTCGGCGCGACAGAGCCAGTCGAGCGCGCCATCAGCCGTTGGCATGCCGGTATAGTGCAGCAGGATCATATCGGGATGGCGCCCGTCCGCCCGCTCGCCATGGTTCGGCGAGGGCTGCACGCGAGCGCTTCTGCAGTCGGCCTCGAAAGAGGTCATGCCGCGCGGCGTTCCTTCTCGATCGCCTCATAGGCCGCGTTCAGCGCCGCCATGCGCTCATTGGCGATCACATGGAATTCCTTCGGCACGCCGCGCGAGATCAGCCGATCGGGATGATGTTCGCTGACAAGGCCATGGTAACGGCGGCGGATGGTCGGGAAATCGTCCGAAGGCGAGACGCCGAGAACCTTGTAGGGATCGCCGCCGGACGAGACGTGGCGGGCAGCGATCTGCTCGAAGCGGGTCTCGCTCATCTCGAAGATCTCGCCGATATGACGCAGGAAATTCAGTTCCTTCTCGTGGATCAGCCCATCGGCCTTGGCGATGTGGAAGAGGCCGTCGAGCACGTCTTCCAGCACTGTGCAATTGGCTGCGCAAGTAACGCAGAGCGTGGAAAGCCGTTCGGCATAGGCTTCGTAGCCGGCGACGTCCTGGCGCGCGAGGTTGTAAAGCCTGGCGACGTTCTTTGCCTGATCCTGCGGGAATTCGAAGATTTCGCGGAAGGCTTCGACCTCCTTCTCGCTAACGATGCCGTCGGCCTTGGCCATCTTGGCCGACAGCGCGATGATCGCCACGGAGAAAGCCACTTTACGCCGGGTCTCGGGATCGCCTTCGAAAACCGTGCGGATAGCCTCGACCACCGCAGACAGCGCATTGCCTGCGGTATTGCCAATGGCATTCAACAGCTTTTCCCAGAAGGACATCGAAAATCTCACACACTTGTCAACTTATAACAAACAGCTTGACCAAAGAATCGCAGCCTTTGCAAGGCGACTATTGGTCGTAGGGCCGAACACAGTTTTCACGATTTGGTAATTGTCGCACCGCAGCAAACGATTCATCGCCCCGCTTTATCTTACCTTAAGGCCTGGCTAGCGGTCGCCGCCATTGGCCAGGCACGTAGGCTGCGGAGCGCGCGATGGAAATTTCCACAACAGATCCCCGACAGGCAGACCGGGCTTGAAACGATTATATCCGCACTTCCGGTCGCCTTTGCAGTTCAACACTGCAGAAAGGCGCATTTTTCGTAAATTCTTTACTTTACAGGGCCCTTTCCCTGCCGCATCCATGCGTTAGCTAACGCTGCCGCACCGAAACACCGTAGGAGGGATCATGGCCAAACAGAAAGTCGCAATGCTGACCGCCGGAGGCCTGGCGCCCTGTCTTTCTTCCGCCGTCGGCGGCCTCATCGAACGCTACAGCGACATCGCACCCGATCTCAACATCGTCGCCTACAAATCCGGCTACCAAGGGGTGCTGATCGGCGACAGCCTCGAGATCACCCGCCAGATGCGCGAAAAGGCGCCGCTGCTGCACCGCTACGGCGGCTCGCCGATCGGCAATAGCCGCGTCAAGCTCACCAATGCCGCCGACTGCGTCAAGCGCGGCCTGGTCAAGGAAGGCGAGAACCCGCTGCGGGTCGCCGCCGAACGTCTTGCCAATGACGGCATCACCATTCTCCACACGATCGGCGGCGACGACACCAACACCACGGCCGCCGACCTTGCCGCCTACCTCGCCGCCAACGGCTACGATCTCACCGTCGTCGGCCTGCCGAAGACTGTCGACAATGACGTCGTGCCGATCCGCCAGTCGCTCGGCGCCTGGACGGCCGCCGAAGTCGGCGCGCATTTCTTCGACAATGTCAGCAACGAACAGACGGCCGCACCCCGCACCCTCGTCATCCACGAGGTCATGGGCCGCCATTGCGGCTGGCTGACGGCCGCCACCGCTCGCGCCTATCTCCAGCGCACCAGCCGCAACCAGTATGTCGACGGCCTGATGATGGACGCGCATCTGAAAAGCATCGACGCCGTCTACCTGCCTGAGATGGCCTTCGACCTCGACGCCGAAGCCGCCCGCCTGACGGAAAGCATGGACCGCAACGGCCATGCCACGGTCTTTGTCTCGGAAGGCGCATGCCTCGACGCCATCGTCGCCGAGCGCGAAGCCGCCGGCGAGACCGTCAAGCGCGATGCCTTCGGCCATGTGAAGATCGACACGATCAATGTCGGCGCATGGTTCCAGAAGCAGTTCGCCAATCTCTTGAACGCCGAGCGTTCCCTCGTGCAGAAATCAGGCTATTTCGCCCGCTCGGCGCCCGCCAACGGCGACGACCTGCGGCTGATCCAGAGCATGGTCGATCTCGCCGTCGAAAGCGCGCTCAATAAAGTCTCCGGCGTCACCGGCCATGATGAAGGCCAGAACGGTAAATTGCGCACTATAGAATTCCCGCGCATCAAGGGCGGCAAGGCTTTTGACCTTTCGACGGCATGGTTTGCCGAAGTCATGGACAATATAGGCCAGAAATACAAAGAAGCGTGATTGACGGATGGTTAATATGATGTCTTTGCTTGTTCCCGAGGAATAGGAGGAGACACCATGTCACTTGAAGCTTGGCTCGCGTTTGCGGCCGCATCCGCCATCATGCTGGCCATACCGGGGCCGACGATACTGCTCGTCGTATCCTATGCGCTCGGTCATGGACGCAGGACGGCGTTTGCGACGGTAGGCGGCGTGGCGCTCGGTGACTTCACCGCGATGACCGCTTCTCTCTTCGGTCTCGGTGCTGTTCTGGCCGCCTCCGCGACCCTCTTCACCGTGTTGAAGTGGATCGGCGGCGCCTACCTGATCTGGCTGGGACTCAAGCTCTGGCGGGCTCCCATCATCGGCGAACCGATTGCCGACAACGACAATCTGCCGGAGGAGAAGTCCCTCAAGATCTTCCTCCACGCCTATGTTGTCACCGCCCTCAATCCGAAGAGCATCATCTTCTTCGTCGCCTTCGTGCCGCAGTTCCTCAATCCGGCCCTGCCCTTCCTCGGCCAGATGGCGATCATGGAAGCGACCTTCCTCGTGCTGGCGATCCTCAACGCTTCCACCTACGCGTTTCTCGCCCATGCCGCGCGCGGACTGATTCGCAAGGCGAGCATCCAGCGCGCCGTGAACCGAACCGGAGGCACTCTGCTGATCGCTGCAGGTGCCGTAACGGCCGGGTATCGTCGTATTGCAGCCTAGTAATACTCCGTGGTTGCCGGAATGCCACGAATAGGTTAATGGGTCACCAAGGCTTAAGGTTTTTGGTAACTTTTATACGCTGCCGGGGCGGCGCGATTTCACGAAAGTGGCGGAATGGTAGCGATCGGATTATCCGGCCTGAAAC
Organism: Rhizobium sp. P1_B8; assembly: GCF_056406515.1. Lineage (NCBI taxonomy): Bacteria > Pseudomonadati > Pseudomonadota > Alphaproteobacteria > Hyphomicrobiales > Rhizobiaceae > Rhizobium > Rhizobium sp. P1_B8. Next base: position 581,125 of record NZ_JBFTZZ010000001.1, on the reverse strand, counting down.
GCAGTCTTGTCGTTTCCACGATACTCTGCGGCGTGATGACGGGATGTGCGAGCGTCGAATACACGTCCCAGGCCGAACTGACAGCCGCCCAGACCGTCGTGCCGATGCCGAAGCCCGGCGAAGATGCAACACTTGCCGCGATCCCGACAGCCGAAGGCGCAGCTGTCGCTGGCGCGACCATCCCTCAGGCATCACCCCCCTCCCTGACCGCAACGGCGATGCCGGCCGTGGCGACCTCTCAGCCTGCCGATCTCGCCATGCAGGCAGGCATACAGCCGGCAGCCTACGCGCAGATTCCGCTGACGCCCGAGATGACGGCGATCCAGTCCGTCGTGCCGACGCCGCGTCCAGGAGCGCCCGCACAGCCGACGACGCAGCTTGCCTTTGCTGCGACACCGCAAAACAGTGCGCTTGCAGCACTTGCCGCAGTTGACACCACGCCACGCGCCAGCATGGATTACGGTTTCGACGAATCCGGGCCGATCGATCCGCCGACGGCGCCCCCGATGTTCAGCGACGACGACAAAGACGATGCGCCGACGGTCGAAAAGAGCTTCGTCACCAAACTCATCGCCAAATATTCGAAGGTCTACGAGATTCCCGAGACGTTGCTCCACCGCATCGTCCATCGCGAGAGCCGCTATAATCCGAAGGCCTACAACAAGCGCGGCTATTTCGGCCTCATGCAGATCAAGTACAACACCGCCAAGTCCATGGGTTATGACGGTGCCCCGGGCGGCCTCTTCGATGCCGAGACCAACATCAAATATGCCGCGAAATATCTGCGCGGCGCCTGGCTCGTCTCCGACAATAAGGAAGACGATGCCGTCCGCCTCTATGCGCGCGGCTATTATTATGACGCCAAGCGCAAGGGCATGACCGACATCGCCCAAGGCAACTACTGACACCAAGGCAATTGCTGAAACGGCGATCGCAGCTCCGGCCTATGGCTGCGGCTGCGCCTTTTGTTGTGACCCGGCCTGCTGTTTCGGCTCCCCCGGTTGCGGCACGGCGGCCAGGATCTTCTTGAGCAGCGTCTGCGGCTGATAGTCGAGCCGGCTTGGCGTCAGGCCGAGCCGGACGACGACCAGATTGGCGGAAGGCACGATCGCCATGCTCTGCCCGTCATGCCCCGTCAGCCAGAACGTATCCTCCGGCAGTCCGAACGCGGCGCTTGGGCCGCCAGGAGCGAGCCAGGCTTGGCCTTGCGTATACCGCCCGTTCGACGCTGCCGTCGGGGTACGCATGGCGCCGACGAAACCCTCCGGCAGCAGCCGCTGGCCGTTCCACACGCCATCCTGCAGCAGGAACTGCCCGAAGCGCGCCCAGTCATGCGCCGTCGCATAGAGATAGGAGCTTCCGGCAAACGTGCCGCGCGCGTCGAGTTCGAACACCGCGCTCGTCATGCCGAGCGGCGAAAACAACGCGTCGTGCGGATAGGAAAAGGCGGCCTGCGCATTGCCGACCCTGTCCATCCAGATGCGTGACAAGAGCACGGCCGTACCGCTCGAATAGCGGAAGCGCTGGCCGGGTGCTGCCTCCATCGGCGCATTGGCCGGCAGCGATACCATGTCGGGATCGAGATAGAGCATGCGCGTCACATCGGCGACGTCGCCATAGTCCTCGTTGAAGGCAAGGCCGCTCTCCATGCCGAGCAGGTCGGAAACCTTGATCCTGGCGCGCGCATCGTTCTTCCACTGCGCCAGCAGGTTATCATCGTCGAAGGAGATCTTGCCGTCGAGCATCAGCCGGCCGAGGACCGCCGCATTCACGGTCTTCGTCATCGACCAGCCGATGAGCGGCGTCTTTGCCGAGAAGCCGGGGCCATAGGCTTCGGCGACGATGCGGCCATCGCGCACCACGACGATCGCCCGCATTGCAGGGCCGGCCACGCCGGCATCGGCAAGCAGCGCGGCGATCTTGCCGTCCGCCGGGTTGCCGGTGCCCTCGCCCTCCGGCCACAAGGCGTCATTCGGCTGCATCTTGGCCGGTGGATCGAAGGGCGCTGCATTCGCCGCCGCCTCGAAATTGCCGTCCGGCACGCTCGCGCAGCCGAAAGCGCCGCGATAGAGCGCATAACTCGGCGCAAACAGTCCCATGAAGCGCGCCGTCACGCGGTCGTTGTCGCGGTCGACGCTGACACGCACGAGCCGCAGCAGCGGATTTCCGGGCGCCTGGACATCGTCATGAAGCACATCCTCGGCCCCCCGACCGGCGATGAAGACATTGGAGCAGACGATCTTGGCGGCATAGCCGTCGCCGACGCTGAGCAGTTCCGGCGGCCGGATGAAGAGCCAGCTGGCGGCAGTGATGACGAGGAGAACGAGAAGGAGAGCAAGCGCCTTCAGGATACGCAGGACAAATCGCATGGCATTCCTCCATGGCGGGAGAAAAGCAGGAATCACACGCGCCGGAAAGGGGCCGAAGCGAAGAACGGCCATCGTCCCGATCACTTTCCCAGGAGAGCCATCCCGGTTGCTCGCCCGAGGAGGTCGAAGCCTCCGAAGAACGGCGCCCACAGCCCACGTCATCAAACTGTAGCAGAGGCGCGCTACACGCCCTAAACGCTAAAAAGGTGACAGACTCATGTCAGAATTTGCACCGGATGCCGGCTTCCGCAAGAACCGGAAACTCAAGGACGCCCTTCTCCGCCATAAGGCTTTTTCGAAGGATGGCTTTTCCGAGCGTCTCTTCGGCCTTCTCTTCTCCGGCCTCGTCTATCCGCAGATCTGGGAGGATCCGGATCTCGACATGCAGGCGATGGAGCTGAAGCCCAACCATCGCATCGTCACCATCGGCTCTGGCGGCTGCAACATGCTCGCCTATCTCTCCAAGGCGCCGGCCTCGATCGACGTCGTCGATCTCAACCCGCACCACATCGCGCTGAACCGCCTGAAGCTTGCCGCCTTCAAGCATCTTCCCGGCCATGCCGATCTTGTCCGCTTCCTGGCGATGCCGAACGAGAAGTCGAACAGCCGCGCTTACGACCAGCATCTCGCCGCCCGTCTCGATGAGGCGACCCGTAGCTACTGGAACGGCCGCAAGTTCGGCCGCCGCCGCGTCAGCGTCTTCGACCGCAACATTTACGAAACGGGCCTGCTCGGCCGCTTCATCGGCGCTGCCCACCTTCTTGCCCGCCTGCATGGCGTCAAACTGCGCGAGATGACCAAAACCCGCTCGATCCGCGAGCAGCGCCAGTTCTTCGACGAGCAGATCGCGCCGCTCTTCGAAAAGCCGGTCGTGCGCTGGATCACCGGCCGCAAGAGCTCGCTCTTCGGCCTCGGCATTCCGCCGCAGCAATATGACGAACTTGCGAGCCTTGCCGCCGATCATTCGATCGCGCCGGTGCTGAAGCACCGCCTGGAAAAGCTCGCCTGTCATTTCCCGATGAGCGACAACTATTTTGCCTGGCAGGCCTTCGGCCGCCGCTACGGCACCGAAACGGAAGGCCCGCTGCCGACCTATTTGAAGTCGGAGCACTATCAGGTGATCCGCGCCAATGTCGACCGCGTCAACGTCCACCACGCAAGCTTCACCGAGCTTCTGGCTCGCGAGCCGGCCGCCTCGCGCGACCGCTACATCCTGCTCGACGCACAGGACTGGATGACGGACGAGCAGTTGAACGACGTCTGGACGGAAATCACCCGCACGGCGCGCGACGGCGCCCGCGTGATCTTCCGCACCGCCGCCGAAAAAAGCATCATCGAAGGCCGTCTGGCTCCGGCGATCCGCGACCAATGGGATTACTTCGAGGAGAAGTCGCTTGAACTGACCGCGCTCGATCGCTCGGCAATCTACGGCGGCTTCCACATTTACGGGAAGAAGGCGTGAGCAAGGTCGGCACTGAGACGGCAGGAAAGAGTGATGAACATGCCAGCCTCATGGATGGCATGTACCGCTACCAGCGACACATCTACGACCTGACCCGCAAATATTATCTTCTCGGCCGCGACAGCACGATCCGCAATCTCGACGTTCCCGAAGGCGGCACCCTGCTTGAAGTCGGCTGCGGCACCGGGCGCAACATGGCCTTCGCCCACAGGCATTTCCCGACCGCCAAGCTGTTCGGCCTCGACATTTCCCAGGAAATGCTGATTTCGGCGCGCAAGACCTTCGCCACCAAGGCGACGATCCCGGAATTCCGCGTCGCCGACGCCACGGCGTTCACGCCGCGCGAATTCGGCGTCAGCGGCTTCGACCGCATCCTGATTTCCTATGCCCTGTCGATGATCCCGGACTGGGAGCGCGCCGTCGATGCATCGATCGCCGCACTCAATCCCGGCGGACAGCTGCACATCGTCGATTTCGGCCAGCAGGAAGGCTTGCCGGCCTGGTTCCGGCGCATGCTGCAGTCCTGGCTTGCGAAATTCCACGTCACCCCGCGCCCCGATCTGCGTGAGGTTCTGGAAGCGCAAGCCCATGAAAACAACGCGATATTGTTGTTCGATACCGTCGGCGGTGGTTATGCCTGGCGGGCTGCCATTATCAGCAAGCGCTTATAATTCGCTTGAAACTAACCGATTTTTTACGTTGATATGGTGAAAAGAGGGTTATCCTCTGCTGACTCGTCTTTTTCGAAGGTCAAGTTGTGGGGCAAAAAGATCATTCGAGTTACGACGGGACGCCCATGCGCCGGCTTTTGTTTTGCGTTTTGCCCCTGGCCATCATGCTGGCTGGCTGCACTTCTTCCGGTTATGACTATCTCGAAACGGCATCGATCAAGCCAAAGACGCGCTTCAAGGATACCGATCCGCAGGATTTCGGTCCGAAGCATCCGCAGCAGAACCAGGTCCACGGCATCGATATCTCCAAATGGCAGGGCGATATCGATTGGGCCACGGTAAAGAATTCCGGTGTCGCCTTCGCCTTCATCAAGGCAACCGAAGGCAAGGACAGGGTCGATCCGCGCTTCGACGAATACTGGCGCGAAGCCCGCGCAGCCGGCATCCCGCATGCCCCCTATCATTTCTATTATTTCTGCTCTTCGGCCGATCAGCAGGCAGACTGGTTCATCCGCAACGTGCCGAAGGAGGCCATGCGCCTGCCGCCAGTGCTCGACGTCGAATGGAACGCCGAATCGAAGACCTGCCGCTACCGCCCCGACGCTGAAACGGTGCGCGCCGAAATGCAGCGTTTCATGGACCGGCTGGAGGCCTACTACGGCAAGCGCCCGATCATCTATACCTCGGTCGATTTCCATCGCGACAATCTCGCCGGCTACTTCCAGGATTATCATTTCTGGGTCCGTTCGGTGGCAAAACACCCCGAAGTGACCTATTCCGACCGCCGCTGGGCCTTCTGGCAATATACCTCGACCGGCGTTATTCCCGGCATCAGTGGGCCGACCGATATCAATGTCTTTGCCGGCAGCGCAAAGAACTGGAACAATTGGGTCGCGGCCGTTTCCAAGGATAGAAATTCTTAGTAACGTCTTGCGATATTTCTTGCTTCCGTCACATTCGTCTGTGAAAGCGACGGCATTCTGTTTGATATAAGGACCACATCCATGCACCGCTCGCTCGCAAGCCGCTCTGCACTCGCCCTTCTGTTTGCCCTCGCCCTCGCAGGCGGCGCGGCCGCCCAGCAGGCGCCAGACGCAGCCCCGGCAGCGCCCTGCGGCGGCGATCTGTCCACCTTCCTCGAAGGCGTCAAGAAAGATGCGGTCGTAGCCGGCGCCAGTGCGGTAGCCGCCGACGAGGCCTTCGCCGGCGCCGAGATCGACCCCAAGGTGCTGAGCCGGGACCGCGCCCAGGGCGTCTTCAAGCAGACCTTCCTCGAGTTCTCCCAGCGCACCGTCAGCCAGGCCCGCCTCGACATCGGCCGCCAGAAGATGAAGCAATATGCCGACGTCTTTGCCCGCGCCGAGCAGGAATTCGGCGTCCCCCCGGGCGTCATCACCGCCTTCTGGGCAATGGAAACCGATTTCGGCGCCGTCCAGGGCGATTTCAACACCCGCAATGCCCTGGTGACGCTGTCACACGACTGCCGCCGCCCGGAACTCTTTCGTCCGCAGCTCATCGCCCTCGTCGAGATGGTTCAGCACGGCGACCTCGACCCCGCCACCAATACCGGCGCCTGGGCCGGCGAGATCGGCCAGGTGCAGATGTTGCCGCGCGACATCATTGCCTATGGCATGGATGGCGACGGTGACGGTCATATCCGCCTGAAGCAGAGCGGCCCGGACGCCATTCTGACGGCGGCCAAATTCATCCAGCATCTCGGCTTCGAGCGCGGCCAGCCCTGGCTGCAGGAAGTGACCCTGCCCGATAATCTGCCCTGGGAAAAATCCGGTCTCGGCGGCACGATGAAAGCGGGCGAATGGTTCGCGCTCGGCGTCAAGCCGCGCGACGGCAATACCGCCTTCGGTAACCTCGAAGGCGATCTCGTTCTGCCGCAGGGCCGCATGGGACCGGCCTTCATCGCCTATCCCAATTTCAAGATCTATCTCGAATGGAACAAGTCGTTCATCTACACGACTTCGGCCGCCTATTTCGGGACCCGCCTTTCGGGCGCCGAGCCCTATCTCAAGGGGGTGCCGGAACAGGGGCTCGCCAGCGACCAGATGAAGGCGCTGCAGACCAAGCTGCAGTCGCTCGGCCATGATGTCGGCGAGATCGACGGCATCCTCGGCTCCGGCACGCGTGTCGCAATCCAGAAGGAACAGCAGCGCCTCGGCATGCCGGCCGATGGATGGGCAACGCCTGCCCTTCTCAACGCTCTCTGATCTCCGCTGACACTTTACCGCCGCCCGCTTCGCAAGAAACGGGTGGCGCGATCCGCTGCTTGCGCTAAAGCATCAAGCCGAAACCGGTGCCGATTTTCGGCAAAACGAGCAGCTTGCGGTGGAGCAATCGGCATGGACAGCAGAATGAATGCCTGGACCTGGGGTCTGCTGGTCCTGCTCGGCCTGATCTGGGGCGGCTCCTTCTTCTTTGCCCGCATCGCCGTCGAGCATGTGCCGCCGCTGACCCTCGTCTTCTTCAGGCTGCTGCTCGCAGCGCTGGCGCTGCATGTCTATATCGCCGGCCGTTTCGACTTCTATGCGATCCTCAAGGCCCGTTGGCGCGAATTCCTGATCCTCGGGCTCATCAACAATGCCCTGCCGCATGCGCTGATCTTCTTCGGCCAAACCCGCATCGGCGCCGGGCTTGCGGCGATCCTGAATGCGACGACACCGATCTGGACCGTGCTCATCGCCAACTACTTCACCTCAGACGAGAAGCTGTCGCCGGCAAAGATCGCCGGCTGTCTTGTCGGCCTGGTCGGAACGATCGTGCTGATCGGCCCCGGCATGTCGGCCGGTGGCGAAGCCCCCCTCTGGGCGCTGCTTCTTCCCGTACTTGCCGCGATCTCCTATGGCTTTGCCGCCACTTACGGCAAACGCTTCAAGAATGTTCCTGCCCCTGTCACCGCAGCCGGCCAGTTGACCGCCTCCTCGCTGATTGCGCTGCCGCTGTCGCTACTGGCCGATCGTCCCTGGACGCTTACTGCACCGCCGCTCGATGCCTTCCTCGCCATCCTGGCGCTGGCACTGCTGTCGACCGCCTTCGGCTACATCCTCTATTTCAGGATCATGACGTCGGCCGGCGCCACCAACGCCTCGCTCGTCACCCTGCTGGTGCCGCCGAGCGCCATCCTTCTCGGCGTGCTCTTCCTCGGCGAAAGGCTTGCACTGGGTGAATTCGCCGGCATGGCGCTGATCGGTTTCGGCCTGGTCATTCTCGACGGCCGCGCCTATCGCATGCTGGCAAGGGCCGCCTGAAACCGGTTGCGAATTCCATATGTTTTCAACCGGTTGTGAGCCCGCCATGTTTTAGGCGCATAGATAAATGCTCAATCGCCCGATTTAACGGCATGTTAAATTGTGTGAACAAAAATTTGTCGCGAATTATTGATTTATTTCAAAGGCTTGCAAGAGCGCTATTCGACTTATCCACCGAACCGTTCTGCAGCGCAGCATAAGATCTGCTTCCCAACCGACATATTTCAGACATATTATCGGCCGGTTAACGCGAGGAGACAGACATGGGACTCACGCAATCCTTGAATGTTCTGTTGGTCAGTGCAGCATTTGCTTTCGTCTTGTCTATGCTCTTCATCTGAGCTGGCCGACGAAAGTGTAATGACTGATAGTGCCTAAACTCCTGAATAGCTGATCAATCCGCCAACGAGAAAGCGCATGTCCCGCCCGACATGCGCTTTTTACTTTTGAACGTCCCGAAAGGATCAGGCGGCTGCGCCCGCACTTTTTGTTTCCCGGCGGGATATGCCGAGATTGTCGAGCACGGCGGAAACCAGCGGCGCACGGTTCATCGTATAGAGATGGAAATCATGGATGCCGCGCCGGACGAGATCCTCGATCTGTTCGGCAGCGACTTCGGCCGCGACCTTCGCCCGCTCCTCAGGCTTGTCGTCGAAGCCCGCAAAGCGCTCGTCGAGAAAGGTAGGGATGATGGTGCCACAGGCCCCGGCGAAGCGCTTCAGCTGCGTCAGGTTCTGTATCGGCATGATGCCGGGCACGACAGGGATCGAGATGCCGGCGCCGCGCACCCGCTCCAGGTAACGCTCGAAATTGTCGTTGTCGAAGAAGAATTGCGTCAGCGCCCGGTCGGCGCCATTGTCGGCCTTGCGCTTCAGCATGTCGATATCGGCCGCCGTATCGCGGCTTTCCGGGTGCTTTTCCGGATAGGCGGAGACCGAAATCTCGAAATCGCCGATTTCCTTGAGGCCGGCAACCAGCTCCGCCGCATTGGCGTAACCGCCGGGATGCGGCTGGTAGGGCGCGCCGGCGCCGCCGGGCGCATCGCCGCGCAGCGCCACGAAATGCGTCACGCCGGCTTTGCGGAACGTGTCGACCACCTGATGCGTCTCTTCCTTGGTCGCACCGACACAGGTGAGATGCGAGGCGGTGGCAAGCGGCGTCTGCGACAGGAACCGCGTGACGGTGGTCAGCGTCGGCGCTTTGGTGGTGCCGCCGGCGCCATAGGTCACCGAGACGAAATCCGGGTCCCAGTCCTGCAACTGGCTGACGGTATGCCAGAGCTGCCCTTCCATCTCCTCCGATTTAGGCGGGAAGAATTCGAAGGAGACCCTGATGTTGCGGCCGCGCGCTTCGTTTTTCAAAACCATGTCATACCCTCCCGGCAAATGTAGGTTCGGCACCTTCGCTCGCCTGCGAAGCCATGAGGCGCCTCGGATCGCGCGCGAGCCAGACGGTGACCGTCAACCCCTGCCCGCTTTGTTGACCCGGATGAAGATCGACGACCTGCTCGACGTCGAGCCCGGTCTTGCGCAGCCAGTCGGACATTGCCTGGTGCGAAAAGCCGAGACGGACATGCGCATGCTCGTCGCGGAGATATTCGAGCGTGTGCGGCGCAAGGTCGATGACCACGAGCCGGCCACCCGGTCGGAGCATGCGCGCCGCTTCCGCGATCGCAATTTCCGGCTGATCGAAGAAATGCAGCACCTGATGGATCGTCACCAGATCGAAATCCTGTCCCTCGAACGGCAGGTTCAGGATATCGGCATGGCGCACGGTGGCCTTGGTGATGCGGGACTTGTCGAGATTGGCACGCGCCACGCTCAGCATGTCGCGGCTGGCATCGACGCCGGTCGCGCGGCGGTAGAGCCCGGACAAGAGTTCGAGGATGCGGCCGGTGCCGGTGCCGAGATCGAGCAGCGAGTCGATCGGCTGGCTGCCGAGCAGCCGGATGACGGCGGCGTCGACCTCTTCGTCGGCCGCATGCAGGCGGCGAAGCTCGTCCCATTCGGCCGCGTTGCGGCTGAAATAGGCCTGCGCCCGCTCGGCGCGCTGGCGCTTGACCTGCGAAAGCCGCTCGCCGTCGCGAAGGATGGTCGGATCGTTCTCGGAAACATGCTTGAGCAGCGCCCTCACCAGCATGGCGGCCTTGCCGTCCTGCTTGAGGCGGAAATAGGCCCAGGCGCCCTCCTGGTAGCGTTCGATCAGTTCGGCCTCGCCGAGCAGCTTCAGGTGACGGGAGATGCGGGGCTGGGATTGGCCGAGAATTTCGGTAAGATCGGTCACCGTCAGGTCGCCGCTGTCAAGAAGCGCCAGAAGACGCAGGCGCGTGGGCTCGCCGGCCGCCTTCAAGACGTCCACCAGCGCATCCAGTCCAAGCTTCAAGGGTTCGCTCATCTTCGATCCAATCAAGATATAAAGATATCTTTATGTGATTTGAAAAGCGCTGGCAAGCGAGAATTCGCTCTCTCCACGAAATTGCCTGCTCAGATTGCGACAGAGCCAGGCATGAAAAAGCCCCGGCCGAACCGGGGCTCTCGCAAGCGAAAACAGATGGAATAAATCAGCGCGTCAGACGCTTGTGGGCCTGGCTGCCCGGGTTAAGGGCGTCGGGGCCAAGGCGGCGCACCTTGTCCTGTTCATAATCCTCGAAGTTACCTTCGAACCATTCGACATGGCCGTCGCCTTCGAAAGCGAGGATATGCGTCGCCAGACGGTCAAGGAACATGCGATCGTGGCTGATGATGATGGCGCAGCCGGCGAAATTCTCCAGCGCGTTTTCCAGCGCACCCAGCGTTTCCGTATCGAGGTCGTTGGTCGGTTCGTCGAGCAGCAGAACGTTGCCGCCGGCCTTCAGCATCTTGGCAAGGTGAACGCGGTTGCGCTGACCGCCGGAGAGATTGCCGACCTTCTGCTGCTGGTCGCCGCCCTTGAAGTTGAAGGCGCCGCAATAGGCACGGGAGTTCATGTCGAACTTGCCGAGCTTGATGATTTCGGCGCCGCCGGAGATTTCCTCCCAGACCGTCTTGTCAGCCGCAAGCGCGTCACGGCTCTGGTCGACATAACCGAGATGCACGGTCTCGCCGATACGGATCGAACCGCCATCCGGCTTTTCCTGACCAGTGATCATCTTGAACAGGGTTGTCTTGCCGGCGCCGTTCGGGCCGATGATGCCGACAATGCCGCCCGGCGGCAGCTTGATCGACAGGTCGTTGATCAGCGTGCGGCCCTCGAAGCCCTTGGTGATGCCTTCCATCTCGATGACCACCTGGCCGAGGCGCTCGCTGACCGGGATGATGATCTGCGCGTCACCGGGACGCTGCTTCTCGGCGGCATCCACCAGTTGCTCGTAGGACTTGATACGGGCCTTGGACTTGGCCTGACGGGCCTTCGGGCTGGAAGCGATCCATTCCTGTTCGCGGCTGATCGCCTTCTGGCGCGAAGCGTCTTCGCGGCTTTCCTGCAGCATGCGCTTGGCTTTCGCCTGCAGGTAGGCCGAGTAGTTGCCTTCGTAAGGAATGCCACGACCGCGGTCGAGTTCGAGGATCCATCCGGTGACATTGTCCAGGAAGTAGCGATCGTGGGTAATCATCATCACGGCGCCCGGATAGTCGCGTAGATGCTTTTCGAGCCAGGCGATGGTTTCGGCGTCCAGGTGGTTGGTCGGTTCGTCGAGCAGCAGCAGATCCGGCTGCGAAAGCAGCAGACGGCAGAGCGCGACACGGCGACGCTCACCACCGGAAAGGCTGGTGACTTCGGCGTCGCGCGGCGGGCAACGCAGCGCTTCCATCGCCATTTCGACCTGGCTTTCCAGATCCCAGAGGTTCTGGCTGTCGATGACGTCCTGAAGCTTGGCGCCCTCTTCCGCCGTCTCATCGGAATAGTTCATCATCAATTCGTTGTAACGATCAAGGACAGCCGTCTTCGCGGCAACGCCTTCCATGACGTTCTCGAACACCGTCTTGTTGGGATCGAGATGCGGCTCCTGCTCCAGATAGCCAACCGTCGCACCTTCGGCGAGCCAGGCTTCGCCGGTATACTCCTTGTCCTGGCCCGCGATGATGCGCAGTACGGTGGATTTACCCGCGCCGTTCGGACCGAGGATACCGATCTTGGCATCCGGGTAGAACGAAAGGTGGATATTCTCCAGGATCTTCTTGTTGCCATAGGCCTTGTTGAGGCCGGACATATGATAAATGAACTGACGTGCCATGCTGCGCTGCTCCGGGCGGGAAACTTTGATTGTGCCGCTATGTAGGCGAAACAGCGCCTCCGGGCAACGCCGAAACCCGGTTTACTCAGGATTTCCGGTCAAAAGCCCGCAGCGTCGACGACGCCCTCGTCGCAGCCGAACGACGTTTTTCCAGCACCCTGGATCAGATCGGCAAGCCCGGCACTTTTCGCCGATGCCGCTCCGGCAGCTTCCGAAAGCCCGATCGTCAGCTCGCTGATCATCCTGACATTGCCGGCCCGCCGGCAGCTCATCTTGACACGATCGCCGGCACCCGGCCCGAAGCTCTTGTCGAAAGCCGCCTTGATGGCTTCGGCCTTGACCGGCTTGCCGATATTGGCAGCGAAGAGATCACGCACAGCCGACGCGTTGAGTGCGCCCACGAGATGCACACCGACGCCGAAATAGTCGTCGGCACTCATCTTCGTGCAGGTGCCGTGCTTCACCCATTCATGCCGTTCCAGGCCGGATTGCGTGCCGGGCATCGCCTTGGCAAGCGCCGTCTTCGTCTCCGCTGCAAGCGTGACCTCCGGCAGCTTGTTCCAGTCGCCGTCCTTGTCGGCGGTCTTCTGATCGGCGCTCACACCACAATAATCCTGCCGCATCGGCCAGAGCCCGTGCAACGAGAAGTTCGTCGCGTCAGGGCGCTCGCCGGTCTGGCTCGCGCATTCGGCCTTCTTCTGGTTTGTCTGGCAAAAAGCCGGCTGCCAGCTCGCCGCCAGAATGAAGCGGGTGCGCCCGCCGGCCTCCTGCGCCACGGCGGCGCCGGCAATAACCATCGACACAGCGAACGACAAGGTACGCAATTGCATGCTGCTCATTTCAACCCCCAAAAAGAACAATACAGGAACAAATAAGCATCAAATTCAAAAGGCAGCAACCCTGAATCGCAACAAGGCTGCAATTTGTTATCGGATAACCAAACGCCGATGTTGCAATTACCCGGCGATCTGGTCTGTTGCCGCCGGGAGGACCCACATGTTTTCTGAAACGCAAAGGCTCGTCGTGCCTGGGGCGTCGCTGGCCTATCACCATGCTAAGGCCGAAGCTGCGGCACGCGGCATCCTGTTGATATCGCATGGCCTGGCCGAACATTCGAAACGATACCGCTCCTTTGCCGAGGCGATGGCGGTGCGCGGCTATCATGTCTATGCCCACGATCATCGCGGCCACGGCGAGACGACGGCAGCCGATGCGCCGATCGGCCGCTTTGCCCGGCGTGGTGGGGTCGAAAGGGTGATTGGCGACGTCATCGCCATGCGCGGCCATGCGGCCTCCTGCCATCCCGGCCTGCCGGTGATCCTCTTCGGCCATTCGATGGGCGGCCTCATCGCCCTCAATGCAGCCGTCACGGCTCCGGCCGACTTCGATGCTGTCGCCGTCTGGAATTCGAATTTCGCCGTTGGCCTTGCCGGCCGCGCCGCCCAGGCGATCCTGCTTGCCGAGCGCATGCTGAAGGGCTCTGACGTGCCGAGCGGCCTGCTGCCGAAGCTCACCTTCGGCACCTGGGGCAAATCCATTGCCGGCCGCCGCACCGAGTTCGATTGGCTGTCGCGTCGTCCTGATGAAGTTGACAAGTATGTCGCCGATCCACTCTGCGGCTTCGACGCCTCAGTCTCTCTCTGGCTCGATCTCTTCGAGTTGACCTTCCGCGCGCCGCAGAAAATCCATCTAGACCGGCTGCCGCGGGATATGCCGATCCATCTGGTCGGCGGTGGAGTGGACCCGGCGACGGAGCATGGAAAAGCGGTGCTCTGGCTGTCAAACCATTTGAAAGACCAAGGCTTCTCCCGTATCAGCAGTGAGATATATCAGGACATGCGGCACGAAACACTGAATGAGATCGGCGCGGATGCGGCGATCGCAGCCTTTGGCGAGTGGTGCGACAGGGCCGTCGCAAGATCCTGAGCGACCAATATCCTGAGTACAGGGATTTCATCATGAGCAGCTCCTCCGCCCGCCCCGTTTCGTCCGCCTCCGACGTGACGATGGGGCTTGTGCTGATGGTACTCTCGGTGATGGTCTCGCCGCTCATCGATATTTTTGCCAAGCTTGCGATCACGACCGTGCCATCCGGGGAGATCACCGCCGGCCGTTTCATCGTCCAGGCGCTCTGCATGCTGCCACTTGTGATATGGCGGCGCAGCTTCGCCGATTTTTCCTGGCGACAGAGCCTCTTCCATGCCATCCGCGGCGCGATCATCACCGTTTCGATGATCTCCTTCGTCACGACGCTGAAATATATGGCGGTCGCCGACGCGATCGCGATCTTCTTCGTCGAGCCGATCATGGTGACGATCCTCGGTGGCATCTTCCTGAAGGAGACGATTGGCTGGCGGCGGTATACCGCCTGCGGCGTCGGCTTCTTCGGGGCGATGCTGATCATCCAGCCGAGTTTCGAAGAGGTCGGCTACATCGCGCTTCTGCCTGTCGTCAGCGCGCTCTGCATCGCCATCTTCGTGCTGATGACCCGCGCCCTCTCGCGCAGGGAAGACCCCTGGTCGATGCAGTTCCAGATGAGCATCTGGGGCCTGCTCTTCTGTGTCCTCCTGCTTTTCCTCGGTCAGGGAACCGGCTCCGACCTCTTCGATCCGGTCATGCCGGAAGGCCGCGCCTGGTTCTATGTCGCCGGCGTCGGCGCCATGGCCGCAATCACCGGCATCCTCGGCGTCTACGCCTATCGCGCAGCACCGGCCTCGACGCTGGCGCCGCTGCAATATTTCGAGATCGTCTCGGCGACAATCTTCGCCTGGCTGGTCTTCGCCGACTTTCCGGATGCGGTCAAATGGCTCGGCATTGCCATCATCGTGGCATCAGGCTTCTACATCCTCTGGCGCGAGCGCCGCTTTGCTTCAAAGCCTGTATCCGATACATCTGAGGTGACGCTGGCGCCATAGAAATTGCCGGGAGGAACATGACAGAGACCGTGATGAAAAAACCACCGCTTGCCGGCATCCGGGTTATCGAGCTTGCCCGCGTGCTCGCCGGCCCCTGGGCGGGACAGATGCTCGCCGATCTCGGCGCTGACGTCATCAAGGTCGAAAATCCCGACGGCGGCGACGACACGCGCCAATGGGGGCCGCCCTTCGTCGAGGACGCCGATGGCGAGAACCTCTCGGCCGCCTATTACCACGCCGCCAATCGCGGCAAGCGCTCCGTCACTGCCGATCTGAAGAGCGCCGAAGGCCAGGATTTCGTCCGCCGCCTCATCTCCACCGCTGACGTGGTCATCGAGAATTTCAAGCTCGGCGGCCTCGTCAAATACGGGCTCGATTATGACAGCCTGCGCAAGGTGAACCCGAAGCTCGTCTATTGCTCGATCACCGGCTTCGGCCAGAACGGCCCTTATGCCAGCCTCGCCGGCTACGATTACATCGTCCAGGGCATGTCCGGCTTCATGTCGATCACTGGTGAACCAGGCGGCCAGCCGATGAAGGCAGGCGTCGCCATCGCCGATATCTTCACCGGCATTTATGCCGTCTCGGCGATCGAAGCCGCCCTGATTCACGCCCTCAAATCAGGCGAAGGCCAGTTGGTCGACATGGCCCTGCTCGATGTGCAATCGGCCGTGCTCGCCAATCAGAACATGAATTATCTGGTTTCCGGCGAGGCACCGACCCGCCTCGGCAACGCCCATCCCAATATCTCGCCCTATGAGGTCGTGCCGACGGCGGATGGTTACCTCATTCTCGCAGTTGGAAACGATGGGCAGTTCCGTCGCCTCTGCACCATCCTTGGCCTGGAGGCCATCGCCGGCGACGAGCGTTTCGCCACCAACAAGGCCCGCGTCGGCAATCGCGGCGAAGTGCGACGCCTCGTCTCCACCGAGACGTTGAAATGGCAGAAGGCGGATCTGCTGAAGGCCTGCGAGGAGAACGCGGTTCCATCAGGCGCCATCAATACGATCGAGGAAATGTTCGCCCATCCGCAGGTGCAGGCCCGCGGCCTGCGCATCGACCTTGCAGATGCCGCGGGCACCGTGATCCCCGGTGTCAGGACGCCTGTGGTGCTGTCGGAGACGCCGCTGCGTTACATCAGGCCGAGCCCGCGTCTTGGCGAACATCAGGCCGAAGTTCTGGCGGAACTCGTCGAGCTCGAGAGGAAGGCATCGTCATGAAGAAGGCATTGTCATGAAGAAGGCATTGTCATGAAGAAGACGGGCGGAGAACTGATCGTCGAGGCGCTGAAGGCGAATGGCGTCAAGCGTCTCTCCTGCGTGCCCGGCGAGAGTTTCCTCGCCGTGCTCGATGCGTTGCGCGACAGCGATATCGACGTCCTCGTCTGCCGCCAGGAGGGCGGAGCGGCGATGATGGCGGATTGTTGGGGCAGGCTGACCGGCGAACCCGGCATTTGCATGGTGACCCGCGGCCCCGGCGCCACCAACGCCTCCGCCGGCCTGCATATATCAAGGCAGGACTCGATCCCGATGATCCTGTTCATCGGCCAGGTGCAGCGGGAAGCACGCGAGCGCGAGGCCTTCCAGGAGGTCGAGTTCCGCCGCGCCTTCACCGAATTCGCCAAATGGGTGGGTGAGATCGACGATGCCGCTCGTATTCCCGAATTCGTCACCCGCGCCTTTGCGGTCGCAACCTCCGGCCGGCCCGGCCCTGTCGTGCTGACGCTGCCGGAGGACATGCTGCGCGATGAGGTCGAGGCACCCCGCGCCAGGCATTATGCCAACGTCGAGGCCCACCCCGGCCGCCGCCAGATCGACGATTTCTATCTCCGCTTGCTGAAGGCCGAGCGGCCGATGGTAATCCTGGGCGGCACACGCTGGGATGCCGATGCCGTCGCCGATTTTCAGAGCTTCGCCGAGCGTTTCCAACTGCCCATCGGCTGCTCCTTCCGCCGGCAGATGTTGTTCGATCATCTTCATCCCTGCTATGCCGGCGATGTCGGCATCGGTATCAATCCCTCTCTGGCGAAGGAGATCAAGGAGAGCGACCTGCTGATCCTCCTCGGCAGTCGCATGTCGGAAATGCCGTCCTCGTCCTATACGCTGATCGATATCCCCTATCCCCAGCAATCGCTGGTGCACATCTATCCCGACCCTTCCGAGCTCGGCCGCGTCTATCGCCCGGATCTTGCCATCTGCGCCGCACCTGCCGATTTCGTCGCCGCGCTCGCTGACCTGGAAGCGCCGGGCGAACCGCACTGGACCGAGCGCACCGCACGCCTGCACCAGGCCTATCTCGCCTGGTCGACGCCGCCATCGACAGGTCCGGGCGCCGTCCATATGGGGCCGATCATGGAATGGCTGGAGGCCAATACCGGACCGCAGACGATCTTCACCAATGGTGCGGGCAACTACGCCACCTGGGTGCACCGCTTCCATCGTTTTCGCCGTTTCAACACCCAGGCCGCCCCCACCTCAGGCTCGATGGGTTACGGCCTGCCGGCGGCGGTGGCCGCCAAGCGGCTGTTTCCCGAGCGCGAAGTCATCTGCTTTGCCGGCGACGGCTGCTTCCTGATGCACGGCCAGGAATTCGCCACCGCCATCCGCTACGGCCTGCCGATTATCGCAGTCGTCGTCAACAATGGCATCTACGGCACGATCCGCATGCATCAGGAGCGCGAGTATCCAGGCCGCGTCAGCAGCACCGATCTGACCAATCCCGACTTCGCAGCCCTTGCCCGCGCCTATGGCGGCCACGGCGAGACGGTGGAAACGACAGCGGAATTCGCTCCCGCCTTCGAGCGGGCACGCGCCAGCGGCAAACCTGCAATCATCGAGGTCAAACTCGATCCCGAAGCGATCACGCCGACACGCACGCTCTCCGAAATCGCGCAAACAAAAAGCCGGTGAGCACGCGCAGGGCTCACCGGCTTCAGGCAATCGGTATGGTGCGACTTAGTCGAGTGCCGCCGTGATGATGAACTCGACCTTGTATTTCGGCGCAGCGAGCTTGGCTTCGCTGGTGGCGCGGGCCGGCGGATTGGCCGGATCGATCCAGCCTTCCCAGACGGCGTTCATCTCGGCGAAATCGGCGATATCGGACAGGTAGATGATCGTCTGCAGGATCTTCGACTTGCTGCTGCCTGATGCAGCCAGCAGGCGGTCGACTTCGGCAAGCGAGGACTTGCACTGATCGGTGACGCTTTCGCCCTCGCCGACCTGACCTGCGAGATAGACCGTGTTGCCGTGAATGACGGCGCCGCTCATGCGCGAGCCGACGTCGATACGCTTAATGCTCATTATAGTCTCCTGAGTGAATGGAAGGTGGCGGCGCTGAGGTTCAACGCCGGAAAATCGGCCCCCCCGGAACGGGCTCAATTACGGATATGGTGGGTCTTCTGGTAAATCGCCGTCGAGCGCGCGCCAGAGCGGCAATAGCCGAGCATCGGCCGCGGGAATTCATCGAGCGCGTCGACCATGCCCTGCACGGCTTCCTCGGTCACGCCCATCGGTCCAACCGGCACATGGGCGATCTCGAGGCCGAGCTCCTTGGCGCGCGCCTCGATGACGGAGAACGACGTCTGGTCGGGACTTTCGTGATCGGGGCGGTGGCAGACGATCGATTTGAACCCCAGCGCCTTGATCTCGTCGAGCTCGTCCAGCGTGATCTGGCCCGAAACCGAATATTCATCGTCGATCTGGCGAATATCCATCGTCTTGTCTCCTCAAAAATCGTGGGCTGAAGGTCTACGACGGAGGTCTGCCAGCGTCAACAACACTTCGTTCACAGGAAGGTAAAGGTCAGCACATAGCTTCGGCTCTCGCCGGGCGCCAACATGTTGAACTCACCAGCGGCCTGAAGCTCGTCGCGCGATATCCAGCGATGCGAAACCGGCTCGATACCGATGATATGGGCGGGCGCCTTCTGGTTCCGCCAGACCTGCAGATGGGGCAGCGTGTCGGCGCGGAAGCGCACACGCAGCGTCCTGCCGCCGATTGCGGCGATCGGTCCGAGGCGGACCTCTGCGAAGCCCTCCTCCGTCGCCGGCGCCGTGACGCAGAAGATGCCGCCCGGCTCCTCGCCGAACGCCCAGGGGAAACCACCATTCTCCAGCATCTGGCCCTCGAGCCGCGTGCCCTCGTCCAGCCATTTGCCGCCAGTGTTTATGTGGTACATCAGGAAGGTCGGCACCGCCCGATCGCTCATATTGACGACCCGGTCCTCGAGCCGCACCTCGCCGGTCGCCCCATCGATCCGCCACAGCCGCTCGATGCGCTGCGGCAGTCCCTCGATGGTGGTGATGTCGATATCGGCGCGGCATTCGGCATTGCCGTTCTCGAACTTCGTCCACAGCACCTTTGCCGCATGGCCGGAGGCCGATCCGTGCAGCGGATAAACCTTGCCGTCGTCCCGGCCGGGAATCGGCTGGCGGTGGCGGATATGATCCGGCCCGCAGGTGAAGAGAAAGCCTTCGAGCGAGTGGTCGATTCGCGCATCACCGTCGTCGGGAATGGCACGTTTCGGCGCGATGTCGACGCCGTCGACAATGCATCCGCCGATATCCAGCACCGATGTTTCGTCCAGCATAAGGCGCGGCCCGCTTGCGGCGGCAAATTCGATCATCACGGTCTCCTCGGGGGAATTGTCGGCCCCTTAGTGCGCCGTGCGTCCTTTCGGACGCACAAAGGACGCTCTAACACTTTGAATCGACGCATTGTGCTTTTCGAAAATTGATTCCGATTTTCGGAAAGCACGATGCGCTAGCGTTAGGTTTCGCGCCGCCATTCGTCAATCGGTGCCGTTCCTATCTTGTGGTTTTGCAGCAACCGTGGAATTCGCGGAACTGCCACAAGGACGCAAACGTTTATGAGTAAAAGGAAATCTTAGTGATTTTCATATTTTGTTCAGCACGGTTTCATAAATTCCACACTAGCGTCAAAATTCGCATGTGTGTGTCTGCCCAGTCACTGTTCGAGGTGTGAGACGTGAATCGCTTTTTAAAATCGGCATTTTGCCTCGCAGCCAGCTTGGCTGCCCTTGCGGCTATAGCGCCGGAGGCAGGCGCGCAGCAGTTCCGCGACCGCCGCCAGAGCGATATCGTGCTCGTGACGCCGAACGGCGAAATCCTCGACTACGTTCCAACTGGCTATGCCTACGCCCGGGATCGTAGCGGCAATCGCGTGTTGATCGATGCCTATGGCAACGTCGTCGCTACCGAGATGCGCGCCCGGGGCTACTATCCGCCGCGGCCCGGCCCGCGCGAGGTCTACAACGACCAGTACGGCGACGACCCCTATTATTCCGACAACAATCCCGATGGCGATACGCGTTATTCCGAGCGGGGCGCCGTCACCGGCGGCATTCCGCGCGATGCGGCGATCGAACGCCGGCCGCTTGGCGAGCAGCCCTATCCCGATGACAACAGTATCGGTAATCCGCAGCCCGGCGACGATTATGCCTCGATCGACCCCGATCAGCAGATCCCGCCCGCCGACGCGCCCAAGACCGCGCCTGATGAGCCCGTCATCACGCTGAAGAACAAGTCGAAGCCCGAAATCGTCGCGCTGCAGGTCTTCCTCGATCGTGCCGGCATCTCTCCGGGTGTCATCGACGGCCATATGGGCTCGAACGTCACCAAGGGGATCTATGCCTATGACCAGATGACCGGATCGAAGCTCGATCCCAACGACACCGATGCCATTCTGGAAGAGCTGCGCATGAACGGCGGCCTGCCCGTCGTCAGTTACACGATCACGCCGGCCGATGCCGCCGGTCCCTTCGTCGCGGAGATCCCGGAGGATTATTCGCACAAGGCGCTGCTGCCGTCGCTCGCCTATACCTCGACTACCGAAATGCTGGCCGAACGCTTCCACATGGATGAGGCCTTTCTCAAGGAGATGAACCCCGGCGCCGATTTCAGCGTTCCCGGCACCGTCATCAAGGTCGTCAATCCGGGTGAGCCGAAAAGCGGTGAGGTTGCCCGTATCATCGCCGACAAGGGCCGCAAGCAGGTCTTCGCCTATGACGGCGCCGGCAATCTCCTCGCCGCCTACCCGGCATCGATCGGCTCCACCGACACGCCCTCTCCGTCAGGCTTGGTGAACGTCGAGCGTGTCGCCTTCAATCCCGGCTATACCTACAATCCGAAGATCAATTTCCAGCAGGGTGCCAACGACAAGATCCTCAACATCCCGCCCGGCCCGAACGGTCCCGTCGGCACCGTCTGGATGGCGCTTTCCAGGCCGACCTACGGCATTCACGGCACGCCCGAACCCTCGAAGATCGGCCGCACCCAGAGCCACGGCTGCATCCGCCTGACTAACTGGGATGCCACCGAACTTGCCAAGATGGTCAAGCCGGGAGTGACGGTCGAATTCGTCGACTGAACATACCATCGCGTCTACAGGCGGAATGACCGCAAAGCGAACAGACAACAATGTCGCGCGACTGGATCGACCAATACGCGGCGGGATCGGCGCTGCCCCGCACTTTGACACAACAATCTAGCGCGGGCCGCGACGGCAGTTCAAAATTGCTCTTCCGCACCAAAGTTTGGAACCCGAAAGCGCGCCAAAAGCTATTAAATCTGTAGATTTCACTTCCTAACATTTTGGAGGTCGTATGAAATCGCTTGTTCGATTGGCTTTAAGCGTTTTGGCGGGTTTGGTCGCAGTCGGCACGGCGCAGGCTGCCGATGTCTCGGAAATTCGCGTGGACTGGGCGACCTACAACCCGGTCAGCCTCATTCTGAAGGATGAAGGCATCCTGGAAAAGGAATTCGAAAAGGATGGGATCAAGATAACCTGGGTCCAGTCCGCAGGCTCCAACAAAGCCCTGGAATTCCTGAATGCCGGCTCCCTCGACTTTGGCTCGACGGCGGGTGCGGCTGCATTGATCGGCCGCGTCAACGCCAACCCGATCAAATCCATCTATGTGTATTCGCGTCCGGAATGGACTGCGCTCGTAACACGCAAGGATACCGGCATCGCCAAGGTCCAGGACCTCAAGGGCAAGTCCATCGCCGTGACGCGCGGCACCGACCCGCACATTTTCCTGGTGCGCGCCCTTGCCGATGCTGGCCTGACTGAAAAGGACGTTTCGCTTGTTCTGCTACAGCACGCGGACGGCCGCCTTGCGCTGAAGCGGGGCGACGTCGACGCTTGGGCCGGCCTCGATCCGATCATGGCCTCCGCCGAGATTGAAGATGGCGATGTGCTGTTCTATCGCAAGCCGGAAAACAACAGCTGGGGCGTGCTTAACGTGCGCGAAGAGTTTGCTATCGCGCATCCTGATCTCGTCAAACGCGTGCTTGCTTCCTACGAGAAGGCGCGCATTGAAGCTCTGAAAGATCCGACCAAGCTCAAAGCCGCCCTCGTTGCCGCCACCAAGCTGCCCGACACGGTGATAGAGCGCCAGCTGGAGCGCACGAACCTCACCTATTCCGTGATCGGCGATGCACAGCGCGAGACGATCGAAGCAGCGGGTCTCGCTTTGCAAAAGGCCGACGTCATCAAAGCGGATGTCGATGTCGTCAAGACCGTATCGTCGCTGGTCGATCCCAGCTACGCCTCGGCCGCTCTCGGCCAGTGAAGCGATAGAAAGAACGTTCCCATGTCCTTGGTGCACATCGCGCTGTCATGGCACAATACGGAAACAGGAAGGGAGACCCGGCAGCGCCGGGTTTCGCCTTTCGATCGCCCGATTGTCGGAATCGTGTTTCCGGTTGCGTTGTTTGCCGCCTGGGAAATCCTCGTTCGTGCGGGAATAGTCGGAGGTCGTTTGATGCCCCCGCCCTCGAAAATTCTCTATACGGTCTATGCGCTGGCGGCCTCCGGCGATCTGGCAACGCATGTCGGCGCGACGCTGCGCAGAGTGGCAATCGGCTTCGCCTTCGGGTCCCTGGCGGGGACCGCTCTTGGGGCGCTGACCGGGTACTCCAGACCGCTCGCACGTCTGCTGGATCCGACCCTGCAGGCTCTGCGAGCCATTCCCTCCATTGCCTGGGTGCCGCTGTTCATCCTGTGGTTCGGTATTTTCGAAGCCTCCAAAGTCGCCCTCATTGCCGTTGGCGTCTTCTTCCCGGTCTATCTAGGAGTCTATGGCGCCGTCGTCGGCGTCGACAGGCGCATCGTAGAGGTCGGTCGCGTCTTTCGGCTTTCGGGCTTCGAGCTCATTCGTCTGATCTTGCTGCCGGCGGTCCTTCCGGACTTTATCCTTGCCCTGCGCGCAGGCCTGGGCCTCGGTTGGATGTTCGTCGTTGCGGCGGAATTCATGGGCGCATCCGAAGGCCTGGGATATCTTCTGGTGGATGGTCAGCAACTCGGAAAGCCGGATCAGATTCTGGCGGCTATTTTGATCTTTGCCGTTGTCGGCAAGGCGACCGATAGCCTGCTTCTGATTGCGAGCGCGCCGTTCCTGCGCTGGCGCGACACCCATGCGAGCGGGATCTGACATGCTTGACATCCGCTCCCTATCCAAGATCTATCCCAACGGAACACATGCTCTGCAAGACTTCTCCCTCAGTATCGGCAAGGGAGAGTTGGTCGCGGTCATCGGAGGATCGGGTTGCGGCAAGAGCACCCTTCTGAGACTGTTGTCGGGCCTCGAAGGCCCTACACAGGGCGAAATCAGCTTGGAGGGACGGCTGCTGACAGAGCCGGACTCGCTCGTGAATATCGTCTTCCAGGAGCCCCGGCTCTTTCCATGGCTGACAGTCGCGGACAATATCGGTTTCGGCCTGCGCCATCTGGCAAGCAGCGAACGGGATGAGCAGGTATCGGCGGCCCTGGAGAAGATTGGCCTTCGCGGCCACGAGAAGCGCTGGATAAAGGAGCTGTCCGGCGGGCAGGCGCAACGCGTGGCCCTGGCGCGAGCACTCGTGACGAAGCCGGCCGTTCTCCTCTTGGACGAGCCCTTCTCCGCACTCGATGCGATGACGCGTGTCGAACTCCAGGATCATCTGATCGATCTATGGCGCGTGAATGCCACGACGATGCTGCTCGTCACGCACGATATCGAAGAGGCAGCCTTTTTGGCGGATCGCGTTGTCGTGATGCGCCCTTGGCCGGGACGCATTCTAGAGGTGGTCGATATAGGCCTGCCGCGACAACGCAATCGCATGTCGGACGAATTGGCCGAAGTCAAAAGGCGTCTTTCCGACCTTCTGGCTCATTCTCTCAATGATGGCAGCCGCACGGCAAGCGCCTGAAAAACGAAATGCGTCGCGGAGCCAACCGGACGCACTTCGTTCGAGGATGCGGGAACTCAGGCTGCCGTCGCCATGCGGGCGGACGCCACCAGCCTCACCGGCAGCTTGCGCATCATTTCCTCAGCAAAACAGGTGGCGTTTTCACGGGCCTTGTCGAGATTGCTGACGCGCCCGGGATCGATCGTGTGCAGCGTGCCGCCACAGTCGAAGATGTCGCGAAAGGCGGAGCGTTCGATAATTGCGGTGTCCAGCACCGGCACATGCCGCTCGCTGAGCAGCGACTTGACGACTTGCAGCGCCCGTGTCGTCACCATCGAGTTGACGCGGGTCAGCACCACCGAATGGCCAATCTTGATGCCGGCCTTCTCATCCAGATACTGCAGCAGTTCGAGCACCTGCGCGCCACCGCGCGCATCCATTGCACAGCCCTGGATCGGAATCAGCACGTGGTCGGAAAGGCCGACGGCTGTGGCAAGCAGCGGATTGCGTGCACCCGGCAGGTCGACGATGAAATAGTCGGTATTGTGCTTGTTCTCGCTGATATGCTGCGGCAACGAGGCGGTTGTCACGAAATCGATCACCGAAAGATTGACCACGTGACCAGAGATCTCGTGCCAGCGTGAAATCCAGTGCTGCGGATCGGCGTCGAGAATGGTGACGCGATAGCCTTTGCGGGCAAGCTCGGTCGCGAGCAGGAGAACAGCGGTCGTCTTGCCGGCGCCTCCCTTGGTATTTGCGAATGTGATAACAGGCATGTTCGGTCCTCGGAAGGAAAGAGGTGCGAGCCGGAATCGCTCTTTTACGCACCCTCGGAGCATCGTGCGGTTAATCCATCCTTTCTAATCATGGTTAACAAATTCGAAACACGCGCGGCGAAATTGCAGCCGGTATTTTTCACATCCCTAAAACAAGAGCCTTTCCTGGTCAGCTTGAAGCATTCTGCCGGAGCAGGTTTTCGTCAGGGCAGAGGCGATTGGCGAAGGGCATACCCCTTGGTACGTCCGAGCCGATCGCCTTTGATCCTGGCGGAAAGATGCCCGGCCCTTCGGGTTGGCTGAAACGGGCCGGCTGATCGACCGGCCGGCTTGGCCGTAGAGCTTGGCTACGACGCGCGCCGGCCGGTCGACCATCCGACTCCGCTTGAGCCAACAGAATGCTTCAAGCTGACCAGGAAAGGCTCCAGGGATATCGCGGCAACGAAAAAAGCCCGGAAAACCGAGGTTTTCCAGGCCAGTCAGAAGGTCCGCTCTAATATTGTCAGAAGCAATCCCTGAAAAGGACCTTGGTATTTTCGAGCGTCATTGCAACCGGGTTGCCGCCTGCACTCGGATCTTCGATCGCCATGGCCGACAATTCGTCGATGCGGTCGGCAGCGATTCCCATCGCCGACAGCGTCTCCGGCACCCCGAGTTCGGAGCGGAGCTTCAGCACATAGTCGTAGAATCCGTCGAACCCGCCCGAAATGCCGAGATAGGCGGCGGCGCGGCCGATCTTCTCCTCGATCGCCTTGCGGTTGAAGCGCAGCACCGCCGGCATCACCACCGCATTGGTCATGCCGTGATGGGTGTTGTAGACGGCGCCGATCGGATGCGAGAGCGCATGGATGGCGCCGAGCCCCTTCTGGAAGGCGACGGCGCCCATGGCGGCGGCGGCCATCATGTTCGCGCGGGCTTCGAGATCGGTGCCTTCCCTGTAGGCGCGTGGCAGGAATTCCTTGACGAGCCGCATGCCTTCGAGCGCGATGCCGGCTGACATCGGGTGATAGAAGGGCGAGGAATAGGCCTCCAGGCAATGGGCGAAGGCATCCATACCGGTGCCGGCCGTAATGATCTTCGGCATGCCGACCGTCAGTTCCGGATCGGAGATGACGACGCCAGGCAGGAACTTCGGATGGAAGATGATCTTCTTCACATGCGTCTCGGAATTGGTGATGACGCTGGCACGCCCGACTTCCGAACCGGTGCCTGCCGTTGTCGGTACGGCAACGATCGGGGCGATGCCCTCGAGACTCGCACGCGTCCACCAGTCGCCGATATCCTCGAAGTCCCAGACCGGCCGCGTCTGGCCGGCCATGAAGGCGACGCACTTGCCGAGATCGAGGCCGGAGCCGCCACCGAAAGCAACGACGCCGTCATGGCCGCCGTCCTTGAAGGCCCTGACGCCGGCTTCGAGGTTCTTCTCGTTCGGGTTCGGATCGACATCGGCAAAGATCGCGCGGCCGAGACCTGCATCCTCGAGGATATCGAGCGCAGTCTTGGTGATCGCCATCGAGGCAAGGCCGCGGTCGGTGACGAGCAGCGGCTTCTTGATGCCGAGGCTCTTGCAGGCGTCGGCCAGTTCCGTGATGCGGCCCCGGCCGAGCTTGACCGATGTCGGGTAGCTCCAATTTGCGGTGATGTTGCTGCTCATGCTGTGACTTTCTTCAGATGAAAGGATTTCGGACGCGTCAGATTTTGGAAGCCGATGATCGACAGCGAGCCGCCGCGGCCAGTCTCCTTGACGCCGGTCCAGCAAAGTGCCGGGTCGAGATAATCCGCGCGGTTCATGAAAACGGTGCCGGTTTCGATCTCGCGGCCGAGCCGCCCTGCCCGCTCGACATCTTTGGTCCAGAGCGAGGCCGTCAGCCCATACTGGCTGTCGTTCATCAAAGCGAGGGCCTCCTCGTCGCTCTTCACCTTCATGATGCCGACCGCCGGACCGAAAGTCTCTTCGCGCATGAAGGCCATGGAGTGGTCGACGTCGACGAGAATCTGCGGTGCAAGATAGGCGCCGCCGTCATCCTGGGGGAAAAGCTTGGGATCAACAAGCGCTTTGGCGCCCTTGGAAACCGCATCGGCGATCTGCTCGCGCACCACCTTGGCGAAGCGCTTATGTGCCATCGGCCCGAGCGACGTATCGGGATCGAGAGGATTGCCGAGCTTGTAGTTCGACACCCAGGCAACCGACTTCTCGACGAAGGCGTCATAGAGCGATTCATGGACGTAGATGCGCTCGATGCCGCAGCAGCACTGGCCGGAATTGTAGGTCGCGCCGTCCATCAGCGTGTCGACGGCTGCCTCGAGATCGGCGTCCTCCATGACATAACCCGGATCCTTGCCGCCGAGTTCGAGGCCAAGGCCGGTGAAGGTGCCGGCGGCGGCCCGCTCCATCGACCGCCCGCCTTCGACCGATCCGGTGAAGTTGACGAAATTGAAGCTGCCGGCGGCAATCAGCGCCGACGTCGTTTCGTGGTCGAGAAAGACGTTCTGGAACACATCCTCGGGAACACCGGCCTCGGTGAAGGCCTGCACCAGCCGCTCACCGACCAGTAGCGTCTGCGAGGCATGTTTCAGCACCACGGTATTGCCGGCCATCAATGCCGGCGCAATCGTGTTGATCGCCGTCATATAGGGATAGTTCCACGGCGCGACGACGAAGACGACGCCATGCGCCTCGCGCTCGATGCGGCGCTCGAAACGCTCGCTCTCTTCGACAACGAGAGGCGCCAGCGCATCCGCTGCGATCGAAGCGACATAGTTGGAGCGCTCGTTGAAGCCCTTGTATTCGCCGCCATATTTTACCGGCCGGCCCATCTGCCAGGCAAGCTCCGGCACGACGACGTCGGACATCTCGTTCAGCCGCGCAGCACCCTTCAGCACCAGCTGCACACGCTCTTCGAGCGGCCGTTTCGCCCAGGCCTTCTGCGCCTTGCGCGCGCGCGCCACCACGTCCCTGGCGGCATCGAAAGAAAGGGCTGCGCGTTCGGCATAAACCGACCCGTCAACCGGTGAAATGCATTGGATCATTGCCATGATCGAATCCTGTCCTCGTATTCTTCAAAATCTTTGCGAAGGCCGTAGCCCCTCATCCGCCTGCCGGCACCTTCTCCCCGTAAACGGGGCGAAGGGGATATGCCGCACCGGCTTTCCCCAACATCGACGCTGCGTTTGGCACGTCCCCTCTCCCCGTTTTTACGAGGGGAGGGTTAGGGTGAAGGGCAAGCAACCCGCAAATGCCTATTAAGCTCTTTCGAAACCGCGCGCCACTTCCCAGTCGGTGATACGGCGGTCGTATTCTTCCTGCTCCCATTCGGCAGCGCGGGTGTAATGGTCGATCACGTCGTCGCCGAAGGCTTTGCGCAGCATTGCCGATTCCGTCATTTCGGTCGTGGCCGCACGCAGCGTGCGCGGGATTTCGCGAACGCCCTTGCCGCCATAGGCGTCGCCGACAAAGGGGGCTTCGAGTTCCAGCTTGTTCTCGATCCCGTCAATGCCAGCGGCAAGCAGCGCGGCGAAGGCGAGATAGGGATTGAGATCGGAGCCGCCGACGCGGCACTCGATACGAATTCCCTTGGTTTCCTCACCGCAGAGCCGGTAGCCCGCGGTGCGGTTGTCCTTGCTCCAGATCGCCTTGGTCGGCGCAAACGTGCCGGCCATGAAGCGTTTGTAGGAGTTGATGTAGGGCGCCAGGAAATAGGTGATCTCGCTCGCATGGGCGAGAAGCCCAGCGACGTAATTGTGCATCAGCGGCGACATGCCGTACTTGCCGGTATGGTCGAAGAACAGCGGCTTTTCCTCCAGGCTCCAGAGCGACTGGTGGATATGCGAGGAACTGCCGGCCGCATTGTAATTCCACTTGGCCAGGAAGGTGATGGCCTTGCCCTTCGACCAGGCGATCTCCTTGCAGCCGTTCTTGATGATTGCGTGGCGGTCGGCCATGGCGAGCGCATCGGCGTAGCGCACGTTGATCTCCTCCTGGCCGGCCGAAGCTTCGCCCTTGGAGTTCTCGACCGGGATGCCGGCGCCCTGCAACCCGGTGCGGATCGCCCGCATCACCTCTTCCTCCTTGGTGGTCTGGAAGATGTGGTAGTCCTCATTATAGGCGCTGGCGAGCTTGAGGTTGCGGTAGCCGGAAGTCTGCGCCGCCTCATAGCTCTGGTCGAACAGGAAGAATTCGAGCTCGGAGGCCATGTAGGCCTTCATGCCCATATCCTCGAGCCGCTTCACCTGCTTCTTCAGGATCGCGCGTGGCGAGTGAGCGACTTCCTCATGCGTATGATGGTCAAGCACATCGCAGAGCACCAGCGCGGTGCCTTCCAGCCAGGGAATTCGACGCAGCGTCGCAAGATCCGGCTTCATCGTGTAGTCGCCGTAGCCCTTCTCCCAGCTCGTCGCCTTGTAGCCGGAGACGGTCTCCATCTCCATGTCGGTGGCGATCAGGTAGTTACAGCTGTGCGTTTCCTTCCAGGCGCTCTCGACGAAATATTCCGCCTGGAAACGCTTGCCCATCAGCCGGCCCTGCATATCCACCTGGCAGGCCAGAACCGTGTCGATGCGCCCTTCGGCAACATCTTTCCTGAGGTCGTCGATTGTGTAGCTGCTGCTCATGATTGATCCGCCTGAATTGGATTGACAAAATCGGGGCAACGAAATCGCATGCGCTCGGCCGGACTTTTCGGCCCGATGCCTTTTCGTTGAACCGTGATGGGGCCGCAGGATGCGGCCCCGCCATTTGAGAGGGAAGCCTTGATGCTTAGTTTTCGCCGCTTTCGCCGACGGCTGCTTCGGCGGCCGCGATCTCGGCCTGACGCTTTGCCACTTCGGCGCCGATCGGCGGCCCCTTGAAGCGACGGCTTTCGAAGCCGAACCAGACGATCGCGGTCAGCACCAGGAAACCAACGGTGATGTAGAGCGCCCATTCATTCGGCGGCTGGATGCCGAGGATGAAGATCAGGATCATCGCGATCACAGTCAGCACCGCGAAGAGCTTGAAGACGCCTTCGCCGAGGTTCCATGGCCCCATCTTGTCCCACTTCGACGTGCCCCAGGCGAACAGGCCGAGCGTGATCGGGATCGCGAAGGAGAAGAACAGGAAGATGACCGTGCACGAGACGACGATCGTATAGACCGGCGTATCGCCGATCGAAACGAGCGAGGAACCCCAGACGAACAGAACCGACAGGATCGAGCCGGTCCAGATCGCAGCCACCGGCGTGCGATACTGCGGACTGACCTTCGACAGTGCCTTCGATGCCGGCAGACCGCCGTCACGCGAGAAGGCAAAGATCATGCGCGAGACCGAGGTGACGGTCGCAAGCCCGCACAGCCACTGGCTGACCAAGATGGCAAGATAGAGAATATCCTTGACGATCGGGTTCACCTGGCTGTCCATCGCCCAGAAGAACACGTTCCAGCCCTGCTTTGCCGCATCATCCATATTCGGCAGCATCAGAACGAAGGCGCACAGCATGATGTATCCGAAAAGCGCCGACCAGAGAACCGACGCGACCATGCCGCGCGGGACCGATTCGGCAGCCTTGACTGTCTCTTCCGACGTATGCGCCGAGGCGTCATAGCCAGTGATGGTGTAGATCGGCAGAAGCAGGCCGAGAAGGAAGACCCAAGCACCGGAAGTGGAGGGCCAGACATTGCCGCCGACTTCGCCGGAATAGTTGGCGAAGGTAAAGAGGCGACCGATCTCGTAGGAGGGCGCTGCGATCAGGCAGACGGCCGCCAGCGCGATTGCTGTTGCAAAGATCAGATAACCCGAAAAGTCCGTCAGCTTCGCGGTCAGTCCGATGCCCATGTGGTTGACGAGCGCCTGCGCGCCTGTGATGACAACGAGGAAGGCGATGCGCACCATCGTCGTATCCGTCAGCCCGAAATAGCTGGTGCCGAACGAACCCATGAAGAAATAGTAGGTGCCGACGTTGATGGCGCCGAGCACAGTGACGAGACCGAGCAGGTTGAACCAGGCGGTCAGCCAGCCGGTGAAACGGTTACCGAGGATGGAGCCCCAGTGATAGAGGCCGCCGGCCGTCGGATAAGCGGAGCTGATCTGCGCCATGGCGACGGCGAAGACGAGCGAGATGAAGCAGCCGAGTGGCCAGCCGATGCCGATCGCGGCTCCGCCGGCGCCCGAGGTTGCCTGCGCCAGCGAATTGATGCCGCCAGAGAGGATGCAGATAATGGAGAATGATACGGCGAAGTTCGAGAACGAGCTCATGCGTCGTTCGAGTTCCTGGGCATAACCCATGGAATGCAGGATGTGCACATCCTGCTTCTTGTCCAGTTCGGAATAATCCGACATGACTTCCCCCTGTTCACGATCGGCCGCGGGATTGCGGCCGGTTCAGTGCCAATTGTCCGCGGCATTTTCGCCGTGCGGACGTCCGCAGTTAAACTGCTCCCTCGGGTCTTCTTTTTATGTCAGGCGTCCAGGCTTTGCTGGAGCAGCCCTTTCAGATAGTCGGCCATGACCCCTTGGCCGATATCGTCTGCGATGAGGTCGTTACGGACCTCGATCATCACATTGCGCAAGCCGTTCGAAAGCCCGTGCAGGATCAGCGTGTGGGTCACGCCGTCCTCAGGCCCGTAAGGCTGGTTGCGTTCCGTCCTGTAAAGCGGCGCCTCGGCCGCGACCTCCAGCATACGGTCGGCAAGCCGGCTGTCCTCATCGTGCAATATGCCGAGTTCGACGGCACGTTCGCGGCCGTGATAGACCGGCGTGAAGCTGTGCATCGTCACGATGACGCTGTCTTGTCCCCTCGCCCGGCGATCGCGGATCAGTCCGCGAATGGCGTCATGGAAAGGAACGTAGAGCGCGTCGGTGCGCGCAAGCCGTTCTTCAGGGCTCAAATCCTTGTTGCCGGGAACGGCGTAGATCTCGCTGGTTTCCGGCATGGCGCCGGGTGAACTGGGCGGCCGGTTGCAGTCATAGATAAGCCGCGAGAACCGCTGGTAAACAAGCGTCGCGTCGAGCGCTTCCGATATGCTGCGGGCGACCGCAAGCGCGCCCGGGTCCCAGGCAATGTGGCTGGTGAGCGCCTCGCTGGGCAGGCCGAGATCGCCGAAAAGGGCTGGAAGCGCATTCGAAGCGTGCTCGCAGATGAGAAGCACCGGACTCCGGCCGTGGATGCGCTCGATCCCGACGCAGTCACCGTCCGCTTCGCTGAGGATTTTCGGTCGGGCTAGCACCAAAGGCGCCACTCCTTATCCCTTAACAAATTCCTTATGAAGAAAAGAATTCTTCAGGTTTCAACCTGTGTCAAGCATCCACTGAAAATTTCTTTTCATGACAGTGGTTGACATGGATTATGACAGCGTTGTTAACTTTGAGTGGGAAAGTGGCGCCAGACCATCCCGGGGAGCATAAGTACGTGACAGTTGCGTCGAAGACGGTTTCGGACGTCATACACTCGCATTTGGGGGTGTTGACGCGTGCCGAGAAGCAGCTGGCCGAGAGCCTGCTCGACAATTATCCGGTCTCCGGGCTCGGTAGCATCACCACGATCGCCGAGAACGCCGGCGTCTCGACGCCGACCGTCGTGCGCATGGTGCAGAAGCTCGGCTTCAAGGGCTATCCGGACTTTCAGGCGCATCTGCATCAGGAAGTCGAGGCGACGATCTCGAACCCCATCGCCAAACATGACCGCTGGGCGCAGAACGCCCCAGGCACCCATATTCTCAACCGTTTCGCCGATGCGATCATGGGCAATCTGCGCCAGACGCTGACCGATCTCGACACCGCGACTTTCGACAGCGTCGCCGCGTTGCTCTCCGACCGTAAGCGCGGCCTTTATTTCGTCGGCGGTCGCATCACTGGCGCGCTTGCCGAATATTTCTTCACCCATATGCAGGTCATCCGGCCGGCAACGACACTGCTATCGTCGAATTCCAGCAGCTGGCCGCAATATGTCCTCAACATGAATGCCGGCGACATCCTGATCATCTTCGACATCCGCCGCTACGAGCAGGAGATGGTGAGCCTCGCCACCGCCGCCCGCAAGCGTGGCGCCGAAATCGTCGTCTTCACCGACCAGTGGGCCTCGCCCGCCGCCAAGCTCGCCAGGCATGCTTTTCGCGTCCGGATCGAGGCGCCGTCGGCCTGGGATTCCTCCGTCGTCACCCTTTTCATCGTCGAAGCGCTGATCGAGGCCGTTCAGAATTCGACCTGGGACGAGACGAAGGAGCGCATGAAGACACTGGAAGGCCTGTTCGAGCAGACCAGGCTTTTCCGTAAACCCGGCTAGGAGGACAAGATTAAAACAGAAGAAAAACAATGACGGATTTTCACGGAACCACAGCGCGCTGTCGCAAACGAAACATTGCCGCAACCGCCTGCTATTTAGGGTGAAATGAACGTCATCCAATCGTCATACAAGCTTCATGTAAGCTCATTAACAGCATCGCCAGACACTGAAAACCCGAAGGAGAACAACAGTGATCTCTAACATTTCTCGACTACTGTCGCTTTCTACTGCGATGATCGTGGCTTCGACCGCGATTGCCGCTGCCGAGCCGAGCGCTGAACTTATCGCCGCCGCCAAGAAGGAAGGCACGCTGACGACGATCGCTCTTCCGCACGACTGGTGCGGCTACGGCGAAGTCATTGCCGGCTTCAAGGCCAAGTATGGCCTCGAGGTCAACGAGCTCAACCCGGATGCGGGTTCGGGCGACGAAGTCGAAGCCATCAAGGCCAATAAGGGCAACACCGGCCCGCAGGCTCCTGACGTCATCGACGTCGGCCTCTCTTTCGGCCCGTCTGCAAAGAAAGACGGCCTGATCCAGCCTTACAAGGTCTCCACCTGGGACTCCATCCCGGATACCGCCAAGGATGCCGAAGGCTACTGGTATGGCGACTACTACGGCGTTCTCTCGTTCCTCGTGAATAAGGATCTCGTCAAGGAATCGCCGGCCGATTGGGCCGACCTGAAAAAGAGCGACTACGCAAATAGCGTTGCCCTCGCAGGCGACCCGCGCACCGCCAACCAGGCCGTCCAGGGCGTCTATGCCGCAGGTCTTTCCGCATCCGGCGGTGACGCTGCCAAGGCCGGCGAAGAAGGTCTGAAATTCTTCGCCGAATTAAACAAGAACGGCAATTTCGTGCCGGTCGTCGGCAAGGCGGCTCCGTTCGCGCAGGGCTCGACGCCGATCATCGTTGCCTGGGATTACAACGCCCTCTCCTGGGGAGAAAGCCTCAAGGGCAATCCTCCGTTCGAGGTCGTCGTTCCGAAGTCGGGCGTCGTTGCCGGTGTCTACGTCCAGGCTATCTCAGCCTTCGCTCCGCACCCGAACGCTGCCAAGCTCTGGATGGAATACCTTTATTCCGACGAAGGTCAGCTCGGCTGGCTGAAGGGCTATTGCCACCCGATCCGCTTCAACGATCTTGCCAAGAACAACAAGATCCCGAAGGAACTGCTCGACAAGCTGCCGCCGGCTGCAGCCTATGAAAAGGCCGTTTTCCCGACGCTCGAAGAACAGTCCGCTGGCAAGGAAGCCATCACCAAGAACTGGGATTCCGTCGTCGGCGCCGCCGTCAAGTAGCCTCTAATCCTGCCTCCCCGCCGCAAGGCGGGGAGGTTTTCTCACTCCGACGCCCCAGGATGAGCTTGTCCATGAGCACCGTTTCAACGCCTATGGTGCGCAGTGCCCCCTTGATCAACAGAGATCGCGTGATCGACTGGCTGGGCATTGCACCCTTCATCATTTTCTCCCTGCTGTTCCTGATCATCCCCACGCTTTATCTTGTGGCGGGCGCATTCCTGACGCCCGAGGGCGATTTCACGCTGAAGAATATCGGTGATCTCTTTACCCCATCCATCATGAGCGCCTACTCGATCAGTATCCGTGTCTCGGTGGCGTCGGCTCTAGGCGGTGCGCTGATCGGCTTCTTCCTCGCCTGGGCCGTCGTGCTCGGTGGCCTGCCCGCCTCCGTCCGTTCGACGCTCTTGACCTTCTCCGGTGTCGCCTCGAATTTCGCCGGCGTGCCGCTTGCCTTCGCCTTTCTCGCAACGCTCGGCCGCACCGGGCTTGTGACGATTTTCCTGCGCGAATGGTTCGGCTTCAATCTCTACGGCACCGGCTTCAATCTGCTGTCCTTCTTAGGCCTCACCATCACCTACATGTATTTCCAGATACCGCTGATGGTGCTGATCCTGACGCCGGCCCTCGACGGCATGAAGAAGGAATGGCGTGAAGCCTCGCAGATCCTCGGCGCCACCAACCGCCAGTACTGGACGATGGTCGCGCTGCCGATCCTTTGGCCGAGCCTGCTCGGCACGACGCTGTTGCTCTTCGCCAATGCTTTCGGCGCCATCGCCACCGCTTTCGCGCTGACCGGCAGCTCGCTGAACATCGTGCCGATCCTGCTCTACGCGCAGATCCGCGGCGACGTTCTGCACAATGCCAATCTCGGTTACGCCATCGCGCTCGGCATGATCGTCATCACCGGCGTCTCCAACGTCCTTTACCTCATGCTGCGCATGCGCGCCGAACGGTGGCAGAAATGAAAGCTCAACGTCTCGGAGCCTGGATCGCTGTCATTCTGGGTGCATCCTATTTCGTCATTCCGTTGATCGGCACAATCGAGTTTTCGTTGCGCATGCGCCGCGGCGAATACAGCCTCGACGCTTATGAGTCGGTATTCTCCGACATTCAGTTCCGCGAGACCTTCGGCTATTCCATGCTGATGGCGTTGCTCACCATCGTCTTCGGCATGCTGCTCGTCGTGCCGACGGCCTATTGGGTGCGCCTGCGCCTGCCGCAGATGCGTCCGGTCGTCGAATTCATCACGCTACTGCCGCTTGTCATTCCGGCGATCGTCATCGTCTTCGGTTACCTCAGAATGTATAATTCGTCCTCTTACTTACCGTTGACGGGTTCGACGACCGGGACCAACATCCTGCTGGTCTTCTCCTATATCACGCTGTCCCTGCCCTATATGTACCGCGCCGTCGACACCGCCATGCGCGCCATCGACGTCCGCACGCTGACGGAAGCGGCCGAAAGCCTCGGCGCCCGATGGACGACCATCATGTTCAAGTGCATTTTCCCGAATGTCATGAGCGGCGTGCTCTCAGGCGCTTTCATCACGCTCGCAATCGTCATGGGCGAATTCACCTTTGCCGCACTTCTCAACCGTCCGGCCTTCGGTCCTTACCTGCAGCTCGTCGGCGCCAACAAGGCCTATGAGCCTTCGGCGCTTGCCGTCATCGCCTTCTCGATCACTTGGCTCAGCATGGGCCTGCTCAACCTCGTTTCCCGCTTCGGCAAAGCCGCCCCGGCAAAGGCTTAAGGTATCTGGCTCATGTCTTTTCTCACGCTGAACAACATTCAGAAATCCTTCGGCCCGGTTCAGGTCGTCAAGAACTTCAACATGACGATCGAGAAGGGTGAGTTCATCTCCTTCCTCGGACCGTCGGGCTGCGGCAAGACGACCGTCCTGCGCATGATCGCCGGCTTTGAAACGCCGACCGGCGGCACGCTGACCATCAACGGCAAGGATCAAAGCTCGCTGAAGCCGAACCAGCGCAATATCGGCATGGTGTTCCAGGCCTACGCGCTGTTCCCCAACATGACGGTGCACGACAACGTCGCCTTCGGCCTCAAGGTGGCAGGCGCGCCGAAGCCTGAGATCGACGCCCGCGTCAAGGAAATGCTCGGCCTGATCAAGCTCGATCACCTGGCCGACCGCTTCCCCTATCAACTGTCGGGCGGCCAGCAGCAGCGTGTCGCCCTTGCCCGTGCGCTTGCTGTCAAGCCGCAGGTGCTGCTGCTCGACGAGCCGCTCTCCGCACTCGACGCCAAGATCCGCGTGTCGCTGCGCGAGGAAATCCGCCAGATCCAGCAGCAACTCGGCATCACCACGGTCTTCGTCACCCACGATCAGGAGGAAGCCCTGTCAATCTCCGACCGCATTGTCGTCATGAATGCCGGTAAGGCCGACCAAATCGGTTCGCCCTTCGAGATCTACAATACGCCGGCGACGCGCTTCGTAGCCTCCTTCGTCGGCACGCTGAACCTCATCGAGGCCAAGGTCGTCGATCCCGATACCAACCGCATCCAGATCGGCGATCAGGGCATAACGCTGAAGCAGTCCGTCGCCGCCCACAAGGCCGGCGAAACCATTTCGCTAGCCCTGCGTCCGGAAGCCGGCTCGCTCTCCGACAGCGTCAAGAGCGACACGGCGCTGACCGGTCAGGTCGTTTCGGCCCATTTTCTGGGGTCGGTCATCCGCACCCGCATGAATGTTGGCGGCAACGTCATCTCCTTCGATATGTTCAACAGCCCGGGCACCACCCCGCCGCAGGCCGGCGAAACGGTAACGCTGCGCTTCATGGCAGCCGACCTGCTCATCATCCGCGACTAACCAGCGTAGCGCGACCTCGCCTGGAAGGCGCCGCCGACGCGGCGCTTTTTTCATTTCAGGCCGGCCGACCTGTCAGCAAACGTGATGCAGCCATCACCGTAAAGCACTTGAACTCTCCCAGCCCAGTGCCAGAAGTTGAATAGACCAAATGAGCCGGGCAGCCCTCCGCCCGGCATTTACGCGATGGGATATGTCAATGATTACCTGCCACCTGCGTTATGTGATCGATCCGTACAAGCTTGCCGAATTCGAGGAATATGCCCAGCTCTGGATTCCGATCGTCAACAGAATGGGCGGCACCCATCACGGTTATTTCCTGCCGTCCGAAGGCGCCAACAACATTGCCGTTGCCTTGTTTTCCTTCCCGAGCCTTGCCACCTACGAGGACTATCGCACACGCATGGCGAGCGATCCGGAATGTCAGGCCGCTTTCGAACTCGACAAACGCAACCGCAGTATCGTCAGCTATGAACGCAGCTTCATGCGGCCCGTGCTCGGCTGAGCGAACCGCACACGAAGGGAAACGAAAAAGCCCCGCCAGGCTGGCTGGCGGGGCTTTTTCGTTCTGTCATGCGCTTAGCGGATCGCCTGGTCGTCTACATCGAAGCGATGCACATGCGCCTGGTCCGGGGTCGCATAGACGATCTCGTCCGGCTCATACTGATGCTCGCCGAAAAGACGCGCCGTCAACAGGCCGCATTGATCAGATTCGAGATAGATGATCGTGTCGGCGCCGAGATGCTCGACATGCACGACCTTCGCAGCCCAAGTCCCCTGTTCGCGCGACAACGTCAGGTGTTCGGGACGCACGCCGATCGTCTTGGCGCTGTGATCGCCAACCTTCTCGGCCGCGATGAAATTCATCTGCGGCGAGCCGATGAAGCCGGCGACGAAAACATTGGCCGGTCGTTTATAGAGTTCCATCGGCGAACCGATCTGCTCGATCGCCCCGGCATTCAGCACCACGATCTTGTCGGCAAGCGTCATCGCCTCGACCTGATCGTGGGTGACATAGATCATCGTCGCCTTCAGACTGCGGTGCAGCCGGGCGATTTCGAGACGGGTCTGGACGCGCAGCGCCGCATCGAGGTTCGACAGCGGTTCGTCAAACAGGAAGAGTTCGGGTTCGCGTACGATGGCACGGCCGATGGCGACGCGCTGGCGTTGGCCGCCGGAGAGCTCGGCCGGCCGCCGCGCCAGATAGGGTTCCAGCGAAAGCATGCCGGATGCCTTGCCGACACGCTTGTCGATCTCGTCCTTGGCGGTGCCGGCCTGCTTGAGACCAAGCCCCATATTGTCCTTGACCGTCAGATGCGGATAGAGCGCGTAAGACTGGAACACCATGGCGATGCCGCGCTTGGCCGGCGGCGTCAGCGTCTCATCGCGACCATTGATGACGACGGCGCCTGACGTGACGTCTTCGAGGCCTGCAATGCTGCGCAGCAGAGTCGATTTCCCACAGCCCGACGGCCCGACGAAGATGACGAATTCGCCGTCCTTGACCTCAAGGTCGATGCCTTTCAGCACCTCATGCGTGCCATAGGTCTTGCGGATGGATTTGAGTTGAAGCGATCCCACTGTTTTTCCCTTACAATCTGACCGGCTGGCCGGTACGCACGCTCTCGTCGGCGGCAAGGCAGATGCGCAGCGACGCCACCGCATCCGCCATATGGCGGTCGAGGTCCAGATCCTCGCGGATCGCCCTCAGCATGAAGGCCTGTTCCAGGTCGCAGAGCGCCTGATGGCCGGGTTCGCCTTCCATCGTCATGTCCTGGTCGGGTCGGATGAACTTGCCGTCAGGCCCGGTCTCGGCAGTGTGCAGCCGGATCACCGAGGTCTTGGTGTGTGTGTCGATATCGTCGGACTTGGCGTTCGGATCCATGACGATCGACACCGCGCCTTTCGGCGACATCACATCCTTCACGAAGAAGGCGGTCTCCGAGATCATCGGGCCCCAGCCGGCCTCGTACCAGCCGACCGAACCATCCTCGAACAGCACCTGCAGGTGACCGTAATTATACATGTCGGCGGCGATCTCTTCCGACATACGCAGCCCCATGCCGCGCACCTCGACAGCCTTGGCGTCGGTGATCTGGCACATGACGTCGACATAATGCACGCCGCAGTCGACGATCGGCGAGGTGGTGCGCATCAGCGACTTGTGCGTCGCCCACGTCGGGCCGCTGGACTGCTGGTTGAGGTTCATGCGGAAGACGTAAGGTGGACCGAGCTTGCGCGCCTCTTCGATCAGCTTCATCCAGGAAGGATGATGGCGAAGGATATAACCGATCACCAGCTTGCGCCCCGCCTTCTTAGCTGCCGCGACGACGCGCTCGGCATCGGCGACGGTGGTTGCAAGCGGCTTTTCCACGAAGACGTCGCAGCCGGCCTCGAAGGCGGCGACGGCATAATCGGCATGACTGTCGGAGTAGGTGTTGATGGAGCAGAGGTCCGGCTTCAGCTCGGCCAGCGCCGCCGTGAAGTCGGGATGGATCGTATAGCCCTGCAACTCAGGCTCCAATTGCGGCGTCGAGCGGTTGACGAGACCGACGATCTCGAAGCCGGGATTGTTGTGATAGGCGAGCGCGTGGCTGCGACCCATATTGCCGAGGCCGGCAACGAGGACACGGATCGGTTTTACTGTCACTTGACGGCTCCTGACGTGATGCCGCGGATCAGCTGCCGCGAGAAGATGACGTAGAGGACGAGGATAGGCAGGATCGCCAGTGACAGCGCCGCCAGCACCGCGTTCCAGTTGGTGACGAACTGGCCGATAAAGATCTGCGAGCCGAGTGTGACCGTCTTGGTGGCCTCGGAGGGCGCGAGAATCAGCGGGAACCAGAGGTCGTTCCAGATCGGGATCATCGTGAACACCGCGACCGTCGCCATCGCAGGGCGGACCAGCGGCAGCACCAGACGGAAGAAGATCGCATATTCGGAAAGCCCGTCGATGCGCCCGGCATTCTTCAGATCGTCCGAAACCGTGCGCATGAATTCCGACAGGATGAAGATCGCCAGCGGTATGCCCTGCGCGGTATAGACGAGGACCAGCGCCGTCAGCGTATTGACGAGGCCGGCCGCGACCATGCCCTGCAGGATCGCCACCGTGCCGAGACGGATCGGGATCATGATGCCGATCGCCATGTAGAGACCAAGCAGCATATTGCCGCGGAAGCGATACTCCGAGAGCGCGAAGGCCGCCATGGCGCCGAAGAGCAGCACCAGCAAGATCGAGACGATCGTGACGATGAAGCTGTTCTGGAAATAGGTGGCGAAATCGCCCTGCCCGAGCACCGTCTGATAGCCGACGAGGCTGAAGGTCGACGGCGTCGGGATCATCAGCGGCTCGCGGAAGATCGAGGCACGATCCTTGAACGAGTTGACGATGGTCAGAAACACCGGAAACAGCGCGACCAGCGTATAGGCGCTCAGCGCCAGATGCACGAGGCCGGTGCGGATGGGAGATGTGCGTGCCTTGGACATGCGCGCTCCTCAGAACTGGTAGCGACGCATGCGCCGCTGGATGACGAACAGATAAAGCGAGACGCCGGCGAGAATGATGAGGAACATCACCGTGGCGATGGTCGCGCCCATCGAGCGGTCGCCGAGCTGAAGCTGGAAACCGAAGAAGGTGCGGTAGAGCAGCGTGCCGAGAATGTCGGTCGACATGTCTGGCCCGGCAAGCGCCCCCTGCACGGTATAGATCAGGTCGAAGGCGTTGAAATTGCCGACGAAAGTCAGGATCGAGATAATGCCGATCGCCGGCAGGATGAGCGGCAGCTTGATTTTCCAGAATTGGGCCCAGCCGGTGATGCCGTCGCATTCGGCCGCCTCGATCACCTCTTCGGGGATGCTGAGCAGTGCGGCATAGATCAGCATCATCGGAATGCCGATATATTGCCAGTTCGAGATCAGCGACACCGCGATCAGCGCCGATCCGGACTTACCGAGCCAGGGCGCGAACAGGAATTTCAAGCCGATGAGATCGAGCATCCAGGGCGCCACACCCCAGATCGGCGAGAGGATGAGCTTCCAGATGAAGCCAACGATGACGAAGGACAGGAGCGTCGGCAGAAACATCGCCGTGCGGTAGAAGGCAACGCCGCGCAGCTTCGGCACCGAAAGCAGGGCGGCAAGCGCCACGCCTATCGGGTTCTGCACGCACATGTGGATGGCAAAGAAGATCAGGTTATTGACAAGGGCATTCCAGAAATCGCGCGCCCAGCGCGCATCGCCGAACAGCACCTTGAAATTCGCCAGTCCGACGAAGGCCGGCTGCCCGTCGACCGTATTGTAGAGCGACAACCGGAGCGTTTCGATAAGGGGCAGCACCATGACGGCGGAATAGACGATCAGGGCCGGCAGCATGAAGACGAAGATGTGCCAGCGCACCGGGCGCCTGATCGGGACGATATCGACCGCGTTGTCGGTTTCGCTCATGGCTTTTGCCTGTTCTTGTCGACTGGCCGCAAGGCGCAGCACAGATGGAAAACATTGCGCCTCACCCTGCCCTTCTCTCCGGCTGCGGGGAGAAGGAACGTGCCCTGCTGAAATGCCATGTCGGGCTGGGAGGTCGCTGCGAGTCTCCTTCTCCCCGCAAGCGGGAGAAGGTGGCCAGCAGGCCGGACGAGGGGCGGCAAACGCCGCCCCTGATCACATCACTTGGCCGGCTTGTACCAGCTGTCGAGGCCCTTCTGGAGTTTTTCGGCAGCAACCGCAGGCGTATCCGTGCCGTTGATCACATTGGCCGATTCGACCCAGGTCTCGTTTTCGAGGTTCGGCGTGCCGCGCGACAGGATCTGATAGGTCGAGCGCATGGTCGACTTGTACGGGCCGCGCCAGGAGACGAACTCCTGAGCGAGCGGATCGGACATCTTGACCGGGGTGGAGTTCAGGCTGAAGAAGCCCGGCAGCGAGTTCGCATAGATGTCGGCGAACTCAGGCGAAGCAACCCAACTGAGGAACTTCTTGGCTTCCTCGGCATGTGTGCTCTTCGCGTTCAAGGCGACGCCGATGTCCGGATGGTCGGAGATGTAGCCGGTGTCACCGGCCTTCGGAACCGGCGGCGGGAAGGCGCCCATCTTGAACTGCGCCTGGCTGTTGAACAGCGAGATTTCCCACGAACCGGCCGGGTAGATGGCGGCACGGCCGAGCGTGAAGAGATTCTGGCTGTCCGAATAGGTCTGGGCTTCGAAACCGTCGCCGAGATAGGGCTTCCACTTGGCAAGCTCTTCATAGGGCTTGACCCATTCGGCGTCGGTCAGCTTCTGCTTGCCTTCGATCAAGGCCTTACGGCCTTCCTCACCCTTCCAGTAGTTCGGGCCGATATTCTGGTAGCCCATGGTGGCGGCCTCCCAGAGATCCTTGGTGCCCATGGCGAGCGGGATGTAGGTGCCGTCGGCCTTGATCTTGTCGAGCGCTGCGTAGAACTCGTCCTGCGTCTTCGGCACGGAGATGCCGAGCTTATCGAAGGCATCCTTGTTGTAGATGAAACCGTGGATGACCGATGCCATCGGCACGCAGAAGGTCGACTTGCCATCGTCGGTCGCCCAGGCGGCCTTGGCGACCGGAGAGAAGTTCTCCATGCCCGGCAGACTGGTGATGTCGACAAGCTGTTTCTTGTTGAAGAGCTCGAGCGAGGTGAACGGACGGCAGGTGATGATGTCGCCTGCGGAACCGGCATCGAGCTTGGCGTTCAGCGAAGCATTGTATTCGGTCGGCGCGGTCGGCGAGAAGACGATCTTGATGCCCGGGTTCTTGGCTTCGAACGCCGGAATGATCTTTTCCTGCCAGATCTGCAGGTCGTCGTTACGCCAGCTTTCGAGCGTCAGCGTGACGTCGGCGGCATGGACGAGACCTGCCGGCGTCAGCAGGCTAGAGGCAAGCAGCAAGCTTTTCAGAGCAGTGTTTTTCATTTCCCTCTCCTGTTGTCAGGCGCCGAAGGCGCCGTTTTTCGATCTGAAACAAGCAATTGGCGTGTCTGAGGAAACACCCCAATGCCCCTTGGAGGACCGCCAGCGACTGCCGGCCCCGAAAGCTCGTGGACGCAAAGGCGGATCGCCTGCGGCCGGAAGTGCGCGCCTTCCCGGTGGCCTGCACCGGGCGTGGCGAAATGACGAGGGAAAGCCGATGGATGCCTGAACTCAACCACTGGCCACACGGGCCGGCAGGTGTCCTTGCAATCATCCTCGAAGCGGTTCCGGCTTGGCTTTACTGCCGGTTTTCGTGGGCTTCGAAACGCTGTTCCCTTTGATCGAATTAAGGCCAAAAAAATACCAATTGTCCAGCCGAATTTAACTTTTTCGCTGCCAAAAATTCATTAAAAAATTTTATCAAGCAAAATCAATATGATAAAAAGATTGATTTTCTCCTTCATTCCCACTTGGTAAATGGTATTTTTTTGGTATTGTATTAAAAAACATGGGGAACGGCATATTCGGAGGCCCGATGACGGAGCTTGCAATCGGCATAGACGGCGGCGGAACAAGCTGCCGAGCCGCGGTCGCGGACAGAAACGGCAATATCATCGGCCGCGGCAAATCAGGCCCTGCCAACATTCTGTCGGATCTCGAAAACTCTCTTCTCAATATCGTTGAATCCGCCCGGCAGGCGCTGCGCGATGCCGGGCTTGCTGCAGAAACCATTTCCTTCGTCGCAGCCGTCGTCGGCGTCGCAGGCGCCAATGTCGGGGATTACGGCAGGCGAATCGAAAAGGCCCTGCCCTTCGCCGAAGGCCGCGTCGTCACCGATGCGCTGATCGCGCTGCAGGGCGCGCTCGGCGATGCCGACGGCATCGTCGGCGCCTTCGGCACCGGCTCGGTCTATAACGCCCGTAGGGATGGCCGACTGAATGGCATCGGCGGCTGGGGTTTCGTCGTCG
This sequence comes from Rhizobium sp. P1_B8, assembly GCF_056406515.1. Lineage (NCBI taxonomy): Bacteria > Pseudomonadati > Pseudomonadota > Alphaproteobacteria > Hyphomicrobiales > Rhizobiaceae > Rhizobium > Rhizobium sp. P1_B8. The sequence goes on along the minus strand of NZ_JBFTZZ010000001.1, from coordinate 537,022 downwards.
GCGACCAGGCAAGCGGCGCCCGCCTCGGCCGCGACCTCCTGGAACGATCGCTGCTGGCCCATGACGGAGTGCGCCCGGCATCGCCGATCACCGAAGCTGTCATGACCGAATATGGCAATGATCCGGAGCGCATCGTCGAATTCGCGCATTCGGCAAGACCGAAGGACTTTGCCGGCTACGCACCGATCGTCTTCCAACATGCGGCCAAGGGCGATGCCGTCGCGGTCGGCATCGTCACGGATGCCGCAACGGCAATCGGGGAAAGCCTCGACGCGCTGCTCTGGCCCGAATGCCCGTCGATCTGCCTGCTCGGAGGTCTTGCCGAAGCCTATGAACCCTGGCTTTCCGAACGCTACAGGCCGCGGCTTGCCAGACCGAAGAACGATGCCTTGCACGGCGCAGTGGAACTTGCGGTGAAGCTCCTGAACGATCGACAGAGAGGTGCGGCATGAGCGACGACCTCGCTACCATCCTGTCCCTGGAGCGCCTGCAGGCTGCCGGCACCGGCCCACTCTACGTCAAGCTGCGCCGCATGCTCGAAGAGGCCGTGCGCACCGGCACGCTCGGCCACGGCGATGCGCTGCCGCCGGAACGCGACATCGCCGAATTCGCCGCCGTCAGCCGCGTCACCGTGCGAAAGGCGATCGACGATCTTGTCGCCGACGGCCTGCTGGTGCGCCGCCACGGCTCGGGCACCTTCGTCGCCAAGCCGGTCTCCAAGGTCGAGCAACGCCTGTCGCAGCTCACCTCCTTTACTGAGGATATGGCGCGCCGCGGCATGTCCTCCCGCTCCGAATGGCTGCACAAGGGCATCCACACCCCCTCGCCCGACGAGATGATGATCCTTGGCCTCGGTACCGACGTCAAGGTTTCGCGCCTCTCCCGCCTGCGCATCGCCGACGACCAGCCGCTGGCGATCGAGAACGCTAGCGTTTCCGGCGAATTCCTGCCCGATCCCTCAGCCGTCACCAATTCACTCTATGCCGAACTCGAACGCCTCCAGGTTCGCCCGGTGCGCGCCGTGCAGCGCATCTCGGCGACCAACATGAAGGAAGCCGACGCCCAGCTTCTCGGCGTCTCCGTGGGTGCGGCCGGCCTGTCGATCGAGCGTATCTCCTATCTCGGCTCCGGCCGCGCCGTCGAATTCACCCGCTCGCTCTATCGCGGCGACGCCTATGATTTCGTCGCGGAGTTGACGATCGCGGTGACTTGAACCGCAAAGCCGACAGCATCGGCTCCAAGGAATAATCTTCTTGATTTTCAAAAGCATGGAGCCGGAAAGTGAATCACTTTCCGGCTCCATCATTTCTTGAATCACTTTATCAGCGGACGACGCCAAACGGCTGGTTACGCCGCATCCTCGATCTCGGTTTCGACCTTGCGCGGCACGTAGTTCAGCACCGGTCCGAGCCAGCGCTCGACTTCGGAGACCTCCATACCCTTGCGGGCCGCATAGTCTTCCACCTGATCGCGCTCCACCTTGGCGACGCCGAAATAATAGGAGTCGGGATGGCCGATATAGAGGCCGGAGACCGAGGAGCCCGGCCACATCGCATAGCTCTCCGTCAGCTTCACGCCGGCCGCCTTTTCAGCGTCGAGCAGCTTGAACAGCGTTGCCTTTTCGGTGTGGTCAGGCTGGGCGGGATAACCGGGCGCCGGGCGGATGCCGGCATAGGCTTCGGTGATGAGATCCTCCTTGCTGAGCGTCTCGTCCTTGGCATAGCCCCAGTATTCGCGTCGCACCTGCTCATGCATGCGCTCGGCAAAAGCTTCAGCGAAGCGGTCGGCCAACGCCTTGACGAGGATCGACGAATAATCGTCGTTCGCCCGTTCGAAACGCTCGGCGATGGCGATTTCCTCGATACCCGCCGTCACCACGAAGCCGCCAACATAATCCTGAACACCGCTTGTGACAGGCGCGACGAAGTCGGAGAGCGCCACGTTCGGCCGCCCGTCCCGCTTCGAAAGCTGCTGGCGCAGCGTATAGAAGGTCTCAAGCTCCTGTTTCCGGCTCTCGTCCGTGAACAACTGGATATCGTCGCCGACGGCGCCGGCCGGCCAGAAGCCGATGACGGCGCGCGGACGGAACCACTTTTCGTCGATGATCTTCTTGAGCATGGCCTGCGCATCCGCCCAGAGCGCGCGGGCTGCCTCGCCCTGCTTCTCGTCTTCCAGAATGGCGGGGTAACGACCGCGCAGTTCCCAAGTCTGGAAGAACGGCGTCCAGTCGATGTATTTGGCAAGCTCGGCCAGATCGTAATCCTCGAACACCCGCGTGCCGAAAAATTGCGGCTTCACCGGCTGGTAGGCAGACCAGTCGATCTTGTGGGCATTCTCGCGAGCCCGGGGCAACGGCAGGCGCACTTTCTCGGCCTCGCTGCGCGCATGGGCGGCCGCCACCTTGGCATATTCGGCTCTTATATCGTCGACATAGTTCTGCCGGGTCTCCGGCGACAGCAGCGCCGAAACAACGCCGACGGCGCGGCTCGCATCGGTGACGTAGACCGTCTGTCCCTTGTTGTAGCCCGGATGGATCTTCACGGCCGTATGCACGCGGCTGGTCGTCGCCCCGCCGATCAAAAGCGGGATCTCGAAACCCTGCCGCTCCATCTCGGCGGCAACATGCACCATCTCGTCAAGCGACGGCGTGATCAGGCCGGAAAGGCCGATGACGTCGACCTTTTCGGCAATGGCCGTTTCGAGGATCTTCGTCGCCGGCACCATGACGCCGAGGTCGACGATCTCGTAATTGTTGCAGGCAAGCACGACGCCAACAATGTTCTTGCCGATATCGTGCACGTCGCCCTTGACCGTCGCCATCAGGATCTTGCCGGCCGACCGGCGTTCATCGCCGCCGTTGAGGCGCTTTTCCTCTTCCATGTAGGGCAGCAGCACGGCCACCGCCTGCTTCATCACGCGCGCCGACTTGACCACCTGCGGCAGGAACATCTTGCCCGAGCCGAAAAGGTCGCCGACGACATTCATGCCGGCCATCAGCGGCCCCTCGATGACGTGCAGCGGCCGGGCGGCCTGCTGGCGCGCCTCTTCGGTATCGGCCTCGATATATTCGGTGATGCCGTTGACCAGCGCGTGTTCGAGACGCTTCTCGACGCTCCATTCGCGCCAGGAGAGATCCTGGACACGGCCTTCCCTGGCACCGGCGCCACGGAAACGCTCGGCCACTTCGAGCAGCCGCTCGGTGCCGTCGGGGCGGCGGTTCAGCACCACGTCCTCGCAGGCCTGGCGCAGTTCGGGATCGATATTGTCGTAGACGGCAAGCTGGCCGGCATTGACGATGCCCATGTCCATGCCAGCCTGGATGGCGTGGTAGAGGAACACGGCATGCATCGCCTCGCGCACCGGCTCGTTGCCGCGGAACGAGAAGGACAGGTTGGAGACGCCGCCCGAAATATGCACCAGCGGCATGCGCTCGCGGATCGTCCGAGTCGCCTCGATGAAATCGACGCCGTAATTATTGTGCTCTTCGATGCCGGTGGCGACCGCGAAGATGTTCGGATCGAAGATGATGTCCTCGGGCGGGTAGCCGATCTTCTCGGTCAGCAGCTTGTAGGCGCGCGTGCAGATATCCACCTTGCGCTCGTAGCTGTCCGCTTGCCCCGTCTCATCGAAGGCCATGACGACGACGGCGGCACCGTAATTGTGCAGCAGCCGCGCCTGGGCGAGGAAGTTCTCCTCGCCTTCCTTCAGCGAGATCGAGTTGACGATCGGCTTGCCCTGGACGCGCTTCAGGCCGGATTCGATGATCGAGAACTTCGACGAGTCGATCATGACAGGCACACGGGCGATGTCAGGCTCGGCGGCGATCAGGTTGAGGAACTCGACCATCGCCTTTTCGGAATCGATCAGCCCCTCGTCCATGTTGATGTCGATCACCTGCGCCCCGTTCTCGACCTGGTCGCGGGCGACATCGAGCGCTGCGGTGAAATCGGCGTTGGTGATCAGTTTGCGGAAGCGGGCCGAGCCGGTGACGTTGGTGCGCTCGCCGACATTGACGAAGGGAATGTCCTTCGTCAGTTCGAAGGGTTCGAGACCCGACAGCGACATGAAGGGTCGATGCTCGGGAATCGGCCGCGGCTTGTACTTGGCAACGGTCTCGGCGATCGCCTTGATATGCTCCGGCGTCGAGCCGCAGCAGCCGCCGACGATATTGACCAGGCCCTCGCGGGCGAAGCTGTCGATCTGCGCCGCCATCAGCTCCGGCGTTTCGTCATACTGGCCGAATTCGTTCGGCAGGCCGGCATTCGGATAGGCGCAGATGAAGGTGTCGGCAACACCCGAAAGCTCCTGCAGGTGCGGACGCATCGCATTGGCGCCGAGCGCGCAATTGAGCCCGATCGTGAAGGGATTGGCGTGGCGCACGGAATTCCAGAAGGCCGATGGCGTCTGGCCAGACAGCGTGCGGCCGGAAAGGTCGGTGATCGTGCCCGAGATCATCACGGGCAGGCGCACGCCCTTGGCCTCGAAGCGCTCCTCGCAAGCGAAGATCGCCGCCTTGGCGTTCAGCGTGTCGAAGATCGTCTCGATGAGGATGATGTCGGCGCCGCCGTCGATCAGCCCGTCGATCTGCTCGCCATAAGCGGAACGCAGATCGTCGAAGGTGACGGCGCGGAAACCCGGATTGTTGACGTCGGGCGAGATCGAGGCGGTGCGGTTGGTCGGCCCGATGGCGCCGGCGACGAAGCGGCGGCGGCCGTCCTCGCGCTCGGCGCGCAGTGCCGCCCGGCGCACGATCTCGGCACCTTCCTTGTTGAGGTCATAGACCGCACCTTCCATCTCGTAATCGGCCTGCGCGATGCGGGTCGAGGAGAAGGTGTTGGTCTCGAGAATGTCGGCGCCGGCCTTGGCGTATCTGTAATGGATCTCTTCGATCGCATCCGGCTGGGTCAGGATCAGAAGGTCGTTATTGCCCTTCTGGTGACAGGCGCAGCCGATGAAGCGCGTTCCGCGAAACTGGTCTTCGTCATAGCCGAGCCCCTGGATCTGCGTGCCCATGGCGCCGTCGAGAACAAGGATGCGTTCGCTCGCGGCTTGTTTCAAAGCTGCGAACACTTCACTGCCGTCACGCTTGCCCGTTTCCGGACCAAAGAGATTGTCAAACACGGGAGGGCTCCTTGACGTCATAAGACCAGACTTCCAAATCACATAAAGATATCTTTATGTCAATATATGCCTGGCGATTTCGTGCGTTGCAAGTCTACAGCGCCGCGCGTCTTTTAAGACGCGCAAAGGACGCTGTAGCAGTTTGAATCTGCGCATCGTGTTTTCCGAAATTCGATTTTCGGAAAGCACGATGCGCTAGCCAGATGACAGGCTTGCCCGACCTCTATATAGGCGTTTGCGACGCTTGTGCACGAAATCGGAGGAGCATCATGGCACCCGCAACCGGCAACGCCGCGCTTGGAAACTGGACGACCCGCGCCTATCATCGCGACTGGCTGCTGACCCAGGCGAACGGTCTTTTCGATTTCTTCCAGCACAATTCGGTCAACCCCAAGGGCGGTTTCTACGATCTCGACGACCAAGGCGGGCCGCTCGACGCCGAGGGCCAGGTTCGCGGCATCCATATCGCCGCGCGCGCCGTGCATTGCTTCTCGATCGGCGCCCTGCTCGGCCGTCCTGGTGCTGCCGATGTCGTCGACCACGGCATGGACTATATCTGGAATCATCATCGCGACCGGAAAAATGGCGGCTATTTCTGGTCCCTCGACAATAACGGTCCCGTCGATTCCAACAAGCAGGGCTATGGCCATGCTTTCGTGCTGCTCGCGGCCTCAGCCGCAAAGACGATCGGCCATCCGCTTGCCGACGGCATGCTTGATGACATCACCGAGATCCTGAATACGAAGTTCTGGGAAGCGAAGCACGGCGCGATTGCCGAGGAATTCACCGCCGACTGGCAGCCGCTCGACGGCGGCGCCTATCGCGGCCAGAACTCCAACATGCACCTGACCGAAGCGCTGATGGCGGCCTTCGAAGCCACCGGCGACCGGGACTATCTGACCAAGGCCGAAAGCATCGCCGATCTCGTCATCCGCCGCGCCGCCGGTTCGGTTGACTGGCGCGTCGCCGAGCATTTCGACGCCGAATGGAATCTCGACAAGACGTATTATCATCCGAACGAAATGTTCCGCCCGGCCGGCACGACGCCCGGCCACTGGCTGGAATGGGCCCGCCTCATCCTGCAGCTCTGGGCGCTCGGCGGCAAACGCATCGAATGGATGCCGGATGCGGCCAAGGCGCTCTTTGCGCAATCCATGGCGCTCGGCTGGGATAACGACAAGGGCGGCTTCTTCTATACGCTCGATTGGGACGACAAGCCCGCCAAGCGCAACAAGCTCTGGTGGCCGGCCTGCGAGGGTGCGGCCGCCGCGCATTTCCTCAACGAGCACCTGCCGAGCGATTACCACGAAGAGAGCTACCGCAAGATCTGGAACGTGATCGAACGCGCCTTCATCGATCACAAGAATGGCGGCTGGCACGAGGAGCTGACGGAAGATCTCGTCCCCTCACACTCACTGTTCCCCGGCAAGGGCGATATCTATCACGCCCTGCAGGCCTGCCTCATCCCGCTCTTCCCGGCGACCGGCAGCCTGACCAAGGGCATCGCCGAGGCCGGCGGGAAGCTCTGAAGCAGAGCATGGTGCCGAAAAGTGCGAGCGGTTTTCGGACGACATCATGCTCTAAATAGACGCGCGGCGCTGTAAGGATCAGTAACCCGGCGCCGGCAGTTCGGCACTCGGGTTCCGCTGGAACCACTCGACATCCTCGTTGACACGGTCGAGATCGTCCTGCACGTCGCGCTGGTCGCGGCGGATGTCGTGCATGTCGTCTTCGAGATCCTCGATCCGCCGGCGCAATTCCGAACGGTCGCCGTCCTTGGCATCCCTCAGCTTGTCGGAAAGCTCGTCGATATCAGTTTCCTTATTGCTATAATCGCTCTGCATCGAGCTGAGCCGCGCCTGCAATTCGTGCTGCTTGCTGCCGAGGTTGAAGCCGCGCAGGAAGCCCGGCGCGGTCTCGGGCGGGCAGACATTGGCGTAGCCGCTGCCCGCCTGGCCGCGCGCAAGCCCGCTGAGCGGCGTGCAATAGCGCACGAGACCGGCCTGATATCCCTGAAACCAGATCGTCTGATCGGGCACGATCTTGACGCGCTCGCAGGATTTCGCATGTGCGGCGAAGCGCTGTTGCGGCTCGTAGCCCGTCGCGCCGTCGCTCTCGCCGATCACCCGCCAGTCGGCGGCGACGCATTCCTCCTTGGAAAGCGTGTTGCAGGAGGCAAGCAAAAGACCGAAGCCGATGGTGGCGGCAAGCGCAAGAAACAAGCGGATCATGGCGTCCCGGGTAAGATGAGGAGTGCGATGCCGCAGCTTAGCCGCACGACAAGCCCGCGTCACCGGCACGGCGGCGCAAATTTGCAGTTTTCATGGCTTTTTTCTGTCAAAATTACGGCGGGACGTATCAGAGGAGCGGAGCGAGCCGGAGCGTATCCAGATCCTTCGCCAGCATCAGCGCCAGCGCCTCGACCGCGAGATTATGGTCGTCGCGCTGCGGCAGTCCCGAGACGGTGACGGCGCCGATGCAACCGGTGCCCTTGACGTTGATCGGGAAACTGCCGCCATGCGGCGCATAGTCGGCGCCGGAAAGCCCGTTATCCTCGACCGTCTTGCCGTCCTTCTGCAGCTTCAGGCCGGAGGCGTAGCTGCTGCGGAAATAACGCAGCACCATATTGCGCTTGCGACGCACCCAGTTGACGTTGTCGGGCGTGACACCTGGGAGTGCCGCATAGAAGACCGGCATCGAATGCAGGGTCACGTCGATCGCGATGCCGAGGCCGCGCTCGGTGGCGAGTTCCTGCAGGAGCTTGCCGAGCTGCCATGCCGTCGTCAGGTCGAAAGCGTCGAAGCTCAGGACTTTCTCCTGCTCCGCGATGCGGCTGAGATCGTCGTCGATTGTCATGGGTAAAGCGCTCCTCTGCCGCGATGAACCGTAGCCGACCATTCTCGCGGGAGCCGAAAAAGTAAAGCAAAAACTTGGGCCTATCCCTGGAGCAATTCCAGCAAGAGTGCGCAGCGGTTTTGCGTCCGGAATTGCGCGAAGACAAAGAGATAGAGCATTTTCGTGGCGCGAAGAAAACCGAAATGCTCTATGTCAGAGCTTCGGCGTCAACATCTCGAAACGGTCGCGGATGGTGGCGCAGGTATCGCCGCCGAGCCTCGCAATGGCATCGACGGCGGCCGGATCGACATGCAGCCGTTCCGGATCGACGACCCCGTCGCGGTAATGCGCATAGACGATCTCGCCCATGATGATCTGCCGCGAGCGGCCAAGCTCCAACGTCACATGCCGCCGGCATTCGAAGGCGGCCGGCGCCTCGGCGATAAAGGGCGAGGCCACCTTCTCGCCCGGCATCGCCGTCAGGCCGGCTTCCTTCAGCTCGTCGACGCCGCGCGGATATTTGGCGCCGCAGACATGCATCGCTTCAGCGATCGCGAAGGAGACGATATTGACCGTGAACACCTCGGTCATGCGGATATTGTGGCCGGTGTCCTTGAACGACATGTCGGCATTGTTCTCGACCCCGATCGCAAGGATCGGCGGATCGGCCGACAGGCAGTTGAAGAAACTGAAGGGCGCGGCGTTGATCCGGCCATTCTCGTCGACCGTCGTCACCAGCGCAATCGGCCGCGGAATGATCGTGCCGATCATCAGCTTGTAGCGTTGGCGCTCGGTGAGCTGCTCGAAATCGAAGGAAACGGACATCGGTCAGCCGACCTTCAGGATCGGCGAGAACGCGCTCATCGCCCCGGTGAAGGGTTTCGGAAGCGGCGAGGCGTAGGAGCCGCGCTTGCTGGTGCAAAGTCCGAGCGACACCAGCGCTTCGGCCTGCTTGACGGCGGCGGCGACGCCATCGACGACAGGCACGCCGTAGATCTCCTGCAGCTCACGGGCCAGATCGGTCATGCCGGCGCAACCGAGTACGATCGCCTCGGCGCCGTCTTCCGAAAGCGCCCGCTCGATCTCGGCCCTGAGCTTGCCGATCGCGCCGGAGGCCGCATCTTCCAGCTCGAGCACCGGAATGTCGGAGGCGCGTACCTTGGCGCGGTCGCCCATGCCGTAGCGGCGCACCAGATTGTCGATCAGCACCCGCGACCGCTCCAGCGTCGTCACCACGGTGAAGCGCTGCGCCAGAAAGCCCGCCGTCACCACCGCGGATTCGCAAAGCCCGAGGATCGGCACATCGGCGAAGGTTCGTGCCGCTTCGAGCCCGGTATCATCGAAGCAGGCGATCACGGCCGCATCATAACCCGCCGGCTGCCGGTCCCTGAGTTCGGCGAGCAGACCGGGGATCGCCAGCGCACCGTCGTAATGTCCTTCGATGGAGACCGGTCCCATGCGCGAGGTGGCGGCGATGATCTCCGTGCCGGATGCGGCCACCGCACGCGCGGCGGTCGCGGCCTTCTCGGTCATGGAGGCCGTGGTGTTGGGATTGACGATGAGGATGCGCATGTCAGTTTATCTTTGCCTGCCGCCGGCTGAGCATCGTCATGATGCCGAGTGCGACGAGAATGATGGTGAAGGAGAACAGCGTCGTCACCGTGCCGAGCGCATAGAGCACCGGCGTCGTGACGTTGGTGGTCATGCCGTAGATTTCGAGCGGCAGCGTATTGTAGGTGCCTGACGTCATCAGCGTGCGGGCGAATTCGTCATAGGAAAGCGTGAAGCCGAACAGGCCGACGCCGACCAGGCTCGGCGCGATCATCGGCAGCACGACATGGCGGAACGTCTGCCAGGAGCTGGCGCCAAGGTCACGCGCCGCCTCTTCATAGGCCGGCGAGAAGCGGTTGAAGACGGCAAACATGATCAGCACGCCGAACGGCAGCGTCCAGGTCAGATGCGCACCGAGGGCCGACGAATACCAGGCAGGCTTCAGCCCTCCCTCCTGGAAGACGACGCCGATGCCGAGCGAGATGATGATCGACGGCACGACGAGGCTGGCAACTGTGGCGTAGAACAGCGCGGTGGAACCACGGAAGCGGCGGCGGAAGGCAAGGCCGGCGAGCAGCGAGACGACGACAGTCACCACCATCACCATCAGCCCGAGGGTGAAGGAGCGGCGGAAAGAAGCGCCGAAATCGCCGACCGCCTGCTTCTCGAACAGGTTGAAGAACCAGTGCGTGGAAACACCGTTCATCGGGAAAGTCAGGCCGCCATCCGGCCCCTGGAAGGAGAGGATCAGGATCGCCGAAAGCGGGCCGTAAAGGAACAGCACGAAGATGATGAAGAAGATCGCCAGCAGGTAGAATTCCAGGCCGCGTTTTTCGTGGTTCATCTCAAAGCTCCTTGCGGATGTCGACGACACGCAGGATGGCCGCGACCATCAGGAGCACGACGGCAAGCAGCACCACGGCATTGGCGGCAGCCGCCGGATATTGCAGGAGCGACATCTGGTTCTTCATCATCAGTGCCACCGAGGCGCTCTGGCCGCCGGACATCACCTGCACCGTCGAAAAATCAGCCATGACAAGCGTGACGACGAAGATCGTGCCGATCGCCATGCCGGGCTTGGCAAGCGGGATGACGACATTCCACAGCACCTGCCAGCCGGAGGCGCCGGCATCGCGCGCCGCCTCGAACAACGATCGGTCGATACGCATCAGCGTGTTGAAGATCGGCGTCACCATGAACAGCGTATAGAGATGCACCATGGCGAGCACGACAGCGAAATCGGAATAGAGCAGCCATTCGATCGGCTTGGGGATGATACCCATATTGATCAGCGTCGAATTGACCAGGCCGTTGCGCCCGAGCACCGGGATCCACGAGATCATGCGGATGATGTTCGACGTCATGAACGGCACGGTGCAGACGAGGAAGAGGATCATCTGCGTCGAAGTCTTGCGAATGTGGAAGGCCAAGAAATAGGCGACCCAGAAGCCGATGACGAGCGTCAGCGACCAGACAATCGCAGTGAATTTCAAGGTGTTAAGATAGGTCTTCCACGTCACCCACGAACCGAGCGTGTCGGTGTAGTTCATTGTCAGGAAATCGGGATAGAGACCGGCAAAATCGTAGTCCCAGAAGCTGACGACGCCGATCATGGCGATCGGCAGCAGGAAGAAGAAGCCGAGAATGACGAACAGCGGCGTCGCCTGGAGATAGGATATCGCCGATGGGGAAAGCCTCAGTCCGCGCCCGCCGCGCGCGCCTTGGCCGTCCTCCTCCGTTTCCGCCGCGATGGTCGCCATGATCCGGTTCTCCGTTGTCTCATTGTCAAGCGTGACGACCGAGGGCTCGTGCCCCGCCCCTCGTCCGCCTGCCGGCACCTTCTCCCCGCCGAGGAGAAGAGAATCGCGGCGGCACCTAAGCCACCGCGCACCTCAGTTTCGTCTCGCGGCCAAACCGCGAACTCCCTCTTCTCCCCAGCGGGGGTCCAAAGGACGGGTCGAGACCCGTGGGTCGACCCCGGTCAGATGCCCGAAGGGCAGGTGAGTGGGCGGAGCGAAGCCACGTCTTGAGCATCGCCAAAGACAGTGGCTCTCCACCCTCTCTGCGGAGATCAGGCAGCGATGAACTCGTTCCAGCGACGGACCATGTAGCGGTCCTCGTCCATGACGGAGTTCCAGCAGGCAACCGCGCCCATGCGGGCTTCGAAGGAACCGCCGTCGCGAACGGCGCCGGCCTTCTCCATCACCTTGCCCTCGGGAGACAGGATATCGCCCTGCGCCGGCTTGCCCTCGATCCAGTAGCCCCATTCGTCGGCCGACATGAATTCCTTGGCGGTGTCCATGCAGGCGGAATAGTAACCCTGGCGGTTGAGGTAGCCGCCGACCCAGCCCGACGTGTACCAGTTGATGTATTCATAGGCGGCATCGAGCTGCGCGCCCTTGAGGTGCGAGGCAAGGCCGAGACCGCCGCCCCAGGCGCGATAGCCTTCCTTGAGCGGCTGGAAGGTGCAGGCGATGCCCTTCGAACGGACAGCGGCGACGGCCGGCGACCACATCGATTGGATGACGACTTCGCCCGAGGCCATCAGGTTGACGCTTTCGTCGAACGACTTCCAGAAGGCACGGAACTGACCGTCACCCTTGGTCTTGATCAGGAAGTCGATCGTCTTGTCGATTTCTTCCTTCGTCATGTTGCCCTTGTCGGCATATTTGATCTTGCCGGAGGCTTCCATGATCATCGCCGCATCCATGATGCCGATCGACGGGATGTTGAGGATCGCGGTTTTGCCCTTGAAGGCCGGATCGAGAATATCGGCCCAGCTGGTGATCGGACGGCCGGTGAGGTCGGGGCGAATACCAAGCGTATCGGCGTTGTAGATGGTCGGAACCATCGTCATCCACTGCGTCGGCTCCTTGGCGAACTTCTTGGAACCCTGCGCCTCGACGAAGCCGACCGTGTGCGGCGCCGTACCCTGGGCGATGACGCTTTCCGGCTTCAGCTTGCCGTTGATGAACAGCGGCACGATCTTGTCGTAATATTTCAGCTTCTTGACGTCCATCGGCTGCATGACGCCGGTCGGGAACACCTTCTTGGCGATCCAGTATTCGATGTCGGCAATGTCATAGCTGTCGGGCTGGGTGACGGCGCGCTGGGCGGCGGCGTCGGAATCGGTTGCCGTCATCTCCAGCGTGATGCCAAGATCGGCCTTGCACTTCTCGGCGATGGCATTGATGTTCGAAACGCCGGTGCCGAACTGGCGAAGCGTGATGTTCGTCTGCGCCCAGATTGTGGGAAAGCCGGTGATGGCGCCGGAGCCGGCGATGGCGCCGACGGCGGCAGCACCCGTCTTCAGCAGCGTGCGACGGGAAAGTCCCTTCTCCGCTTTGGTCGATGTCGTTTCAGTCGTCATGTCAGTTCCCCTTTTCTTGGATGGAAGGTTCAGTGTTTTTGGTGGTAATGGCTCATGCGGAAGAGCGGCCGAGAAGCACGGCATCTTCGAGCGCCCAGCTGAGCGAGACGGTGTCGCCAACGGCAACCGGCCGGGCGAAATAGTCGCCGTCGTCGGCAATGACGGTGAAATCGTCGCTTCCCGCGCCGATAACGGTGATCTTCACGGAAGAGCCGCGATATTCGATGTTGGAGACGATGCCGTCGAAGCCGAGCGTCCATTCGGTCGCCACCTGCAGGCGGACGCGGTCGGTGCGGATGCCGATGTCGACCGGCTCGCCGACCTCCCTGCCCGTCCCGCGCACGGAAAAGCTCTGACCTTCCGGCACGGTCATGACGAGCACGCCGTTCTCGCTCGATGTCACCCGGCCGGACAGCACATTGTGGTCGCCCATGAAGCGCGCGACGAAGGCAGTCGCCGGCCGTTCGAAGACCTCGCGCGGGGCGGCCGCCTGCTCGATCCGGCCATCATTCATGATGACGATGACGTCGGCGAGCGCCATCGCCTCTTCTTGGCTATGGGTAACGTGCACGAAAGTGATGCCGAGCGACTTCTGCAGCTTCTTGAGTTCGGCGCGCATGCGGATCTTCAGGAACGGATCGAGCGCCGACAGCGGCTCGTCGAGCAGCAGCGCTTCCGGATCGGTGATCAGCGCGCGCGCCAACGCCACGCGCTGCTGCTGGCCGCCGGAAAGCTGGGCCGGACGCCGGTTGGCATAGGCCTCCATCTGCATCAGCTTCAGCATCTCGAGCGCCTTGGCCTGCCGCTCCTGCCTGTCGACGCCCTTCATCTTCAGGCTGAAGGCGACGTTGTCGATCAGGTCGAGATGTGGAAACAATGCGTAGGACTGGAACATCATTGCCGTGCCGCGCCTGGCCGGCGGAAAATCGGTGACGACGACATTGCCAAGCCTGATATCGCCCGACGAGATGCTCTCGTGGCCGGCAATCATGCGCAGCGTCGAGGTCTTGCCGCAGCCCGACGGGCCGAGGAAGCAGCAATAGGAGCCGGCCGGAATCTTCAGGCTGATCGCATGGACCGCCGTCGTCGCGCCATAGACCTTCGAAACGGATACTATATCGATCTCTGCCGCTTTCGACATCATGCCTTCCCCTGTTCGGAAAAGACAATGCATCTGCCGTGCCAAACTCCATTGTTCGCGTCAAGCCATTGCGAAATCAGCTTTTTTTCAACGCAAAACTTGCGAGAGCAAATTATATGCACAACGAAATCTGCACATGATTTAGGCTATCGTGCACAGTTTGTGCAGAAAATCGTATACAATATTGCCATCATTTCGGGCACAAATTCCGTTTAACTTTTGCCGCGAACACGGATATGGTTTCTCGTCATCAGGAAATCGATTTTCATGAAATCCGCCGCCAAGGCCCAGCAAGCCGAAGACTCCGCCGAAACAGGCGCGCAACAGATTCGCGATGCCATTCGCGAAGCCATTGTCGAGCGCAGGCTGTCGCCCGGCACCAAGCTTTCCGAGAGCGATGTCGGCAATCTCTTCAACGTCAGCCGCACGCTTGCGCGCGCCGCCCTGCAGGCGCTGTCCTATGAAGGCCTCGTCAGCGTCGAGAAGAACCGCGGCGCCTTCGTCGCCTATCCCTCCCCGGAAGAGGCTCGCCAGATCTTCTCCGCCCGCCGCCTGGTCGAACCCGGCATATTGCGCGAGGCCGCGGCGCGGATCACGCCTGATGACATCGCGCATCTGAGACAGCTTCTGCTGGAAGAAGGCCGTCTGATGAGCGAGCGCGGCCAGACAGCGCGCCGCGCCGAAATCAAGGCATCGGGCGATTTTCACCTGACGCTGGCGCTCATATCAGGCAATTCGATCATGCAGCGCTTCATGGAGGAACTCGTCGCCCGCTCCTCGCTGGTGATTGCGCTCTATGGGCAGTCGACCGCATCGAGCTGCGGCCACTCCGAACATGGTGACATCATCTCGGCGATCGAAGCCAACGAACTCGACCGCGCCTGCCAGCTGATGCTGCATCATATCGCCCATATCGAGGCCGATCTCGACCTGCGCGAACGCAAGAGTCTGGGCCTGAAGGAAGCCTTCGAACTCTGAACATGCAAAGCTGCGGGCGCGGATGCTCCACCGCGCTCCGCTTCAAACGGAATCTCGAAACACTACCAAGGCGTCTTCTTCGGCAACATCTCGAAGGCCGCGAAGATATCCTCCGCGGTCATTGGCTCGCTCGAGCGCAGCTTCACGGTTCCGTCGCGTCCGATCAGGATCAACCCGAACTCGCCGGTCGGCGGCCCCTGCAGCCGCTCGCGAATATCGTCGGCATCGAGTTCCCAGTCATCGTCGAACAGCGCAAACGCGCCGCCGCCGGCGATGCTGAACACTTCGACGTCTTCTTCGATGAGGCGCATATGCGACTTGCGCAGCCATTCGTCCTGAATGAGCGCGCGGTCGTCTTGCGCATCGGCGAAGATGATCAGCACCCGCTTCCTGTCGCGAAACTGCTCGAGCGATTGCGGAAGGTCAGGCTCACGCCTGGATGTACCGATGATTTCATGAACGATGGATTTTAGCATGGTACTTATTCCTCGCCCGTCACGACTGCATAATTCCTTAGATCGGGATCGATTTAAGGATAAAATTATGCGGCAATTCAAAGTGCCACAGCGGCGCTGTAGCGGCGGGCCGTGCCTGCCGAATTAAACGGTTGGGAATAGGTGAGGTTCCGCCAGGAAGCGGAAAAGGATCGCAGCCATGGCCGCGATCCTCATCCTGTCAGTCGCGGCTCTGGTCTTCGGACGCGTGGGCCGAAACGGCAACGAGATCCACGGCACCGGTGGCGAGAAGGCGCTTGCGCACCAGCACGCGCATGACGCGCGCCGCCGTCGAGAAGGTCATCTGGTCGAGCGGGCCTTCGCCCTCCCACGGCTTGGTCAGCCGTTCAGTGACGGCGCCGACAATGTTCATCGGCACAATGTCGGTGCATTCGCGCATGGCTTCGAAAACGAAGCTGATTGGAATGACCCTTCCTTCGTGGGTCACGATCGGCTCGGTCAATTCGCTGTCCCATTCCTCAAAGGCATAGAGCGCTTCGCGAAACAGCTGCTGGAGGGTAAACGGCGCGTGGCCGTTATGAAGTGGCGGCAGTGCATTCATCATGTCTGTCTCCTCTTGTTGGATTGAAGCCAAGTCCTCCGGTATCGGTCGGCATCAACGCGGGGAACGAATATTTGCCCCTGCGGACCGAATAACACGATTGATTCTATAGAGTAACGCGCCGGGGTAAAGCCCATTTATCAACCGCTGCGGAAACGAATTCCATAACACCCTGATATTTCTGCATGTTTTAGGCGAAATTTTCTGAGCGTCCCGCATTCTTAAAAATCTATGCCAGCCGCTTCAGATCGCTCCGGAATGGCACGCCGAGGCGAAAAAACCCTGAAAATTCACGGAACTTTTGTCTCTGTAATTTGTTTTGTTCTCACATTCGCAAAACAGTCTGGGGTTATCACCAATGACGCAAATCCATGAGCCGGAGCGCCGAAGCAGAATCCTGCGCGGCCGCCCCTATAGCCTTGACGAATTCGCCTCCAAATATGGCCTGCATGGCGATCAGGCCGAAAGTCTTTTCACCCGTTTCGGACCCTCCTCGATCGAACTCGACCTGCTGATGGCAGCCAAACGCCGGCCACCGGTTCTGCAGGACAAAATTGCCGAATAATACTTTAGACGAGTGGGATGGATAGATGAGCAATAGACGCCACGAATGGATCAGCAAAAGAGCTTACGCGATCTGGGAGGAACAGGGCCGTCCTCACGGCCGCGACGACGAACACTGGCGCCAGGCAGTTGCCGAACGCGATGCACTGGAGCGCACCAAGGCCTCTTCCGACGGTCGCGAAGTACTGAAGTTTCGCCCGAGGCAGCCCGAAGCGCTATGCACCGGCTGGCTCGGCCGATCGGCAAGCGTCGGCTGAACCGCTTCCTGTCTCGGCCCGGACGGCTCAATCCGTACCGGGTCGAGCGGCAAATCCCCGCGGGATCGCATCCCCGTTAGGGGTGACTCAGTCGAGCCTTAACCGGAAACGCGCCTGAAAATCTCCCTGCCACCACATCGGGAAATTGGTTCCCCATTTATTGTTGTGCAGATTGAAACGGATGCCGGCGGTGAAATCCGGCAACGTCCTGCAAAACGTCATGAAATCTGAGCCTTGCGGCGCAACGAGCGGCGCATCGAAGGTTTCGATTGTCAGCGGACCATCGGCAAGAGCACCGCGTGCCGATGTCACCGCCTGCAATTGTCCGCCGCCGCTCGTCGCAATATTCCCCGATCGATGCCAGAGGCCCATCTTGCGGAAATTCCACTCCGCGGCACGATCAGGCGTGAAGGAGAGGAAGCTTGCCTCCGGCATACGGTTGGCCGGCTTGTCAAGCAACGTCAGACGCAGATCAAGACGATCACCCTCGGCGGTGAAATGCAGCATCACATGCGGCGGCGCGCCATATTTCTGCACGGCCTCGACCGGCATCGACAGAAGGATGCCCGCCTCATCAGTCGCTTCCAGCACCGGCAGAAAAATCTTCGAAAGTGCCGCCCCCGACCGGGAAAGCCCCGGCTTGTCATGGTCGAGCACTGCCCATTCCTGCCGATGAGTCAGATAGGTCTGCATGTGACGGTTGATGTCGCCGGCATCGTAGCTCTCGTATCGATAGGCGATCAGCGCGCCGTCGCGGCCGGTGATCGTCCTGCCGGAAGGCGAGGTAATTTCGGCAATATCGCCGCTCACGCCGTCGAGCGCGATCGACCAGCCACCGGCCTGCAAGCGGAGCTCCCGCCCACCGTCCTCGATGACGGCAGGCGTGGCGAGTTCGGCGAGCACGGCCTGGGCCGCCTTCCGGTCCGTCTCGTCGAGCTCCGAGACCGCCTGGTCGAGATAGGCCCGCTGCTCGTCCCAGGAGGCTTCGGTATAGGCGAAGCGATAATCGGATCGGCGCGCGGCCTCGAAATCGGCCCGCGACCACGCCTTGTCGTCGCGCAGATAGGACTTGATATCGACGCCGCAGGTATGCTCGGCCACCATCGCCAGTCCGCGCCCGAAGGCGAGACGCCGCGCATCGAGACCATCCGCCGCGAAACGGTCGTAGAGCCGCTGCAGCGCGAGAAACCGCGCCGTCTTCACCGGATCGCTGCCGCTGCCGTGGATCCAGCTGTCGCCGAGTTCCAGCTCGACCACAGGAAAACGCTCACGCTCGCTCCAGAGAATGGCGCCGTAATCCTCGAGCGTTGCTGCGCGGATGATCGCATCCGGCTCACGGGCGCGCAATTCGCGATAGGCCTCGGCCGTCTGCGGCACGCTCTGCGGCCCGATATTGTCGTTGGTATGGGCAAAGCTCAGGCCATCGTCCAAACCATCGGGGAAACAGGTCTCGCCATAGGAGCGCTGGTACATGACGACCACCTCCTCGCCGCCGGGCGCCCGCCAGCGGAAGATCTCGGGCGCATCGGGCGGCGGTGAGGCCGTATTGACGCCGAGATGCAGGAAGCGGATGCCCGCCTCGGCAAGCAGCGGCACCATGCCGAGCGTATGGCCGGGCACATCGGTCATCTTTGCCGCGATCGTCGCCTTGCCGAAACGCCGGTCGAGCTCCTGCGAATAGGAAAGCCCGGCCCGAAAGAGATCCGGCGACATCAGCTCCGTATGCGTGGTGAACGGCAGGCCGTGCCAGCGAATCAGTCCGCGCTCGATCGCCTGCTCCAGCGCGGCGACTTCTCCCGCCGAGCGCGAATTCAGATGGTCCCAGATCAGCCAGGCGCCTGTCGTCCAGATGAATTTCGGCTCGTCGGGATTTTCGGCATGAAAATGCTTGGCCGTCTCGATCGCCTGCGGAATGAAGCGCTCGTGATATTGCCGGCGGACTTTCTCGGCATGGTCGGTAAAGCCGATATCGAGATGGGTCTTGAAGACCAGATGCACGCGCTTTTCGGTCATTCCATTTCACACATCGGTGATGACAGTCGAAAACAATCTGCAGCCAATGAAGGCACAGGTAAGGAGTGTAACCGTTTCCACAAACACCCTTGCTCCTGCCGCAAACGCCCCGTCAACCGTTTTGGCACAAATCCATTAATTAATGCGGATTTCTTAACCATATATCCAGAACGCAGCGTCCGATCCTTTCGCCGCCAAAACGAATCACGACATGAATGAAGACGTGTTCATTGGCAGTTTTGCAGGGCAGAAGGGCGGTGGAATTTCCCTGCCGACCGGCGTGGGTGGCCTGCCTAAATTGCGGAGAAAGGGCTGAGCCGTTCGGGAAGGCCGATCGTCAGAAAGCGTTGGCTTCCTGGCAGAGCGCCCGGTGAACCTCGGTCCAGAACAGCGCCAGCGGCCTGTCGCCATTGCGTTCGGCAACGAGGGCGCGGATCAGCGCTTCGGAGCCTGCCATGTCCTGCCAGCTGGATTTCAGGCCCTTGGCGGCCTGTTGGCATTCGGCAATCTCGAATGGTCTCTTGCTGTCCATATGAGGTCTCCTCATCACAGGCGCTAGCAGATGGGACCCGGATTGTCATTCCCCGCATATGTGGGGATGCCTTGTATTTGTGACGGCCCTCGCGGTAGGATTGAGGGAATTGGGGCAGTGAAATGATTGAGAATACCTATAGCGAAAAGTTCGAGTCCGCATTCGAACAGATCAAGGCGGCGGCCAACGTGGATGCCGCCATCCGTATTCTCCAGGCGGAATATAACCTCGATTTCGTCACCTACCATCTCGCCCAGACGATCGCGAGCAAGATCGATTCGCCCTTCGTGCGCACCACCTATCCGGATGCCTGGGTTTCCCGCTACCTCCTCAACAGCTATGTGAAGGTCGATCCGATCGTCAAGCAGGGCTTCGAACGCCAGCTGCCCTTCGACTGGAGCGAGGTCGAACCGACGCCGGAGGCCTATGCCATGCTGGTCGACGCCCAGAAACACGGCATCGGCGGCAATGGCTACTCCATCCCCGTCGCCGACAAGGCGCAGCGCCGCGCCCTCTTGTCGCTGAATGCCCGCATACCGGCCGAGGAATGGGCCGAGCTCGTTCGCCGCTGCCGCAACGAGTGGATCGAGATCGCCCATCTGATCCACCGCAAGGCGGTCTATGAGCTGCATGGCGAAAACGATCCGGTGCCGGCATTGTCGCCGCGCGAGATCGAGTGTCTGCACTGGACCGCCCTCGGCAAGGATTACAAGGATATTTCGGTCATCCTGGGCATATCAGAGCATACCACACGCGATTACCTGAAGACCGCCCGCTTCAAGCTCGGCTGCGCCACGATCTCGGCCGCCGCGTCGCGGGCCGTGCAACTACGCATCATCAATCCCTAGTTTTTTTGTTGGCGCATGTCGTTATCGCAAAACCGCTGCACAGTTTTGCGCGACATGCTGCCCCCTCATCTGAGGGGGCCTATCTGAGGGAATTTCCGATCCGGCTCGCCTGAACCATTCTGCTTCCCACGAACTTGAAAACGCTGGAGGGCAAAATGTTCGTTATCATTCAGGCACATGAGTATCAGAAATACGCTGCCGTACTCGACCAGATGTTTCGTCTGCGCAAGAAGGTCTTCGCCGATACGCTCTGCTGGGACGTTCCTGTCATCGGCCCTTACGAACGTGACAGCTACGATTCGCTTGCTCCCGCCTATCTCGTCTGGTGCAACGACAGCCGCACCCGTCTTTATGGCGGCATGCGCCTGATGCCGACGACGGGCCCGACCCTTCTTTACGACGTCTTCCGCGAGACGTTCCCTGATGCCGCCGATCTTATCGCCCCCGGCATCTGGGAAGGCACGCGCATGTGCATCGACGAGGAGGCGATCGCCAAGGATTTCCCCGAGATCGACGCCGGCCGCGCCTTCTCCATGATGCTGCTCGCGCTTTGCGAATGCGCGCTCGATCACGGCATCCACACGATGATCTCCAACTACGAGCCCTACCTCAAGCGCGTCTACAAGCGCGCCGGCGCCGAAGTGGAAGAACTCGGCCGCGCAGATGGCTACGGCAAATATCCCGTCTGCTGCGGCGCCTTCGAAGTCTCGGACCGCGTGCTGCGCAAGATGCGCGCCGCCCTCGGCCTCACCCTACCCCTTTATGTCAGGCACGTGCCGGCCCGCTCGGTCGTGACCCAATTCCTGGAGATGGCAGCATGAACCGCCTCGCTGAAACCGCTACGCAGACCTCAATGCAGAAGGATATCGGCGCGCTGGAGCGCCATGTTCTCGCATCCCGCGACATCGCCACGCAGATAGGGGATCCCTTCCTCTCCTATCTCCTCTCGATGGCGCTGTTCACGATCTACGAGAAGAAGCCGCAAAAACAGTCCCCGTTTTGCGGCTGCGCGCCCCTGCCATGTCATCAGGACATTGCCGTTACGTCATCAGGGAATTGATGGTCGAAATCAGCGCGTCGTGCAGATAGGGCTTCGGCAGGAAAGCGGTATTGGCGGGCAGCGCCATCGGGTCGAGCCGCACCATGCCGGAGGTGATGATGATGCCGATGTTCGGCCGCATCGCCCTCACCCGCTTGGCAAGCTGGAGACCGTCCATCGAGCCGGCCATGTTGACGTCGGTGAACAGGATATCGACATCCTGCCTGCCCTTCAGCACCACCAGAGCCTCGTCGGCATTCGCCGCCTCCAGCGCCACATGGCCGACCTCCTCCAGCACATCGAGGATATTGAACCGGATCAGCGGCTCGTCCTCCACGATGAGCACCACGGCAGTGTTCGAAGCCACCATCTGCGATCGCCCTCTTCATGCGGAATGTGACTTGGATAAGTGTAGCCCGCGCGAGAAGGTTCCAGTGGCTGCCCACGAATTATGCATCGTCCACAGATGCTTGCGCTGCCCGCTTGTGGCTCCTTGCAATTTGCGTTAGAGCGAACCGATGCTCGCGGGAACCATTGCCCCGGCATCACGGCGCCGGCCACCCGACGCCAAGGGCCTGTAGCTCAATGGTTAGAGCCGGCGGCTCATAACCGCTTGGTTGGGGGTTCGAGTCCCTCCGGGCCCACCACTTTTTCCAGGGTTTTGCGCCGTGCGGCCCGTATCGCCGGCTTCCCCTGGTCAACAGGACGACGGCTTTGTATCGCCTCCTGTCCCGCATATTTTGCAGGAAATGAGCGGTGTTTTCAAACCCTTAGTGAGCCGCTGGATTGGTCACTCCTGCACGACGCTGAGCTGCTTTTGCCTTGGAATGCCTGACTGCCGTTCGAGCGCCGGTTCTAACCGCCCCGTCCTGCGGCGGCTAGGCGGGATTCCACTCGCGGAGTTCCAGCGGAGTGTCGTTGCGGAGGGCATTATGTTGAATTGCGAGGACTGCCGTCGGCTCGCCTTGAAATATGGCGACAAGCTTGAAGTTCGTGAGTAGGAAGCAAGAGCCCTGAGCACTGGCCGATCAGCTTTCTGGGCCCAAGGAACCTCAATCGGACATCAACACGACAACCGGCCTCGGAGCCACGAGAGAATTCAGTTCGATGATGGTGTTCGGGAGTTTCATGGTTGAGACGTAGGGCATTGAACCGCCTCGGCTGATGGTCTTTCGTCCACTATTCTTCACCTTTGAGTTCTCGTAATCGGGCAGCGTTGTGAAGCAGATGGGGATTGCGTTCATGCGGCCTCCGATGACGGACGCCGCATGGGGTAGAAAAATATCTCCTGCCATTCAGTGCGAGGTGATCGCACGACCGCTGGACGCGAGATGCTCTGTAATGGCGCGCCGGATTTCGGTAACCGTGTCGAAGAGCCTGTTGTCCAAGTCGATGACATTGAAGCGGACAGCGATGAATTTGAGGCGGTTTTCGACAGGGACCGCGATCCCGACTTCCTGACCGTTGAATACGACAGCTTGCTTTTGCATAACAAACCTCGGGCGCGCCACACGGGAGCACCATCTTAGAAAAGTGGAACAAAGGGTTTACGACGCGTCAGATTGCCGTCGTAGTTCGGTATCGGATCGAGACGAGATCACGCACTGGATGCACCATTGCGAAGAAACGAAGTCGGGCAAACAACGTCATCATCCTCCTCAAGCGAGGTCAAACGACCGCTGAGTATCGCCGGCGAGGGGCCGGTTATTTCGGAACTATTCTGTAAAAAACGTAGTCGAGAAACTTCGAGTAAGCAACTGATTTTTGTTATTAATTAGCGTTTTGAATCGTATGACAATTACCGCAGGTGCGAAGTAACAAATGATGTACGTTCGTCCGAGCCATCGTCGAAAGCCCGTCAACGGCTTTACTCGGCGATGTTGCAGATCGCCACTGAGCGCAGGTGCCAGGTCGGCTGGGCCAAAGAGTCCGATTCCGCTCCCACGTAGTTTCCGAACGGGCGCGATATCCATGATGACTTCAGAAGTACCTGATCACCGTATAACCAGCGATATATCCGAGTGGGAACATTGCCGCTACAATGTAGCCAGGTCGATAGTTCGACGTCATGGCAATGACGCTGGTTACTAGCCCGGCTGCAATTCCAGCCGCGAGGACAGCTGGAAGGGCATCCGCCGCGAACGCGCCTGGGCCATCCCCTGATACTATGGAAAAGAAATAGACAACAATCATTGCGACGGTTGCCGCCATAAGCGTCCACCCCTGTCGCCAGAACGCAAGCGCGACGAAGCCGACGATGTACGGCAAAACAAAAAGGATAAAGAACAACATACCCTACCAACTTGCTATTTCGGAGAATAAGACCCTCGCGCTGGGGTGCCAGCAGAGCGGCGCGAACAACGATGACCGCGTTCGGCCGCCAGGAAACATTAACCCGTCGCCTTTCAGGAGCGGCCATTTTGGTCGCTCGCGAAGCGCCGATCATTCGGCTGATTTTCCGGACCAGAAGGAGGCGGCCGATGTCCAAAGTATTCGAGGTTTTAAAACGGCTCGATTACGCGAACGTCCACTATTTCATCGGGAGATATCGTACTGAGAGGATAGACGACATGCTCCCGCCTGCCAAATGGAAGGTGACTTTCATCGCCCACTGCCAATCAATCTCCACCGAACCCGCCGGTCGTCGTGTGGGACGAGCTGCCACCGAACGAACTGGTGGTCGACGAATCGTCGAAGCCGCCAAAGCCACCGGAGGAACTGGAGGACGAGCTGCCACCAAAGCCACCACCGAAATCGCCCGACGATGGTGTCGGACGCGGTCGAGGCGGGTCGCGGTGCGCATCGTTCAGCTGCCCAATGACGCTCGCGTCCGTCATCATGTCGCGAAGGAAGGCGTCCGCGAGCGTGCCAACGTTAACACCGCTGAACGTATGACCAGTCGCGTGCCAGTTATTGTGGTCGATCTCACTTTCGATGCGGCGCAGACCTTCAAGCTTGCTCTCGCACGAAGAGAGATTGCGCTTCTCGTCGTCGATCTGGCTGTCGCGGGTTGCGACCTCAGAGGCGATTGCCTGGATGCGTGAAACCGTCGCGTCGTCTTCGGTTGAAGGCGTCTGCTCGGCCATCGCACGCATCTTCGACTGGAAATCCGGCTTTGCCAGCAAGTCTGCAAAATTCGAGATGATCGACTTCAGGTCGGCGTCCTCAGCGAGTGCGGCGTCGGCCAGGAACTGATTGATCGTAGCAAGTGCATCGGCGTGGCTCTTACCGCTGTCGATTGCCTGCTGCCGCTGTTCCTTCAGAGTTTCCAGCTCATCGCGCTTCGGCTTGGTGACGTCGAAATATTCTGCTTCCAGTACATCATACTGGGCCTGCAGTTTCTCATGCTCCGGCTTGCGAGCCGCAATGCGATCTTCGATCATACCCGGCCGGGCAACGAGGAAATCGTAGTCGGCAGCCTGAACGACATAGTTGAAGCTGTTGGCAAGCCGACGATCAAGCATCCGCGTGATCGGAAGGAGACCTCCCTTGTAATCCGGCGTGCCGAACTTGCGCTTATGCAGGTAGACGAACAGTTCGTCCTTTTCGAACGCAAGGCGCTTTTCAGCCAACTCTTCGTTGGCAGCCTGTAGCGCACGATTCATGTCGCCATGAGCCTGCGAGGCGGCCGCCAGATCAACATAGATCGGCTTGACCCGCTCGTCAGCCATGAAGCGCTCACGGATCGCGGCTTCTTCGCTTTCAATTTCGGCGGTGAGGGCATTGATCTTCTCGTCAAAGATCGCGACCTGCTTCTTCGAGACACTGATCAGCCGGGTCCGTTCGCCGACCTCTTCCTTCTTGGAGGCCACCTTGGCTTTCCGCTCGTCAAGCGCACGCTCGACGGTAGCCGGGAGGGCGACACCTGCGGAAACGTGGAATGCCGCCAACTTTTTGAAGAGCCCAGACTGCTCGCGAAGTAGCTTGTCGACTTCGCCCTGCAAGCCGAGAATTTTCTCGGAAATGTTGCGACGGTCACGCTCGACATCGTCACGGATGCTGCTGAACTGGCGGTAAACGTCATATCCTGAGATCATGGTCGATCTCCCTACCAGTGCGTGATCGTCTGATTGTCGATGGCGTCAAGGGTCCAGTTCACATCGAGCGAGCCCTTGGGTTTCGTTCCGGCACGGTCGTCGTCGATGATCTTGTCATCGGAGTAATCGTCCAGAACTTTGGTGTATTGGCGCTTGGAAACCCGAATACCCCAGTAGGGAACCGTCTCAGCAATGCCGTCCTCCTTGTTACCAACTTCGACTGGAACGGGCTTTCCGCCGACAAGTGCTTCGACAACAAGATACCAGCGGGTGCCATCCCGCTCGACACCGGCTCGCACGCCACGACGATTGACGATCCTAATCTTGGCTTCGTTCTGAACGTAGGTGACGAGGTTCTTGTATGACGTCATAGCCTGACGCATCTGCTGACCGTCGCCATCCTCGGCCGCTTCCGTGATCAACGAAAGTCGACGGGTCAGCGTGGTACGAGCGCCATCGTCGAGAGGGTTGCCCGAATTAACATAACGAGACAGGGACACGTCCGCATCAGCAACGAAGTTCGCCGCTTCACCAGTAAGCTGCTTTTGCGCCTGGACCTGTCGAAGATGACTTTCAATCACCCCGATAGCCGCGATAGCTTGCTGCGCACCTTCGACATTCTTCGCAGCAATCGCGCCGAGACCTTCGGTATTGCGGCTTTCGATGTCGGTGACAGCCTGATTGTCGGAGACCGCCACAGCAAGTGCCTTGGCCGAAGTGTAGGCGGCCTGAAGTTGGCTTGGCTGAATCGCAAGCTTGGCTGCCACCTGCTGTACCCGTTGTTCCTTCCAACGCATCGACGTTTCGATAGTGCCAATTTGACGGATTGCCGTTTCAGCACCCGCAACGTTGCGAGCGGTGATGGCAGCCAGCGCCTCTGTATTTCGGCTATCGATGTCAGCCTTGGCCTGAACATCCGACACGCGGTCTGCGGCGACGGTTGCCGACGACACTGCCGCCTTCAATTCGGCTGGGAGCCGAACGGTGAGCGCAGTTTCAAGCTCGCGAGCCGCCGCTTCCTTTGCCGCCGCTTCGCGGGCGATGGCCGCCTCACGCGGTTTGATCACGAACTGATCGTAGCCAACGTTGTACGCTACCGTACCGACCACCAGGACAGCCGCCGCAATGGCCGTATTGCGGAGATACCGGCCGCGACGCACGTAAGCCGTCGCCGCGAGCCGGTTAGCCCCGGATTTCATCGGCGTGAACGTGAAACGCCGCTCTTCATATTGCTCCACGGCAGATTCGATGACGTCATCTTTGACGACGACGCCCTCCTTGGCCTTCTGCTCCTTGAGGCGCTGGATGAGGGCCTTCCGGCGTTCACCGGCCCCCAACTCAAAGTCAACCACCCGGTCGCTGGCTCGAATATCGTCGATGATGTTGGAAACACCCAACATGTCGCCGAAGGAAGGGCTCGCGCCCGATGCTGACGAAGCTGCCATGGATATTACCCGTTACGCTGCGATTTTGTTCGCCGTTGCCGCATAGCGACGCTTGACGTCCTCGACCGACGTGCGAATTTCGTCCGCGTTCTGACTAGCTTCCGCGCGGCTCTGTTCGATGAGCTTGGCGTTTTCTTCGTCTTCGACGAGAAGGGCTTCGGCCAGCGTCTTGACGACATCAGCGTCGATGGTCTTTCCGTAGCCACTCCTGATTGCCTTGGCGTTCACCTCGCCGGAAACATCCGCGAGATCGGAAAGCGACTTATTGATGCCGCCGGTCATGGAGTCCAGGGCATTGGTCCCCTCGGCCAGACCGATGGTGGCGTTGTAGTTCGCCTTCAGCGAAGCAAGCGTCGAACGGTTGGCGGCATAGAAGCTGACAGAGCGCTTATAGATGCGGTCCTTGAGCTTGCTGGTGCCTTCCAGCTTCTTCATGGTAACTTCTGTGATGTTATAGGCGATCATCAGGTTGTCGGCGAGGTCCTTGCCGATATCAAACTGACCTTCGGCCTTTGACCGAGCGTCGTTGGCGCTGTCGCGAGCGATCTGCAGACTGACCTTGGTCGCCTCATCAGCAGCCTGGGCATCATCAACAGCCTTCTGCGCAGTTTCCGCCTTTTCCTTGGCCGCGTTCCAGGTCGCTTCCAGGTTCGCCTTGATCGCGAGCGCCGCGACCTGCGACTGGCCGAGTGCGCCACGGAACAGCTGGTAGGCTTCGAGAATTTCCTTTTCACCCTTCAGCTGGGCAGCAAGAGTCGTCGTGACCTGCTCGAAACGATCTTCGATCTTTGAGAAACGGTCGGCGATGTCGCCCTGGGTCGCTTCCTTGAAGAAGCCGGTGATCTTGCCCCAGATGGATTCATTGCCATCGGCTGCATCAAGCACAGCTTTTTTGGCGTCGGCGCGGATGGAGTCGAAGGCTGCCGTGATTTCCTTATAGTCGTCGCCGACGGCGATGCCGGAAATCTTCTGGACGACCAGGTCGTCGAAAGCCTCCTGCTCAGACAGCGTGCGTGCGATGAAATAGGCAAGGTCCGGATCCGCGTCCTTGATCTCTTCGATGATCGACACGATAGCCTGCGGCTTGCGAACGTCACCACGCAGACCGAGCGACTTCACAATGTCGATAGCCTGCTGCAGCTTTTCGCCGCCTTCCTTCAGAACCGTGGCAACGGCCGTGCTTGCAGTCGCCACGATGGCGTTCCCTTGCGCGGTCAGATCGGTCATGCTGTCCTCCTTCTCCGTGGACGAAATCTCGTCTTGGTGAATATCTAATGCAACAATAACTTGTTCGCAATTACCGGTTTCCCGTGCTTGATATCGCCACGGCGCCGACGTCGCCAAACAAGCGACCTCCCGTTGTCTGATAGGGTCTGATCAGCTCTGCAGCTTGCTCGATGATGTAGTTGTTATTCATGTGGGCAGGTTAGCATCCTCAATCATTTCACTAGGTATCGATGATATCTTTCGTGTGCGGCTAGTAAGCAGCTCCAACTTGATCTGCCGTCGGGTCTCAATCGACTCCACACGCTTTCCGAGTGCCGGGGTTGACAGACCCTCAGAGGCTCCTCCTTTCCCAGAAGTTGCGCCGATATTGATGATTATATAACCTTAGATTGAGCGTATCTCAGGGATTTCATTCGGAGAACGTTATGAACGACCTCTTTTTGTCTTCCGATTTCATCCAAGCAAATCGCGTTATAACGCTTACGTCACCGTTGGGTGACGACCAGCTCCTACCGGAGAGGATGTCGGTCGAGGAAGGGGTAAATCAACTTTTCGAGATAAAGCTCGTCGTTCGTGCCAAACGTGAAGTGGTGAAGCCGGAAGAGCTGATTGGCAACCTGGTGACCGTCGACGTCGAGATCGCCGAAGGCCTTCGACGGCCCTTCAACGGCCTCGTTACAAGGCTCTCAGAAGGTCCGCCAGTAACGCGGGGCCTACGGTCCTATACGCTGACCATACGCCCGCAGATGTGGCTGCTCTCGCGCCGTTCAGATTGCCGCATCGGGATGGACAAGACTGCAATCGAAGTGTTGCAAGCGCTTTTCTCTGAGCATGGCCTGCCCTCGCCCGATGTTTACAGTGTTTCAGCCACACCACCGCAGCACTACTCAGTCCAGTGGAATGAGACCGACCTGGACTACGTGCTTCGCCGTTTCGAAGAGAGATCCGCCGCCTTCTCGGCCTTCCAAACTGCAGGATCGTATATGCCGACGCTATTGGCATCTTGCCTGTCGTTCACACTTTCGAAGCCCGCACTCCGCGCTTCGTATTCGAACAGAACGCCGCCGATCAAGATCGAGGCGGTTAGGACAAGAAAGGCGATCCAGCACGCTTCAATTTGGACGTCCTTCGGCTCGGCACGAACAGAGACGTGAGCAGTTCCAGCCCATGTAAATGGTGGCAAACCAACCTAGAAAGGCAAATGCCGTGCTCATTCAATTTCTCATCAAGCCGAAGGCACCGCCCTCAATGTCTAGCTCCTTCGCATTGATGCCGATTCCCGCGTAGACCAAATAGCGAAATCGACCGGGTGAATGGGACCCCTTTGAACAGACTGCGGCTCCCCATATCGTTGTCCAAACAACGACATCTGTGAGCGTGGCCGAGACAACCTTGATCGTGGCAGCGAGCGCTGGCTAAGGGGTTTTCACGCAATAACAAAATCTTGATCGACAACGACAGTTATCAGGACGCCTCATCGGCCCTACTTGCCAGGATTATACGGACACTTTGGCCAGTAAGGGGTGGGGAGATGCTTCAAAATCGCAAACTATCGGCAGCCATGGCAGCCGTCTTCGTCATTGCCCTATCGGCGTCGTCGTGTACCACGAGCTCAAACGACTCGGTGCAGACGGGTTCGGTCGGCTATACCGCTCAGAGCGCAGACTTTGCCCTTCGGCCTGCCTGCCGCGATGGTTTCGGCAACGATCGTCCGTGCAGCTATTAGCGCTGGAAAATGAGAAGTCTGATTGCCGCGACTGTTCGTCTGTGGGGATGGCCAGTATCACACGACTTCGTCCGGCGGCTTCATGCCCGATCAACGCACATT
Organism: Rhizobium sp. P1_B8; assembly: GCF_056406515.1. Classification (NCBI taxonomy): domain Bacteria; kingdom Pseudomonadati; phylum Pseudomonadota; class Alphaproteobacteria; order Hyphomicrobiales; family Rhizobiaceae; genus Rhizobium; species Rhizobium sp. P1_B8. Next base: position 507,180 of record NZ_JBFTZZ010000001.1, on the reverse strand, counting down.
TCTAATAGCTACAAGAGCGGCCATCGCTCGGCCTGAACCCACCCCCGCACGCCGGATTAAGCGGCTGACGCTCATAATAACCGCCATAACCGCCGCCGATCGACGACGTCTGGTCGAGGCTTCCGGATGAAGTGCAAGCCGAAATGATCGTGGCAAGACTGATCAGCGTTCCGGTCGCGATAAATGCGAAAAATCGGTTCATCTGAGCTTCTCCTCGGAGGGGCACGGCTTTAGCCGAAGTTTGCAATCTACCACGCCATCACGAGGGTATGCGAGGACTTATAGGGGTTGAGCGGCCTCGGCGGCCCCTTCTAACGCCAATGTGATCGTTTTTCAGCCCCACTGCCTCAAGCCATGCACTGTCGCATAACTGTCATGTAAAATTGCCCATTGTGATAGCAGCTTGCGCAAAATATATGCTGCCAGCTAACAAAAAAAAGAATGAGTAAACTGCCATGAGTGCCATACACAAACTTTTCCACCGCAATCTCCTGACCCGCTTCGTTGCCGGTCTCGGCGCGGTTCCCCAGCGTATTCGCGACGCACGCGAAGAGCGCAAGCCCGCCATCCATCCGTCCTTCATGGACGATTTCGGCGCCTGAAGCGCGTAGCGAACTTTTAAGTTCGCTTACCGCGCTTTCGCCTTTGGTTTCGCGCATCTGTTTATCGCGAAACCGCTCCACACATTTGCGCGACATGCTTTGGCCATCCAAGGCATCCGCTCGCCGCCGGGTAAGGTAGTGACCTCATCCCGGCTGGCGCGCATCCTCAGTTGACTACGGGTGCGGCCGGTTCGCCCCAGCTGGAGATAGGCTGGCCGGCCTTGGTCGCCACCCTGACGTCATAGAGCGCGAGCGAAGCCTGGAGCTGCCGCATATCGTTGCAGCGGTTGATGATGCCGCCGATATACTGCACGCAGTCGCTGGCACTGCCCTGTACCGAGCCGGTGGCCCAATCCTTGACGATTCCGTCGGCGCCCACCAGGAAATAGGAAAGCCGGTTGTTCTGCGAAATCGTGGAACTGCCGACCAGGCCGGCGAAATTCGTCCCGGTCTCGGTCTGGGCGCCGGGCGCCATATGCCGGTAGATCGTCATGCCGCTCTTCAATGGCGTCGCGCCGATCATCGGCCCGAAGGTTGCGTCGGAGCCTGAAAGCCGCGCCATTGGCGACTGGCCAAGATTGGCGACCTCCGCATAGGGCTTGCCCAGCGCATAGCTGGTGTAAGAGCGGTTGGCAGCATTCTCCGCCTTTTCCGCCACTTGAGAGCACCCCGCCAGACCGATGGCGAGGCTGATCGAAAGAATTGCCATGAAGCGCATGCTGCCCCCTTGCCGGCCACAGTAGCGCGGCCGCCGTTTGTTCCTTAACCCGCCTCATTTGCTATCAGGTTTGCAGGATTTGGGAAGCGGTCGCGCCAGAGCAGCATTGTTTGCTACAGCTTTACCGGCGTGCCGTGTGAGTCCCCTCTGCCCAGGCCCGGGCAGAGGGGAGCGGCCACAGCCGGCGGTCATGATCAAGCCACGGCGGCAAATTCCTTGCGGAACCAGATCCGGTCAACGGGCCGGCCTCCCGCACGCCCGCTGATCCTGCCGAATTCGACATATCCGAGCTTCGGGTAAAAATCCGGGGCCTGGGTCGAGAGCGTGTCGACGCAGGCGGCGACCGCGGCGCGGCGACGCCCTTCTTCTTCGGCCGCCGCCATCAATTTCGTGCCGATGCCGCCCAGCCTCAGCGATTTTGCGACCCACAGATTACCGATGAAAAGAACCGAGAAGGAAACGGACGCCGTTATTCCGGCGATGAGCCCTCCGTTCTCTCGCCAAACGATGGCAAAAGCCTCGCGTCTGATCTCAGCGCTCTCGTTGAAGGCGTTCAGGCCGTCGGAAATCGCGGTGGCGATCTCGGACGGGACGGGATCCAGCGTTTCGAACATTGCTTCCTCATTGTCGATGGTCGCCATATGATAGCGAGCCGTCGGTTCCGGTCCAGCCGTTTCGGCTCTTGAGGGTCGGCGGACGTCCTGCAGGTTCAGGCTCCGATACAGGCATCCCTGACATTTTTTTCTCGCTGCACATGCGCCTGTCTTTTCCGCCGTAATAGCTTCACAATCAACCGACAGAAAGCTCTTCCGGGAAACGACAACCAAGGAATGAAAACATGGCGCCGATCTATACCAGAACAGTCCTGATGACCGCCCTTTTGGCGCTGCCGCTGGCCGCCGCAGCGCCCGCCTTCGCGCAGGAGATGAAGCCGCGCGAGCCGGTGATTTCGGTGACCGGCGATGGCGAATCGTCCGTCGCTCCCGATATGGCCATCGTCAATTTCGCCGTCGTCAAACAGGCGAAAACCGCCCGCGAAGCGCTCGACGAGAACAACAAGGCGATGAACGACGTGCTTGCCGCGCTGAAGAGCGGCGGCATCGCCGAGCGCGACCTCCAGACCTCCGGCTTTTCCATCCAGCCGCAATACAATTATCCGCAGCCGGTCGACGGCCAGCAGCAGCAGCCGCAGCTGATCGGCTACCAGACCATCAATTCGGTCACCGTCCGGCTGCGCGATCTCGCCAAGCTCGGCGCGGTGATCGACCAGTCCGTCAGCCTCGGCATCAACCAGGGCGGCGACATCCAGTTCACCAACGACAAGCCGGATGCCGCCATCGAAGAGGCGCGCAAGGATGCCGTCGCCGAAGCCGTCAAAAAGGCGAAGACGCTGAGCGAAGCCGCCGGCGTCAAGCTCGGCCGCATCATCGAGATCAACGAGAATGTGCCGCGCGCTATGCCGCAGCCGGTCTATCGCGCCACGATGATGAAGGAAGCCTCCGACGCTGCCGTTCCCGTCCAGAGCGGCGAGAACAATTACAATGTCAGCGTCACCGTGACCTTCGCCATCGAGCAGTAAAATGAAAGCGCCGCGCGTCTTTTCAGGCGCACGGCGCTCAAACTGCTGTCAAAGTCTACCGACTTCCTGCTGATTGAGACACGCAACATCTCGGCTCTGGAGATCGGCGAGACCAGCCCCTCATCCGGCTGCCGCCACCAGCCGGATGAGGGGCAGCCATTGGCGCCAACCGGACAGCCGTGGCACAAGACCCAAGATGATGCCGGAGGAAAGAGCGCAGTCAAACTGAGCGCACAAAGAAAACCGCCCTTGCCGATCCGGGGAGACTGGCAAAGGCGGTTGTGGCCGCCGCATCGGGGAGACGAGGCGGTATTCGACCTTGATATCAGCGGCGCAGAGCGGGGCAACCGCGCACATTGCCGAAGCTCATCTCATCGGGGCCGCGACGGGTCCAACCTTGGACGATCACGCGGCGCGGCGTGATGTCGACGACCCGGGCGCGGCGGAAGCCGTAATCGCGAGCGAGGTTTTCGGCGAGCTGCGGATTGCAGCCGCGCGACGGGCGGCCATAGCCCGGAAGCGGACGGTCATAACCCGGAGGCGGACGGTCATAACCCGGAGGCGGACGGCGATAGTCCTGCGGCGGACCCCGGTCCGGCTCGCCAATAATGATATTCAACTGGGCGGCGGCAGGCGCCACCGTGCCGGCCAGGGTACCGGCTGTCAGCATGACGGCAAGACCCGCCTTTGCCAGAAACTGCATCATCGAAAAACCTTTCGTTTGAAAGTCGGGCCGGTCAAGCCGCCCTCCCCATTCGTCCGCATTACGCCGAAGCGTCATTTGGGAATCACTCATACAGGTCAGAGAAGAGACGGCTGAAAGTGTCAGCGTCAAGGCAAAAACGGGGCGGCAAGCACCACATGGGCGCTTGCCGCGGAGTCCTCAGCGCCGGATCAGCGGGCAGCCGCGGACATTCGCGAAGGTAATCCTGTCCCAGCCGCGACGTTCGCGCCCCGCGACGACAACGACCCGCGGCGACATGCGGGTGATGCGGGCGTCCCGCAGGCCGAAATCACGCGCCTTGCGCACCGCATGCATCGGCGAGCAGCCGCGTATCGGACGATGGTATTGCGCCTCAACGTCAAAGCTCGTCTGCGGCCCTGCGGCGGCGGCCGTGGAAACTGTGGCCGGAATGGTGCAGAGGGCGAGCAAAGCGGCAAGCGAAGCCTTAGTCAGGAAATGCGTCATGGGGTGTCTCCGTCGATTGGTATTACCTAAGCTCTCCCTTCAGGGATTGTCTCGACAGTAACCGCCGCAAACTGAACGCTGTTCGAACCGGGCATTCAGTTTGCATTCACAAGAATGAATCCGGTTTCAGGTGCTGAGATGCAGCACGATTTCGCGCCGGTGCGGCCGGTCGCGATGTTCGTAGAGATAGATACCCTGCCAGGTGCCAAGCATCAGCCGCCCCCTGGCGACGGGAATGCCGATCGAGACCTGCGTCAGCGCCGCCTTGATATGCGCCGGCATGTCGTCCGGCCCCTCGGCCCGATGCACGACCCAGCCCATCGAGGGATCGGAGGCCGGCGGCACGAGGCGACGGAAGAAGGAGAGAAGATCGGTGCGCACGTCGGGATCGGCATTTTCCTGGATCAGCAGCGAACAGGAAGTGTGGCGCACGAAGACGGTGAGAAGCCCCTCCTCCCGCCCTGATGCGTTGACGAAAGCGCTCGCCTGGTCGGTGAATTCGTAAAGGCCCTGTCCGCGTGTGGACAAGGTGAGGATCGTCTGAGGCAAGGCGCTCTCCCGTCTTGGAATGACATCTCCCGGGAGTTGGCGCGCCGTGACGGCCAAGTCAATGCTTGCCTCACGCAAGTCTACACGCGCCCTGGCAAGGCGGCATCAGAGCTTGAGTATCATCTCGAAGCCGCCATAGATCATCCGCTTGCCGTCGAACGGCATCTGCCATTGGTCGCCCTTGAGTCTCGGATCGTCCATCACCTTGGCATTGATATCGTCGCGCTCCTGCCGGGACCGGTAGACGATCCAGGAAAACACCACCACCTCGTCCTCCTTGGCCTGCACGGCGCGGGGAAAGGAGGTCAGCTCGCCATAGGGCACGTCGTCGCCGATGCATTCGACATATTCGAGCGCGCCATATTCCTTCCAGATCGAGCCGGCGAAGGTCGAGAATTCTTTGTAAGCATCGACATTCTCCTTCGGCACCGCCACGATGAAACCGTCGACATAGGACATTGCGCTTCTCCTCCACCTGCCCTCGTTAGCGGGAGAGATAGGAGGCTGGCCGGACAGGTCCAGGGATAAAGCGCGCGGCAGCGACGGGCAATCAGGGCCCGTTCACCAGCTTGAGAATGAGCTGCTGGATATTGCCGCCGTCACCCATTTCAATCTTGTCGAAGTCACGGCCGCGCTGGCGCTGCCTGCCGGAAATCTCGCCGAGGCGGCGGGTCAGTTCGATCCGGATCTTCTTGCAATCGGGATCATCGGCAACGGTGAGGCCGATGCTCGTCGCCTCGATTTCCTTGACCATCTCCTTGATGGTCTCGCCATGCACCCGCTCATGGGCCTGCACGCCTGATATGAAGGCCTGCCAGCTGCTCTTGACGGCGGCCGGCAGCGCGGCCGCCGGCTTCGGCAGCGTATAGGTGATGATCAGCTTCGGCCGGTTGGTCGTGATCATGCAGGCGTTTCCCTGCGGTTCGTATTTCCGGGTCCAGGTCAACTTGAACGTCGTATGCGCGATCACCCTGCCCGCACCGGCTTCAGGCCCTCGCGCCCCAATCGATTCATAGAGCTCAGCGCCCGTTTTGCCTGATATCGAATAAGGCCGCACCTCTTCGACCGCCTGCCACTCGGCCAGCGCCATAGCCGGCACCGACGTGAAAACTGCCGCCACCACACAGGATAGAAAATTTGTCGTCACGCGCGGCTCCGCCGAATGATGTTTGGGGCGAACCTAACGGCAGCGGTCGCCGCTTTCAACGCGTCATGCATGCACTAGCCCTGCAGCGTCTTGACCTTGGTGAGATCGGGGAAGAGCCGCATCCACAGGAGCACGACGACGATCGTGCCGAACCCACCGACAACGCCGGTGGCGACGGGCCCGAGGGCTGCCGCCATCATGCCGGATTCGAATTCGCCGAGCTGGTTGGAGGTGCCGATGAACAGAGAGTTGACAGCACTGACACGACCACGCATCTCGTCCGGCGTCAAAAGCTGCACCAGCGAGCTGCGCACGACGACGCTCACCGTGTCGGACGCGCCGACGACGAGCAGCGCTACGACGGAAAGCGCGATATTGGTGGAGAGCGAGAAGACGATGGTGGCGACGCCGAACACGGCGACGGCGGCAAGCATCTTGCGCCCGACATTGCTCTCGAGCGGCCGGCGGGCAAGCACGATCGACATGGCGAGCGCGCCGACCGCGGGCGCCGCGCGCAGCAGGCCGAGCCCCCACGGACCGGCATGCAGGATATCGCGGGCAAACATCGGCAGCAGCGCGGTCGCGCCGCCGAGCAGCACCGCGAAGAGATCGAGCGAGATCGTGCCGAGCATCACCGGCCGGCTGCGGATGAAGGAGACGCCGGCAAAGACCGAGGCTAGTGTCACCGGCTCGCGCTTGGCAGGGCTCCATTGCATCCGGATCGAGATGACGTTGAAACTCGCAACGGCAAAAAGCAGCGCCGCTATAGCAAAGGGCGCGACGGGATGGAGGCCATAAAGCAGGCCGCCGAGCGATGGGCCGACGATCAGCGCCGTCTGCATCATCGAGGTCGAGGTTGCGACCGCCTTCTGCAGCATCGAGGCCGGCACGATATTCGGCAGCAGCGCCGCCATGGTCGGGCGCTCGAAGGCGACGACGGCGCCGAGCACCGTGACGGCGGCAAGGATGCCGGCCGGCGTCAGCCATTGCTGCCAGGTGGCGATCGCCAGCACCAGTGCCGTCACCGCCTCGATCAACTGGCAGACAAGCCCGATGCGCCGCCGGTCGAACCGGTCGGCGACATGGCCGACGACGAAGGTCAGCACCGCCATCGGCAGGAACTGGCAGAAGCCGACGAGGCCGAGCGCAAAGGCGCTGTGCGTCTGATCGTAGATCATCCATCCCATGGCGATGCCAATGGACTGAAAGGAGAGCGAGGAAAAAACGCGGGAGGCAGCGAAGTTCAGATAGCCGGGGTGGCGAAGAACGCTCCCCGGTCCTTGGGATATGTCCATTGTGATGTCACCGGCCGGCAGCGCGGGTCCGCCAGCCTTTATAGAGTTTTGAATGCCGGAACGGTGTTCTGCTCGAATGGATGGCTTGTCAATCGGAATGAGCTGCGCTCACCGGATTGCGTTAGGCCCGGGCCTTTACTCATACAAAATATGGATGGGATGACATATCGGGTATCAATTTCCGATATGGAGCGGCTGGCCGTAGCCTCATTGCTGTCACCAAACCAAGAGGCTTTCGATGACCATCGACACAACGGCAAGTGCGCTGACCGCAGAGCAGCACGCAACGCTTGAAACCTTCTACGGCGCCTTCACGCGCAAAAATCCCGATCTTCTCGATGAGGCCGTCACATCAGGTTGGCAGGATATTCCGCTCGCCCCCGGCCAGGGTCCCGGGCCAGCTGGGCTGAAGCCGATCATCCTCGGCTTTATCGAATCCCTGCCGGATGTGGAGATCGTAGTCGACGAAGTGATCGGCTTCAATGACCGCGCCGGCGTTCGCGCCCGTATCGTCGGCACCCAACGCGGCGCCCTCTTCGGCATTCCGGCGACGAACCGCCGAATCGAGATCGCGCTCCATGAATTCCACCGCTTCGAAGGCGGCAGGATCTCTCACACCTGGCATCTCGAGGACTGGTTCGGCATGCTGCACCAGCTTGGCGCCTGGCCGAAGACGACGTCCCTTCATCCGGAGAGCGCGTGATGAAGGCCGCCCGCATCCATGCCTATGGCGCGATAGACGATATCCGGATCGACCATGTGCCCGCGCCGGTACCCGGCCTTGACGACGTGCTCATCCGTGTCGAGGCCGCCGCCCTCAATCCAATGGATAACAAGCTGCTTGCCGGATATCTGAAGGACTTCTTCCCCCTCGCCTTCCCCTATACGCTCGGGACCGATCTCGCCGGAACGGTGGTTGCAACAGGCCCGCTCGTCGCCACCGTCAAGCCGGGTGACAGGGTGATCGCGCGCACCGATCCGGCAAGCGGCGGCGCCTTTGCCGAACTGGCGGCCGTGCCTGCCCGATTGGTCGTTCCGGTGTCGGCCGATCTGCCGCTCGCAAGCCTCGCCGGCCTGCCAACGGCTGCGGCCAGCGCCTGGCAGGCGCTGTTCGAGGCCGGAGCCGTCCAGCCCGGCCAATCGGTGCTCATCCATGCCGGCGCCGGCGGCGTCGGCAGCTTCGCGGTTCAGCTCGCAAAGCGTGCCGGCGCGCATGTGACGGCGACAGCCTCCGCGGCCAATCTCGACCTCGTCCGCTCGCTCGGCGCCGACAAGGTGATCGACTATCGCAACCAGGATTTTACCACCTTCGCAACGGGCCTCGACCTGGTGATCGACACGATTGGCGGCGAAACGCTGGAGCGCTCACTCGGCATCATCCGCCGCGGCGGCAAGCTCATCGGCCTTTCCGCACCGTTCGACACCGAAGGGCCGAAGGCGTGCGGCATCGATGCGCAATTCCTCTTTCACCAGAGCGATGCCGGCCGCCTGGCTGCAGTGGCGGCACTTGCCGCAGATGGCCGTCTCCGAAGCGTCATCGGCCAAGAATTCGCCCTTGCGGACACAGTCGAGGCCTTGCGGTCCCTTTCGAAGGGCGGCGCCCGCGGCAAGACGCTGCTGATGGTGTAAGGCGAGCTGGCTACTTCAGAAGCAGGATCAGTTCGATTCCCCGAGCCGATCCTGCTTTTTCGCCGCAACTGACCCGATCAGCGCGCGGAACCACTGCTGCCCGACATGGGAATCGTTGCGGCGATGCCATGACAGCGCAAAGGAGACCGGCAGCAGCTCGATCGGCGGCTTATGGATCGACAGCTGGGCGCGGCTTTCCGAAACGTCGACGATGCCGCGCATCAGCGTGGCGACGAGATCGGTCTCGGCGACGATCGCCGGCGCCGCATACATCTGCGGCAGCGTCAGGCCGAGCCTGCGGCGCAGACCGAGTTCCGAAAGCTTACGGTCGACATGGCCATAACGATCGCCTTCCGGCGATACGAGCAGGTGGTCGAGCGCGACGAAAGTATCGAGATCGAGACCCCTTGCCGCCGCCGGATGATCGGCGCGGACGATCGAAACGAAGCTCTCCTCGAAAAGCAGCCGGGAAAGGATGCGTGGCGACGTGGAAACCGGCACGCCGACCGCCGCATCGACCTCGCCGGCATCGAGCATTTCCACCGCCTTTTCACGGGCGATGAAACCCTTGACATCGATGCTGATATTCGGCGCGGCCTGCCTGATCGCGGCCAGCAGCTTCGGCAGAAGCACGAAGGCTGGGTGTTCGGAGAGACCGAGCCGGAACGAAGCCGATGACGACCGCGGGTCGAAGACGCCGCTGAAAGCCAGCGCCTCCTGCGCATGCCGCAGAGATTTTCCGATCGGCTCGGCAAGATCGAGCGCGCGCGGTGTCGGCTCCAGCCCGCTCGGGCTGCGCACGAAGAGCTCATCCTGAAAAAGCTGGCGCAACCTGGCAAGTGCAGCACTCATCGCCGGCTGGGTGCGGCCGATGCGGGCGCCGGCCCGGGTGACGCTGCGCTCTGCCATGATCGCGTCGAAGGCGACCAGGAGGTTGAGATCGACCGCTGGAAGGTTATTCATGATGTGGATGATCCCGGTCGACGACTATCGACCGGCAACATGTTGCAAACCCCGTTTAGATGCAAGAACCATGACGCCCTAGCGCGGTTCCCTGGAGATGCTGAGATAGCCGGGATCGAATTCGGCGATTTCCTGCAGGCGTTCCCAGTCGACGATGGTGATCGTCCGGTTCTCCCAGATGAACACGCCCTCGCGCCTCAGCGCCTGCAGCGTCTTGTTCAGATGGACGACGGAAACGCCGAGCACGTCGGCCATCTCGATCTGCGTCAACGGAAACTGGAAGCTTGCGCCCCGCGTCCGCTTCACCACCTGCAGCCGCACGAACAGTTCGCAGACGAGATGGGCGATATGGGCGCGCTTGGAGCGCCGGCCCATGGCGACGATCCACTCGCGGTGGATGGCGCCATCGACGAGCGTGTCGAGCCAGAGCAGCCGCGTCAGGTGCGGCATGTGCTCGGTGATCGTCCTGAGATCGCCGTGGTCGGCGAAGGCGACATGGCAGGACGACAGCGCAACAATGCCGTGATCCATCTTCTTGATCGGGAAAGCGTGCAGATCGACGAAATCGCCGGCGACATGCAGTGCGGTGATCTGGCGACTGCCATCGGCCATCACCTTGTAGCGCGCCGCAAAACCATCAAGCAGCAGCGTGCTGTAACCCGGCCTGCTCCCTTCGGAGACAAGATCCTCCCCGGCAGCAAAATACCTGTCTTTGACGATGATCGCTCTGAGATGGCTTTCCTCTTCGGCCGACAAAATATCGCGGCTTCCAAGGTTGAGCAGCAGGGATTCAATCACGGTCTTGCCCGCCCGATCTTGCTGGAGCCCTGATCCATTTCGATGCGACCTATATTTTCTATAAGAATCAATGCCTAGCCTCGGGAACAATTGTCTTCATCTGTGATTTCTCCTGTGACGCGCAGGAAAGAACATGGCTCGCTACTATTTCGATCTACACAACGGGGAAGGCCCCACGCGCGACGAGCACGGTACCGAGCTCAGATCTCGTGAAGACATTCCGAAGGAGCTGACCCGCATCCTGCTGGATGTGGCCCGCGACGAACTGCCCGCGGGTGATCGAATGACGATCGCCATCACCGTTCGCGACGAGAGCGGCGATCCGGTCACGGTTGCCAGCCTCGTCTTCAACAATGAATGGCTCGACGTCTTACGATAGCGGTTGCCGTTTAGGGGCTGCCGCCGGTCACTCCTACGCATCAATCCGACTCGGTCGGTTGGCGCGACGCTAAGACCCGCCTTGATAGCCGGCAATTAAATTTGACATAGTCTTTTGATTGCTTTGGCTCGATCGACCGGCATTCGCAGCTTGGCGTGCCTATCGTGGCTGTTTCGCAATTTCTTCGAGAATCAGCCGGATTTCTGCGAGCGGTCGCCGGCTTTCATCGAAGAGTTCCACCGACATCATGTTCAGAGGTGCAGCCGGCAGACCTTCGGTGGCCATCTCCGCCAACACGCGCCGTGCCTCCGCTTTCGCAGCTTCGATGGATTCAAAATCATATGCCGTCTCGGTCGTCCCGGCGCCATCACGATCGAAGAGCTGAAAATAGAATTTTGGCACGACACATCTCCCCGCTAGATGACCCTAACGGTCCGGCGGCAAACATGTTCCGCCGGAACGGGTTCAATGTCATGCGTGCCGTCAGAAGGCGCCGGCTTCCGGCGAGGCCATCTCTTCGATGCCGTCGACACGGTCGGGATAGAAGGCGAGATGGTCCTTGATGCTGCTGACCGCGGCATTCGGCGCCTCGTAGGTCCAGACGGCATTCTTCGAGCGCTCGCCGCCCGGAATGATGCTGTAATACGAAGCGTCGCCCTTATAGGGGCAATGGCTGCTATGGTCGGTGCGCTGAAGCAGCGACATGTCCACATCCCTGCGCGGAATATACTGCACCGGCGGATAGGAGGCCTCGCACAGTGTCAGCGCATCGCGGGTATCGGCAATCGTCTTGCCGCCGAGTGTGACGACGACGCGGGAGGGATTGTGCTCGACGGTGATCGGATGGTCCGGCCCCGGAATCTTGAACGACTTGTCTGACATCGGGTTCGTCTCCAGAAGCTATCGATCGCATAGAGATAGGGCGGGCATGCCGCCGGCCCAAGGCCCCGAACGTTGCTTTCCCTGAAACGCTGCGCCCTCAGAACTCGAAATGCGGCGATACCGGACTGAGCATCGCCGTTTTCGCCGCCGCCGGCAGTGCCGTGCAAGTGCATCCGCAACTGTTTCGACCAGCCTGGCGATGTCGTCGCCGGCGGAGGCGTGCAGCGCCTCGGCAACGATCAGCACCGAGCGCGTCGTCGCCCGCACCGCCGAAAGCCCGCTCTGCCGGTTCGTCCAGCGCCGCGCATGCGCATTCTCCGCCCCATCTGCAAAGATCACCTCGTTTGGCTCCGGATGTTCGATTTCGCCGCCAAAGGTCAGATAGGACTCGTCACCCCTAGCCCGACGAACCTGGAGATCGCCTACGATCTTTTCGACGTCGAAAACGGCGATCGGAATGGCGAAGGCAAGCGAAATCGCATTGCAGAGATCGATGAGCGGATGCAGGCGCGGCAGCGCATGTTCCTGGCGGAAGCGGCGCAGCAGCGCCTCGGAAGCGCAGCGATATTGCGTCGGCTTCAGCCCCATGCGGGAAAAGCCGCGCCGCCAGGCCTGGATTTCAGGGAATTCGCCTTCCTGCGCTTGCGTCAGCCGGGCCTCGGCGATTGTGTTGAAGTCTGCGATCGCCGCCTCGACATCGGCATCCGCATGGATCCCTCTCGCATGCAGCGCGCCGGCGCGAAGCTCTGGAAAGGCCTGCCATATGGCATCGGAATGGCTGAACTGCATGATCTATCTCCCGCCGGCAAGTTTGACCGTGCGGCTCTCGGCAAAGGCGAGACCGAGCACGGCCGCGAGCACGCAGGCGATGCCGGCGATCTGGTGGAGCCCGAGCGGTTCGCCAAGGATGATGAAGGCAAGCATGACGGCGGAAACTGGCGCAACCGCGGTGAAGAGTGCGGCTTCGGTGCCGCTCACCCTTTCTGCCCCCGCATACCACAGCAGAAATCCACCGACGGTCGGCACCAGCGCATAATAAAAGACGGCGGCGACAGCGCTTGCGGAAATACCCTGTGCGAAAGGCGCTTCGAAAATAGCGGCCGGGATGGCGGCAACGATGAAGCCGATGCCGGTCATCAGCGTCGACTGCGCAAGCGGCGCAATCTCCGTCTTCAGCTTTTTGTTCAGCAGGATGAACAATCCCTCGCAGACGACCGCCAGGAAGATCAGTGCATTGCCGGAGAGCGATCCTCCGGCCGCATCCGGCGTGAAAGCGATCGACAGCACGCCAGCCGTCGCAAGCGCCACGGCCAGAAGCAGGGCACGCTGCGGCCGTTCGCGAAGCAGCAGGACGGAGATTGCGGCCGCCACCACCGGCAGCGTGCCGATGATGACGCCGGCATCGGCCGCCGAGGTCAGGCTGAGGCCGGAGATCAGCAGCGTCGTATAACCGACGCTGCCGGCCCCCGCCTGAATGAGGAGGATGAGGCGGTCGCTGCTGGAGAGCTTCGGCAACCGCGCGCCGGTCGCCCGCATCAGCAGAAGAAAGACGGGAAAGGCGATGGCGAAGCGCAATGCGGCGGCGCTGAACGGCGGCAGACCCGACGCGATCAGCTTGCTGGCTATGACGGTGCTTCCGACCGTCAGCATCGCCAGCGCCAGATAGAAAAACCCATGAACCTGCCTCGACATCCAGCGTCTCCTGTTGGAAGCGCCGAGGAAATAGCAGGAGCCAGTCGGGGTCTTGAACGAAATTGCAGCCGCAATATCGACGTTCAGATAAAGGCGCAGGCATAGAGGCGCGGCGACAGACCGTATTTGCGCACGAAGACGCGCGTCATGTGGCTCTGGTCGGCAAAGCCGCTGGCAAAGGCGGCTTCCGCCAGCGGCATGCCCTGAGCGATCAGCCGCCTCGCGATATGGATGCGGGCCTGGATGAGATAGGCATGCGGCGTCAAACCGGTCGCCTTGGCAAAACCGCGCAACACCTGGAAGCGGCTCAGCCCGCTTTCCCTGGAAAGATCGGCGAGCGAGACGGCGGCAAGCGGATCGTCGTCAATCAGGTTTCGGGCGGCGCGGATCGACGCCGGCACCAGTGGCCGCTCTTCGGTAGCAAAGCGCTCGCGCATGACGTCGGCGACGAGTTGCAGAAGCAGTTCCTCGCAGAGCAGCCCATCCGCCGCCGCGCCGCCGGTCACTGCGCGAAACAGCGTTTCGAAACGGGCGGCGATCGCCGCATTGCGGATGACCGGATGTGGGATTTCCGATCGCCCTGCCCCGCCTTCGCTGATCTCTTGCGACAGACCGGTGACGATGGCGGGATCGAAATAGAGGATGCGCCACGACCGCCCCTCACCGATCGGGGCACCATCATGCACCTCGTTCGGATTGACCGTGATGATGTCGCCGGCCTCAGCCTCCACCATGCCGCGGCCGCTGAGCGAAGATTGCGCGCCGGCGGAAATCAGGCCGATGCCGAATTGCTCATGCGTGTGCCGGTCGAAGCTGTGAGGCGTTTCCGCTTCCACCGCTTCGACGCCAGCCAGCGCCGAGCGCAACATCCTGAACTGGTTCTTCGCCATCGTCTGCCCGCAGGTCCGATCGCCGGGCACTCTGCCAGCCGCATGGGCATGACGCAATCGCTGCAGCCTGGACGCCTAAAAGAACTCGTCGAGCAGCTGATAGTATTCGAGCCGAGCCGGATCGGTGGCCGGCATGCCATAACAATCAAGGAAGGGCTGCACCAGCGCCTCGCCGAAATTATAGGCGATGCTGCGGCAGGCGAGTGCGATATCCTGATAGCGGTCGGCGATGCCAAGCCGGCTGCAGTCTATATAGCCGGAGAACCCGTCTTCCGAGGCGATGAAATTCGGCAGGCAGGCATCGCCATGGGTTACAACGAGATCCTCGCGGCCCGGCCTCCCGCTTTCGAGTTCGGCAAACAGGACCTCGGCACTCTTTCCAAGCCGAGTCTCATCGAAATCGGTCTCGTCGACGATGCCGGCCTGCATCCGCGCTTTCGCGGCCGCGATACGCGTCTCCAACCGATGGTCGAAGGGGCAGGATGCGATCGGCAGGCGATGCAGGTCAAGAAGCGCCGCAGCCAGCAGCTCGACCCGCGCGATCGGCGTCAGCGCCGATGCACTGGCGAGGTCACTCCCGGGCAGCGCGTTGATCAGCAACCGGTTGTGCACGCCGTCACTGTCCTCCGCAATGACATCGGGACATGACAGACCGCAAGTCTTGAGCCAGCGAAGCCTGGCTGCCTCGTCGGCGAGTTCGCAGAAAGCACCAGCCTCTTCGACCTTCAGATAAAGCGTCGGCAACCCAAGAGCTTCCAGCCGGAAGACACTCGCGGCGGAACGGCCGAGTGCATCGCGCTCGAACCGGTAACCGGCCAAACGGGCATCAAGTGCGCCCGCCGACGGCGGTTGATCCTCTTGAAAAATCGACATGATATCTAGGCCATCGATGCTGCGGCATTATCCCGACCGGACGGGAGACCGCAAGCGGCACGGTCAGTCAGCGCACATCGGCACTGAACCCTCTGCGGCCTCAATGAACGGTGTCGGCGGGCGCGGCTTCGAGAAGGATTTCGAAAGCCTCTTCCAGAGCAGCCACCAGAATATCGGTCAACTCGTCGCCCTTGTTTTCCAGGAACAGCGCGCTCACGGCTTCGTCCTGACGCTCAAAGAAACGCTCGATCTCATTCGACATATCATTGTCCTCTTCTTCACCGGATCATCACGGCCATGGGAAGAAGCTAGGTAGGGTTGCTTGCGCGTGGCTGTTGCCGGTGAGACGCAATCCAGGATCACGAGGACTAGTCACGAATTTCATATTTCGCATACTGACTGCGGGGGATCAATCCACCAACTTCGTGGGCAAACGACACGACTTTCGTGGCGTCCTCATCCACCTCGCAACGGAAACGAACCTGGTACCAGCCCTTAACTGTGCCAAAGGCTGCATCTCTCACATCAAGGATGGTACCGGTTCGCAATCCAAAACTAGGCAATGCGGACGGGAAATAACGCGGCGAACCGTGAACGAGTTGGCCCTGAAGCTCGGTGGCGCAAAGCGTGGCCACTCGCTCTTTGCGCGGAAGACCACTGACCGCAGTTTGCGCAAACAAACTGCCATCTTCCGTCCGTGAAAACAGAGTTTTTGCCTTGGGCAGATCGTCTTTAGCTATCACTTTCGGTTTCTCAGCGGTCTGCTGCTCCGGCGGCTTGGCCTCCTCGATACTTGTATTGGCTTCGCCAGAGACATCTGTCGGCGGCCCATTGCGCTCTGGGGAAACGTCAGTCGTCGCGACCTCAGGAAGCTTCACATCGTCCGGCACCGGCTTTGACGAAGGCTCCTCAGTTTTTGGTTTTTCTGCGGCAGCCTTTGTCGGCATCTGCGCCGGTTCGGCATCGTGCTGCGGCGGAGTTGTTGCGGGTTTGTTTTCGCCCTGAGAAGAATTTCCCGCCAACGACTTTTCGGGGCCGCTATTCCTGTCGCCAAACTCGATGACAGGGCTCAGAGTCGGCATAGGCCTCGGCTTAGCTTGCTCGGGAGTCTTGCTGGCCGGCGGAGGTGGAGGAGGAGGAGGAGGAGGCGGTGGCGGCGGAGGCGGTGGCGGTGGCGGTTCCTTCTTGGCCTCTTCCGGCGGCTTCGGCTCCGGTGGCTTTTCCTTGGGCTTGGGCTCCGGCTTCTTCTCCTCCGGCGGCGGAACGAGCTCCACCTTCACGCTCTCGTCTTCGACAGGCTTCGACTCGATCTTCGGCAGCCCGAAAATCAGAAGAGCAATGATAGGAATATGCGCGACAACGGACGCAACGACGCCCCAGCGGATTTCAGGCCGCTGCTTTCCCGTTTCGTGCTGCGTTTCCGCCGGTTCCACGTCTTCTTCTGTCACAGCAGCGATGTGGCCTCTAAAGCCGGCAGCATCAAGCCACAAAAGAAAAAAACCGCGTGATCGCAACAGCCATTTAAAGTGCTACGGCGTCCTTTGCGCGTCCGAAAAGACGCGCTACGCTATAGTGTCATTGGTCGGCGGCTCCATCGTCGGCCACCAGATCATGCGCCTGCCATTCGCTTTGCGGAATGGCATCGCCGATGAGAAAGGCGAAGGAAGCGACCTTGCCGGAGCCGGCATCGAGTTGGCATTTGAACTGAATATTGTACCACTTGCGTTTGCTGCGGAAGGCGCCACCCTTCACCTCGACGCTGTTGCCACTGACTTTCTCCGCCGCCATCGCATAGGGCGCGAGCGCATCAGGCGCCATCGCCGGCTGCGCGCGGCGCACCTGCTCCATCGCCTCCAGATCACAGAGCTGTAGATTGCGCTCGCTGCCGGCAAGGCCGCGTAGCGCCTCGCGGGCGCGCCGGCTGCGCGGATCTGACAACACCGTCTCCGAAAACAGCTGGCCCGCCTGGACGAATACACCAGGCTTCGGCGGCACCGGAGGGACGGAAGCCACTTCAGGCGACCTCGCGGCCGTCGGCGCTTTCTCCTGATGCGGCGGAGCGATCTCCTGGACCGACGCACTCGCGTCCGGCTTTGCCGTAGTGGGTGCAAGCGTCGCGACCCGCTGCGCTATCGCAGAAGGTTTGGCGACTTCGGGAACGATATCAACCGTAATGCCGTCATCCGGCAACGGTGCCGGCGGCTCAGGTCTCGGAAGCAGCAGGAGCAGCAGTGCAAGCATGACGGCATGCAGAGCGAACGAGGCGAAAGCGCCCCGCTCGATGCCTTCGTCCCGATTTTCCCACACCAGTGCCATCGCTCAGGAAGCAGCTGTCGGACAATCGAAGGCGGCCATAAAACCCGGGAACGCTTTCATCAAGAGCCCTGCCGATACGCCACGAGGAATTAAGGACAGGGCGACAGTGCCAGTCTGACGCGAGTTGCGCAACGCTTATGATCGCCGACAGCGTTCCTTTGTCGCGATCAACCAAGCGAGCCGATGATCTCTCGATAGGCGGCTTCCGGGAATGCCTTCAGTGTCTGGGTGCGGACATTGCCGCCCATCGCCAGCGAGAGGCCAAACCGCGCCATGACGGCATCGTCAGGCGCTTCGCAGACAGCCACCATGTCGTGGCCGCCCATCGTCAGAAAGAACTGGTTGAAGGAGCCGCCCATGTCGCCGAGCAGTTTCTTCGCCGCATCCAGCCGTTTTGACGAGTCGCGAACGTTGCGCACACCTTGGTCCGTCCAGTTGATCAGCACAATGTAAGTGGTCATTTCGCACCTCCCAGCGGAGGATTCGCCCGACACGGGCATGCGTCGGTCCTCGCTCGCGCATCGCGATCGATTTCTTCCCCCGTGGCCGGACTATAATCTTGTCACCACCAAGCGACAAGAAAGCCGCCGGGATCATTGGTATTAGGCATGTCGCCCAAAAGTGTGCGGCAGTGGCGCAAAGATCGAAAGAAAAAGCCGGACATGAAGCCCGGCTTTCGCAATCGTAGAGATCTTGTCGTCCCTCAGCTGTCGAGGAACGAGCGCAGCTTTCTGGAGCGGCTCGGATGCTTCAGCTTGCGCAGCGCCTTCGCCTCGATCTGGCGGATACGTTCGCGGGTGACCGAGAACTGCTGGCCGACTTCTTCGAGCGTGTGGTCGGTGTTCATGCCGATGCCGAAGCGCATGCGCAGAACACGTTCTTCGCGCGGCGTCAGCGAGGCGAGAACGCGGGTCGTCGTCTCGCGCAGGTTCGCCTGAATGGCGGCGTCGATCGGCAGCAGCGCGTTCTTGTCCTCGATGAAATCGCCGAGATGCGAATCCTCTTCGTCGCCCACCGGGGTTTCGAGCGAGATCGGCTCCTTGGCGATCTTCAGAACCTTGCGGACCTTTTCGAGCGGCATGGCGAGCTTTTCGGCCAGTTCTTCCGGCGTCGGCTCGCGGCCGATCTCGTGCAGCATCTGGCGCGACGTGCGGACGATCTTGTTGATCGTCTCGATCATGTGCACCGGAATGCGGATCGTGCGGGCCTGGTCGGCGATCGAACGGGTGATCGCCTGGCGGATCCACCATGTCGCATAGGTCGAGAACTTGTAACCGCGGCGGTATTCGAACTTGTCGACCGCCTTCATCAGGCCGATATTGCCTTCCTGAATGAGGTCGAGGAACTGCAGGCCGCGGTTCGTGTACTTCTTGGCGATGGAGATGACCAGGCGAAGGTTCGCTTCGACCATTTCCTTCTTGGCGATACGCGCTTCGCGCTCGCCCTTCTGCACCATATGGACGATGCGGCGGAATTCCGAGATCGAGATACCAGTCTCGGTCGCCAGATTCTGGATTTCCTGGCGAATGTCGCGGATCGTCGTGTTTTCGCCCCTGGCGAATTCCTTCCAGCCGCGGGCGGCCAGATTGCCGATGGACTTCATCCAGTTCGGATCGAGTTCGGCGCCCTGGTACTGCTCCAGGAAGGAGTCGCGCTTGACGCCGTAGGATTCGGCCAGACGCAGCAAGCGGCCCTCGTTGGAAACGAGACGCTTGTTGATGTCGTAGAGCTGCTCGACGAGGGCGTCGATGCGGTTCTGGTTCAAGGACAGAGATTTGACGGCCTTGATGAGCTCATCTTTGAGTTCCTTGTAACGGCGCTCCTGGGCAGTGGACAGCGTGCCGGAAGCCGACAGGCGCTGCTCGACCTGCTGGTCCTGCAACTTGCGCAGCTTCTTATAGGTCTCGGCGATCGTATCGAGCGTCTCCATCACCTGCGGGCGAAGCTCGGCTTCCATCGCCGCCAGTGAAAGGTTGGATTCGTCCTCGTCCTCTTCCTCCTCCTCGGGAGGCAGGCCTTCGCCGCCGACATCGGTGATGTCGTCGTCGCCGGAGCGGGCGCGACGGGTCTTTTCCTTCTCTTCTGCGAGCTTGCGATCGGCTTCGATCTTCTCCGGGCTCTGGAACTGCGGCGCAGCCTTGGCTTCAGGGCCGGAATAGGTCGTTTCGAGATCGATGATCTCGCGCAGCAGCGTCGTGCCTTCGTTGAGTTCGTCACGCCAAATGATCAGCGCCTGGAAGGTCAGCGGGCTCTCGCAGAGACCCGCGATCATCGTCTCGCGGCCGGCCTCGATGCGCTTGGCGATCGCGATTTCGCCCTCGCGGGAAAGAAGCTCTACCGAGCCCATCTCGCGCAGGTACATGCGAACCGGATCGTCGGTACGGTCGGTCGGTTCTTTTTTCTTGGCGGTCGCCAGCGCCGTGCCGCTCGAAGGCGCGAGTTCGCCGCCTTCGCTCTCCTCGTCGCCGCCGGCGTCGTCGTCATCGCTGCCGCCGGAAGCACCGGCTTCCTCGGCTTCCTCGTCTTCAATGACGTTGATGCCCATGTCGGACAGCATCGACATCGTGTCTTCGATCTGCTCGGACGTCACTTCTTCGGACGGCAGGACCGCGTTAAGCTCGTCCATGGTCACATAGCCGCGCTTCTTGGCGGCCTTGATCATCTTCTTGACCGCGTCGTCGGAAAGATCGAGAAGAGGGCCGTCGCTTGCGCCGTCGCGTTCGACTTCCGCGTCTTCGTTCTCTTTGACCTTGGTTGCCATTTATATCGTCGCCTTCCTGACGCTATCCAATCTCGCTACGGTGAACGGGCTGTCTCAGGGCCTGACGCGCCGCACGCGCCGCCCTCGAATCACCTTTGCCCACCTAACGGGATGACATTTAAAGCCTGATTAACCACGATTACCGGCACCGGACAGCAAAGCTTTCTTGCTCTTGGATTTCCGGCCATGGTTGCGCGATCCGCCTTGACCCAGTTCACCATTCAACAAGTCGAACGGTGATTCCCACATTTTTTGTTCTCGTCAAGCTTTTCCAGAAAAAAAGCCCACAAAAATACGGAAAAAGCCTTATCCACAGGCTTTGAACCGCGGCAGCGATTGCGAACCCTTATTTAAGATGCGGCGAACAAAAGACAAGGGCAGCAAATATTTTGCCGGCCGTACCCAGTTGTTTCCATCATCTTTGCAGTTGTGCAGACGGTATATGCACCTTTAGAGCGCCGTGCGTCCTTTCGGACGCACAAAGGACGCTCTAACTCTTTCAATCCTCGCATCGTCCTTTCCGAAAGTGATTCCGATTCTCGGGCCGATGCACCGGCCTGAGAAATAGTGGCTAACGCGCCGCGCCGTCATACGCCTTCACTGTCAGCGCGCCGAGATCGACCGCGGGAATGCAGCGCAGATTGATCGAAGCCATTGCCGCGCCGTCCGGGGCCACGCCTTCGCCGAACGGTGCAATGCCGCAATTGGCGCAGAAGTGATGCCGGATGACATGCCGGTTGAAAGTGTAGGTCGAGACATTGTCCTCCGGTGTTTTCAGCACCAGCTTCTCGCGCGGCACGAAGGCCAGAAGTCCGCCCCGCCGGCGGCAGAGCGAGCAGTTGCAGTCGAGCGCCTCGGTGAATTCGCCTTCGACTTCGAAAGCCACATTGCCGCAATGGCAGCTTCCTTCATAGCGCATGTCGTCCTCCCTACATCCAGTCCATGACAACCTTGCCGGAATTGCCCGACCGCATCGCCTCGAAACCGTCACGGAAATCGTCGATGCCGATCCGGTGGGTGATGATGGGCGCGAGATCGAGGCCGCCCTGGACGAAAGCGATCATCTTGTACCAGGTCTCGAACATCTCGCGGCCGTAGATGCCCTTGAGATTGAGCATCTTGAAGATCACCTTGTTCCAGTCGATCTCGAAGCCCGCCGGCGCGATGCCGAGAATGGCGATCTTGCCGCCATTGTTCATCTTGTCGATCATGTCGCGGAAGGCGGGTGCGGCCCCTGACATTTCGAGCCCGACGTCGAAACCCTCCGTCATGCCGATCGCCTTCATGACGTCGGTGAGGTTTTCCTTCGATGCGTCGACGACGTGATCGATGCCGAGCTTGCGCGCCAGCTCCAGCCGGTGTGGATTGATATCGGTGATGACGACCTTGCGGGCGCCGGATCGCTTGGCGACGAGCGCGCCCATGATGCCGATCGGCCCGGCACCGGTGACGAGCACGTCCTCACCGACGAGATCAAAGGAAAGCGCGGTGTGCACGGCATTGCCGAACGGATCGAAGATCGCGGCGATCTCGTCTGATATATCATCCGGGATCGGCACGACATTGCTTTCGGGAATGCAGACGAATTCGCCGAAGGAGCCCGGGCGGTTGACGCCGACACCGAGCGTATTTCGGCAGAGATGCCCCCTGCCCGCCCGGCAGTTGCGGCACTTGCCGCAGACGATATGCCCCTCACCGGAGACCCGCTCGCCGACATGATAGCGGGTGACCGCCGAGCCGATCTCGGCGATCTCGCCGGAGAATTCATGGCCGACTACCATCGGCACCGGAATGGTCTTCTGTGCCCACTGGTCCCAGTTCCAGATATGGACGTCGGTGCCGCAGATCGCCGATTTCTTCACCCGGATCAGCACATCGTTCGGCCCGACCTCGGGCACCGGCACATTCTCCATCCAAAGCCCGACTTCCGGTTTCGCTTTGACCAGCGCCTTCATCATGTTCGACATCAACGATATCCCGCCTTGTTCTGGTGCCCGACTTTGCGACTCCCTCTTCTCCCCGTCGGGGAGAAGGTGCCCGTAGGGCGGATGAGGGGGCGGCACGGCACGCCATATAAACCTTACTTTGTTCCTCGCTTACCGCTCGAAACGTCGCTTCGCTCCTCCCCCTCTTCTATCCTGACGGACATCTCTGCCTGGGTCGAGCCACGGGTCTCGACCCGTCCTTGGGACCCCCCGCTGGGGAGAAGAGGGAGATGGCAACGCTATTCTCAAATCACACCCAGTTCCCGCCCTGCCTCGGCAAAGGCCGCGATCGCCCGCTCCACATCCGTCCGCGAATGCGCCGCCGACATCTGTGTGCGGATGCGGGCCTGGCCTTTCGGCACGACGGGGAAGGAGAAGCCGATCACATAGATCCCCTTCTTCAGCATCAGGCCGGCCATATCCTGGGCGAGTTTGGCGTCACCCAACATGACGGGGATGATCGGATGGCCTTCGCCGGCAAGTGTGAAGCCGAGCTTGGTCATCTCTGTGCGGAACAGATCCGCATTGTCGGAAAGACGCTTGCGCAAGGCATCGCCGTTTTCGATGAGGTCGAACACCTTGAGCGAGGCAGCGGCAATGACGGGGGCCAGGGTGTTCGAGAACAGATAGGGCCGCGAGCGCTGTCGCAGCCATTCGACGACTTCCGCCTTGGCGGAGGTATAGCCGCCCGAGGCGCCGCCGAGCGCCTTGCCGAGCGTGCCGGTGATGATGTCGATCCGGCCCTCGACGCCGCAATGTTCGGCAGAGCCGCGACCGTTCTTACCGACGAAACCGACGGCATGGCTGTCATCGACCATGACCATCGCGCCGTATTTCTCGGCGAGATCGCAGACACCGCCCAAATTGGCGATGATGCCGTCCATCGAGAAGACGCCGTCGGTGGCGACCAGTTTGAAGCGGCTGCCTTCGGCCTTTTTCAGTTCCTCTTCGAGCGCCGCCATGTCGTTGTTGGCGTAGCGAAAACGCTTGGCCTTCGAAAGCCTGACGCCGTCGATGATCGAGGCGTGGTTCAGCGCGTCCGAGATGATCGCGTCCTCCTCCGAGAGCAGCGTTTCGAAGAGACCACCATTGGCGTCGAAGCAGGAGGAATAGAGGATCGTGTCTTCCATGCCGAGGAAGGCGGAGATGCGCGCTTCGAGCTGCTTATGCTCCTCCTGCGTACCGCAGATGAAGCGCACCGAGGCCATGCCATAGCCGTATCGGTCGAGCGCCTTCTTGCCGGCCTCTGCCAGCTCCTCGTTGTCGGCAAGGCCGAGATAGTTGTTGGCGCAGAAATTCAGCACCCGCTCGCCGGTGGAAATCGCGATCTCGCCCGCCTGCTTGGAGCTGATGACACGCTCGGATTTATAGAGGCCGGCATCCTTCAGCGCCGAAATTTCAGCTTGGAGATGGGAGAGAAATTGCGAGGTCATGGGGCGGCCCTTCGTGAAGATTTCTCTACAGCGCCGCGCGTCTTTTCAGACGTGCAAAGGACGCCGTAACACTTTGAATTTGCGCATCGTGCTTTCCGAAAATCAATTCCAATTTCGGGCCGATGCGCCAGCCGAGTTAGCATATCACCATCTGCTTGTCTTCTTCAGCGCTGGACCGAGATCAGCAGGAACATCGGCCGGTCCAGCTCCTCCGCCCAATCTGGATTGTCGTGGAGCTCATCTTCGTTCGGGCTCCACTCCTCGACATGGCGAATGGCAAAACCGGCCGCGATCAAGGTGTTGAGCGTCGTGCCGAGCTTGCGATGCTGCTTGACGACACCTTTGGCGAGCCAGTCGGTGGTTCGTGGACCTTCGACGGAATAGCGGTCGAGCGGCCAGATGCGCCGCCCCTCGGCATCGGCCGTCCAGGCCGGGTTGGTCGGCGCCATGAAGATCGGATGCTCGATGGTGAAGACGAATTGCGATCCCGGCAAAAGCGCGTGATAAACCGTCGCGACCAGGCCGGCGAAATCCTCGATATAATGCAGGGCCAGCGAGCTGTAGGCGAAATCGAAAGAAGCTTGAGCAAGCGTCAGATGCTCGAGATCGGCGATCTCGTAGGTGATCACGGCTTCAGCCGTATCGGCCCTCGCTCTGGCGATCATCTTTTCCGAAATGTCGAGCGCCAGCACGCTTGCAGCACCCTGGCTCATGGCGAAACGCGAAAACCAGCCGAACCCGCAGCCGAGATCGACGATACGCTTGCCGGCAAGATCAGGCAGCAGCGCACGCACGGCCGGCCATTCGGACGCCCCGTCGAGCCCGTGAACGGATCGTCTCATGCCGCTATATCCGGCGAAGAATTCCAGTCGGTCGTAGATATTCTGGGCCATCGGCGCTCCTCCTTCAGAGGCAGCACTACCATGCCCCCTCGCCCGATCTCAAGGATCAGGCGGGCCGTTGTCCTGCGCCAGGATGATCTCCAGGAAGGCATCGCCGTAGCGTTCGAGCTTCGCCTGCCCGACACCTGATATGGCGAGCAATTCCTTGCGGCTGCGCGGCTTCTCGGTGGCGAAGGCGATCAGCGTCGTATCGGGAAAGACGACATAGGGCGGCACGCCGAGCGATTTCGCAATCGCCATACGCTCGGCCCGCAGCGCCTCGAAGAGACTGCCGTCGGCGCCCGATAGTCCCGATTTGCGTTCGCTGCGCTCCGCCTTCTTCGTGCGCCGTTCCGAGGCAGGCCGGTCTTTGCGGAAGAACACCTGTCGCTCGTGCTTGAAGACGGCGCGCGCCTCCGGTTCCAGCTTCAGCGCCCCGTAAGCCTCATGATCGACGCGGATCAATCCCATGGCAAGCAACTGGCGGAAGACCGACTGCCAGACGCGCGCCGAAATATCCTTGCCGGCGCCGAAGACCGGCATTTCGGCATGGCCGAAACGCTCGGTCTTTTCGTTGACGTTGCCGAGGAGCACGTCGACGACATGGCCAGCGCCGAAACGCTCGCCGGTGCGATAGATGGCGGCCAGCGCCTTGATCGCCGCCTCCGTGCCCTCCCAGGTCTCGACCGGCTTCAGGCAAGTGTCGCAATTGCCGCAATGGCCGGCATGCGCCTCGCCGAAATGGGCAAGGATCGCCTGGCGGCGGCAGGAGGCGGTCTCGCAGATCGCCAGCAATGCGTTGAGCTTGGCGCGTTCGACCCGTTTGATCTCCGCGGCGGCATTTCCCTCGTCGATCATCCGGCCGCGCTGGATCACGTCGGCCATGCCATAGGCCATCCAGACCTCGGACGGCAGGCCGTCGCGGCCGGCACGCCCGGTCTCCTGATAATAGGCCTCGACGGAGCCCGGCAGATCGAGATGGGCGACATAACGCACATTCGGCTTGTCGATGCCCATCCCGAAGGCAACGGTGGCGACCAGGCAAAGGTTCTCTTCTTTGAGGAAGGCATCCTGATTGGCGTCACGAACCGACCTGTCCATGCCGGCATGATAGGCAAGCGCGCGGATGCCCTGACCGTTCAGCCATTCGGCCGTATCCTCGACCTTGGCGCGCGACAGACAATAGACGATGCCGCTGTCGCCCTTGTGGCCGGACAGGAACCGCAACAGCTGCTGGCGCGGCTGGTCACGCTCGACGATCTCATAGGCGATGTTCGGTCGGTCGAAGCTGGTGGTGAATATCTGGGCGGCATCGAGCCCCAGCCGCTCGATGATGTCGTCGCGTGTGTGCGGATCGGCCGTCGCAGTCAGCGCAACGCGCGGCACACCGGGATATTGCTCGCCGAGCCGGCCTAGCGCGCGATATTCCGGCCGGAAATCATGGCCCCATTGCGAGACGCAGTGGGCCTCGTCGATGGCAAACAGCGCGATCTTCTCGTTGGCGATCAGCTCGCGGAAACCATCGGTCAGAATGCGCTCGGGCGTGACGTAGAGAAGGTCGAGCTGGCCCGCCGAAAGCGCGCGGCGAACCTCGACGAACTCCTCGCGCGACAGCGACGAGTTGAGTGCCGCGGCGCGGATGCCGAGCTGCTTCATCGCCTCAACCTGATCGCGCATCAGCGCAATCAGCGGCGAAACAATGATGCCGACGCCATCGCGGCAAAGCGCCGGGATCTGGAAGCACAGTGATTTGCCCGCACCAGTCGGAAAGAGCACGACCGCATCGCCGCCGGAAACCACGTGCTCGACCACCTGCTGCTGCTTGCCGCGGAAGGAGGAATAGCCATAGACCTGCTTGAGAATATCGAGCGGCGAGCGGCCGGAAGAAAACAACGCGCCGGAAGCGGAAAAACCCGGTTCATTCCGTTCAGTCAGCGACATCAGTGGTTCGCCGCCCCTTTGACGCGGCCAGAAAGCACGCCGAAGCCATCGATGATTGCCTCCTGGTTCTCAAGGCGCACCCCTTCGAAATGCACTTCCTGCTGCGCTCGCATCAGCTGAACGATCGCCTCGCCGTCGCCGGCTTCGGTCGCCAGCGCGATCTCGCGCTCGAGCTCGATCTTCTGCCGGCGCAGCGCCTTCGCCCGCTTGTGGGAGGCCAGCGCCTGGCGGTATCCCTCACGCGCGTCCTCCATCGCCGCCTCCTCGGTCGCGATCCACAGCCGGGCATTGCGCACCTGCTGGTCGAGGCTCTTGATGAGCGGGCCGAAGCCTTCGAATTCCAGCCTTTCGGTCAGATATTCGCGCGTCAGATGCGGGCCGGCGACGGCCGCGGCTGCCCCCAGCATCGCCGACCAGAGCCGCTGCAGCTCGCGGCTGTCATATTCGATCGCGGCGATCTCGTCATAATCGTCGATCATCAGCGAGGGGTGATTGACGACGGTCAGCGCCAGCACGCTTTCCCGCAGCGCCGTATTGTTCTGGTGGCCGCGCACGGGGCCCGAGCGGGCGAGCCTTTCGGAAATGACGCTCGGGCTTTTCGGCCCTGCCTTGCCCGCATTGTCGCGGCCCGCCCGGTAATTGCCATTGCCGTTGAAGCCGCCACGGCGATCGCCATTGTTGCGGTTCTGGAACTGCGGCTGGAAGAAGGCATTCAGGCGGTCGCGAATATCCTGCTGGTAGTGGCGGCGCACGTTCTCGTCGGCGATGACGGCGACCAGTTGCTTCAGCCGCGCCTCCAGTTCGGCGCGCGCCTCGGGCGTATCGAACTTGCCGGTGTTGATCTCCCGGCTCCAAAGCATCTCGGAGAGCGGCTTTGCCTGGCTCATCACCTTGTCGAAAGGCGCGCGCCCGTCATCGCGCACGAGATCGTCGGGATCCTTGCCGTCGGGCAGAAGCGCGAAGCGAACGGAACGGCCGGGCTTCAGATGCGGCAGCGCCAGTTCGGCGGCGCGATTGGCGGCGCGGATGCCGGCGCCGTCGCCGTCGAAGCAAAGCACCGGTTGCGGCACCATCTTCCAGAGCAGCTCGAGCTGGTTTTCGGTGAGCGCTGTGCCGAGCGGCGCGACGGCATTCTCGATGCCCGCCTGATGCAGCGCGATCACGTCCATATAGCCTTCGACGGCGATGATGGTGCCGGTCGCATTGTCATCCTGAGAATCGCCGCGGCCCGGTCCCTGGATTGCGCGCCGCGCACGGGCGCAATTGTAAAGGACGTTGCCCTTGTGGAAGAGCTCCGTCTCGTTGGAGTTCAGATATTTCGCCGGCGCGTCGGCCGACATGGCGCGGCCGCCGAAAGCGATCACCTTTTCCCGCGACGAAAGGATCGGGAACATGATGCGGTCGCGGAAACGATCGTAGGAAACCGGCACGTTTTCATGGACGACCAGACCGCAGGCCTCGATCTGGTCCTTGGAGACACCCTTGCCGGCGAGAAATTCCTTGAGCGCATTACGGCTGTCGGGCGCATAGCCGAGACGGAAGGTCTCGATGGTGCGCCCCGTCAATCCGCGGTCGCGCAGATAGGCGCGCGCCCTCGCCCCATTCGCCGTCTGCAACTGATCCTGGAAAAATTGTGTCGCCATTTCCATGACGTCGATCAACGAGCCGCGCTCCTTCTCGCGCTTCTCCATCACAGGATCGGCAAGCGGCATCGGCACGCCTGCCATATCGGCGATCTGCTGCACCGCCTCGGGAAAACTCAGGCCCTCCAGCTCGGTGAGAAAGCGGAAATGGTCGCCGGTGACGCCACAGCCGAAGCAGTGATAGCGGCCCTTTCGGTCCTCGCAGTGAAAGCTCGGCGATTTCTCGCCGTGGAACGGGCAGCAGGCCCAATAATCGCCGCGCGACACATTGGTCTTGCGCTTATCCCAGCTCACGCGGCGCGCGATCACGTTCGAAATCGGAACGCGGTCGCGGATATCATCGAGAAAGGTGTTGGAAAAGCGCATTTATACCTCTTGGCCAACCTCCATATAAGCTGCTTTGCCGCTCCATGCCACGAAACTTGTCATGAAAACCCGCTATTCACAGGCTATGTGGCCGTCATCGGCGGCTCCGGTTATCCGATCAACAACGCGTTATCGCCCCCTGCGACAGGGTGCGACATTATTGTCCCTTCAGAGCCGGAATTCCGCCGGCAGAAAAACTTCAGCAAGCGCAGCGGTCTCTGACGGAGACGAAGAATCCCCTTTAGAAACAAAAGATTAGCACCTCTGATGATTGCACCTCATCAACCTCCGCGCCACCTCCCGAGACTCCGCTTCGACGCCTCCCAAACCGCCGATTCCGGCAATTATTATTTTTTTGTAATTTGAATAAGCCGCCGCACCGCAATAGGTTCGATCTCAACAAAGCGATCCCCGAGCGAAGCACCATCCCTACCCCCGGCGCCGCTTCGCAAGGGTGCCTTTGCAAATACCCTCCGGCTTGGGCTTCGGCCCTGCGTGCCGGTGGAAGCAAAGAGCAAGAAGGCAGGAGCGCCCCCAGCTCCTGCCTTCTTAAATTTTTGGCTCTCCCTGCGACAACTCTCCCTTTGAAATTAACCGCTTATTGACAAAACCATTGACAGGCGGCGCTCGCATGAAAGATGTATGCGCCGAACTCCCTGGACCTCTCCAAATGGCTTTTACCGCGGACAATCTTGCAGCAGACGATCGCTTTCTCGCTGCCATCCTGCATTGCGCCGATCAGATGCTCTCCATCTATCGTGAGAGCCCGCGCATCGCCTCGATCTTCGCCGCGCAGCAGCGCTGGCTGATGGCCCATGCCGGCTTCGCGCTTCATTACGGTTATTCCGACGACGGGAAGAGCGGCGGCCTCTATTCCGGCCGCTTCATCGATTTTGCGGTCAGGAACGACATCGCCAGCCGCAACACGGCCGCGGCCTTCATGCAGGAGATGCTGGCCTATCGCTTCCTGCGACCGGTTCCCGGCCCCGACAAGCGCACACGCTACCTCGAGCCCACCGAAATCGCCGAGCAGCATTTCACCCGATGGCTCGTCGCCCATATGATGATCCTCGACAGTCTCGACGGCGGTGAGCGCGCCGATAAGATCACCGCCGATCCCTCTGCGATGATGGCAGCAATCCAGCCGCTGATCGCAAGGGCGATCATCGGGAGTGAAGCGGTGCGCAATCCGGGCGCCACCTTCAACCTCTTCAACTGGGCAAATTCCGGCGGCCTGGTGATGGATTACCTGATCTCGCGGCTTCCGGAATTTCCAAGGACGGCCGACCGCGTCGTTCTCGGTCCTCTGTCGCTCAGGGAAATCCGTGAACAGTTCATGATCTCCAACACCCACCTGAAGCGGCTTCTGACGCAGGCAGCGACCATGGAAAGCGTTGGCTGGACAGAACCCTCCCGCAAGGGCGACTTCTGGCTGTCGGGCCACTTCATCGGCGAATATTGGAATTATCAGGCGGCGAAATTCGCCATCATCGATGCCGCAGCGGAAGCGGTGCTCGGGCCTGCGGTTCGTAACGAACCGCAGGCAAGGCTCGTCATCTGAGGCTTATCCGTTCAACAGTTCCTTGACGGTCGCCGACGCCTTGGCAAAATCCATCTGGCCGGCATAACGCTCCTTCAGCGCCGCCATCACCTTGCCCATGTCCTTGGCGCCCGCTGCACCCGTCTCGGCGATGATCGCCGACACGTTGGCGCGCACTTCGCTGTCTGAAAGCTGCTTCGGCATGAAATCCTGAATGACGATGATTTCGGCACGCTCCTTGGCGGCAAGCTCCGGCCGGGAATTCTCCTCGTAGATCTTTGCCGATTCGTCGCGCTGCTTTACCATCTTAGCGAGGATCTGCAGGATTTCGTCGTCGCTCGCCTGTTCCTTGCCAATGCCGCGATTGGCGATATCGCGGTCCTTGACCGCGGCCTGGATCAGCCGGACGGTGGAAAGCCGCTCTGCATTCTTGGCCTTCATCGCCTCTTTCAGCTGGGTGGCGAGTTGATCGCGCAGCATGGTCTTCACTCCTGTTTTGATGCCGCTTCATAAACCACGCTGATGCGGGGGATCAAATAAATTGCGCGGTCAGTGCGATAAAGCGCAGGAAAATGGCAGCAATCTCGGCTACAAAGATTGACGCTAAGCGATTGCGTGGCTATTTACCGCCACCTGCACCAAAATTCGTGATCAGGCCTGAAGCGCGCGGCATTGCCGCGTCCACGCGCCTGCGAGATCAAAAGGCGGCGAGCCGCGGCAACGCGCGCACCGAACGCCGGAAACGGGATGAAGATGACCGCGACAGCACCCTGGACAATCGAGAAGCCGACCGCCCTGCTCGTTCTTGCCGACGGCACGGTCATCGAAGGCAAGGGCATCGGCGCCACCGGCAAGGTGCCGGCCGAAGTGGTCTTCAACACCGCGCTGACCGGCTATGAGGAGATCCTGACGGATCCCTCCTATCTCGGCCAGATCGTCACCTTCACCTTCCCGCATATCGGCAATATCGGCACCAACGATGAAGACATCGAGGATCTGACGCCTGCCGCCCGTCACGGCGCCGTCGGCGTCATCTTCAAGGCCGACATCACTGACCCCTCGAACTACCGCGCCGCCAAACACCTCGACCAATGGCTGAAGGCCCGCGGCGTCATCGGCCTTTGCGGCATCGACACGCGCGCGTTGACCGCCTGGATCCGTGAGAACGGCGCCCCGAACGCGGTGATCGCCCACGACCCGAACGGCGTCTTCGACATCGAGACGTTGAAGGCCGAAGCCAAAGCCTGGAGCGGCCTCGAAGGTCTCGACCTCGCCAAGATCGCCTCGTCGGGCCAGTCCTCGCAATGGACCGAAACGCCGTGGGTGTGGAATGAAGGTTACGGTGAACTCAAGGCGACGGAGGCGAAATACCACGTTGTCTGCCTGGATTACGGCGTCAAGCGCAACATCTTGCGCCTGTTTGCCGGCCTCGGCTGCAAGGTGACTGTCGTGCCGGCCGCAACGAGTGCCGAAGACGTGCTCGCCATGCAGCCGGACGGCATCTTCCTGTCGAACGGCCCGGGCGATCCGGCGGCAACCGGTGAATATGCCGTGCCTGTGATCAAGACGCTTGTTAAGACCGATATCCCGGTCTTCGGCATCTGCCTCGGCCACCAGATGCTGGGCCTCGCACTCGGCGCGAAGACCGAGAAGATGCATCAGGGCCATCACGGCGCCAATCACCCTGTCAAGGACCATACCACAGGCAAGGTCGAGATCGTCTCGATGAACCACGGCTTCGCGGTCGACTCGAAGTCGCTGCCAGATGGTGTTGAAGAGACTCATATTTCGCTTTTCGATGGCACCAATTGCGGCCTGCGTGTCCTCGGCAAGCAGGTTTTCTCCGTCCAGCACCATCCGGAAGCCTCTCCGGGCCCGCAGGACAGCCACTATCTCTTCCGTCGCTTCATCAACATGGTGCGTGAGAAGAAGGGCGAACCGGCGCTCGCCGAGCGCTGATTTCAAACAATGCCCATTTCAGATGAAGGCCCACCCAAGTGGGCCTTTTTCTTTAATCGCCTGTTGACCTCAACTTAACTTGAGGAACTACAGATCTGCCTGCAAACATTTGATGCGGGAGAAAACCGGATGAACGGCGTTTTCTACAGGATCGACAAGTTCGCCGTGCCGGCCCCGGCGCGCGACGAGTTCCTGATGCATATGGTGTGCACACATGCCTTGCTGCAGGCGCAGCAAGGCTTCACCCGACACTCTGTCCTGGAGCAGGTCGCCGGCCCCGGCGAATTCAACTTCGTGACGATCGCCGAATGGGAAAATGCCGAGGCGTTCGAGCAGGCGCAGGCAGCGGTCGCCGCCGCGCAGGCGACGGCAAACCTTAGTCCGCAGGAAACGTTCGAACGGCTCGGCATCCGCGCCGATATCGCCGGCTACAAGCCGGTCGCAGCCTGACCAGGAGATATCAGGCGCCGGCCGTCACTCCTTCGCGGCGAAGGAGAAGGTAGAAGCGCGCGCAGAGCATGACGGCGGCGGCGGCCAGCCCGACGAGGAAGCCGAACCAGATGCCGATGCCGCCGAAACCCAGCGGGAAGGCAAAGGCCCAGGCAAGGAAGAAGCCGATCGGCCAGTAGGCGATCAACGCCATGATCATCGGCACGCGTGCGTCCTTGAGGCCGCGCAGCAATCCATTGGCGATCACCTGCAGCCCGTCGACGAGCTGGAAAAGCCCGGCAACGACGATCAGCGGCCCGGCATAGGCAAGGACCTCGGGCGCCTCGGCCGCATTGACGTCGAGGAACCAGCTGCCGAGGAATTGCGGCATGGTGGCAAAGAGCACAGAACCCACCGCCGAAATGGCGCAGGCGAGGACGAGCACCGTGATCGAAGCGCGCACCAGCCCCTGATAATCACCCTGCCCGTGCGCGACACCGACGCGCACCGTCGCCGCCTGGCTGAGGCCGAGCGGGATCATGAAGGCGATCGAGGCCCATTGCAGGGCAATGCCATGAGCCGCAAGCTCGATCGTGCCGATATAGCCCATCAGGAGCGAAGCCACCGTGAACAGGCTGACCTCGGCAAGGATGGTGACGCTGATCGGGAAACCAAGCCGGATGACCTCCAGCAGCGCATGCCAGTCGGGCTTCCAGAACCGCACGAAGATCTCGTAGCGCCGAGTCTCCTCCCGCCGCTGCACGAAAGCCAGGATGAAGATGAAGCCGGCCGTCTGCACGACGACCGAAACGATCGCAGCACCTTCGAGCCCCATCGCCGGAAAGCCGAAATGGCCGAGGACAAGGATATAGGCGAAGATCGCGTTCATCACCAGCGTGGCGATGGTGACGTTGAGGATGATACCCGCCTTGCCGATGGCGCTGACCAGCGCCCGCATGACGTTGAAGAGCAGCGCCGGCAGCACGCCGAACTGGCCGATCATGATGTAGCCGTGGGCGAGCTTGGCCACCTCGGGCTTCTGCTGCGCGAAGAGAAGGATCTGCTCCGAATTGAAGAAGGCCGGCTGCATGATCACCCAATAGGCGATCACCACCCACAGACCCATGCGCAGCGACCGGCGCACCGACACGACGTCGCCGCGGCCATAGGCCTGCGCCACCATCGGAATGACGGCGATGGCAAAGCCCGAGCCGAAGATCAGGATCGTGAACAGGAACTGCGCCGCAAGCACCATCGCCGCTAGATGCTCGGCGCCGAGCCGGCCGACGATCATGACGTCGGTGGTGTTGATGCCGAGCTGGGCAAGCTGCGCGCCGATCAGCGGAATGCCGAGCGCCAGCGTTGCACGGAAATGTGCGCCCCAACGATTATCGGCTGTCGGCGCAAGCCTGCGCGTGTCGATCGGCGTGTCCATGACACCAGTCCTGTGATTGAAATATGCGTCGCCGCAGCTTGCGGCGAAATAACATCCGGACTTAGAGCAAAGCCCCGCAAAGAACTACCCCAGATGAGGCAAATGATGAAAAATTCATCATCGCATCAGCGTTTCTGATCGATCAACCTGCCGCTTCCAGCGCCTGGGCAGGCTCACGGACCCGGACCCGCATGAGGAACACGCCGGCGGCCAACAGGATGAACAGGGCGGCGGCAAGATAGGGCGCGCCGGCAAAAGTGACCGGCGCCTCGGGCCGCGTGAAATAACCGAACATCTGCGTGAAGATTAGCGGTCCGAGGATGGTGGTAATGCTGCTGAGGCTGGTGAGCGCGCCTTGCAGCTCGCCCTGTGCCGAGGGCGGCACCATGCCGGCGGCGATGCTGCGCAGCGGCGGATCGGCGACGTTTTCCATGACAGTCGCAACGATGATGACATAGACGACCCAGCCCTCCCAGGCGAAGGCATAACCGGTGAGCCCGACGGCCGAGAAGCAGAGGCCGAGAAGAGCGGTCTTCCACTCGCCGAGCACCGGCACGATCCGCGGCAGAACCAGGCCCATGACGATCGCGGCGCCGATGCCGTAAATGCCGAGCGACAAACCGATCTGTCCCTCGCTCCAACCGTAGCGATAGGTCGAGACGAACGACCAGACCGAGGGATAGACCGCATGCGCCAGGAAGAACAGGAACATGACGAGGCTGACCCAACCGATGCCGGGATAATGGCGCATCTGGCGCAACGCGCCGAGCGGATTGGCGCGCTTCCACTCGAACCGGCGGCGGTTTTTCGCCTCCAGCGTTTCCGGCAGCAGGAAGCAGGCGGCGATGAAATTGACCAGCGATAGCGCGGCCGCGCCGAGGAACGGCACACGCGGGCCGAATTCGCCGAGCAAACCGCCAATGACGGGACCGATCGTGAAGCCGACGCCGAAGGCGATGCCGATCAGCCCGAAATTCTTCGCGCGGTTCTCCTCCGTGCTGATATCGGCAATATAGGCCGAGCAGGTGGCGAAGCTGCCGCCACTGATGCCGGCAAGCACGCGGCCGACGAACAGCATCCAGTAGCTGGTGGCGATGCCACAGATGAAATTGTCGATCGCGAAGGTCAGCACCGAAAGCAAAAGGATCGGCCGACGGCCGAAACGGTCGGACAGGTTTCCGAGCAGCGGCGCAAACAGGAATTGCATGCCGGCATAGACGAGCATCAGCCAGCCGCCGTCAATCGCCGCATCGCTGACGCTGCCGCCGGTCAGTTGCTCCAGATAAGCGGGCAGCACCGGCATGATGATGGCGATGCCGATAATGTCGAGGAAGAGGATGATAAAGACCAGAAAAAGGCCGCGGCGAACGAATTTAGGGTCAAGCATGAGGCATCTCTACAGCGATCGGTTCTGAAAAGACGATCTCGTCGCCAAGAAAGTGACATAGCTCAGAAAGGAAACCGAAACAATCCGTGAACATTTCAAAGTTTTTGATAATGCAGAACGGGAAGTTTATGAGACGTCTCAACCGAGGGGCGCGCGCTGCCGTTCCAGCTTCAGAAAATCGACGAAGGCGCGCAATGGTGCCGGCATATGCCGTCGACTGGCGTAATAAAGATACGGACCGGAAAATTCGCTGGCCCAATCGTCGAGGATAGCGACCAGTTGACCGGAGGCGAGGCCCGATTCCAGGAGCTCTTGGAATGAGCTGATGATGCCCAGCCCCGCGACGGCGGCGGCGAGCTCTATCTCGATCGAATTTGACGTAAGCGCACCGCTTGGCGAGATGGCAAAAGTCTCCCCGCCGCGCTCGAATTCCCAGGTGAGCCCGATCCCGCTGAGAAAGCGATGCCGGATGCAGCTGTGCTCCAGCAGGTCACGCGGATGTTGCGGCATGCCCCTTTCCTGCAGATAAGCCGGTGAAGCGGCGGTGACATAGCGCTGCCGGCTCGGACCGATCGGCACGGCGATCATGTCGCGCTCGATGCGCTCGTCATAACGGATGCCGGCGTCGAAACCGGCGGCGAGCACGTCGATGAACGTATCCTCGGCGACGATCTCCAGCTCGATCTCGGGATAGAGCTTCAGGAACCGGCAGGCAATGTCGGGCAGGAACAGCCGCGCCGCGACCGTCGGCACGTTGAGCCGCAGCGTGCCGGCCGGCCTGTCGCGGAAATTGTCGAGCGCCCCGAGTGCGGCGGCGACCTCGCCGAGCGCCGGCTCTAGTTGCGCCAACAATCGTTCCCCGGCGGCCGTCGGCGTGACGCTGCGCGTCGTCCGATTGAGCAGGCGCACGCCGAGCCGCTCTTCCAGCCGCCGCAGCGAGTCGCTGAGCGATGAGGCCGAAACCCCACGCTTGCGGGCGGCGGCGCGAAAGCTGCGCTCCCTTGCAATCGCCGTGAAGGCATCCAGATCACTCAAGGGAAGATCGCTCATTGTGCATTTTTCCGTACGGCCTGTTCGACACTATCCGGATTATCGCACAAATACGAAAGCGCTAAAACGGTGTCCGGCAGCGCCGCCCCGGCGCGGACGTCCGATAGCGCGCCGCTCCGGCGCAAAGAAGGAGAAGACAATGCAGACCTATCGTTTGGGAAAGACCGGACCTGATGTCTCGGCCATCGGCCTCGGCTGCATGGGCATGTCGGGCATGTATGGTCCCTCAGATCGCGCAGAAAGCATCGCGACGATCCATGCCGCGCTCGATGCCGGCGTCAACCTGCTCGACACCGGCGATTTCTACGGCATGGGCCACAATGAAATGTTGATCGGCGAGGCATTGAAGGGCCGCAGGCGCGAGAACGCCGTCATCAGCGTCAAGTTCGGCGGCCTGCGCGATCCGGTCGGCGGCTGGAACGGCATTGACGCCCGCCCGGTCGCGGTCAAGAATTTCCTCGCCTATTCGCTGCAGCGCCTCGGCGTCGACTATATCGACATCTACCGCCCCGCCCGCCTCGATCCGAACGTGCCGATCGAGGACACCGTCGGCGCCATCGCAGATTTGGTCAAGGCGGGTTATGTCAGGCATATCGGCCTGTCGGAAGTCGGCGCCGATACGATCCGCCGCGCCGCCACTGTTGCCCCGATCGTCGACCTGCAGATCGAATATTCGCTGATCTCACGCGGCATCGAGGAGAAGATCCTGCCGACGACACGTGAACTCGGCATCTCGATCACTGCCTACGGCGTGCTGTCGCGCGGCCTGATCAGCGGCCACTGGCAGAAGGGCCAGGGTGCGACGGCAGGCGACTTCCGTAATTACAGCCCACGCTTTCAGGAAGGCAATATCGAGCAGAACCTCGCTCTGGTGGAGAAGCTGCGCGAGATCGCCGAGGCAAAGAGCGTCTCGGTCGCCCAGATCGCCATCGCCTGGGTCGCCGCCAAGGGCAAGGATATCGTCCCGATCATCGGCGCTCGCCGCCGCGACCGACTGAGCGAGGCGCTCGGCTCACGCGCCGTCGACCTGTCGCCAGAAGATTTCGAAGTTATCGAACGCGCCGTGCCGAAAGACGCGGCCGCGGGTGGGCGTTATCCCGAGCATATGCTGCAGCATATGGACAGCGAGAAGTAAGCAAGGGATGGAAGGGGCTGCGATGTGCTTGTGCCATGCGCCCCTTCTCTCTACTCCTCAAATCGGGCCGGAGAACGTATCGCAGGCTGACAACTGGCCGCTGTCGAAGCCACGCTTGAACCATCTGACGCGCTGCTCCGAGGTGCCGTGGTTGAAGCTTTCCGGCACGACATAGCCCTGTGACCGCTTCTGCAGCGAGTCGTCGCCGATCTGCTGGGCGGCGTTCAGCGCTTCCTCCAGATCGCCGGACTCCAGCAGGCCCTTCTGCTGGGTATATTTGCCCCAGATGCCGGCGAAGCAATCGGCCTGCAACTCGACGCGCACCGACATCTTGTTGGCTTCGGCCTCGCTCATGCGCTGACGCGCCTGGTTGAACTTCGGCAGGATGCCGAGCAGGTTCTGCACGTGATGGCCGACCTCGTGGGCAACGACATAAGCCTCGGCGAAATCGCCGGACGCGCCGAAGCGGTCGGAAAGCTCCTGGAAGAATTCGGTATCGAGATAAACCTTGTGGTCGCTGGGGCAGTAAAACGGGCCTGTTGCAGATGATGCGGAGCCGCAGGCCGATGCCGTCGAGCCCGAGAACAGCACGAGGCGTGGCTCCTCGTAATTCTGGCCCTGCGCCTGGAAGATGCCCTGCCAGGTATCTTCGGTCTCGGCAAGAACGGTACGCATGAAAGCAGTCATCTCGTCATTGGCGGGCGTGCGTGTTCCGCCGGACTGGCTCTGCTCGTAGCCGGGACCGCTCGTCGTGCCGCCGGTATCGAGCACCTGCATCAGGTCGATGCCCATCGCCTTGAAGATAAAATAGATGACGACGAGGAAGATGATCGTACCGATGCTGAGGCCGCCGCCGGCGCGGCGAACGCCGCCGCCGGAAGGGAAATTAAAGCCGCCGCCGCGGCCGAAACCGCCACCGGCCGGATCGCTGCGGCGATCTTCGATATTGTCGGACTGACGCCGGCCTCTCCATTCCATCTTCGCTCTCCCCGGCAATGCCTGTGCTTGCACTCAAGGAGTCTATATATCCGTCGGCGGCTGGAATTCCAGCGACTTCATCGGGCAATCAGGCGCCTGCGTCGGCGGCGCAGCACGATCGCGGCCAGGATCGAGCCGATCACCGCCGCAGCAAGGGCAGCCGGCCATTCCGCTCCGGTGAAGACGACCGCATGCATGATCCGGCCAGGCACGAAAGTGAACAGGCCGGCGAGGATGATGCCGCCGAAATAAAGGCCGGCGACGATGCGTTTGTGCAGACGGATATCGCCGCGGCGGGCCGCCGCGATCGCATTCCAGCTGCCGAACAATGTTGAGATCGACAAAAGATGGATCGGGCTGAACCCGTAGAAGAGATCGAGTTGGTGAATGAAGAAGCTCGATATTGCCGTTACAATCATCAGCACCATCCAGATCCTGCCGAGCAGCCGGTGCAGCAGCGTGCCCTTGGGGCGCAGCAGGATATAGGCGCCGAGAAGGGCCGCCGGCGTAACAGCGGCGACGTGGATCTGAACGGCGAGCGGGGCGTCGAAGAGCGGTTCGAGGGTCATGAGCGGCATCCGGTTGAATTCGATCGCTCTTTCCGCCAAGACTTCATCTGCCTCAATCCGAACCGCGCGAACGGCAGGAAAACTTCGTGATTCACCCCTTCTTGCAATCCACGCTTCGCGAATTGCAGGTCTTTCTCCACTCCCGGCGTTTCTGGGGAACCTTTGCCGCGATCGTCCTGCTCTTTGCCTTCACCGGCCCCTACGGCACGATGCAAAGCATGGCCTTCGGCGAACGCCTCGCCTATTGGCTGAGCCTGCATGCCCTTGCCTGGGTGATCGCCATCCTCTGGGCGGTCGCGGCCGAAAGACTGCTGCGGGAGGTGATCGTTTCCATGTTCGCCCGCATGATGACGGGTTCGCTCGCCGCCGCCCTGCCGATCGGTTTTGCCATCGGCCTCGTCGACTATGTCTTCACCGGCGAAACGACTACGGTGCAAAGCGGCCTGCAGCGCGCGCTTTTTGCGGTGCCGCTCTGCGCCCTCTTCTGCCTTTTGACCTACATGGCGATGAGCCAGAAAATCGCCGAAGCCGCAGCACCTCACGAAACCAGCCCCGGCACCTCGATCCTCGACCGACTGAAGCCTGAGAACCGTGGCTCGCTGCTGCGCCTTTCCGTCCAGGATCACTATACCGAGGTGGTGACCGGCCGCGGGCGCGAACTGGTGCTGCTGCGTTTCGCCGACGCGCTGAAGGAAACCGCCGCAACGCCGGGCCTTCGCGTTCATCGCTCGCACTGGGTGGCCGACGCCCATGTCGAAAGCCTGAAACGCGACAATGGCAGGCTGCTGATCCTCACCCGCGACGGCACGAGAATCCCGGTTAGCCGCAGCTATATCGAGGATGTGCGCCGCCGCTTCACCTAAAGAAGACGCGCCAAGCGCTTGACGGGACTCCCGCTTTCGCTCTTCCGGAAGCAGGGCGGCGGCGAAATCCGGGTGGCGGTCGTGTCTGATGGAAAATAGTCTTTCGCGCCGTGTTGGATTCCTGTCGATTCCGCGATTTATGGGGTTCCGTTTGCAAATACATTTGCCTATAAGCCGCTTCTAGCCTGAAAAGACCCAGCATGCGCGACCCGACCCGGTGATCTCCCACCCTGGCCGGCTTTCTGCGCAGCCAGAAAACGGAAGCACTCATGCCGAAGCGCCAAGATATCAAATCGATCCTCATCATCGGCGCGGGACCGATCGTCATCGGCCAGGCTTGTGAGTTCGACTATTCCGGCACCCAGGCCTGCAAGGCGCTGAAGGAGGAAGGCTACCGCGTCATCCTCGTCAACTCCAACCCGGCGACGATCATGACCGATCCGGGCCTTGCCGACGCCACCTATGTCGAGCCGATTACCCCCGAAGTCGTCGCCAAGATCATCGCCAAGGAGCGCCCGGATGCGCTGCTGCCGACCATGGGCGGCCAGACGGCGCTGAACACCGCGCTTTCGCTGAAGCGCATGGGCGTGCTCGACCGTTACAATGTCGAGATGATCGGCGCCAAGCCTGCCGCCATCGACATGGCCGAGGACCGCGCGCTGTTTCGCGAGGCGATGGCCCGTATCGGGCTGGAAACCCCGCGCTCGATGCTGGCGAACGCCACCGACATCAAGGACCTCGACCGCAAGACGCACGAGGCCGAGCGCAACAAGCTGCGCGAAAGCCTCTCCGGATCCGATCTCGACAAGGCGCTGGACGAGCTGGAAAACCAGTGGAACCTCGGCGAGAGCGACCGCAAGCAGCGTTATATGAGCCATGCCATGGCGATTGCCGCCCAGGCGATTGACCATGTCGGCCTGCCCGCCATCATCCGCCCCTCCTTCACGCTCGGCGGCACCGGCGGCGGCATCGCCTACAATCGCTCGGAATTCTTCGAGATCGTCGGCGGCGGCCTCGACGCCTCGCCGACCACCGAAGTGCTGGTCGAGGAATCGGTGCTCGGCTGGAAGGAATATGAAATGGAGGTCGTCCGCGACAAGGCGGACAACTGCATCATCATCTGCTCGATCGAGAACATTGATCCGATGGGCGTCCACACCGGCGATTCGATCACCGTCGCGCCGGCGCTGACGCTGACGGACAAGGAATATCAGATCATGCGCAACGCCTCGATCGCGGTGCTGCGCGAAATCGGGGTCGAGACCGGCGGCTCGAACGTCCAGTTCGCCGTCAATCCGAAGGACGGCCGTCTCGTCGTCATCGAAATGAACCCGCGCGTCTCGCGCTCGTCGGCGCTCGCCTCGAAGGCCACCGGCTTCCCGATCGCCAAGATCGCCGCCAAGCTCGCCATCGGCTATACGCTGGACGAACTGGATAACGACATCACTGGCGGCGCAACGCCTGCCTCCTTCGAACCGTCGATCGACTACGTCGTCACCAAGATCCCGCGTTTCGCCTTCGAGAAATTCCCCGGCGCCTCGCCGGTGCTGACGACCGCGATGAAATCGGTCGGCGAAGTCATGGCGATCGGCCGCACCTTCGCCGAATCGCTGCAGAAGGCGCTGCGTGGCTTGGAAACCGGCCTGACCGGCCTCGACGAGATCGAGATCCCCGGCTTTGAAGAAGGCGAATCCAGCCAGAACGCCATCCGCGCCGCAATCGGCACGCCGACGCCCGATCGCCTGCGCATGGTCGCCCAGGCGCTGCGCCAGGGCATGAGCGAAGCCGAAGTCCACGAAGGCTGCAAGATCGATCCCTGGTTCATCGCCGAACTGAAGGCGATCATCGAGATGGAGGCCCGGATCCGCGAGCACGGCCTGCCTGATGATGCCGCTAACCTGCGCAAGTTGAAGGCCATGGGCTTTTCCGACGCGCGCCTGGCGACGCTAACCGGCAAGCGCCCGAAGGAAGTCGCCGAATTCCGCAACAGCCTGAACGTCCGGCCTGTCTTCAAGCGCATCGATACCTGTGCGGCCGAGTTCGCCTCGCCGACCGCCTATATGTATTCGACCTATGAGACGCCTTTCGTCGGCGCCGCTCGCTCCGAAGCTGAAGTGTCGGACCGCAAGAAGGTTGTTATCCTTGGCGGCGGCCCGAACCGTATCGGCCAGGGCATCGAGTTCGACTATTGCTGCTGCCACGCCGCCTTCGCGCTCAAGGATGCGGGTTATGAGGCGATCATGATCAACTGCAACCCGGAAACCGTCTCGACCGACTACGATACGTCGGACCGCCTCTATTTCGAGCCGCTAACGGCCGAAG
This sequence comes from Rhizobium sp. P1_B8, assembly GCF_056406515.1. Classification (NCBI taxonomy): domain Bacteria; kingdom Pseudomonadati; phylum Pseudomonadota; class Alphaproteobacteria; order Hyphomicrobiales; family Rhizobiaceae; genus Rhizobium; species Rhizobium sp. P1_B8. Next base: position 465,002 of record NZ_JBFTZZ010000001.1, on the reverse strand, counting down.
ACGTGATCGAGATCCTGCGGGCAGAACAGGAAAAGGGCGAAGTCGTCGGCGTCATCGTCCAGTTCGGCGGCCAGACGCCGCTGAAGCTCGCCGAGGCCCTCGAAAAGAACGGCATCCCGATCCTCGGCACCGCGCCTGACATGATCGACCTTGCCGAGGACCGCGACCGCTTCCAAAAGCTCCTGATGAAGCTCGACCTCAATCAGCCGAACAACGGCATCGCCTATTCGGTCGAGCAGGCCCGCATGGTTGCCACCGAAATCGGCTTCCCGCTGGTCGTACGTCCCTCTTACGTGCTCGGCGGCCGCGCCATGCAGATCCTGCATTCGGAAGGCCAGTTGCAGAGCTACCTGCTCGATACCGTGCCTGAACTCGTGCCTGAGGATATCAAGCAGCGCTATCCCAACGACAAGACCGGCCAGATCAACACCCTGCTCGGCAAGAACCCGCTGCTCTTCGACAGCTATCTCAGCAACGCCATCGAAGTCGATGTCGACTGCCTCTCCGACGGCACCGATGTCTATGTCGCCGGCATCATGGAGCATATCGAGGAAGCCGGCATCCATTCCGGCGACAGCGCCTGCTCGCTGCCGCCGCGCTCGCTGTCGGTCGAACTGCTCGACGAGCTGGAGCGCCAGGCCAAGGCCATGGCCAAGGCGCTCAATGTCGGCGGCCTGATGAACGTCCAGTTCGCCATCAAGGATGGCACCGTCTACGTTCTCGAAGTCAATCCGCGCGCCTCGCGCACCGTGCCCTTTGTCGCAAAGACCATTGGCGCGCCGATCGCCAAGATCGCCGCCCGCGTCATGGCCGGCGAGAAACTCGATGCGACCTTTGCCGCCTATGGGCAAAAGCCCGATCCGCGCAAGCTGAAGCACATCGCCGTCAAGGAAGCCGTCTTCCCCTTCGCCCGCTTCCCCGGCGTCGACACACTGCTCGGCCCGGAAATGCGCTCGACGGGTGAAGTCATCGGCCTCGATACCGATTTTGCGCTGGCCTTCGCCAAGTCGCAGCTCGGCGCCGGCGTCGAGCTGCCGCGTGACGGGACGGTCTTCGTCTCCGTCCGCGACGCGGACAAGCCGCGCGTGCTGCCGGCGATCCGCATCCTCGTCGAGCAGGGCTTCAAAGTGCTGGCGACCGGCGGCACTGCCCGCTTCCTTGGCGAAAACGGCATCACCGCTACCAAGATCAACAAGGTGCTCGAAGGCCGTCCGCACATCGAGGACGCGATCCGCAACCGCCAGGTCCAGCTCGTCATCAACACCACCGATGGCAACAAGGCGATCTCGGACTCCAAGTCGCTCCGCCGTGCGACGCTGATGCAGAAGGTGCCCTACTACACGACGATGGCAGGCGCAGAGGCCGCCGCCCAGGCGATCAAGGCGCTAAAAGCCGGCAATCTGGAAGTGCGGCCGCTGCAGAGCTATTTCGCCTGAGATACCGAACGCCACCGCTCGATGAGCGATGGCGCCAGCCTTGCCGCTGAGGCATCGCCGGAGGCTTCGGAATCAGTTTATGCAGCCGCCAGCATAAGGCGCTGAATTGTCAGCATATCTTCGCGAAATCGTGCCAGTTCATCCGCTTTCAGCCGCTCGTCGGGAATACGCAGCAGATAGGATGGATGCACCGTCACGAAGAGCGTTCGCCTCTCGTCGATCGCGATCGCTTTCCCCCTGACATCCTGCAGCCGCTGTTTCGTATCGGTCAGCGCCGCAAGCGCCGTCGCGCCCATGGCGACGACCAGCTTCGGCTTGATCAGCGCCATCTCCAGATCGAGCCACCAGCGGCAATGCTTTACCTCGCCCATATTGGGCTTCTGATGGATGCGACGCTTGCCACGCGGCTCATATTTGAAATGCTTGACGGCATTGGTGACGTAAAGCGATGAGCTGTCGATGCCCGCTTCAGTGATCACTTGATCGAGGAGCCTGCCGGCGGGACCGACGAAGGGGCGCCCTGATATATCCTCCTGGTCGCCCGGCTGCTCGCCGACGAACATCACCTCGGCATCGCGCGGCCCCTCCCCGAACACGGTTTGCGTCGCCTTCGCATGAAGCGGACAACGGGTGCAGGCGGCAGCTTCCGCGCGCAGCGCTTCCAGCGTGCCCGCCGGTGCTTCAGGTTCGGCGGGAAGGCTGCGTGCCGCCTGCTGAAGCCGGTCATGAAAAGGCAACGACTGGGTCGCCTCTCGTGCGGCCATGGCCCGCACCTTGCTCTCCGCCGATGCGATTAGCCCAGGGATGAGATCGGCTTCTGGCAGGTTCTTCCAGTATTTTTTCGGCATCTCCGCCTGCATCGCCTTCAGCTTCAATCGCGCCGGATTGAAAATGCTGGCGTAGTAGGTGCGCCAAAGTTCATCGGCAGCATCGGTGAGATTGGGTTTTTCGCACGGCTCGTCGCTCATCGTCAGCCGCTCGCCATCCCAGGCGGCCGATCCCTTGGGCGTGACGATCAGCCAGTCCATGTCGGTGAAGCGCCGTTGGAAGAAGGGGGCAGTGCGCCTGACGATATGGTGATCCGGCTCGAACCAGGCGAGGAATTTTCGACGGTCAGCCGATACCGTACCAACCTCCTTGAAGCGGATGAAGGCCGTCATCTTGTGCGCGTCGCGTCGAACGTTTTTCGCCAACAGCCTGGCACGGGCAACGTCCTCGTCGGAAGCCACTTCAAGCAGTTGCCGGTCCAGTTGCAGCCGCCAGAGCAGACGGTAAAGCAGGGAAAAGCGCGCCGGGTCGGAATGGCAGAGAACTGTCTGCGCGAGCTCGATGAAGGCGGGCGGCACCGTCATCGGCTTGCGTGCCATGATAGGCGCCGGCGGCATGGCGTCGCGTTGAAACGCAAGGTCCGCCTCCGCGCCTTTTTCGCGCCAATCGATCTCTTCCGGCAGGATGCCCGCAGCCGCGAAAGCGCGCGCGGCGTCGCGCCATTCGGCAAGCTCCCCGCGTCCCGTAAGCACGACCCGGCGCATCACAGCAACGACAATTGTTCGGGTTGCGGTTCGAACATGGCGCGAAGGTCGGGGCGCTCGATCAATCGGCGCGGCGACCAGCCTTCCGCCGAGATGAAGGATTGGACCTTCTTGATCGAAATGCCGAGCCGCTGGAGATCGTCCAACCGCAACCGGCGAAAACGCCGAGCCGAAACGATCGCTTTGACTGTCTTGGTGCCGAGACCGGGCACGCGCAGCAACCGTTCACGCTCGGCTTTGTTGATATCGACGGGAAACTCGGCCCGGTTGGCGAGCGCCCAGGCAAGTTTGGGGTCGAGCGTGAGATCGAGCATGCCACCCGCCTGGTTCGCGGTGATCTCGTCGATGCCGAAACCGTAGAATCGGTAGAGCCAATCGGCCTGATAGAGCCGGTGCTCGCGCATCAGCGGCGGCTTGATCAGAGGCAGATTTTTCGACGAGTCCGGGATGGGGCTGAAGGCGGAATAATAGACGCGCTTCAGGCCGTAGCTGCTGTAAAGCCGGCCGCTGGTCGCAAGAATCGTCGCATCGTTCGCCCCGTCGGCGCCGACGATCATCTGCGTGCTCTGGCCGGCCGGCACGAAACGTTGACGCTTCTTCGTCCGCAGCGTCGGTTCGCTGGCGGCCTCGATCTTCAGCCTCAGATCTCCCATCGATCGCCGGATATTGGCAGGCTTCTTTTCCGGCGCGAAGCGGGTGATGCCGTTGTCCGTCGGCAACTCGATGTTAAGCGACAGCCTGTCGGCATAAAGCCCCGCCTCCTCGATCAGACGCGGTGACGCCTCGGGGATCGATTTCAGATGGATATAGCCGCGGAAATTATGGGGCACACGCAGTTCGCGGACGATGCGGACCATCTCTTCCATCGTGTAATCGGACGAACGAATGATGCCGGAGGAAAGGAACAGGCCTTCGATATAGTTGCGGCGGTAGAATTCCAGCGTCAGCCAGATGACCTCCTCGGGCGTAAAGCGCGCCCGTTCGACATTGCTCGACGAGCGATTGACGCAATAGGCGCAGTCGTAGATGCAGAAATTGGTCAGCAGTATTTTTAGAAGCGAAATGCACCGCCCGTCCGGTGCATAGGCATGACAGATGCCGGACCCCTCGGTCGAACCGAGCCCGCCACTTGCCCGGGAATCACGTGTCACCGTGCCGCTGGAAGCGCAGGAAGCGTCATATTTCGCGGCATCGGAAAGGATGGCCAAGCGTTCTGTGAGCGACTTCTTCATTAGTATGTTCACTATATGTTCTCTTGAGCGGAGTCAATTGGGACGATCGGATTTCTGCCCATTTTCAAGGCGCACCACCTGATATCGGGGCGGGCCGCGTTTCTCTTATGCGAATTTTCTGGAAATCGGCCTTGGCGATCTGCTATAAGCGTCCGACTAAGATTGTGGCACGGTTCCGAAGCTCCCCTTCGGGACCTGTTTTCTTTTGTGTTCGCCGCTGATTGTGCGGATACGAGGATTGAAGGACAGAAAAATGGTTGAAAAGGTACCGATGACACCGGGCGGTTTCGTCAAGCTGCAGGAAGAGCTGCGCTGGCGCCAGCAGGAGGAGCGCCCCCGAATCATCGAGGCGATCGCCGAAGCCCGTGCTCATGGCGACCTTTCCGAAAACGCCGAATACCACGCCGCCAAGGAAGCCCAGAGCCACAATGAAGGCCGCATCAGCGAGTTGGAAGACCTGACGGCGCGCGCCGAGGTCATCGACCTCACCAAGATGTCGGGCGACAAGATCAAGTTCGGCGCCAAGGTGAAGCTCATCGACGAGGACACCGAGGAAGAAAAGACCTACCAGATCGTCGGCGACCAGGAAGCCGACGTCAAGGCCGGCCGCATCTCCATCTCCTCGCCAATCGCCCGTGCGCTGATCGGCAAGGAAGTCGGCGATTCCATCGAGGTCAACGCGCCGGGCGGCTCCAAGGCCTACGAAATCCTCCAGGTTTCCTGGGGCTGATCGCCCGCGAGCCGCGAGACCCCTCCCTTGCCTGATATCCGTGACGTCGAGATCATTGCGCCCAATTTCAAGCGCCGGCTCTCCGGCGTCACGTCGACAATCGTCCAGCTCATCCCGTGCCAGATCCGGCTCGGCATCAAGATCGCGACACTCGGCCCCGGCCTGCCGGAGGACCTGCCGAAACTGAAGTGGCGGCAGCTCCTCGGCCTTTGGCGCCCGCCGGCGCGCCGGCGCCGGCGTGTCTGGCACGCTCGCCGCAACAACGAGATGGCCGTCGGCATCCTGCTTCGCCATCTCACGCGCATGCCGCTGAAGCTTCTCTTCACCTCGGCCGCGCAACGCCGCCACACCGCCTATACGAAATGGCTGATCCGTCGCATGGACGCCGTCATCGCGACCAGCGACCGTTCCGGCTCGTTCCTCGAGGTGCCGCACACGGTCATCCAGCACGGCGTCGACCTTGCTCTGTTCCATCCGCCGGAAACCGCAGAGGACGGCATCGCCGCCACCGGCCTGCCCGGCCGCCATCTGGTCGGCTGCTTCGGCCGTGTGCGCCATCAGAAAGGCACTGATCTTTTCGTCAGGGCGATGATCGAACTGCTGCCGCAACATACTGAGTGGACGGCAGTCGTCTCCGGCCGCGTGACGGCGGAGCACGTGGCATTCGCAGACAAACTCAAGGCGGATGTCGTCGCCGCCGGACTGAGCGACCGTATCCTCTTTCTCGGCGAAGTGCCTGACATCAAGATCTGGTATCGCCGCCTGACGCTTTACGTCGCCCCCTCCCGCAACGAGGGCTTCGGCCTGACGCCGCTCGAAGCCATGGCCTCGCGAACCGCGGTGGTGGCATCGGATGCGGGCGCCTATGCCGAGCTCATCGTCACGGGCGAGACAGGTTCGGTCGTCGCCGCCGGCGATGGCGAGGCGCTGACGCGGGCAATCGCGCCCTATATCGCAGATCCCGCTCTGGCGCTCGCGCATGGCGAGAATGCGCTGCGGCATGTCAGCGCGAATTTCGCGCTGGAGAAGGAAGCAAGTGCGATCGGCGCCGTTTATAACAGTCTTCTCGGCGACAATCGCAGCTGAAGCAGAAAAGAGAAACGGCCCGTTGGATGACGGGCCGCTGCAGGACTTTTAAGGATAAGGGGATAGCGGCTGACTATTCGGCCGGCTGCAGCCCGGCAGCCGAAGTATCCTCTCCGGTCTGGCCGCCCAGTGCTGCGGCGAGTTGCACCGTATCCAGCTCGTTTTCCCAACGTGCCACGACGATCGTCGCCACCGCATTGCCGACGAGGTTCGTCAGCGCCCGGCATTCCGACATGAAGCGGTCGATGCCGAGGATGAGCGCCATGCCAGCGACCGGCACGGATGGGACGACGGAGAGCGTTGCGGCAAGCGTGATGAAGCCGGCGCCGGTGATGCCTGCGGCACCCTTCGAGCTCAGCATCGCCACCAGCAGCAGCAGGATCTGGTCACCCCAGGAGAGATGGATGCCGGTTGCCTGAGCAATGAACAAGGCAGCCAGCGTCATGTAGATGTTGGTGCCGTCAAGATTGAAGGAATAGCCGGTCGGGATGACGAGACCGACGACCGAGCGCTTGCAACCGGCCTTTTCCATCTTGTTCATCAGCCCCGGAAGTGCGGCTTCCGAAGACGAGGTGCCGAGGACCAGCAGCAGTTCTTCCTTGATGTAGCGCAGCAGCGCCACGATCGAGAAGCCGTTGTAGCGGGCAACAGCACCGAGAACGATGAAGACGAAGAGCAGAGACGTGATGTAGAAAGTGCCGATCAGCATGGCAAGGTTGGCGATCGATCCGACGCCGTACTTGCCGATGGTGAATGCCATGGCGCCGAAGGCGCCGATCGGGGCAGCCTTCATGAGGATGGCGACGAGCTTGAACACGGGAGCCGTCAGGGAATTGAGGAAGTTGACGACCTGCTCGCCCTTTTCGCCGACCATGGCGAGCGCAATGCCGAAGAGCACCGAGAAGAACAGAACCTGCAGAATATCGCCATCGGCAAAGGCGCCGACAATCGTCGTCGGGATGATGTTGGTGAGGAAGCCGACGATGCTCTGCTCATGCGCCTTGGCGGCAAAGGTGGCGACGGCGGCCGGATCCAGCGAGGCCGGATCGATGTTCATGCCGGCGCCTGGCTGGACGACATTGGCGACGATCAGGCCGATGATGAGCGCCAATGTCGAGAAGGTCAGGAAGTACAGCATCGCCTTGCCGGCGACGCGGCCGACCTTCTGCAGGTCGCTCATGCCGGCAATGCCGGTCGCAACCGTCAGAAAGATCACCGGCGCAATGATCATCTTGACGAGCTTGATGAAGGCATCGCCGAGCGGCTTCAGCTGGGTGCCGAGTTCGGGATAGAAATGACCGAGAAGGATACCCGCAGCGATGGCCACGAGAACCTGAACGTAAAGATGGCTATAAAAGGGCTTCTTGCCCTTGCTGCCTGCGACTGCATCGAGTGGTGCTGCGATCATGATGTCCTCCTAGTGGCTCGTCCGGAACGAACTCCGGCCTCCCGAGCCGTTCGCTTCAAGTCCAACAGCTCAGCCGTTGTTGCCACCTCCTTCGCAATCGCCGTGCCAGTTTTAAGTCGCCAACCAACCGATTGAATTTATTAGTGAAAAATTTACGAGACTGCTGACAACTCATTAATCAATGCGGAAATCCGCACAAATCCATTTGCGTTTCGTGCAGAAAAATGCACAAATCCGCCATGTCCGTGTCGCAGAAATTGTGGCCTTCCCTGCCCCTGCAACACCGCATCCGCCGGATGTGGTGGACCTATGCCGCGCTCGCCTTCCTCGCAGTCGTCGCAAGCCTTTGGACCAGCGGCGAGATCGGCCAGCACCGGGCGGAGGCTGCCCTCGAGGAGCAGGCCCGCATGGATGTGACGCTGAATGCGGCGTTGCTGCGCACGGTCCTCGAAAAATACCGGGCGCTTCCCTTCGTGCTGTCGCAGGACACCGCGCTCGCCGCGGCGCTGGTGGGAAACGATGCCGGCACGTTCGAGCGGCTCAGTCAGAAGCTGGAAATGCTGGCGGCGGGCACGAAGGCCGCCGTCATCTATGTCATCGACAAGGACGGCATGGCGGTTTCGGCCAGCAACTGGCGCGAGCCGACGAGCTTCGTCGGCAATGACTACCGCTTCCGGGAGTATTTTCAGGGGGCGGTCGAACGAGGACAGGCCGAGCACTTCGCGCTCGGCACGGTCAGCAAGAAACCGGGTCTTTATATCTCGCAGCGGATTTCGGGCAGCAATGGCTTGCTGGGTGTCGTCGTGGTCAAGGTCGAATTCGACGACGTCGAGGCGGATTGGAATGCCTCCGGCACCCCGTCCTACGTCGTTGACGAGCGTGGCATTGTCCTCATCACCAGTCTTCCATCATGGCGGTTCATGACAATCGGCCGGATCGCCGAAGACCGGCTGACAGCGATCCGCGAAAGCCTCCAATTCGGCGCTGCGCCACTTCAACCCCTGCCCCTCGACATGGTCCGAAACCTCGGCGAAGGGCTCGATGTCGTCGAGATCGTCATGCCCGGCGATGCCGGGAAAACCAGGTTTCTCGATGTCGCAACGTCGGTGCCGGCGACCGGATGGCATTTGCAGCATCTGGTGGCGCTGGGGCCGTCGGTCGATGCGGGGATTCGCGAAGCCCGCATGCTGGCATTGCTCATACTCCTGCCACTGCTGGCTGGAGCAGCCTTCCTCTTGCGCCGCCGCCATACGATCGCCCTGCGGATCTCGAGCGAACAGCAAGCACGAGAGGAACTGGAACGGCGGGTAGTCGAGCGGACGCTGGATCTCAGCCAGGCGCGGGACCGGCTGCAGGCTGAAATCATCGGCCACAAGAGCACCGAGCAAAAGCTGCAGGCGGTGCAGCAGGATCTGGTGCAGGCCAATCGGCTGGCCATCCTGGGCCAGGTGGCCGCCGGCGTCGCTCATGAGATCAACCAGCCGGTGGCGACCATCCGTGCCTATGCGGATAACGCCCGCACCTTCCTCGATCGCGGCCAGACTGCGCCTGCCGGCGAAAATCTCGAAAGCATTGCGGCGCTGACGGAGCGCATAGGTTCGATCACCGAGGAGCTGAAGACCTTTGCCCGCAAGGGCCGCGGCAGCGCCGAACCAACAGGATTGAAAGACGTCATCGAGGGCGCGGTGATGCTGTTGCGCAGCCGGTTTGCCGGCCGCATGGATACGCTCGACATCGACCTGCCGCCCGACGAACTGCAGGTGATGGGAAACCGGATTCGTCTCGAGCAGGTCCTCATCAACCTGCTTCAGAACGCCCTGGAGGCGGTGGCGCCGAAGGCCGGAGAGGGTCGCGTCGAGATCAGAACATCAACTGACGCGGGGATGGTAACGGTGACAGTCGCCGACAACGGCCCCGGCATTCCCACGGAAATCCGCAAAGGCTTGTTCACGCCGTTCAATACCTCGAAGGAAAGCGGTCTCGGCCTTGGCCTCGTTATCTCCAAGGATATCGTCGGCGACTACGGCGGCCGGATGGACGTTGCAAGCGACAGCGGTGGTACCCGGTTTATCGTTCAGCTGAGGAAGGCTTGAGGTCATGGACACACTGATGCCCGTTGCGCTGATCGACGACGACAAGGATCTGCGCCGTGCCACCGCGCAGACGCTCGAACTCGCCGGATTTTCCGTTTCCGCCTATGACGGTGCGAAAGCCGCGCTGGCAGACCTGCCGGCGGACTTTGCCGGCCCCGTCGTCACCGATATCCGCATGCCCGAGATCGACGGACTGCAACTCTTCGCCACGCTGCAAGGGATGGACGTCGACCTGCCGGTGATCCTGATGACCGGCCACGGCGATATTCCCATGGCCGTTCAGGCGATCCAGGACGGCGCCTATGATTTCATCGCCAAGCCCTTCGCAGCCGATCGGCTCGTGCAGAGCGTGCGTCGCGCAAGCGAGAAGCGCCGGCTTGTTCTGGAGAACCGCATGCTGCGGAAAGCAGCCGAAGATGCGCAGGAGAATTTGCCGCTGATCGGCCAGACGCCTGTGATGGAAAACCTCAGAAACATTCTTCGCCACATCGCCGATACCGATGTGGACGTACTCGTCGCCGGCGAAACGGGCAGCGGCAAGGAAGTGGTCGCCCAGATCCTGCATCAGTGGAGCCACCGCCGGAAAGGCAATTTCGTGGCGCTGAACTGTGGCGCCCTGCCCGAAACCGTCATCGAAAGCGAACTGTTCGGCCACGAGGCCGGCGCCTTTACCGGCGCCCAGAAGCGCCGCACGGGCCGCATCGAACATGCAAGCGGCGGGACACTTTTCCTCGACGAGATCGAAAGCATGCCGGCCGCCACGCAGGTCAAGATGCTGAGGGTGCTGGAGATGCGCGAGATCACGCCGCTCGGCACCAATGAGGTGCGCCCCGTCAATCTTCGCGTCGTCGCGGCTGCCAAGATCGACCTCGGGGATCCCGCGGTTCGCGGCGATTTTCGCGAGGATCTCTATTACAGGCTGAATGTCGTGACGATCTCCATTCCGCCGCTGAGAGAACGGCGGGACGATATTCCGCTGCTGTTTTCCCACTTCGCCGCTCGCGCCGCGGAGCGCTTCCGTCGCGATGTCCCACCGCTTTCACCTGATGTACGGCGGCATCTCGCCTCGCACACATGGCCAGGCAATGTCCGCGAGCTCTCGCATTATGCCGAACGCGTGGTGCTTGGCGTGGAAGGCGGCGGAGCGGCAGCGGTCCCTCCTCAGCCGACGGGTGCGACGCTCCCCGAACGGCTGGAACGCTACGAGGCGGAGATCATCCGCGACACGCTGTCAGCCAATGACGGCGACGTGCGCCGCACCATCGAGGCGCTCGGCATTCCGAGAAAGACGTTTTATGACAAACTTCAGCGCCACGGCATCAACCGGGGCGGCTATAGCTCGCGCAAGTAATCCGTGACGACGATTAACCTGCCAAGGTCGTTTTAGACTTCAACCAGTCCCAGCTTCTTCACCTGCCGGATCGTCAGCATGGTGCGCACGGTATCGACATGTTCGTTCGCCGTCAGCACCTCGATGACGAAATCCTGAAAGCGGGTGAGGTTCTCCGCCACGCAATGCAGCAGGAAATCGCTGTCGCCCGAGACCATCCAGGCCTGGCGCACCAGCGGCCATTCGGCGGTGGCAGCGGCGAAGGCCTTGAGATTGCCTTCCGACTGGTGCTTGAGGCCGACCATGCAGAAAGCGACGAGGTCGAAGCCGAGCTTCGGGCTGTTCAGCATCGCGTGGTAGCCCTCGATGATGCCGGCTTCCTCGAGCTTGCGCACACGGCGCAGGCAAGGCGGCGCCGAGATGCCGACGCGATCGGCGAGCTCCACATTGGTCATGCGGCCATCGGCCTGCAGTTCCCGGAGGATCTTTATATCGATGACGTCGAGTTCCGCACGCCCCACATCATTGCCTTTCTTTAATTCTCCGCGGGGAGCTTCTATATAAAGCCGCGGAATACGCAAGAAAGTTTCACGCCGATGACGGATTCTTGCACATCTGGGCGATTTGCCTTGTTGGTAACGCAAGGCTGCCCTTGAATAAAAGCATTGGAGGTTCATAAATGGCGCATGGACCGCGAAACGGCCGCAATCGCCACTTAGCCGCCGCCCTCCTGCCAGTCGAAAGGAAATGACATGCCCGCCCGCCACACCAAGGTGCTCATCATCGGTTCCGGACCCGCAGGCTATACTGCCGCGGTCTATGCCGCGCGCGCCATGCTGAAACCGGTTTTGATCGCCGGTCTCGAACAGGGCGGACAGCTGATGATCACCACTGATGTCGAGAACTATCCGGGCTTTGCCGATCCGATCCAGGGTCCCTGGCTGATGGAACAAATGCTGCAGCAGGCAAAACATGTCGGCGCCGAAATCGTCAACGACCTCGTGACCGAAGTCGACATGAATCAGCGTCCGTTCGTCGCCCGCACCGACAGCGGCCAGGTCTGGACCGCCGATACGCTGATCATTGCCACCGGTGCCAAGGCCAAATGGCTCGGCATCGAGAGCGAGCAGCATTTCCAGGGCTTCGGCGTTTCGGCTTGCGCCACGTGCGACGGTTTCTTCTATCGCAACAAGGACGTGATCGTGGTTGGCGGCGGCAACAGCGCCGTCGAGGAGGCGCTCTATCTCTCCAACATCGCCAAGTCGGTTACATTAGTGCACCGGCGCGACTTCTTCCGAGCCGAGAAGATCCTGCAGGAACGCGTGTTCTCCAAGGAGAATGTCAAGGTGCTGTGGAATACCGAAGTGGCCGAAATAACAGGCACACCGGCCAAGCCGCCAATGCCGCAATCCGTATCCGGCGCGCGCCTGCGTGACGTCAGAACCGGCACGATCACCGACATGGTGATCGATGGCGTCTTCGTCGCGATCGGCCATGCGCCGGCAACCGAACTCTTCAAGGACAAGCTGAAGCTGAAGGACAATGGCTATCTCTGGACCGCGCCGGATTCGACCGCGACCAGCCTGGACGGGGTCTATGCCGCGGGCGACGTGACGGATGATACGTTCCGCCAGGCGATCACTGCCGCCGGCCTGGGGTGCATGGCTGCACTTGAAGCCGAGCGATATCTGACGGGCCACATGCCCGTCGCCGTGGCCGCGGAGTAAGATCGGCATGAGGGGTGGGGGAATGCCATTGGATTGGGACAAGCTGCGTATTTTTCACGCAGCTGCCGAGGCGGGTTCGTTCACGCATGCGGCGGATAAACTGCATCTGTCCCAATCCGCCATCAGCCGCCAGGTCAGCGCGCTGGAGCAGGATGTCGGCACCAAGCTGTTTCACCGCCATGCACGCGGCCTGATTCTGACGGAACAGGGCGAACTGCTTTACCGCACCGCCCATGACGTGCTGCTGAAGCTCGAAACCGTGAAGATGCAGCTCACCGAAACGACCGAGACGCCATCCGGCAAGCTGCGCGTCACGACGACGGTCGGTCTCGGCCAGGGCTGGCTGACCGACAAGATCCAGGAATTCCTGCAGCTTTATCCCGATGTGCAGATCCAGCTGATCCTCGACAATGAGGAAGTGGATGTGAACATGCGTCATGCCGACTGCGCGATCCGCCTGCGCCAGCCGCAGCAATCCGACCTCATCCAGCGCAAGCTCTTCACCGTGCACATGCACGTCTATGCGGCCCCGTCCTACATCAACCGCCACGGCGAGCCGCAGAAGGTCGAGGATCTCGACAATCACCGCATCATCACCTTTGGCGAGCCGGCGCCGAGTTACCTGCTGGATGTCAATTGGCTTGAGGTCGCCGGCCGCTCCTCCGACAACAAGCGCATCCCGCATCTGCAGATCAACAGCCAGACCTCGATCAAACGCGCCGCCCTGCTCGGAATCGGCGTCGCCTGCCTGCCGGATTACATCGTCGGTCGCGACCCCGGCCTGATTCAGCTGGCGATCAATGCCGACGTCCCCTCCTTTGACACCTATTTCTGCTATCCAGACGAGATCAAGAACGCCGCGAAGCTGAAAGCCTTCCGCGATTTTATCGTCAGCAAGGCCAGAAACTGGAACTTTTGAGCCCGGTTTTATTGATGAATCGCCGACTATGCAGAACGTGCATGACTGACATGCACAAATGAGGGTTGCCGTTTGCCCAATAAACCACCATATCGCACATAGCTGATGCACATGGTGGCTTTTCCTCCCAGTTCCACCGCATTAGCTGTTCCCCTCTGGAGGTTTTTGACCTTCACACTTATAAGGGCCCTGGTTTTCCAGTGGCCCTCTTTTTTTGCCCTTACTTCCTCGATAAATGCCGCACCGCAAAAAAATTGTGCGGCGCATAGCAGACATGCACAAAAAAGCATTGAAACCTGCTCAAGGAAGCACCATATCTCTCTCAGCTGATGCATCTTGTGGTTTCTCTCCCAGTACCACCGCATTAGCTGTTCCCCTCTGGAGGTTTTTGACCTTCACAATTACAAGGGCCCTGGTTTTCCGGTGGCCCTCTTTTTTTGCCCAAAATTTGCGCACTCACTAAAAACCACGGCCTCACGCCTCCGTGATTTGCATATCGAAGCCTGACGATCAATATATCGATTAAACACGATTTATAATTCGGCGAATGACGATGGACAAAGACGAAATTATCAAGGCACTCGCCCATCCCACCCGGATGGACATTCTGAGCTGGCTGAAAAACCCCGAGGAACATTTCCCCTCGCAGGAGCACCCTTTCGAAATGGGCGTCTGCGCCAGCCAGTTCGAGCGCTGCGGCCTGTCGCAGTCGACGGTCTCGGCCCATCTCGGCACGCTGCATCGCGCCGGCCTCGTCACCACCAAACGCGTTGGCCAGTGGATCTTTTACAAGCGCAACGAAGAAACGATCGCCGCCTTCCTCAAGCAACTGACGCAGGATCTTTAGAATGCCCCTCGCCCTCCTCGTTCTCGCCTTGAGCTCGTTTGCGATAGGCACCACCGAATTCGTCATCATGGGTCTGTTGCCGGAGGTGGCTGCCGATCTCTCGGTCAGCATCCCGCAGGCCGGGTGGCTGGTCACCGGTTATGCCCTGGCGGTCGCGATCGGCGCCCCTGTGATGGCCATTTCGACTGCGAAGCTGAAGCGCCGTACCGCCCTGATTGCGCTGATGGCATTCTTCATCGCCGGCAACCTGCTTTGCGCTCTGGCGAGCGATTATTGGGTGCTGATGATTGCCCGTGTCGTTACGGCACTCTGCCATGGTGCCTTCTTCGGCATCGGCTCGGTGGTTGCCGCCGGCCTCGTCGCCGAGGATCGCAAGGCCCGCGCCGTCGCGCTGATGTTCACCGGCCTGACGCTCGCCAATGTTCTTGGCGTGCCGCTCGGCACCGCGATCGGCCAGGCCTATGGCTGGCGCGCCACCTTCGGCGTCGTCACCGTCATCGGTATCGTCACCATATCAGGCCTGATCGCCATCCTGCCCAGGGATAAGCAGCAAGAGAACGGCAGCATCCTGCGTGAGATCGCAGCACTCAGGAATGGCGGCCTGTGGCTGGCACTCTCCACCACCGTCTTCTTCGCCGCCTCTATGTTCGCTCTCTTCACCTATATTGCGCCGCTGCTGCGCGACGTCACCGGCGTTTCGCCGGAAGGCGTCACCTGGACGCTGTTTCTGATCGGCCTCGGACTGACCATCGGCAACCTCGTCGGCGGCAAGCTTGCCGACTGGCGGCTCGGCGCGACGCTTGCCGGCGTCTTCGCCGCGATCGCCATCACCTCGATCGCCTTCAGCTATACGAGCCGCTTCTTCATCCCGGCTGAAATCACCCTCTTCCTCTGGGCGATGGCAAGCTTTGCCGCCGTGCCGGCGCTTCAGGTCGGCGTCGTCGGCTTCGGCAAACACGCTCCGAATCTCGTCTCGACGATCAACATCGGCGCCTTCAACACCGGCAATGCGCTCGGCGCTTGGGTGGGCGGCTTGGTCATCGACGCCGGTTTCGATCTCACCCGCGTTCCGCTCGCCGCAGCTTTGATGGCCCTGATAGGCCTCGGCGCCACGGCACTCACCTATCTCTCCGCCAGGGGCCGGGCCGCCCTCGCCCCTGCCGAGTGATCCTCCCGCAAAAGAAAGGACCATCATGGCCAAGCTTTTCGAACCCACGAAAGTCGGCGACATATCAGTCAAGAACCGCATCGTCATGGCGCCACTCACCCGCAACCGCTCGCCGGGCGCAATCCCCAACGACCTCAACGTCGAATATTACCGCCAGCGCGCCACATCGGGCCTGATCATCACCGAAGCAACCGCGATCACCCATCAGGGCCAGGGTTATGCCAACGTGCCTGGCCTCTACACCAAAGAGGCTCTCGACGGCTGGAAGCGTGTCACCGACGCAGTCCATGCATCAGGCGGCAAGATCGTCGTCCAGATGTGGCATGTCGGCCGCATCTCGCACACGACGTTGCAGCCGAACGACGGCAAGCCGGTTTCATCGACCAATCGTGTCGCCAAGGCCAAGACCTATCTGGTCAATGCCGACGGCACCGGCAGCTTTGCCGACACCTCCGAACCACGCGCGCTCGAAACCGCCGAAATCCCCGGCATCATCGAGGATTACCGCAAGGCTGCCCGGGCGGCGATCGACGCCGGCTTTGACGGTGTCGAGATCCACGGCGCCAACGGCTACCTGCTCGACCAGTTCATCCGCGACGGTATCAACGATCGCACCGACCAATATGGCGGCTCGATCGAAAACCGCACCCGTCTGACCTTCGAAGTCGTCGATGCCGTGGTGAAGGAGATCGGCGCCGGCCGCACGGCGATCCGCATCTCACCGGTGACGCCGTCCGGTGAAAGCTACGATTCCAATCCGCAGGCGACCTTCACCCATGTCGTCGAGGGACTGGCCAAATACGACCTCGCCTATATCCATGTCATCGAAGGTCAGACCGGCGGCGACCGCGACTACAAGCAGGGCGACAATCCCGCCTTCGATTACAAGGCACTGCGCCAGACTTATGAAAAGGCCGGCGGCAAAGCCGACTGGATGGTCAACAATGGCTACGATCGCGATCTGGCGATCGACGTCGTCGAAAGCGGCCGCGCCGATCTCGTCGCCTTCGGCAAGCCTTTCATTGCCAATCCCGATCTCGTCGAGCGCCTGGTACACAATCTGCCGCTCAACACGCCCGACCAGTCGACCTTCTATGGCGGCACCGGCAAGGGCTATATTGACTATCCCGTTCTCGAAAAAGTCGCCTGAACCTTTCACACACGAATGGGAATCCCGCCGAAAGGCGGGATTCCCATTTTCACGACCTCTCGGTAAGTTGCACCATGTTTAGTCCCCATCTTGATCGCTGGTCGCTGATATCAGACGGTGAACCCATCATCACCCATTCCAGCCGTCTGCTGCCGGTCCGCTGGCAGGGCAGGCCAGCCATGCTGAAAGTGGCGGCCGATATCGACGAACGTTATGGCGCGCTATTGATGCAATGGTGGGACGGCGACGGCGCAGCCTATGTCTACGCCCATGAGGGCGACGCCGTGCTGCTGGAAAGGGCGACGGGAAAACGCTCGTTGCTTGCCATGGCGATCAACGGCGAGGACGACGAGGCAAGCCGCATCCTCTGCCGGACAGCGGCACGGCTGCATGCGCCGCGCGAAAAACCGCTTCCCGATCCCATACCCCTCACCCGCTGGTTCCGCGATCTGGAGCCGGCAGCAGGCAAGCATGGCGGCACGCTTACCGATTGCTCGGCGATCGCCAACGTCCTCATTGCCGATCAGCGTGAAGTCACCATCCTCCACGGCGACATCCACCACGACAATATCCTCGATTTCGAGGCACGCGGCTGGCTGGCGATCGATCCGAAGCGGCTCCATGGCGAACGCGGCTTCGATTTCGCCAATATCTTCGCCAACGAGGAACTGCCAACGATCACCGATCCCGCCCGTTTCCGCCGCCAGCTCGCCATCGTCTCAGCAGAGGCGAAGCTGGAGCCGAAGCGGCTGCTGCAATGGATCGCCGCCTATTCCGGTCTTTCCGCCGCCTGGTTCCTCGGCGATCCGAATATTCAGCAGGCAGAGACAGCGCTGACGATCGCCCGGATCGCGCTGGCCGAACTCGAGAGCTAACCCGCGTTCTGCGACGGGTGCCCGATAAGGGCGGCCGCGGCTTGACGGTGCGGTTCGGGCAGGCAGCCAAGCGCCACGAGCGAAGCCCTGACCGCCTCGTCGATCGGCGTCTGCGGCTCCTTGCCGAGTTCGGCCACAAGCCTGGTGTTCCGCATCCGCACCGGCACCTTCCAGAGATAGCGCATCTCCTTGATCTCCCGCATCACGGGAACGAAAGGAGCGGTCAGCGGCACGATCCACCAAGGGAAGTTGCCGATCTTCGCCCTACCGCCGACGACGCGCTTGATCGCTTCGGCCATCTGCATGCCGTCCGCATCCCAGAAGCCCTCCATGTGATAGACGGCGAAAGGCGGCAGTCGATCGGCCCGCTCGACGAGTTGGGCAATGGTTTCTGCCATGTCGGGCAGGTAGACCCATTGATGGCCGATGCCGCGCCGTGCCGGGTTCCTGATCGTGCCGACCGGCTTGCCTGGGGTCACGAGGCCGGACGAAAACCAGCTATTGGCCGTCGTGCCTGGACCGAAGAAATCCCCTCCCCTGACGATGATGGCGCCGGCGCCGGACTGCGACGCCGCCTTCAGCCGCTTCTCCATTTCGACGCGGATCGCCCCCTTCTTCGTCACCGGATTCTGTGGGCTTTCTTCCGTCGGCGCCGGCTGGGCATCGGGACCAAAATTATAGACGTTGCCCGGCAGCACGACGCGCACGCCGACTACGCGAGCAGCGGCGATGGTATTGTCGAGCATCGGCAGCACCAGCGTTTCCCAGTCGCGATAACCGGGCGGATTGACAGCATGGACGATCAGGCCGACGCCTTCAGCGGCCCTCAGGACGTCGCCGGCATTTATCGCATCGCCCTGCACCCATTCGAAAGCCGGCTCGTTCCTCGACGCTTTGGCGGCGTCACGGTTCAGCGCCCGGATGCGCCAGCCGCGCGCAAGCAGCTTGCGGGCAACCGCGCCGCCGATACCGCCTGTGGCGCCGAGAATGAGGGCCGTCGTCTTCATTTTGCTGCTCATGACAATCATCTCCTTCGATCGGATGAGAGGATCATGCCCCCAGAAGGGAATAAACGAAATTGACGAAATAAATGCATCTGCTATACAAAAATATATGAGCGTCGAACCAAGCTGGGATTTCTACCGCAGTTTCCTGACCGTGCTCCAGCAAGGGTCGCTGTCAGCCGCCGCCCGCGAACTGGGGCTGACTCAACCGACCATAGGCCGCCATGTCGACGCCCTGGAACTGGCGATCGGCGCCGAACTCTTCACCCGCTCACCGAACGGCCTGCTGCCGACCGACGCCGCACTGGCGCTCAAGCCCTATGCCGAAACGCTGGCGGCAACCACCGCCGCCCTTTTGCGCACAGCATCCGGCCAGCGCGATTGCGTGACGGGAACGGTCAGGGTCAGCGCCAGCGAGGTCATCGCCGTCGAAGTACTGCCTGCGATTCTCGGACCGCTGCAGGAGACTTATCCGGAACTTCAAATCGAGCTCTCGGCTTCCGATACGATCGAGGACCTGGTGAACCGCGAAGCCGATATTGCCGTGCGCATGGCCGAACCGCAGCAGGACGCACTCGTCGTGCGCCGAATCGGCGATATCCCGCTCGGCTTTCACGCCCATCGCCGCTATCTCGAACGATACGGCATTCCGCAGACCCTGGCTGACCTCGCAAACCACCGGCTCACCGGCTTCGACCGGCAGACGGCCTATGTCCGCATGGTGATGAAACGTTATGCGGTGCCTGGCATCGAGTTCTCCTTCCGCTCCGACAGTAACCTTGCCCAACTTTCGGCGATCCGTGCAGGCGTTGGCATCGGCATCTGCCAGACAGGGCTCGCGCGTGAAAATCCAGACCTTGTTCACATCCTGCCTGATGCCTTCAGCATTCCGCTCGGCACGTGGGTGGCGATGCATGAGAGCCTGAAGTCTTCGCCGCGCTGCCGCGCTACCTTTGATGTATTGGTCAAGGGACTTCAGGACTATCACCGATATTCGACCAGCGCATAATCGCGAAAATCAGAATCGATTTTCGCAAAGAATCATGCGCAAATTTCGAAGCGATAGAGCCTCCTTAACGCGTCGAGCACCACAGCGGGATGAAAATGATAACGCACAGCCCGGTTGAACTCGTGCCTCACGATCCGCAATGGCCGCAAGCCTTCCAGCGCATCCGCAACAGGCTGCTGACCTTGCTGCCGCAGGCGCTCTCCATCGATCACATCGGCAGCACGTCCATACCGGGCATGACAGCCAAGCCGCTTATCGATATCGACATCGTTCTTCCCGACCTCGGGCATATCGAGGGCGCCACACGCGTGCTCCTGGTAGAAGGCTACGAGCCACGCGGCAACCGCTATGACGACGAGGTTTGGGCTTTTCTATCGAGAGGTTCAGTGCCGGCGGAACGGGTCTACCTTTGCCCTTCCGGCAACGGCACGCATCGAAACAGGCTGGCTTTCCGGGATTATCTCATCGCGCATCCGCAAGCGGCGGCCGATTATACCGCGCTCAAACGCAGGCTGGCAGCCGAATTCAGGATGGACGGCGACCGCTACACTGCGCATAAGCGCGAATTCGTCGATGCGATCGTCGCGCGGGCATTGACGGGCGATGCTTAGCTTCAAATGCCTTGCGAGGCCTCGGCCGTACGGTCCTTCCACAGACCGTCCACCACTTCGGTTTCCGGCCGGTCGCCGCCCTCGGCATATTCCTCATGCCATTTGCCGTTCTCGTCCTGCCAACTGATCTCGGCGGAATCGCCGCCGACCTGCTGTTCGGCCGCGACGATGCGCGCAGCTTCGAGCGCCTCGGCATGGGTCGGGAATGCCTCGGAATAGACACCTCCCAGCCTGTAGGCCCAGCCGCCGTCATGTGGCACGACTTCGTAGACCACCTTGATCATGCATCCGTCTCCTCATCTTCTTGTTGCGCATTCGCACGCTTCCGGACAGGATCCGGATCATCGCGGCCGCTTGACGAGAATTCGAGGACGCCGCGATCTGCTTTCCGGCCCCGATGACGTTCAGTATTCCATTAAACGCCGAAGACTGCAAATGGCACTCGACCGGAGCTCGCTTGATAGGCGAAATCAGCGACTTAGATAAAAATGCGTGAATCTGGACAGGAGCTGAGGCTTGAGGATCGCGTCACGCTTTAAAGAAGAAAAGTTTCTGGTCGCCGCACTTGTCGTTGCAGCGATCGCCTATCTCTTGGAACACGCCGTGATTGGGATGGGGCGCGGGGTCGCGCTGATCGCAGCCGTCGTCCTGGTCGGCACCATCGTGCTCGCCTCGATCCGCGTCGCCCATCATGCCGAACTGCTCGCCGTCAAGGTCGGTGATCCCTATGGCACGATGATCCTGACGCTCTCGGCTGTTGCCGTCGAAGTCATCATCCTCGCCATCATGATGGGCGGCGAGAGTTCGCCGACGCTGGTGCGCGACACGATCTACTCGGCCCTGATGCTCGATATCAACGGCATTCTCGGCCTTGCCGCCCTGCTCGGCGGCCTCAAGCACGGTGAACAGCCCTATAACGACAATTCCGGCAAGACCTACGGCGTGATGATCCTCACCGCCATGGGCATCTCGATGATCGTGCCGGAATTCGTGCCGAGCGACAAATGGCACTATTATTCCGCCTTCACCATCGTCGCGATGATCGCGCTCTACGGCCTCTTCCTGCGCATGCAGGTTGGCCAGCACAGCTATTTCTTCAGCTACAGCTACCCGCGCTCCGAACGGAAGAAAGAAACTCCGGACGAGCATGGCGCCGACGAGTCGACTGCAATCTCGATCGCCACCATTCTCGTCGGCGTCGTCATCATCGGCCTGCTGGCGGAGTTCATGGCGGCCTTCATGACCGAAGGCCTGCGCGACAGCGGCGCGCCGATCGCCGTGACCGCCGTCGTCGTCGCAGCGATTTCGGCGGCCCCCGAGATCCTGACCGCATTAAGGGCGGCACTCAGGAACCGCATGCAGGCGACGGTCAACATCGCCATGGGCGCCTCGCTGTCGACGGTCATCCTGACGGTGCCCGTCATGGAGGCGATCGCGCTCTATACTGGCCAGCCCTTCATCATGGCGATGACCCCGGTGCAGACGGTGATGGTGGCGATCACGCTGATTGCCGCCGCGATCAACCTCAACGACGGCGAGACCAACGCCATCGAGGGCATGACGCATTTCATCCTCTTCGCCACCTTCGTCATGCTGACGGCGCTGGGACTTTGAGGGCTCCCCTTCTCCCCGACAGGGGAATGGAGAGCAGCCATCCGCGCGCGGAACGTTAGCTCAAAGACAGCTTTCTCGACAGCCTCGCCTTTGGGGAGGGCTTTCGACAGTCATTCCTTCGACTTTTCGAGGAAACGCTGCTTGCGGGTTTTCGGCTTGAAGCGCCGGAAGAAACCCTCAATGGCGCGGATCGATTTGGTGACGGACATCAGCCTGTCGATCTGGCCGTTCGCATTGTGGAGCCGTTCCGACAGAACTTCAGCCGCAGTCATCGCGATCTCGATCGGCGGCACCTGTGGGAAGCGTTTGGCGAGTGCCGCATAGGGGCCGGCGTCCACGCCGCCCATCATCGAGATCGTGCCCATCCTGGCAAAGAGACGCAGGAAGATCTGCTCGAACGTCCAGTCGTGCACGTCGAAGACCTTCCACTTCTCGCTCCTCTTGGCCGAAAAGCCGGCGAGCAGGATCTTGCCCGGCAGTTGCAACTCGGCAAGCCAAAGCGCCATCGCAAAGCCGCTCGTCGCGATTTTGCCTGTCGGATAGAGGTCGCCGAGCACTTGCGTCAGATCGAGATGGCGGGTTCTGGCGCCCTTGAAGCCGCTCGCGTCACTGAAGTTCTCCTCCGGGGAGACGCGAATGTTGACGACGCCCAGAAAATCGTCGCCGGCAAAGAAACGCAGGACATCCACCACCTCGCGCCGGTGAACGATATTGGCGCCCATCACGCCGCTGCGGGCAATCAGCACCGCATGGCCGGCGAAGGGTTCGTCGAGCACCTTATAAACATTGTTGAAGAACACGTAGAGCGCTGTCTCCGGCAATTCGCTTCGCAGCCGTCCGAAATCGACCGCCTCGCTGTTTGCCACCAGCACGACGTGGGAATAGGGGGACAGCAACGCCTTCCACGCCTCCGGCATCAGGACGTTGAAGCCGCCATCTGCGGCGGCGGCACTCTGCGTATCACTGGGGATTGCTTCCATACCGGCTCACATGCACTTTCCAAGGACGATGCGCTCTGCCCGCCTTACTAGCTGTTGCTGAAATAGGCGCGCGTTCGTGCCAGCCGCGTCAGCCCGCCGATGCGCTTTCCCAAATGCGAGAAGAAACCCGCAACTCGACCCGCCATTGACGGCTGCCCGCAGAAAGAGGCCCACGGTGTGTTGCTGAGATCCTCGATATAGTGCTTGGCCATCCGCCGGTGCACCCAGGGCACGGTGGCCTGCCACGGCTTTTTCCGGCCGGTGAAATGAAGGATCGCCGGCCGGTCGACGAAGGGCAGCAGGCCCGTCTGCGTGTTCCAGCGCGGACCGAGCACCAGCCAGTCGCCGTCGAAGATGACATTCAGCGCATCCTGGTCGTTATTCTCGAAAAGATGCGACCGCTCCTCGAAGATCTCCCGTGTCCTCGCAAAAAGCTCCCTCTCCCGGCAGGCCGACCAGTCGAACAGCAGCACGCCGGCATTGAAATAGCGGCCGCCCTCGCGCATGCCGATCTTCCGCTGCCGGGCACCGGCCTTTTCAGGAAAGGCCATGACATAATCGTCGACCGCAGCCAGCGCTTTGCCTTGAAAATTTCTCGTGAAGAGTTCGTCGACCGGCGAAACCGCCAGCACATCGGCGTCGAGATAGAGCAGGCGCTCGATATGATCGGGTATATGCAGATCCATGTAGAGTCGCGCCAATGTCGCGCCCGACCAGCGGCCCCGCGCCTGCAGCGCCGTATCCGGCGTATTGTAGGGCAGCACCCTGATCGCCATGTCATGCAGCCGCGCGAAATTTCCCACCTCGGCGATCTCGTTCGGCTTGAGGTCGATGCCGAGAAGCAGGAACTCCACGGCAGGACCTGAGAGATTGCGCTTGACGGAAAGCAGGGTGCAGCAGGCGGCAGGCAGCATGTTGACATCCGAACAGACGATCACGGCACTCTGCTGCAAAATCCCGGCCTCCCGAAGCGGCACTTAAACTTGATGCCGGATATCTAGTTGGTTTGATGGCAACCCGCAACCGCAGATCACCCGCCGGACCGTCACTCTGCCGTCACGTTTTGAATCGGATTTCAACGACTTGAGAGGCAAAGCGGAATCAACTCCGCAGCATGTTGAATCGGGATGTGAGCGATAATCGCAGCGCCAGCCCAACGTCGCCGCAAACAAAAAGGCCCGCCGTCGCCGGCAGGCCTTCGATCGGTGTTTTTGAAAACCCGCTTACTTGCAGGCGCCGCAGAAGCGCTGGATGCGGCGGCAGGCTTCCTCGAGCTGCTCTTCCGAAGTCGCATAGGAGATACGGAAGTTCGGGCCGAGGCCGAAGGCCGAACCGTGAACAACGGCAACGCCTTCCGATTCCAGAAGTTCAGAGACGAAATCCTCGTCCGTCTCGATGACCTTGCCGGAGGGCGCGGTCTTGCCAATCAGACCCTTGCACGAGGGATAGACATAGAAGGCGCCCTCCGGCACCGGGCAGACAATACCCTTGGCCTGATTCAGCATCGAAACGACGAGATCGCGGCGGCCTTCGAAGATCTTCTTGTTCTCGGGGATGAAGTCCTGCGTGCCGTTCAGCGCTTCGACAGCCGCCCACTGGGCGATCGACGTAGCACCCGAGGTCTGCTGACCCTGGATCATGTCCATGGCCTTGATGAGCTGGATTGGGCCGGCCGCATAGCCGATACGCCAGCCGGTCATCGCATAGGCCTTGGAGACGCCGTTCATCGTCAGCGTGCGGTCGTAAAGCTGCGGCTCGACTTCCACAGGCGTAACGAACTTGAAGTCGCCATAGGTCAGGTGCTCGTACATGTCGTCGGTCAGCACCCAGACCTGCGGATTCTTCATCAGCACATCCGTCAGCGCCTTCAGCTCGTCATGCGTATAGGCGGCCCCCGTCGGGTTGGACGGCGAGTTGAAGATGAACCACTTGGTCTTCGGCGTGATCGCCTTTTCGAGATCGGCCGCCTGAAGCTTGAAGTTATGCTCCTGGGTGGCAGAAACGAAAACCGGCGTGCCGCCGCACAGTGCCACCATCTCAGGATAGGAAACCCAGTAAGGCGCCGGAATGACGACTTCGTCGCCGGGGTTCAGCGTTGCCATGAAGGCGTTGAAAAGGATCTGCTTGCCGCCGGTGCCGACGATGGTCTGCTCCCAGGAATAGTCGAGGCCGTTCTCGCGCTTGAACTTGGCGGCGATCGCCTTGCGCAATTCCGGGATACCGGAAACCGGCGTGTACTTCGTTTCGCCGCGGTTGATCGCGTCGATGGCCGCCTTCTTGATATTATCGGGCGTATCGAAATCCGGCTCACCGGCGCCGAGGCCAATGACGTCACGTCCTTTTGCTTTCAGCTCGCGCGCTTTCTGGGAGACGGCGATGGTGGCTGAAGGCTTCACACGGGAAAGAGCATCGGCAAGGAAAGCCATGATAACGGTCCTAATGGTTGAAACGGGCAGAAAGCCGGGACCGGAGTTCTGCGGTTAGCTCTATGTCCAATGTATGGCGGCATTTCAAGCGGAAAGGCGTCATGGTGGCATGATTCTTATTGATCGGTTCGCCGCACCATCAGCCCGGCATGCCGCGCCCTTGGGAGAGGCTTGCGTCACCTGGTCGAAACGCCATGCGCAGATCTTGAATCAATCTCTGACGTCATCCGGATTTATTCCCTGAAATCAGTGGCATCGCCGAATTTGGCCATCGCCACGAATAAGCCGCAACAAATGCCGCGCCGCGCCGCAATTCGGTCGCGAGCGCGCCGAGATCGAAGCCGCATCATCCGGCATCCGAAATTGGTTATTGAGGGTATGCCAATGTTTCTGGAAGATGAGTTTGCCATAGGGCGCATTCGCGCGCGCCGAATTTCCGTTTCAGTCCTTGTTGCATTCACTATCTTTGCGGCCTGCATCACCGCGGTGCTGGGACTTGCCTCCGCCGCCCGCGCGGCCGAGACGCCGCAGGCATCCGCTGAGCTCGCAGCACTTGTCCGGCCGAACGACGTCCGCAGCGGCTCGCTGCTCTTTCCGTCGAAGGAGCCGGGCTTCTATGTCGAAGCGCCGCGGCTGAAGAGTGATGTCGCCATCGATGTCTCCGGCCCGATCGCCAGGGTGAAGGTGACGCAACGCTTCCAGAATCCGAGCCAGGGTTGGGTCGAGGGCACCTACGTCTTTCCGCTGCCGGATAATTCCGCCGTCGACACCCTGAAAATGCAGATCGGCGAACGCTTCATCGAAGGCCAGATCAAGCCGCGCCAGGAAGCCCGCGAGATCTACGAGCAGGCCAAGGCCGAGGGCAAGAAGACGGCGTTGCTCGAACAGCAGCGGCCGAACATCTTCACCAACCAGGTCGCCAATATCGGTCCCGGCGAAACCATCGTCGTCCAGATCGAGTATCAGCAGATGATCCACCAATCGGGCGGCGAGTTCTCGCTGCGCGTCCCGATGGTCGTCGCCCCGCGCTACAATCCGGCGCCGATCGTCCAGACCGTCGAGTTCAACAACGGCGCCGGTTTTGCCACACCGCGCGACCCGGTGGAAAACCGCGACAAGATCGAAGCCACCGTGCTTGACCCGCGTGAGAACGCCAGGATCAATCCGGTTTCGCTGACCGTCGATCTCAAGGCCGGTTTCCCGCTCGGCGACGTCAAATCCTCCTTCCACGCGGTCGATATCAGCCAGGACGGCGACCAGGCGAGAACGATCAGCCTGAAGGCGGACTCCGTTCCCGCCGACAAGGATTTCGAGCTCACCTGGAAGGCCGCCCCCGGCAAGATGCCGAGTGCCGGCCTCTTCCGCGAAGTGATTGATGGTAAGACCTATCTGCTCGCCTTCGTCACCCCGCCCACTGCCCCCGATACGGCAGCGCCGCCGGCGAAACGCGAGGTGGTCTTCGTCATCGACAATTCCGGCTCCATGTCCGGCCCGTCGATCGAGCAGGCAAGGCAGAGCCTGGCGCTTGCGATCTCCAAGCTGAACGCCGACGACCGCTTCAACGTCATCCGTTTCGACGATACGATGACCGATTATTTCAAGGGTCTCGTCACTGCCACCCCTGACAATCGCGAAAAGGCGATTGCCTATGTCAGAGGCCTGACTGCCGACGGCGGCACGGAAATGCTACCTGCCTTGCAGGCTGCGCTGCGTAACCAGGGACCGGTCGCAACCGGAGCGCTGCGCCAGGTCGTGTTCCTGACGGATGGCGCGATCGGCAACGAACAGCAGCTTTTCCAGGAGATCACCGCAAACCGCGGCGATGCCCGCGTCTTCACCGTCGGCATCGGCTCGGCGCCGAACACCTATTTCATGACCAAGGCCGCCGAAGTCGGCCGCGGCACCTTTACGGCGATCGGCTCGACCGATCAGGTGGCGAGCCGCATGGGCGAGCTTTTCGCCAAGCTGCAGAACCCAGCCATAACCGATATCGCCGCAACCTTCGAAGGCATCGCTGCCGAGGATATCACGCCAAACCCGATGCCGGACCTCTATAGCGGCGAGCCTGTCGTGCTGACCGCGCGACTGCCTGACGATAAGCCCGCCGGCAAGCTGCAGATCTTCGGCAAGACAGGCGAGCAGCCCTGGCGCGTCGAGATGAATATCGCCAATGCCGCCAACGGCAACGGCATTTCCAAGCTCTGGGCGCGGCGCAAGATCGACGATTTCGAGGCGCGCGCCTATGAACGTCAGGATCCGGCCGCGCTCGACAAGGATATCGAGACCGTCGCGCTCGCCCATCACCTCGTCTCCCGCGTCACCAGCCTGGTTGCCGTCGACGTCACCCCGTCTCGCCCGGTCGATCAGCCGCTCGGCTCGACCAAGCTGCCGCTCAACCTGCCGGAAGGTTGGGACTTTGATAAGGTCCTCGGCGAAAACCCTGTCCCTCGTGACGACGCAGAGCGCCATGGCTCGGCTACGCCTACGGGAAGCGCCAGACCGGAGCAGGCTGAGGCCGAAACACAGAAACTCATCGCATCGCCTGAGATCGCAAACATGATGGCTGCAGCCCCGACCGCCAAGGCCGCCACCATGATCGCGCAAAAAAGCACGACCGTGAACCTGCCGCAGACGGCGACGCGCGCCGACGAGCAGATCATCCGGGGGCTGACCATGTTGCTCCTCGCGCTGATGGCGGCAAGCGGGCTGGCCGTCTGGCGGCGGCGCCTCAAGGGCATTATTGCCGTCGGAGCCAAACGAAATGGTCTCTAGGCTCTCTGCAAGCCAGAATGAGGAAGTGGCCGAATTCGAGCCGCTTCCGACCTATCTGGAACTCGCCATGGCCGCCGCCACGGCCTATGACCGACCGAAGATGCGCCAGAAGAAGGGTTTCTTCCTCTGGCGTCTTTCCTCGATCGAAAAAGCAATCGCCTTTGCCATCGCCGGCCTTGCCCTCTATGGCTTGGCGCTGATCGGCGACGGCTTCCTGCTGAAGGCGAAGGCGGAGCTTTCCCAGGTTCTGCTGAAACGCGCCTTCGCCGCCGAATTGCGGGGCGAAGAAACAAAACCCTGGCCCTGGGCGGATTTCACCACGGAGGCCAAGGTACGCGCCCCGCGCCTCGGCAAGGAGGCGATCGTGCTCTCCGGCGCCTCCGGCGAAGCTCTCGCCTTCGGTCCGGCCTGGCTCGTCAACACGCCACAGCCCGGAGAGGAAGGCACCTCCGTGATTGCTGCCCATCGCGACACGCATTTCCGCTGGCTGCAATATATAAGGCCCGGCGATACGATTGAAGTCACGCGCCGCGACGGCAAACTGTTGACCTTCAAGGCCGGCGAGGGCCGCATCGCCCCGTGGGATGCAAGCGGCATCGATCCCACCTCCGATGGCCGCCGCCTGGTGCTGACCACCTGCTGGCCCTTCGACGCGACGGAACGCGGGCCGTTGCGCTACATCCTCGAGGCGGAATTGGTCGATGGCTAGAGCGCCGTGCGTCCTCTTGGACGCACAAAGGACGCTCTACCTCTTTTGAATCTGGATAACGGGATCAGTTCAACCGGTAAACACAAAGCCGTTATTGCAGGTCGAATGAGGGTTGAAGCCCTCCCCTGCCCGCTCCACGTTCAGCCTGAGAGACGACGGGGATGCACGATGAAGAGAATGTCCGCCTTCCATTTCGCCGCAGCGCTGGTCCTGTTCGGCACCGTATCGGCGGATGCAGCTGATACTGTCAACACGCAGGATCTCGCGGTGCGGGTCGACAAGCTCGCCGACGGCCTCGAACATCCCTGGGCGGTCGAGGTCTTGCCCGACGACGCCTATCTCGTCACCGAGCGGCCGGGCCGCATGCGCATCGTCCGCGACGGCAAGGTCTCCGACCCGATCGGCGGCGTGCCTAAGGTCAGCGCCCGTGGCCAGGGTGGCCTGATGGACGTGGCGCTCGCACCGGATTTTGCGACGAGCCGCAAGCTCTATTTCACCGCCGCCATCGCCAACAGCCGGGGCTCCGGCACCGAAGCCTTCAGCGCCACGCTTTCAAATGACGAAAAGACGCTTCACGCCGTGACGCCTGTTTTCACCATGCAGCGCTTCACGTCAGGCAACATCCAGTACGGCTCGCGCATCGCGATTGCCCGAGACGGCTCGCTGTTCATCAGCGTCGGCGACCGCGGCGACCGCGACCGCTCGCAAGACTGGCAGGACGATGCCGGCTCGATCATCCATATCAATGCCGACGGCAGCATCCCTGCCGACAATCCGTTCAAAGACGGCGGCAAGGCGCTGCCGGAAATCTGGTCGAAAGGCCACCGCAACCCGCAGGGCATCACCTTCGACGCCAAGGATGGCAAGCTCTATACCGTCGAGCACGGCGCGCGCGGCGGCGACGAGATCAACCAGCCCGAGGCCGGCAAGAAT
The DNA here is from genome assembly GCF_056406515.1 of Rhizobium sp. P1_B8. Lineage (NCBI taxonomy): Bacteria > Pseudomonadati > Pseudomonadota > Alphaproteobacteria > Hyphomicrobiales > Rhizobiaceae > Rhizobium > Rhizobium sp. P1_B8. The sequence continues at coordinate 435,411 of NZ_JBFTZZ010000001.1, read as the reverse complement.
TACGGCTGGCCTGTTATCACCTATGGCCGCGATTATTCGGGTGCCGAGATCGGCGAAGGCACGGCCAAGGAAGGGCTGGAACAGCCGCTGCACTATTGGGATCCTTCGATCGCACCCGGCGCGCTCGTCGTCTATCGCGGCGCCATGTTCCCGGAATGGGACGGCAATTTCATCGTCGCGGCGCTGAAGTTCCAACTGCTCTCGCGCATGCAGCGCGACGACGGCGGCGCCTTCGTCACCGAAGAACGTCTGTTCGAGGGCGAATACGGCCGCATCCGCGACGTCGTCGTCGCACCCGACGGCGCCCTGCTGATGGTGACGGACGAGGACAACGGCGCGCTGCTCAGGATCTCCAGAGCGCAGGCCCGCAACGGCTGAGACGTCACAACGCGCCGCGCAGTTCCTTGCGGATGACGAATTTCAACCCGGACCAGATTTCGTCGACGGCGCAGACCTTGATGTCGACGAGGCCCATCGGAAGCAGAACCTCCCGCAGCACGTCCTCGGTGATATCAGTCGGCACCCTCGAGCTCTTCTTAGGCCAGGAGATCCAGACCATGCCATTCGGCACCAGAACAGGCAGGAGCGCAGGCGCGGTCCGCTCTAGCACGGCCCGTTCGGTCGTAAAGAGATGCACATAGTCGAATACGCGTGCGGGCGTCTCCGGAAGCGCCCGAACGACCGAGGCAAAACCGTCGAAACCATTGATGTCGCCGATCGTTTCGGGAATGCCGAGAAGAGCGGCTGACTGCCCCTGTGCAAGGCCGAGTTTCCTGACGAGCGGCGTGCCGGAATAGCCTGCCGCCCTCGGCGCGGCCACGTCGCCGGCCGGCTTCCGTTCTTCGCCTCGCATGCCTTCACCTCCGTCAACCGGCACGAAGTCTTCACCCTTGCCGAAAGGAAACGCAACTGCTAACCGCTTGCGCACATCTCCCTTCCCCATCGAGGACGACGTGACGCGCGTTCAGGCGAACCTCCTCCTATTGCTTGCAGCCGCCATCTGGGGCGGCGGCTTCGTCGCGCAGTCGACGGCGATGAAGGCGATCGGCCCTTTCTGGTTCATCGGCCTGCGTTTTGCCGTCGCCACGCTGGCCGTGCTGCCCTTCGTCCTTTTCGAAGCGCGCAAGGCAAAGGAGAAGACCAGCGCACGCCATGCGAAGCTCTATATCCTGATCGGCCTTGCCCTTTTCGGCGGCGCGGCCACGCAGCAGGTCGGCCTGCAGACGACGACGGTGACGAATTCCAGCTTCATCACCGGCCTCTATGTGGTCTTCGTGCCGCTGATCGCCGTGTTCTTCCTGCGCCGTGCCCCGCATTGGGTCATCTGGCCGGGCGCGCTGATGGCGGTCACCGGCATCTATCTCCTGTCCGGCGGCCATCTCTCGGCACTGACCCCAGGCGATCTGCTGACCGTCGTCTGCGCCGCCTTTTGGGCGATCCAGATCACCCTTGCCGGCACGACCGTTTCGGAGACCGGAAGGCCGCTCGCGCTCTCCGCGGTGCAATTCGCCGTCACCGCAGTCTGTGCGCTGGCCGTTGCCGCAGCCGTCGAACCGGTCAGCCTTTCGGCGATACGGGCCGCGGCGCCGGAGATCCTTTATGTCGGTATCTTCTCCTCGGGCGTGGCTTTCGTGCTGCAGGTGATCGGCCAGCGCTACACGACGCCCTCGCAGGCCGCGATCTTCCTTTCTTCCGAAGCACTCTTTGGCGCCTCACTCGCTGCCCTGCTGCTCGGCGAGACGATGCCGGTAACAGGCTATGCAGGTTGCGCGCTAATGTTTATCGCTATGCTTGTAGTCGAACTCGTGCCGGGACTGACCCGCCGGCGCTTGCCAGCCGCGTGAACACGCGTCCAAATATGGGTGAGTCACGCATCGGAAAAAAAATTCATTTGCCGCGAGAGACGCGTTCACGTTGCATTTTTGGGAAAATCTGCTCGGAACTTATATTGCAGACGATATAAAACGTTAATCATTCCCTATCAGCGAAGGAAATTTTGCGTTTTTTCGCAAATTGGATGTCGGCAGGGGTGTGCCCGGAACGACACGTTAAAAAACTTTTGCTTGCCAAAATCCTTTAAACGCAGCACTCTCAGCGCGTTCGGGCATTTTGCGAGCATGGGAAGTCCTTAAGTATTTGCGCGCCGGGAACGCTAATATTCCGGTCAGCCGGTTCCGAAAATGGCGGGCGAAAGTCCTGCCTGGAACAGGCCGAGGTAGAGGGGACCTTTTTCTCACATTTCAAGAATTGCCTGCCAACACCTCCGCAAGGAGGCAATGCTATGATGCTGCCCGTGTGGATGGCGGGCAGAGAGAAAAGGACCTGAGGCATGGCAGAGACTGGCACTGTAAAATTCTTCAATACCGACAAAGGCTTCGGCTTCATCAAGCCGGACCGGGGCGGCGCCGATATCTTCGTTCACATTTCTGCCGTTCAGGCCTCCGGCCTGGCCGGTCTGACGGAAAACCAGAAGGTAAGCTTCGACACGGAGCCGGATCGCCGCGGCAAGGGCCCGAAGGCCGTCAATCTGCAGATTGCGGGCTGAACCCTTAACAAGGCTGGCGAGTTCGAGTTGAAGCCCGGCAGCAATGCCGGGTTTTGTCGTTCAGCCTTCGTTCAGCTACAAATCCGTACTTCTCTCATCATCGAGAAAGGGGCCGGCGTTCGGTTCCCGGGATTAGGATTTATGCTTATGAACAGGCTCGCCAAGACCATTCTGCTGACGGCAACCGCTGCCGCACTCACGCTTTCTGCCATCGGTGAAGCGTCGGCCCGCGACCGCCACTGGCGCCACGGCAATCACGGCAACAACGATGCGTGGGTCGGCGGCGCCGTCGGCCTTGCCACCGGCCTGATCGTCGGTTCGGCCATCGCCAACGCCAATAATGGTCCGGTCTACGAAGAACGCCGCTACATCGACCCGGCCTACGAGCCGGATTATTACGAGCCCGCCCCGGTCTATCGCGCGCCCCGCCGCGTCTATGTCGATCAGCCGCAATATTACGCGCCGGTCCGCACGGCGGTGGAGCCCTGGTCGCCGCAATGGGAGCGTTACTGCTCTTACCGCTACCGCTCCTTCGATCCGCGCAGCGGCACCTATGTCGGCAATGACGGCCGCAGCCACTTCTGCACCGCCGGCTGAATCGTCGAATATCCCTGATGCAAAGCGCCGCTTTTCAGCGGCGCTTTTGTTTTGCCTGCGTCAGCCGGTCTTCTTGTTCCAGGGCATGAACTCAGCCTCAGCATCAAAATCGGTCGAGACGCTCACGGTGCGCCACATCCGATCGGCTTCGATACGCGCCGCATCCGCCTTTTCGACATTGAGTACCGCATCGCTGCCAAGCAGCAGCCGGAACGGCGGCTCGTCGAGACCGGCGATGTGGATGACGACTGCCGCCGCTCTGGCAGGATCGCCGGGCTGGCGACCATCGTACTCACGCTGGAAACGCACCGTAGCACCGACCGTCTCCGCATAGTCCTGCCGCCCTTCGGCAAGCACCGTCGAGGAGCCGGCGAAATCGGTCCTGAAGCCGCCGGGCTCGATCACCGTCACCCTGATGCCGAACGGCGCGACCTCTTTCGACAGCACCTCGGAAAAGCCCTCGACACCGAATTTCGCCGCCGAATAAGCGCCGCGCCCGGCGGGTCCGATCCGGCCGCCGACCGATGAGAACTGGATGATGTGCCCCGCCCCCTGCCCGCGCATCAGGGCGATGACAGCCTTGGTCATGATGATGGTGCCGAAGAGGTTGGTCTCGATCTGGGCGCGGAAATCGGCAAGACTGGTATCCTCGATCGAGCCGACATTGCCGTAGCCGGCATTGTTGACGAGCACGTCGATGCGCCCGAACCTCTTCACACCAGCCTCGACTGCTGCCGCTGCCGCCACCTCGTCGGTCACGTCAAGCGCCAGCGTCAGGACCTGATCGCCATACCGCTCGGAAAGATCGGCAAGCTGGCCGGGATCGCGCGCAGTTGCCACCAAATTGTCGCCGGAGGCCAAAACCGCCTCCGCCAGCGCCCGGCCAAGACCGCGCGAACTCCCTGTTATCAACCAGACTCTGAACATCGGAAACCCTCCTGCTTTGGTTCCCGGCTCATGTATGGTCTATTGTATCCAATCGAAAGAAGGTACCCGGACGATCTATACACACCTTGAGGTAACTGACTTGACCAGTGACATCTTCGATTTCTGCAGCAGTATGACGGACGAACAGGATGGGCGGGCCCGTGAACTGATCGAGCGGGCGGCGGCGAAATGGCCGCTGCGCATCCTGCACGTACTCTCCGATGCCGGCGCACCCCTGCGCTTCTCACGCCTTATGGAGAGGGTCGAGGGCATCAGCCAGAAAGTGCTGACGCAGACGCTGCGCACCCTCGAAAGAGATGGCCTCATCATCCGCACGCTCTATCCCGAAGTGCCGCCGCGCGTCGAATATGAGTTGACGCCGCTCGGACGCGACCTCCTCATGCAAGTCGTCACGCTCTGGCGCTGGATCGTCGAACACCTGGATGATTTCGATGCGCGCAAAGCCGTAAAGCTGACGGCCGCCGGCGTCTAAAGCCCGTCGCAATCTTTCAGATTCGCTCCTTGCGCTTTATGTCTTTGTTTCTACGCATGTCGTTATCGCAAAACCGCTGCACATTTTTGCGCGACATGCCTTCAAGCCGGAATGCGGATCGTTGCCCTCAGCCCACCGAGCGGACTGTCGGTGAGCGTGACGTTGCCGCCGTGGCTGCGGGCGATGTCGCGGGCGATCGCAAGGCCGAGGCCGGTGCCCGACGCATCCAGGTTGCGCGCCGTATCCAGCCGGAAGAATGGCTTGAACACGTCCTCGCGGTTCTTCTCAGGAATGCCCGGCCCATCATCGTCGAAGACGACGGTCAGCCATTTGGCGTTGTGCTTGGCTTCGATGTCGAGCCTATTGGCATAACGCCGAGCATTCGAGGCAAGGTTGGTGACGAGCCGCATGAAAGCGTTCGGCCTGACGGATATGTCGTCATCGCCTTCGATGGAATAGCTGAATTTTTTGCCGTGCAGGGCGAAATCGGATTCCAGCTTCGCGAAGATCTCACTGAGTTTCAGCTCGCCGACATCCTCTTCGACCTCGCCGCGTGCAAAGGCCATGTAGGCCTCCAGCATGGTCTGCATGTCGTTGACGTCATCGTTAAGCCCATGCAGGTCGGGATTGTCGCCAGCCAGCGCCAGTTGCAGCTTGAAGCGGGTGAGGATGGTGCGCAGGTCATGGCTGACGCCGGAGAGCATCGCGGTGCGCTGTTCGATCTGCCGTTCGATTCGCTCCCGCATCAGAATGAAGGCAAGACCGGCGCGCCTGACCTCGTCGGCGCCGCGCGGATAGAAATTATCGGGCTTCTGCCCCTTGCCGAAGCTTTCGGCCGCGCGCGCCAAGGTCAGGATCGGCCGGATCTGCCCGCGCAGGAAGAGGATCGAGATGCCGATCAGCACCAGCGAGGTGCCAACCATCCAAACGATGAAGATATGGGTGTTCGACGCATAGGTCTGGCTGCGTTTGGTCAGCACCCGCAGGATCTTGTTGTCGAGTTTGATGCGGATCTCGACGAGGTTTGAATTGCCGACCGTGTCGATCCAGAAAGGCCGGTGGATCTCGTCGGTGATCTCGTCGCTGAGGATGCCATCGAGAATCGAGAAGAAAGGCTTGACGCGCGGCGGCGGCAGATCGCCGTCCGGCTCGATCGAGATCTGCAGGCTGAGTTGGTCGCGGGCGATGCGGATGATCTCGCTATAGTCCGAGTTCTGCGGGTAGGTCTCGATGATTTCGATGATGGCGGCGATGTCACGGGTGACGGCAAGCGACAGCCGCTCCGTCACCATTTGCCAGTGGCGCTCCATGAAGACGGCGGCGACGACGGATTGCAAGAGCACCATTGGAATGATGATGATCAGCAGCGAGCGCGCGTAAAGTCCGGTCGGCAGCCGGCGGCGCAGCCACCGGACGATCCAGCGCCAGCCCGGCGCAGAAGTGCGGTCTTCCCGCCGCAAGCTGTCGATCGTCACCATCAGCGCCGGTCCCGAACCTTGAGTTTAGTCGATGCTCAGCCTGTATCCGATGCCGCGCACGGTCTGCAGCCAGACGGGATTGGCGGGATCGTCCTCGATCTTACGCCGCAGCCGGTTGATCTGCACGTCGATCGTCCGCTCGCCGACTTCGGTATCGTTGCCGATCAGTTCATGGCGGGGGATCGTGTCGCCGGCGCGCCGTGCAAAGAGCAGCATGATCTCCTGCTCGCGGTCGGTGAGCCGGATCACCTCGCTGGCTTTCTTCAGCTCCTTGCGGGTCAGCGAGAAGGTGTAGGGGCCGAACATCACTTGTTCGATCTTCGGTCCCTCGCCGCCGGCGTTGCGGCGCAGGATGTTGTTGATGCGCAGCACCAGTTCGCGCGGGTCGAAGGGCTTGGAAAGATAGTCGTCGGCGCCCGCCTCCAGGCCTTCGATGCGGTTGCCCGATTCTGCCAGCGCCGTCAGCATGATGATCGGGACGTTCTTGATGGCGCGAAGCCCGCGGGTGACGTCGATGCCGGATTCGCCCGGCATCATCACATCCATGATGATCAGGTCGAAATCGAGACCCGCAAGCTTGCGCTGCGCCTCGGCGCCGTCGGCGGCGACGGTGACGCGGAAGCCGTTCTCGGCGAGATAACGATTGAGCAGCGCGCGGATACGGGAGTCGTCATCGACCACCAGCAAATGCGCCGCATCGTCGGAAATACCTGTCTTGACCGCCATTCAATCCGCCCTCTGTCTGTCCCGCATGCCGCTGAGGAAAGCTTTTACGCCCTCCCGCACCTCCGCAGAAGCCCCTTCGAATGCCCGCTCAATGCGGCGCGATTGCGGCTCGGCAAGGGCAAGCGCCAGCTCTCGTCCCGATTGCGTCGGATAAAGCTTGCGCTGCCGCCGATCCTCGGGACCTGCCACCTGGCGAATATAGCCTGAATCGATCAGCTGTTTCAGCACCCTTGCGAGGCTCTGCTTGGTGATCTTCAAGGTATCGAGAAGATCAGCCACCGTCATGCCGGGATTGCGGTTGACGAAATGCACGACGCGATGGTGCGCCCGGCCGAAGCCGCTCTTTTCGAGGATGGCATCCGGATCGGAAACGAAGTCGCGATAGGCGAAGAAGAACAGCTCGATGATCTCGAAATCGATGATATCAGTATCTTCCATCGGCGTGCCCAGCGGCTCTGGCTTGCCTACTTTCGGGCCGGTCTGTCGTGACACTCGGCATTCCTTTCTCGTTCCGCGCGCTACGTGAAACTTTCGCGAAGATATGTCAGCTTTATTGACATAAATTTGCCGCTTAGCTTCCTCGAACTCTGCGGGAGGCCCGCACGGTCTATCATTTCCCTGGCACTTCCCTGGAAGCTAAGGCCCGTCCGGCAACTCCGACGCAATACGCGATTTCCCCTTGCGTCTGTGGATAAAACGTAATGGGGACAACAATCAACAGGCATGGCGCGTGAAGCGCCGGAGGAGATAGGGATGCGCCGGTCGCTTCGGCGACCTGGCCGCGATAATCGAGCACCATAGCATCGGCGTAGCCCTTGGCTGCAAAACGCCGCAGCATCGAGGTGATCGAACGCGCGATCCTGCCGGAGGAACTCCCCGGCTTTAGCGAGTGCTTCTTCACCGGTTCGGCTGCGGAAGTGACCCCGGTTCCCGAAACCGGCCCGTACCGCTTCACGCCGTCGACGATCTCCGAAATGAACGACTACATGAAGGAAGTCTATCCGGCAGTGATCGCCGCCGAATAAGACCCTCAGGAAATCGGCCGGCTACTGCATAATTCCTTAAATCGGAATCGATGTAAGGATAAAATTATGCAGCAATTTAAAGTGCTACAGCGTTCTTTGCGCGTCTCAAAAGACGCGCGGCGCTGGAGATAAACGCCTGCCGGGCCTTTTTACCTATGTGCCCGTGCCATGACCAGTCCGGCGAGCGTCGAGAGAATGCCGCCGCCGATCAGGCCGCCGATGCCGTCGGCGATCAGGCCGGTCATAGCCGCTTCCCCACCGACCATGCTGAGCAGCATACCGCCGGCAACGCCACCGATCGCACCTGCGATCGTACGGGCGACGACGTTGATCGCCTGCTGCTTCAAAGCGGCGCTCGCGGCGTTGCCGCCGATTGCACCGGCAATCAATTGTGTGATGAGCGGAAGTAGGGCTTCCATGATTTCCTCCTCTGGCGATCTCCCCGATCGCCCGGCTACGCCGATCTTTGGCGTATTAGTATTTTATCATATTTCAGAGGAAAGCGTTAAGAAAAATCAACCGATGCGGGATTAAGGCAGGAAGAAGCGCCCCGGAACGAGGCGGTCCGACGTCCGCCTCGCCTGAGTTTCTGCCGATCACGTCATTGATAGACGTAGACGATCCGGCGCGTACCGGGATCGACCAGCACCGGCCGATCGTTGATCCTCGTATAGCGGTACTCGTAGTCGGGAATCGTCTGGAAGGTGACATCGGCAGGCACTTCCGCGCCGACGACGACGTCGCCGCCAAGCTGCACCGTCTCACCCGGGTTGGTGTCGATATAGGTGCGGACCGTCTCCGGCGGGGCGATAGTCTCGACCGACCCGACGGGGCCGAGCAACTCGTCGCCCGGCGCCGGCTGCGGCTCGGCCGGAACGACACTCGCGGTCGACTCGTAGGTCACGCTGGGAACGCCGATCTCGGAGCGGTGCTGCTCGACCATGACAGAGCTGCCGCCGTGATCGACCTGCAGATAATCGGCATAGACCCAGCCACGCATGCCGTTGACGTCGACACGGCACCAGCGGCTGCCTTCGATGCAGCCGTCGAGGACTGCGGTGGAGCCGCGGGTGGCAAGACCGACCGAGGGATATTGTGGGCCGGGGCCAGCACGGACGTTGAGATCGTTGACCGTCGTCGCCATCATCTCCGCCTGCGCAAGACCGGCGCTAGCCATCAGCACCGCGCCTGCCAGCAGAATGTTTCTCTTCAAGGTCATATGAGCGTCTCCTTGGTTTCGATGGGCTGACAACGCACGGGGTTCCACGATGTTCCCCTGTGCTCCGCCGAGCGAAACACTACCTGCGGGAGATTTCATGCAAATGTTTGGAAGAATTGAGAGAAAAACGATTTTATCACCCTGCGACGATGGCAAAGAGGGGCATAAATTCTTGTTGCAGTCCGTCTTTTTACCGTGAGGCACACCGCCCATGGCACAAGATTCCGGCTGTCCTTGCCGCGGTTTCGGATTATACCCGAAGCAGCAGAGACACCTAGCGAGGCACTTATGGGCATGCTCCAGGCCGGCATCATTCCGGTGACACCCTTCCAGCAAAACTGCACGATCTTCTTCGATCCCGATACCAAGGAAGGCATCGTCGTCGATCCCGGCGGCGACGTGCCGCTCATCCTGCAGGCGATCGCCCAGAACGGCCTAACCATCAAGGAAATCTGGCTGACACACGGTCATCTCGACCATGCCGGCGGCGCCAGTGAACTGAAGGAAGCTCTCGGCATCGACGTGGTTGGCCCGCATCAGGACGACCTGCCACTGCTGCAGCGGATCGAGACCCAGGCCGCGAAATACGGCATATCAGGATTGCGTAACGTCGTGCCCGACCGCTGGCTGAAAGACGGCGACAAGATCTCTTTCGGCGCCCATGAATTCGAGGTCTATCACACGCCCGGCCATGCCCCCGGCCACGTCATCTATTTCAACCGTGCGCAGAATTTCGCCCATCTCGGCGATGTCCTCTTCAACGGTTCGATCGGCCGTACCGACCTGCCGGGCGGCGATCATCAGCAGCTTCTCGATTCGATCCGCGACAAGGTATTGCCGCTTGGCGACGACGTCGGCTTCATCTGCGGCCACGGCCCGGGCAGCCGCATCGGCGACGAGCGGCGCAGCAATCCATTTCTACGGGAGATCAGACCTCGTGGAGGATCCGATGCCGGCACATCAGGCGAAGCCCCGAACAACTAAAGCATGTCGCCCAAAAGTGCGCAGCGGTTTTGGGCGACATGCATAAAACAAGGACTTAAAGCGCGTCGCATGAATCCGATTCGACCCGACGCGCTTAAGTGTGAGCTTGAGCTCACATCATCTTTCGGCCGTTCGGGACCGGCTGTTTGACGGCAGCAAGCACGATCGCGCCGTTCTCGTCCTCGAATCCCAGCGTCAGCACTTCCGAGCGGAAAGGTCCGATCTGGCGCGGCGGGAAGTTGACGACGCCGAGCACTTGCCGGCCCAGCAGGCTTTCCGGCGTATAATGCACGGTGATCTGCGCTGAGGATTTTTTGGTGCCGATATCAGGGCCGAAATCGATCACCAGCTTGATCGCCGGCTTGCGCGCTTCCGGAAAGGGACTGGCCTCGATGATCGTGCCGACGCGAATGTCGACACGCTCGAAATCGGCGTAGGTGATCTCTTCGGCCATATGGTCTCCGTCAGCCGGCCAGTTCCTCGGCCCGCTTGCGCGCCGCCGCGAGTGCTGCGTCGAACAAGGGCTGCATGCCGTCTTTGGCCATCAGTACGGCCAGCGCCGCCGCCGTCGTGCCACCGGGAGAGGTTACATTCTCCCGCAGCCGCGAAGCGTCGTCGGGGGACTGGTGCATGAGTTCACCAGCCCCCGCGACTGTTTCCCGCGCAAGACGCATGGCGAGGTCCGCCTGCAGACCGAGTTTACGGCCTGCCTCCGCCATACATTCGACGAGATAGAATACATAAGCCGGACCGCTGCCCGAAAGCGCCGTCACGGCATCGATATCGGCTTCCGCCGGCACCCATTCGACCGGGCCCGAGACGCGCAGAAGGGAATGGACGCGTTCGCGCTGCGGGTCGCTGACCCCTGAATTGGCAAAGGCACCGGTGACGCCGCGCCCGACCATGGCCGGCGTGTTCGGCATGGCCCGCACCATGGCGGCCTTGCCGAGATGTTTCTCGAGGAAACCGAGCGTCTTGCCGGCCGCGACCGAGACGACGACCGTGTCCGGCCCGACGGCGCTCTTCACCGCCGGCAGCACCGTCTCCATCACCTGCGGCTTGACCGCCAGGAACAGCACGCTTGCCTTCAAGTCCCTGGGAAGCGCCGTCAGATGGGTGGCGCCAGCCTCGTTGATCGTCGCCAGCATCGCCGGCGATGGGCCGGGATCGACGACGATGACGGCTGAGCCCGGAACGCCGCTTTTCAGCCAGCCGGAGAGCATCGCCCCGCCCATATTTCCGGCGCCGATCAGAACGACGGGATGTGTCGAGGAGAAAGCCTTCGTCGGCATCTCAAGCCTCGCCGACCGTTTCAAACAGCACGGCTTCCATCGCCTTCGTCGCTTCCATGCCGGACCAGACGACGAACTGGAATGCCTGGAAATAGGCCTCGCAGGTATCAAGCGCACTGGAAAGCAGCACCTCAACCTGGCGATTGGTAGGCTCCGCACCGCCGGCAAGCAGCAGCGATTGGCGGAAAATGACGACATCTTCCTGGCGCCAGAGATCGAAATGACCCATCAGCACCTGCCCGTTGATCGCCGAGAGCAGCTTGACCACCTCGTTGACCCTGATGTCGGGAACTTTGATATCGAAGGCGCAGCCAAGATGCAGCGCCTCGAATTCCTCCATCCAGGAGAAGGAGACGTGGTAGTCCGTCCAGCGCCCCTCGACCGTCATCGCGATCTCGTCCTCGCCGGACCGTTCGAACGACCAGTCGTTGTTGGAGGCAACGTACTCGATCATGTCGACCGGGTTCGACTGACGCTCGACTTCCAATTCCATCAGGTTCATGCAGCACCTTCTTGACCGGAACGAATGCGACCTAACTTGGTGTACGAACACAAGAAAGACACACGCAAATACCGGAAACCACCACTCGGATGATCGTTGAACCGCTGCCAGACTTAACGCAGATAACCTGCCCGGAGCTTACCAAGTCGCTTCGAATCATCATTTAAAATCAGTGTATAGCGCCCCTTGCCCCCTGCCAGCCCCCCGAACGGAAAATAGGACCGGCCACTGTGGAAAGGCTCTTCGAAATTCAATTCAGAAGGGAGAATAAGCGACTCTGCGAATTGGCTTTTTTGGCAGTGTCCACAGGTGGAAAACTCACCTGGTTTTTTTACGGAAGATGCGGCGTGTGGCATGAAGGCAACGCCGCATCTGTGTCGTACTAGGATTTAAGCGCCCTCGCCGGCAAGCTTTGCCTCGAGTGCTGCGATGCGGGCGGCAAGCGCCTCATTCTCGTCGCGTGCCTTGATCGCCATCTCGCGCACAGCCTCGAACTCCTCGCGCTTGACGATGTCCATGCTGTTCAGCCAACGCTCGGCTTGGGCGTTGAAGGCGGTTTCGATCTCCTTGCGGACGCCCTGGGCGGCACCGGCCGCATCGGTCATCAGCTTGGCGAATTCGTCCATGATGCGGTTCGTTCCGGTCGTCATGGCGGTTTTCTCCCTTCGCATGAGGTGAATTCAGCCCTTCAGGGCTTCAAGAGTTGAGGTAGGGCTTCACCATCGACGATGCAAGCGCTTTGCACGGGATAAGCTTGCCGGAACCGGCCGGGAACGAGCCATCACGAACAATGGACTTGACCGTCCGGGATCGCAGCGGCATGTTCCGCGCAACTCAACAGGTGGAAAACCTTGCCGATAACAGCCGATCTCCTTGCCATCATGCCTTTCCCGGATATCGATCCGATCGCCTTTTCGATCGGTCCGCTGGCGATTCACTGGTACGGCCTCGCTTACGTCGCCGGCATCCTGCTCGGCTGGGCCTATGCGCGCCGCCTCGCCGCCAATGAAAGTCTCTGGCCCGGCAACGTCTCGCCGATATCAAGGACGCAGCTCGATGATTTCATCGTCTGGGCAGCGCTTGGCGTCGTCCTCGGCGGCCGTCTCGGCTATATTTTCTTCTATGATCTCCCTGCCGTCCTGCGCAGTCCCGTCCGTGCGCTCGAGATCTGGAACGGTGGCATGTCCTTCCATGGCGGCCTGACCGGCACGACGATCGCCATGATCCTCTTTGCCCGCCGCAACGCCATCCCGATCTGGAGCCTGTTCGACATCGTCGCCACCGTCGTTCCCTTCGGCCTGTTTTTCGGCCGCATCGCCAATTTCATCAATGGCGAGCTCTGGGGCCGGTTGACCGACGTGCCCTGGGCCGTGGTCTTCCCGACTGGCGGCCCGTTCGCCCGCCATCCGAGCCAGCTTTACGAAGCCGGCCTCGAAGGCATCGTTCTGCTCCTGGTGCTGGCCGCCTTGGTCTACGGCATGCGCGCGCTGAAAAGCCCCGGCTTCATTACAGGCGTCTTCGTTTGCGGTTATGCGCTGTCGCGCATCTTCGTCGAATTCTTCCGTGAGCCTGACGCCCAGCTCGGCTACCTCCTGGGCACGAACTGGCTGACCATGGGCATGGTGCTCTCCTCCCCGATGATCCTACTCGGCCTCTGGGCGATGCTGCGGGCCCGCCGCCAGGCTGCGCTGCAGCTCTGAAAACGGCAGGACGCGCGACATGACCACCGCTCTAGGCGAAAAGATCAAGGCGATCATCCAGGCCAACGGCCCGATCAGCGTCACCGATTATTTCTCGCTCTGCCTCGCAGACCCCGAACACGGCTATTACCGCACCCGCGAGCCCTTCGGCCGTTCCGGTGATTTCGTCACCGCGCCCGAGGTCAGCCAGATCTTCGGCGAGATGATCGGCGTCTTCATCGTCCATGCATGGCAGCGCCACGGCACACCGACGGACGTCCGCCTCGTCGAGATCGGCCCCGGCCGCGGCACCATGATGGCCGACATGCTGCGCGTCATCTCCCGCATCGCTCCACCGCTTTTCGACGCCATGACCGTGCATCTCGTCGAAACCAGCGAGCGCCTGCGCGACGTCCAGAGCCAGACGCTCGAACCCCACGGCGAGAAGATCACTTGGCACGATGGCTTCGATGAAGTACCGCCCGGCTTCACGCTGATTGCCGCCAACGAACTCTTCGATGCCATCCCCATCCGCCAGTTCGTTCGCATGCCGACGGGTTTCCGCGAGCGCATGGTCGGCATCGACACCGATGGCGAGCTGACCTTTGCCGCCGGCGTCGCCGGCATCGACCCCACCTTGCTGCCCGAACCGGTGCAGAACGTGCCGGTCGGCACGCTCTTCGAGATCTCGCCTGCCCGCCAGGCGGTGATGATGGCGATCTGCGAGCGGCTGCGCGCCTTCGGCGGCACGGCGCTTACGATCGACTACGGCCATCTCGTCACCGGCTTCGGCGATACGCTGCAGGCCGTGCGCATGCATGAATTCGACCCGCCGCTCGCCCATCCAGGTGAAGCCGATCTGACGAGTCATGTCGACTTCCAGCAGCTCGCCGAAACGGCGCTTGCGGCCGGCCTCCATCTGAACGGCGCCCTGCATCAGGGTGATTTTCTGACCGGCCTCGGCATCCTCGAGCGCGCAACCGCCCTCGGCCGCGATCGCGAGCTGCAAACCCAGCAGGTCATCCAGACGGCGGTCGAAAGGCTCGCCGGCGCCGGTGAAGGCCGGATGGGCGAACTCTTCAAGGTGATGGCGGTCTCCTATCCCGCCGTCGATCTCATGCCCTTTCGTCCGGTGGATTGACAGGGCGCACGCGGCTGGTTCAACATCCGCCCGAAACAAGAACTTGAAGCGCGCCGCATATGCGATGCGCTTGGGATCATGACAAACCCCTCGAAAACCCCGGAATCACAGATGCAGGACGCGGCCTCTCCCGCACCGATCGAAAGCGCGCTGCTGAACCAGGCGGCGGGCAGCACGATCCGGCACGGTTATTTCACTCGGGCCGGCGGCGTTTCCGAAGGGCTGTATCGCGGCCTTAATGTCGGTCTCGGCTCCAGCGACGAACGCGACAAGGTCCTGGAAAATCGCCGTCGCGTCGCCGCCTGGTTCGGCTTGCCGGTCGAGCGGCTGGCAACCGTGCATCAGGTCCATTCCCCCGATGTCGTGACGATCGGCGCCGATTATGACGGCATCCGCCCCGACGCCGATGCGATGGTAACGGCAGCCCCTGGTATTGTGCTTGGCGTGCTTGCCGCCGATTGCGGACCGATCCTGTTTGCTGACCCGGACAATCGCGTCATCGGCGCCGCTCATGCCGGCTGGAAGGGCGCATTGACGGGCGTGCTCGAAAATACCGTCGCCGCCATGGAGGCGCTGGGTGCGGACCGCGGCAGCATCGTCGCCTGCCTCGGCCCCTCGATCAGCCAGGCAAGTTATGAGGTCGGTCCCGAATTCGTCGAGCGTTTCGTCGCCGAAAACCCGGACGACGAGCGCTTTTTCGTGCCTTCCGCAACGCCCGGCCACGCCATGTTCGACCTGCCGGCGCTGACCGTCGACCGGCTGGCGAAAGCCGGCGTGCGGGCCGAAAGCCTCGGCCTCTGCACTTATCCGGACAACGAGCGCTTCTTTTCCTACCGCAGGACGACACATCGCAAGGAGCCGGATTACGGCCGCCAGATTTCCGCGATATCAATCAGGGAGACTTGAGCAGAATGGCACTGCACTTCGAAAAGGCCGAATTCGCAAGCCGGCTTGCGCGCCTCACCGAGAAGATGAAGGAAGAAAAGCTCGACGCCTTGCTGCTCTTCGCCCAGGAAAGCATGTACTGGCTGACTGGCTACGACACCTTCGGCTACTGCTTCTTCCAGACGCTGGTCGTCAAGAGCGACGGCACCATGGCGCTGATCACCCGCTCGGCTGATCTTCGCCAGGCCAGGCATACCTCAATCCTCGAGGACATCCATATCTGGGTCGACCGGGTCAATGCCGACCCGACGCTCGACCTGAAGAACCTGCTGGTCGAGATGGATCTGCTCGGCGCCCGCATCGGCGTCGAATACGATACGCATGGCATGACCGGCCGCGTCGCCCGCCTGCTGGACGCGCAATTGACCACCTTCGGCCAGATCGTCGACGCCTCCTACCTCGTCAGCCGCCTGCGCCTGATCAAGAGCCCGACGGAGGTCGCCTATGTCGAGCGCGCCGCCGCTCTCGCCGACGATGCGCTCGATGCTGCGATCCGGCTGACAAAACCCGGCGCCGACGAGGCCGATATCCTCGCCGCCATGCAGGGTGCGATCTTTTCCGGCGGCGGCGACTATCCCGCCAACGAATTTATCATCGGCTCCGGCGCCGACGCGCTGCTTTGCCGCTACAAGGCCGGCCGCCGTAAGCTCGACGCCAGCGACCAGTTGACGCTCGAATGGGCCGGCGCCTATGCGCATTACCATGCCGCCATGATGCGGACGATCGTCATCGGCGAGCCGACGCATCGCCATCGCGAGCTTTACAACGCCTGCCGCGAAACCATCGAGGCGATCGAGACCGTGCTGAAGCCCGGCCAGACCTTCGGCGATGTCTTCGATATGCACGCCAGGATCATCGATGAGCGCGGCCTGGCCCGCCACCGGCTGAATGCCTGCGGTTATTCGCTCGGCGCCCGTTTCTCGCCCTCCTGGATGGAGCATCAGATGTTCCATGTCGGCAATCCGCAGCCGATCGAGCCGAACATGTCGCTCTTCGTGCACATGATCATCGCCGATTCCGATACGGGCACGGCGATGACGCTCGGCCAAACTTATCTGACAACAGCGGATGCGCCGCGCGCCTTGTCGCGCCATCCGCTCGATTTCATCGGGCTTTGACCGGTGAGAATCCGGAATTGACAGACGACCGTCCCCACCCGCATAAATTCGGGTGGGGCTGATTGCGATTGTGGGAAGGACGGATCAAGGGATGACGCGAGCTGCGATTGTGCCCACGTTCCTGTTCGTCATGGCTCTGCTGACCGCCTGCAACACCACCGATGCGCTGACGCCGCAGGTCGATATCGGCGATTCCTCCGGCCGCCCGTCATCGAGCCCGGTAACGCAGAGCGAAGCCGAGCGGTTGGCGGGCACCCGCCAGCCGAGTTTCTCGGCAAGCTCGCAGCAGGGCGGCTACCATCCAGCCTATGATCAGTCACAGCAGGCCTATCGGCCCGGCACCGGCGCGCCGCCGACGACGATGCAGGAGCAGGCAGACGCCCTGTCGAGGAGCAGCTCCTCGCCGGCCGCCTCCGCCCCGATCGACGGACAATCGCTGCCACCGCCGGTGGCCAGTGGTGGGCTTCCCGCACAGTCGGCTCAGCCGGCCGAGGCACAACAGCCGCAGCAGACCGCCGCCCTCCCCTCCAGTTCCTCCTCCGTTCGCGGCAGTACCGTGCGCTTCCTGCCGATCATCGGCGCGCCGGTGCAGGCCGTGACACCGCTCTCGCGCCAGCTCGGCACCGAGGCGCGCGCGCACGGCCTTTCCATCAAGAGCTCGAACGATGCGAGCAGCGATTACATCCTCAAAGGCTATCTCTCCGCCTTCAGCGACGACGGCAAGGTTACCGTTGTCTATGTCTGGGACGTTCTCGACAGCGGCGGCGGCCGCTTGCATCGCATCCAGGGACAGGAAAGCGTGCCGACGGCCGCGACCGATCCCTGGGCGGGCGTTCCAGCCTCGGTGATGCAGCAAATCGGCTCAAAAACCATCGCGGAATTCTCCTCCTGGCGGCAGACTCAAGGCGGTTAGTCACAAACTTTTTGCAAATATGGAAGCCTGTGGCGCCTTTGCCCTTGCATTCACGGGGAAGCTGACTAAAAAGCGCGGCTATCAGCGCGTAACAGGCGGACCAAAATGAAGGTTTTCGCAGGCAATTCGAACCGGCAACTCGCCGAAGCGATCTGCAACTATCTCAATGTTCCCTTGGGGAAAGCCAGTGTTCGAAGGTTTGCCGATCAGGAAATCTTCGTGGAAATCCAGGAAAATGTGCGCGGTGAGGACGTTTTCCTCGTGCAGCCGACCGCCTTTCCCGCCAACGACCATCTGATGGAACTGCTGATCATGATCGACGCGATGCGTCGTTCGTCAGCCCGCCGCATCACCGCCGTCCTACCCTATTTCGGCTATGCCCGTCAGGATCGCCGGGCCTCCGGCCGCACGCCGATCTCCGCCAAG
The DNA here is from genome assembly GCF_056406515.1 of Rhizobium sp. P1_B8. Lineage (NCBI taxonomy): Bacteria > Pseudomonadati > Pseudomonadota > Alphaproteobacteria > Hyphomicrobiales > Rhizobiaceae > Rhizobium > Rhizobium sp. P1_B8. Next base: position 417,401 of record NZ_JBFTZZ010000001.1, on the reverse strand, counting down.
CTGGTCGCAAACCTCATTACCGAAGCCGGCGCCGACCGCGTCATGACGCTCGATCTCCATGCCGGGCAGATCCAGGGCTTCTTCGATATACCCACAGACAACCTCTTTGCCATGCCCGTGCTGACCCGCGACATCAAGAGCCACTATGACCTCAGCAACGTCGTGGTCGTCTCGCCCGACGTCGGCGGCGTGGTTCGCGCCCGCGCGCTCGCGAAGCGCCTGGACTGTCTTCTGGCCATCGTCGACAAGCGTCGCGATCGGCCGGGTGAATCCGAAGTCATGAACATCATCGGCGACATTGCCGGCAAGGACTGCCTGCTGATCGACGATATCGTCGATTCGGGCGGCACGCTCTGCAACGCGGCCGATGCGATGCTGGCCAAGGGCGCATCCAGCGTCACCGCCTATATCACCCACGGCGTTCTCTCCGGCGGCGCGGTCACCCGCGTCACCTCCTCGAAGCTGCGCGAACTCGTCATCACGGATTCCATCCAGCCGACCACGGCCGTCCTCTCGGCCCACAATATCCGCGTCGTAACGACGGCGCCGCTGATCGGCGAAGCCATCAGCCGCACGGCTCAGGAAGAGTCCGTCTCCAGCCTCTTCGATTAAAAGAGCCGGCGTTCGACCGGCTCTTTCAATTTCTACTTCAGATGGACCAAGCTATTGCCGGGCATGCTCTCCGAGCCGCATGAATTGCTGGCCGTTGATCGTCGCGGGCCGCGCAAACCGCCGTCCCGATCGTTGGTCTCCGCAGGGCTTGTGACGCAAGACGCAAAAAGCCGGCACAAGGCCGGCCTCTTTCATTTCTGATCCCAATTGATAACGCTCAAGGCTGCTGCGGCGGCGCAGGTACCGCGTCCTGACCCTGATCCGGTTCCTGTTGGTCTGGCTCCAGCTCCTGATCTTGATCCTGATCAGGACCATCCGGACCCTTGATCTGCTGGCCATTGATCGCCACGGAACCATCGCGACTGATGCTGATGTCCCAGCGCGAGCGGCCATCTGCATCGGTCTTGGCAAAGCCCTTCACCATCATGATGCCGAAGGAGACCTGGTTGAGGTCGGGATCTGTCTTGGCAAGCTCCTGAACCGCGGCGATCGTCTTGTCGAGATCGCGGGCAAGGATGGTCGCCTCCATCGAATAGTCTTTCTGAGTATCGACGCGTCCCTCGATCTTGCCCGTCATGTCGACGTCGTAGACATCGGACTTGGCGCTGACCTTCGGAAACTCGACGGTGAGCCGGCCATCGCGGAAGAGCTTTTTCGCCATCTCGTCGCCGCTTTGCTCCGGCGGCTTGGCGTTGAAATCCATCGCCATGAGCGCGTCGCCGAAGGTTGCGAAATCCAGATTCGGAATGGCGAGTTGCAGATCGAAATTGGTCGGCACGAAGGGCGAATAACTTGCCGGCATCGCCGGGCTGTCGAGGCTGATGTCCTGAGCGTCGATACCGAAGCCGAAACGCATGGCATCGCTCGGCCCATCGATGGCCAGGTTGTAACCGAACGCCTTGACGCCGCCATTGCCTACCTGGCTGCTGATGGTCAGGTTATTGACCCCGATTGTCTCGCTGAACGAGGCAAGAATCGGAAAGGCTTGCTTGAGCATTCCCTTTATCTTGTCGCTGTTCTCCGGGCTTAGTTCCTTCTCCTCGAGATGGTCGAGAATGAAAAGGACGATCTCGCGGATTTGCTTGGCCGGCAGGCCGTTCACCTTGGCATCGAAATCAATGGAGTCGGCACGGATTTCAACAGGCGGCATTTGCAGGCCGGAAACCTGCTCGACGAAAGTCGACATCGAGCCGCTACCGGCAAAATCGATACGCCCATTGCCGCCTGCGCTGTCCGTTGAAGTCAGCTTTTGGTCCATCCCGGCAAAGCTGGCATGGACTTCCTCGGTGTCGGATTTGCTGGCGACCTTGATGTCCTTGGCGGTGAAAGTGCCGGAGCGCAGATAGCTGATCGCCGGATCGAAGACGCCGGTGTAGACAAGCGAAGCGATGGAGTAGGAGAAATCCGTTGGCTTCTGGTCGGGGCCCTTGAAATGGCCGGAGACGTTGAGCTTGTTGTCACCCTCAATGTTCCAGAGCCCGCTGTCGAGCGGCGTAGCGAACATCGAGAACGGCGTCAGCCCGTTGATCGCGAATGTCGCCGGATCGGCCTTGGCAAGCAGCTTCGCCAGATCGTAAATGATCTCGTAGCGAGTACCTGCCGGATTGACGGTAAGCAGGCCGCTCTTCGCAAGATCCTCGGGAAGCAGCTTCGTCAGATTGTCCTTGACCGCATTGGCGCCATCCTGATTGATCTCGACACCCTGAGCCGTGGTGACAAGGCAAAGTGCCAGCAAGCTCGTTGCCGTGACAAGTTTGAGACGCATAGTCCGATTTCTCCTCAGCCCCTTTTTTGAATGCGGCCATCCAAAGATGCGAAGCGCGCCGATGTCAACCTCAGCTGTGGCAGAGAATGGCAATTTCGCCGTTCATACGGCCGCGTATTTCGGACGGGCGAGGATATCGCCTCCTCGTATGCGCCATTCGGCTCGCCGTTGACGATCGACGCAATGCTCGAATGCGGTTTCGGCTTGTCGAAGCGTGTATATCACCGGAAAACAGCCCGAATCCGCAACTTGCGTTTCCGATCGACTTATAATATAGGCCACCGGTCCGTGTAGACACCCTTGGAGGCAACGCGGATGAGGTCGGGTCATACCGCCTCCGGTTCGTCGGAACAAGGCTTTTGCCCGCCGCCGAACTCTCCATATAACCTCGAAAGGAATAGCCATGAGCCAGGAAACTTACGAGCTCAAGGCCGAGGCGCGCGAACGGGTTGGTAAGGGGTCCGCCCGTGAACTTCGCCGCAACGGTTTGATTCCCGCTGTCATCTATGGTGACAAGCAGGCCCCCATTGCCATCGCTCTCAACACCAATGAGGTGACGAAGCGCATTCACGCCGGTGGTTTCATGACCACCGTGGCGACGATCGAAATCGACGGCAAGAAGCACAAGGTTCTGCCGAAGGACTACCAGCTCGATCCGGTCCGTGACTTCACGTTGCATGTCGATTTCCTGCGCGTCTCCGGCAACACCCAGGTGACCGTCGAAATCCCCGTTCACTTCATCAACGAAGAGAAGTCCCCGGGCCTCAAGGTCGGCGGCGTTCTGAACATCGTTCGCCATGAAGTCGAAGTTCATTGCCCGGCCGATGCGATCCCTGAGTTCTTCAACATTGACCTCAGCGGCAAGAAGATCGGCGACAGCATCCATATCTCGGAAGTCACCCTGCCGAAGGGCGTGACCCCGGTCATCGACCGCGACTTCACGATCGCGACGATTATCGCTCCGGCTGCCGGCATCGACGAGAGCGCCGCGGAAGGCGAAGCCGAAGCCTGATCGCTTCGACCAATTTATAAAGCATATGGCCCGCTTTCCCCTGGAAGGCGGGCTTTTCATTGCCCGGAAATGCCCCGTTTCAGCAACATTTAACAAATTCGTGAAAGCATGATCCGTCAGCTGCGAAGAAGCCCGCCTCAACGCGCGACAGCAAATATGGTCGGCCTGGGGAGTAGACGGAACCATGAACAATTCCGTTGAGAACAGATTTTTTGCGATAGTTTGCGGAGCGCTGCTCGTTTTTGTCGCTCCCCTCTTTGTTCTCTTCCTTTTTCTTTCCTCGGAACGGGCCGACAAGGAAATACGTGACCATATCTCCGTTCTTCTTGTCGCCAATGCCCAGGCGCTGGCCAAACCCCTGTGGGACCTCGATGAAGACAGCGTTACCCAGATCAGCGCGACGGTCGTTTCCCAAGGCGCCATCGTCAAGGTCGAAGTGCGTGACCAGTCAGGCCAGCTCGACGTCAGCCAGTCCACCATTCCGCGCTCATTCGACGGCAAGCTGGTGCAGGTGTCGCGCGCCATCATCTACAACACCGTCGACGGTCCGAGGAACCTCGGCAGCATCAGCGTCTATTATCCCGCGCTCGGCCTGTTTTCCGGCCTGAAGCAGGAAGAGGTCGTCTTCATCTCGATCTTCATCTTTGCGGTATTGACCGTTTTCGGCACGGCACTGATCGGCAACCGCTTCTTCGTCATCCAGCCGCTGATGCGGCTGACGGCAGCGATCGAAGCCACCCGCCAATTGGGCTCCCGCCATCATGTCGACTGGCAGTCGAACGACGAGATGGGGCGACTTGCCCATAGCTTCAACGAGATGCAGACCAAGCTCGAAAGCGAGGAAAAGGAGCTGAAGTTCGCCCACCGCCGCGCCACCGACATCTACAATCTGACTCCCGCCATGCTCTTCTCGCTCGACGAGGAGGATCGCATCACCGCCGTCAGCGATTATTGGCTGCTTGCCACAGGTTACAACCGCGCTGCCGTCATCGGCCGCAACTTCGCCGATCTCGTCACCCCCACCACCCGCGACAAATTCGTTAAGCGCCGCCGGGCCGAAAGCGGCTTGACCGTCACCGTCAAGTTTGTCTGCCTGGACGGCCGCACGATGGACGTCCTCATCATGGAATCGGAGGCGGGAGCCGGCGCTCACGACCGCCTCTCGCTATCGGTCATGACCGATGTCACCGAACTCAAGGCCTCCGAAGACCGCAACCACCGCCAGGCAATCACCGATCACTTGACTGGGCTTCTTAATCGCCAGGGCTTCGAAGCCGTCCTCGACAACAAGATCGCCGCCGCCGACGCCGCCGGCCAGGAACTCGCCTGTCTCTTCGTCGATCTCGACCGCTTCAAGTGGATCAACGACAATATGGGCCATGCCGCCGGCGACATGGCGCTGGTCGAGCTCGTCGAGCGCCTGAAGGCCCATCTTGCCCCTTCCGACGAGGCAGCCCGTCTCGGCGGCGACGAATTTGCCATCCTGTTGCCGGCGAAGGATGCAGAAAAACGCGCCAGGGTGATGTGCGAGCAGATTGCCTCGATCTTCGAAACGCCATTCGCCCCCGACATGCATCTGAGCGCTTCCGTCGGCATCGCCATCTATCCGCATCATGCTGCAACCGCGGCCGAACTGCTGCAGAAATCCGACATGGCGATGTATGCAAAGAAACGCGACGGCAAGAACGGCGCGCAGCTCTTCGACAATGCCATGCTCGACCGTGCCCGCAGCCGCGCCGAAATCGAAGCCAACATCGAAGCCGGCCTCGTCGACGACTGGTTCGAGGCCTTCCTGCAGCCGATCGTCAACCTGAACGGCCGCGGGATTGCCGGTTTCGAGGCGCTGATGCGCCTCAACCATCCGCAGAAGGGCTTGATGCCGCCGGCCGAGATCATCAGCGTCGCCGAGGAGACGGCAAAGATCGTCCGGGTGGGCAACGTCATCATGGAAAAGGCGATCGCCAACCTCGCAAAAATTTCCCGCATATCAGGCATGCAGGATACCTATCTCGCCATCAACTTCTCGCCACTGCAGTTCGAGCCGGCGCTGCCGGCCCGTCTTGCCGCCTTCGTCGGTCGCCACGGCATCCGCCCCGAGCGCATCGTCGTCGAGATCACCGAAGCCGTGCTGATGCACGACAATCCTGAGATTCGCATGATCGTCACGGAGCTTCGTCGCTTTGGCTGCCGTATCGCGCTCGACGATTTCGGCACCGGCTATTCGTCGCTGAGCTACCTCAACCGCTTCCCCGTCGACATCATCAAGATCGACCAGTCCTTCACCCGCGCCATCAACGACGGCGACGACGACGTGCGCCAGAAAAGCCGTATGTTAATCGAAGGCATCACCACGCTCTCCCACAAGATGAATTGCACCGTCATTGCCGAGGGTATCGAGACCGAAGAGGAATGCCGCACGCTCCACCAGATGGGGCTTGACTATGGTCAGGGCTACCTCTTCCACCGTCCGCAGCATGCAGCCTCACTGATCGAGAACCTGATGGCCTCGCAATCGGCCGTCGCACGCGCCTCGTAAACGAAGAACGAAGGAGATGATGCCGATGAAAAAGCTCCTGCTTCTCGCATGCCTGGCGCTGCCCTGCACCGCCCATGCGCAAAGTGTGACCTTCACGACCGAGGATTATGCCCCCTTCAACTACCGCGAAGGCAAGGAGATCAAGGGCGCGACCGTCGAGCAGGTCGAAAAGGTAATGGCCGCAATCGGCGTCGACTACACGATCGAGATCATGCCCTGGGCGCGCGCTTTTAGCCTTGCCCGCACGGCGCCGATGACCTGTGTCTTCGCGACCGCCCACAACGGCGCGCGCGACCCGTTGTTCAAATGGGTCGAGCCGCTGCTCATCGACCGCAACATCCTGATCACTCGCAAGGGTTCGGGCGTCACCGCCGGCAATCTGGACGAGGCAAAGAAATATACGGTTGGTACTCAGCGCGAGGATTACACCGAGACGATCCTGAAGGAGAAGGGCTTCACCAAGCTCGATGTCGCCAGCGACTTCAACGCGACGCTGCGCAAACTGCTTGGCGGGCGCATCGACATGATGCCGATCTCCGAACTCTATTTCGAAAAGCTGAAGGTCGACCAGCCGGTGGAAATGGTGACCGTGCTCTCCGCCCAGCCGATGGGCATCGCCTGCGAGAAGAACTTTCCGGACGATCTGCTCACCAGGATGCAGGCTGCCCTCGACAAGCTGATCGCCGATGGCGACCAGAAGCAGATCTTCCTGAAATACGGTATGAACCTCTCGGAATGACCCTGCTCGGCGGGCTGCTGCCCTTTCCGCTTGACTTTGCTTTCGTTTCGCGGTGGTGAACGGCGGGAAGTTTTAGCGAGGGAAGACAGGCCATGCTGATCATCGCGGGTCTCGGCAATCCCGGCGGCAAATACGCCGGCAACCGCCACAATGTCGGTTTCATGGCCGTCGACGCCATCCATCGGCGCCACAGCTTCTCGCCCTGGTCGAAGAAGTTCAGGGCCGAGATCGCCGAGGGCGAGATCGCCGGCGAAAAGGTGCTGCTGATCAAGCCGCAGACCTTCATGAACCTCTCCGGTGAGTCCGTCGGTGAGGCGATGCGCTTTTACAAGCTCCAGCCCGCCGACCTTGTCGCGATCTACGACGAACTCGACCTCCCCCCGGGCAAGGCGCGGCTCAAGACCGGCGGCGGCCATGGCGGCCACAACGGCATCAAGTCGCTGGACGCCCATTGCGGCAGGGAGTACCGGCGGCTACGCCTCGGTATCGGCCATCCCGGCGTCAAGGAAATGGTGCAGAACCATGTGCTCAGCGATTTCGCCAAAGCCGACAAGGCCTGGCTGGAACCGCTTCTCGACACGCTCGCCGACAATGCCGACATGCTGGTACGAAACGAGGATTCGCAGCTGATGAACAAGATCGCGCTGGCGCTCGGCGACAAGGCCGAGGAGGAGAAACCGCGAAAGGAAAACAAGAGTACCGAAAAGAAGCCGGCCGGCCAGTCGCATATCCATCAGGCCCGCAACCACAATCAGCCGAAGCTGCTGACATCAGGGCCGATGGCCGACATGTTGAAGAAGATGTTCGGCAACAAGGGCGACTGAAGCCATGACGGACCGGGACTTCGTCATCCGCCCTGCTGCCCGCAGCGATCTCCCCAGTCTCATGACGCTTTACCGTCACCTGAACCCGACCGATCCGGTTCTCGACGAGGCACTTGCCGAGGAACGCTTCTCCGCCATCCTCTTGCAGCCGGGCATGACCGTGTTCATCGGCTATGCCGGTGATGTCGCCGCCGCAACCGTCACAACCGTCGTCGTGCCGAACCTGACGCGGAGCGGCGCTCCTTATGGGCTCATCGAAAACGTCGTTACCCACGCCGATCATCGCAAGCGCGGTTACGCCGGCGCCGTTATCCGCCACGCGATCGCAGACGCCTGGAACGCAGGCTGCTACAAGGTGATGCTGCTCACCGGCTCCAAGAATCCGGCCACGCTGCGCTTCTACGAGAATTGTGGCTTCGCTCAGGACAAGACCGGCTACCAGATCCGCCGACGCTGAGCCCCTCTCGGGACTGCCCCCGGCAAAGCGCCTATTCTTCCGGCTCTGTGGTGAACATCAGCGGAAAGCCCATGCCCTTGGCGAGGTCGATGCCTTCCTTGGCCTTGGTCTCGGCGATGTCCCTTACGCAGACCACGACCACACAGGAACCGAGCTTGTGCGCCGTCATCATCACCCGGTAGCCGGTCTCCTCGCTCATGCGGAAGACGGACTTCAGGATCATGATCACCAGTTCGCGCGGCGTATAATCGTCATTGACCAGAATGACCTTGTAGAGCTTCGGCTTATCCAGCTTCGGCTTCACCTTGGTCTTCGGTTTCAGGGCAACGTCATTGTCACTCATCGGAAAAATCCACCCGTTGATGACATGGAAAAGGCGGAGAAAACGTCCGCCGACAATATATTGCACCGTAAGCACGGCAGTTCAATGACGTAAATATCACTCAGCGGAAAGCGGAGGCAATCCCGGCCACGTTTTTCGAGAATCGCCGCAGCCTTCCTGTCATCCGGAGAGCCGTTGAACTTCAATTCCTGTTGCGAACCCTTGACCCAGGGCGGCCATTCCCGCATAGGCAGGGCAAAGTTGCAAACAGATATGGATCAAGCCATGGGCTTCAAATGCGGTATCGTCGGGCTGCCGAATGTCGGCAAATCGACCCTCTTCAACGCGCTCACCAAGACGGCCGCCGCACAGGCGGCGAACTATCCCTTCTGCACCATCGAGCCGAACACCGGTGAAGTCGCCGTTCCCGATCCGCGCATGCGCAAGCTTGCCGACATCGCCAAGTCCAAGGAACTGATCCCGACCCGCATCTCCTTCGTCGATATCGCCGGCCTCGTGCGCGGCGCCTCGAAGGGTGAAGGCCTCGGCAACCAGTTCCTCGCCAATATCCGCGAGGTCGATGCCATCGTCCATGTGCTGCGCTGCTTCGAAGACAGCGACATCACTCATGTCGAGGGCCGCATCAATCCTGTCGCCGACGCCGAGACGATCGAGACCGAGCTGATGCTCGCCGACCTCGAAAGCCTGGAGCGCCGCACCGAGCAGACGCGCAAGCGTGCCACCGGCAAGGACAAGGATTCGGTGGCGATGCTGCCAATCATGGAAGCCTCGCTGAAGCTGCTCAACGAAGGCAAGCCGGTGCGCACGCTGCTCTCGACGCTCGATGCGGAAGAGATCGTCATCCTCAAGAGCCTCAATCTTTTGACCTCGCATCCGGTGCTCTACGTCTGCAACGTCGCCGAAGGCGATGCCTCGACCGGCAATGAGTTCACCGAAGCCGTCGCCGTGATGGCTAGGGAACAGGGTGCCGAAACCGTCGTCATCTCGGCGGCGATCGAAGCGGAAGTTGCCCAGCTTCCTGAAGAGGAAGCCAAGGAATTCCTCTCCGCCCTCGACCTTGACGAGGCAGGTCTCGACCGGCTGATCCGCGCCGGCTACAAGCTGCTCCACCTCATCACCTATTTCACTGTCGGCCCTAAGGAAACGCGCGCCTGGACGATCGAGCGCGGCACCAAGGCGCCGCAGGCCGCCGGCGTCATCCATTCGGATTTTGAGCGCGGCTTCATCCGCGCCAACACCATCGCCTATGACGACTACATCAAATACAACGGCGAAGTCGGCGCCAAGGATGCTGGCAAGGCGCGCGACGAAGGCAAGGAATACGTCGTCCAGGACGGCGACGTCATCCATTTCCGCTTCAACACCTAAAGCAATTCCAGGAAAAGTGCGAAGTGATTTTCCCAGGCAAAGCGCAAAGCGATTTTGCCGGAATTGCGTGAAAACAAAAGGTTAGAACGGTTCTGTGCTTCCATGAAAAGCTGAACCGCTCTAACCGGAAATCGCTGCTATCTCGACCAATGCTTGTCGCCCAACTGCTGAGCAGATTGGGCGACATTTGTTTTACGACGTCGCCGCTAAGACAGCAGGCGGCAGTTTTTGCGAAATAGCGGCTGGCAGCGCCCGCAGCACGATGCGGCGCAGCGGCATCCAGCCTGTTCCGATGATGAGTACGATCGCTCCGACGACAATTAGCGTCGTGTAGATATAGGTGTCAACAGTCGCACTCCCCTGCCGGAAAATGCCATAGATCGCAAAACCGAGCGACAGCAGGCCTGACGTGACGAAGGCACGGCGGTCGATGACAAGGCCGATCAGCATCAACACCGCCACGCTGATAACAACGACGGGCGTCTTGATCGACACCGACTGGGCAACATCCAGCCAACTGCCGTCGAACGAAATCAGCAGCCTTACGCTGAAGAGCAGCGCCGGCGCAGCACCCAGATGAAGCCAGAAGGCGATATCGGAGCGTGTCGTCCGGCGCAGCCGATCGCCAAGGTCGAAATAGAGCGCCGTCGCGAACAAGCCCAGCGCGCAAGCGAGGAAGGCCACCGCCAGCACCATGGGATGGTTGCCGAAAAACGCAGGATCCCCGCTCGCCCATTGCACGAGCCGCAAAAGCAGGGCGAGGACGAGGGCAAGGGCCGACATGATGCAGAGCGCCAGCGACAGCGGCACGCGATAACGGGCATAATAGAGGCCGAGTATGATCGGGAAGCCGGCGACGAACTGCGTCATGTCCGCCCCGATGTCGTTAAAGAAGGCTGTTCCCGGCTTGAAGAAGAAGGACATCAGCAGGACTGTCCAACAGAACAGCGCGATTGTCAGGCTGACGGCCGGCAGCGCAAGCCGCTGGCGGCGTACCAGGATTTCCGAGAGCACGATGATTGCAGGCAGCACGGCATAGAGCGCGGCAAGCCCCCAGAGACCGCCGAGCGCCACGGCGACGCCGATGGTGATCAGCACATCGTGGAAGCCGCGCACGAAGCGCGGCGTCTCGGTATCCGACCAGACCTGTCCCTCCGCCGCCATTGCCGGCTGCGCCTCAGCGACGCCGACACCGCGCTCCGTCAGGAACGGCAAAAGCCGCCCGCCGGCCTCCGGCGAGATCAGCTCTTGGCGCACGGCCTCATCGAGTATCGACCTTAGTTCAGTCATGCCGGTTTATCTCCCCGGAATCATTGAGCCCGCGCGGATGCTATTGTAAGCATTGTGCGCTGCATATGGCGGGAGGAGCGAATGTCGGCAGAAAAGCTTTCCTTCGAGGATTTCCAGCCCGGCCGCCGCTTCACGCTCGGCCCGAAGCTGGTGACCACCGAGGAGATCATTGAGTTCGCAAGCGAATTCGACCCGCAGCCGATGCATCTCGATGAGGCTGCCGGTCGCGCCAGCATTCTCGGCGGGCTTGCCGCTTCCGGCTGGCATACCTCTTCGATGTTCATGCGAATGATGGCCGAGAGCTATGTGCTGCATTCGCTCTGCGAGGGTGCGCCGGGCGTCGATCTGATGGAATGGCGAAAGCCGGTGCTTGCCGGCGACACGCTGTCGGGCCGCTCGACCGTGCTCGAAGCCCGGCCGATGCGCTCGCGCCCCGGCATGGGCATCGTCAAGTTTCGCCACGAGGTGGAAAACCAGCGCGGCGAACTCGTCTGCGTCTCCGAGAACTCGGTCATGTTCGGCATGCGCGTCCGGCCCGCAGATATCGGCATAAGCCCGGAGACATCCGCATGAGGATGTCCGAGCTTTACACCGTCGGCGAAAAGGCCGAGATCGGCAGCTACACCTTTACCGAGGAAAACATCATCCGCTTCGCGACGCGCTACGATCCGCAGCGTTTTCACGTCGACAAAGAAGCCGCCAAAGACACCCTCTTCGGTGGCCTCTGCGCCTCGGGCTGGCACACCACCGCCGCCTGGATGCGGACCTTCCTCGCCTTTTGGGAAAGGCAGAGCGCCGCCCTCGCGCAAAAGGGTCTGACATCGCCGAACCTCGGCCCTTCACCCGGCTTCCAGAAACTGCAATGGCTGCGGCCGGTTTTCGTCGGCGACGTCGTCACCTATTCCGTCGCCTTCCTCTCCAGCCGGCCGCTCGCATCGCGACCAGGCTGGCACCTCAACACCATCCTCTGCGAGGGTGTCAATCAAAACAGCGATCCCGTTATCCGCTTCGAAAGCGGCGTGCTCGAATTCGACTGACACTGCAGGCGGTCGGACGAGGGTTCAGTGCCCGGAGAATTCGACCAGAGTGTGCACGACAACGCCGAGCTCTTCCAGTTTCTTGCGGCCGCCAAGGTCCGGCAGATCGATAACAAAGCAGGCGCCGACCACTTCAGCGCCGATCTGGCGCAACAGTTTCGTGGCACCCACAGCCGTACCGCCGGTGGCGATCAGGTCGTCGACCAGGATCACCTTCTCTCCAGGCTGCACCGCATCGCGATGCATCTCCATTTCGTCAACGCCATATTCCAGGCTGTAGGCGATACGCACGGTCTCGTGAGGCAGCTTGCCCTTCTTGCGGATCGGCACGAAGCCGGAAGAAAGCTGATGCGCCACCGCGCCCCCAAGGATGAAGCCCCGCGCCTCCATGCCGGCGATCTTGTCGATCTTCATGCCCGCATAGGGCTGCACGAGTTCGTCGACCGCCCGGCGGAACGCACGGGGGTTGCCGAGCAGCGTGGTGATGTCACGGAAAATGATGCCGGGCTTGGGATAGTCGGGAATGGAGCGGATGCTGGCTGCGAGCTCCGAAGTCGTATTGTCCATGGAAAGTCCATATTCTGCGAGGGCATGAAACTGGCCGCACCCTATCAATTGCCAGGGGTGGAACCAACAAAAAAGGCGGCCCGAGGCCGCCTTTTGAATGTCGATCGGAAACCGCTCAGTGTTCCTTGTTGGCGTAGATCGAGCGCTTCGTCAGGTAGATCAGCACCGTGAAGATCGCCAGGAAGATCATGACCATGAAGCCGGTGCGCTTGCGCTCCTCGAGATGCGGCTCTGCGGCCCACATCAGGAAGGCGGAGACGTCTCTCGAATACTGGTCGACCGTCGCCGGCGCGCCATCGTCATAGGTCACCTGCCCGTCGGAGAGCGGCTTCGGCATGGCAAGGACGGCTGCAGCGTGGAAATATGGATTGTAATGTGAGCCCTGCGCCACCTGAAAGCCGGCTGGCGGCTCTTCATAGCCGGTCAGCAGCGCGTGGATGTAATCCGGGCCACCCTCCTGATACTGCGTGAAGATGTCGAAGACGAATTGCGGGAAGCCGCGTTCGACCTCGCGGGCCTTGGCGATCAGTGAAAAGTCGGGCGGAGCCGCACCGTTGTTGGAAGCAGCAGCGGCCTCTGCATTGGGGAAAGGCGCCGGGAAGTGATCGGAAGGGACGGCCTTGCGGCTAAACATCTCGCCGGCCGCGTTCGGGCCGTCCTGAACCTCGTAGTTCGCAGCGAAAGCCTTTACCTGCGCCTCGGAATAACCGAGCTCATCGAGCATGCGGAAGGGCACGAGGTTCATCGAGTGGCAGGCGGAACAGACTTCGGTGTAGACCTTGAGGCCACGCTGAAGCTGACCCTTATCGTAATGACCGAACGGACCGGCGAAAGTCCATTCCTCCTCCTTCGGCTCCTTCAGCGGATAGTGCGGCGTCTCACTTTCCGCGTGATGGGCAGGAGCCGCGCCGTTGGCGGGCGTCGCCTCCTGGGCCAGCACGGCACTGCCAAGACTGGCAGCGAATGCGAACGAGAGAATGCTTGTAACAAGCGTTTTCATATTTCTATTCCCTTCCGTCGCTCGCTTATGCCTTGACCGCTAGGGTCTTGTTGCGCTTTTCGAGCACCGCTTCGGTGATCGAGTTCGGGATGCGGCGCGGTGTTTCCACCAAGCCGAGAACCGGCATCGCGACCAGGAAGAAAGCGAAGTAGAGGAGCGTGCAGATCTGCGAGATCGTGGTGAACAAGCCTTCCGCCGGCTGCGAGCCGAGCCAGCCGAGGATGATCGCGTTGATCACGAACAGCCAGTAGAACAGCTTGTACCAGGGGCGGTAGACGGCGGAACGGACCTTTGAGGTATCGAGCCACGGCAGGAAGAACAGCACGATGATCGCGCCGAACATCACGAGCACGCCGCCGAGCTTGGAGTCGATCGGGCCGACGTTGAAGGTGATCGAACGCAGCATCGCGTAGAACGGCAGGAAGTACCATTCCGGAACGATATGGGCCGGCGTCTTCAACGGGTCGGCCGGGATGTAGTTGTCGGCATGGCCAAGGAAGTTCGGCAGGTAGAAGACGAAATAGGCATAGACCAGCAGGAAGATCGAGACGCCGAGAGCATCCTTCATCGTCGCATAAGGCGTGAAGCACACCGTGTCCGTCTTCGTCTTGACCTCGACGCCCGTCGGGTTCGTCTGGCCGACGACGTGCAGCGCCCAGATGTGCAGGATGACGACGCCGGCGATCATGAAGGGCAGCAGGTAGTGCAGCGAGAAGAAGCGGTTCAGCGTCGGGTTTTCAACCGCGAAGCCGCCGAGCAGGAACTGCTGCACCCATTCGCCAACCAGCGGAAAGGCGGAGAAGAAGCCGGTGATGACGGTGGCGCCCCAGAAGGACATCTGGCCCCAGGGCAGAACGTAGCCCATGAAGCCGGTCGCCATCATCAGGAGGTAGATGACCACGCCGAGTATCCAGAGGATCTCGCGCGGCGCCTTGTAGGAGCCGTAATAGAGGCCGCGGGCGATGTGCAGGTACACCGCGACGAAGAAGAAGGATGCGCCGTTGGCATGCATATAGCGCAGCAGCCAGCCGTGGTTGACGTCGCGCATGATCTTTTCGACGGAGTTGAAGGCGACCGACGATTCGGCGGCGTAATGCATGGCGAGCGTGACGCCCGTCAGGATCTGCACCACCAGCATGACGGCGAGCATGGCGCCGAACGTATAGGCATAGTTCAGGTTACGCGGAACCGGATAGGCGATGAAGCTGTCATAGACCATGCGCGGCAGCGGAAGGCGCGCATCGACCCATTTCTCGAGGCCGGTTGATGGCTCGTAGCTGGAATGGCCACTCATTAATCAGTCTCCCCTCAACCGATCTTGATCTTGGTATCGGACAAAAATGAAAAGGTCGGAATCGCCAGGTTCTGCGGCGCCGGGCCTTTGCGGATGCGGCCGGCCGTGTCGTAGACCGAGCCATGGCAGGGACAGAACCAACCATTGTATTCGCCGGCCTGGCCGAGCGGCACGCAGCCGAGATGCGTGCAGGTGCCGATCATGACGATCCAGTTTTCCTTGCCCTTGCCGCCCGAACGGTCAACAGCCGTTGCCTGAGCGTCGACAGGAAGGTTTGCATTGCGCGCGATCGGGTCCTTTAGATCAGCAAGCTGGACGGCGTTTGCCGCTTCCACTTCCTCAGGCGTGCGATTGCGGATGAAGATCGGCTTGCCGCGCCATTTGACCGTCAGCGACATGCCGGGCTCAAGGCTGGCAACGTCGACTTCGATGGAGGCGAGAGCGAGCGTCGAAGCATCAGGACGCATCTGATCGATGAACGGCCAAGCGACCGCAACGGCGCCGACGGCGCCTGCCATACCAGTGGTGAGATAAAGGAAATCACGGCGAGTGGGTTCGCCCATGCCCTCGCTTGTCGTTTCGTGTTCGCTCACGGCTAACATCCTCTGCGCAATTTTCGCGGAATTCCGCCCTGCCCCCTCTACCGGCGAATCTCTCTGGACACAATTCGGCCATAGATTCCCCGGCAATCCGGCGCGTTCTATGCTTGATCGCAAATTATGTCCAGCCTTGGCAAGGGGATGAGGGCACAATGTCGCGGGAAATTTCGGATGAATTTTTTAAGGCAAACACGCGCTTGCCATTATGTTGCATTGCAACAAAAATGCCCCCGTGATAGGCGCAGTCGCAGCCATGCCAGCGAGCCGGACCGGAGCGGATGAGAGACACGATTTTTTGCGTATTCAGCGTTCTCACGACGCTCGTTCTCGCCATTGTCTCCCTCCGATACTTCACCGATTTCTATCTGCTGTCCTTCTTTTACAGCTTCCAGGTCCATCTGGCGGTGGCCGGCGCCGTGGCCTCGGTCGCTGCCCTTCTCGTCAAGCGGCACTGGTATGCGCTGCTGACCCTCGCGGTATCGGTGGTCCTTGCCGTCCATGGTGTCGTGATGATGCGCGAATTCGTCGAGCCGGCTGTCGAGGAGAGCCGCCCCGCCCTCTTCAGGCTGATGTCCTTCAATATCGAGAATGATAATTTCGCAAACGGCCCTGACATCGCCGATATGGTCATTGCCTCAGGCGCCGACGTCGTCAGCATCCTGGAGGCCGAACCGCTGCTGTCGGAACTGCCGCGGTTGTTGAAGATCTATCCCTATTACATCGGCTGCGGTGTCGGCATGGAGCAATGCGATACGCTGGTGCTGTCGAAGCGTCCGTTAATCGAACCCCGTATCCGCAATCTCGGCCTGCTCTGGCGCAACCGGCTGACGATCTCGACGATCGATTTCGATGGCCAGAAGATCAATTTCCTCGCCGCGCATCTGACCAAACCTTATTACGACGAATTCCACGGCCTGGAAATCGAGGATCTTGCGGAGATCATTCCCTCCCTTTCGGGACCGCTCGTTCTTGCCGGCGATTTCAATACGTCGATTCTGGCGCCCGACGTGCAGTATCTCATGCGTAGCCAGGGCTTGGGCACGGTATCGCTGGAGCCCGCGACATGGCCGATCCGCGCCGGTGCTTTCGGCATTCCGATCGATCATATCTTTACCCGCGCGCCCCTGCGGCTGAAATCGGTTCGCCGCATCGAGAACGGCTTCGGATCAAATCATTTTGGCCTGATGGCGGAATTCGTCGTCAACCCCTAGGCCCGCATCCTCATCCGTAGCGAGGAAGCCGCCAGACTGGCGCGCCCAAAGTTCCGCATAGAGTCCACCGCGGCGAAGCAGTTCGTCATGGCTGCCCTCCTCGATGATCCGGCCGAGATCGACGACGATCAGCCGGTCGAGCGCTGCGATCGTCGACAGCCGATGGGCGATCGCAAGCACCGTCTTGCCTTCCATGATCCGATGGAGATTGGACTGGATTGCTTCTTCTACTTCCGAATCGAGCGCCGACGTCGCTTCGTCGAGAACGAGGATCGGCGCGTCCTTCAGCATGACGCGGGCAATCGCGATGCGCTGCCGCTGCCCGCCTGACAGTTTGACGCCGCGTTCGCCGACATGCGCATCGAAACCTCTGCGGCCCTGCTGATCTTGCAGGCGTTCGATGAACTCGATGGCTTCGGCGCGCCCGGCCGCCTCGACCAGCCCCTCCTCGCCGGCATCGGGCCGTCCGAATAGGATATTGTCGCGCACTGAACGATGCAGCAACGAGGTATCCTGGCTGACGACGCCGATCTGCATCCTGAGAGATTCCTGCGTCACGGCTGCAATATCTTGGCCGTCGATTAGAATGCGCCCGTCCTGAATATCGTAGAGGCGCAGCAGCAGGTTCATCAGCGTCGATTTCCCCGCGCCCGAACGGCCGACGATCCCGACTTTTTCGCCCGGCCGAATGGTCAGGGAGAAATTCTCGACGACCGGCTGATGACCCTTGCCGTAGCGGAAGGAAACATTGTCGAAGCGGATGCCGGGCTGCCGGATCACCAGGCCTCTGGCATCCGACCGATCGACGAGCCCCAGAGGCTGGGAGATCAGCTCGGCGGCGTTCTGGATGGTGCCGAGATTGCGCATGATGCCGTTGAACTGCGTCATCAGCCGTCCGAGCAGGAAATTCAACCTGAGCACCAGTGCCAACGAGAATGCCACGGCACCGGAGCTGACCAGGCCGCGCAACCAGAGATCGACGCTCAACCCCGCCATCGTCACGATCATCAGGCCGGAGAGCAGCGCCATCGAGGCCCTGACGCCCGTGATGAACCGCGTGAAGCGCAGCACCGTATCCTGATAGATATCGAAACCCTGCCGCATATAGCGGTCGCTCTCCTCGTCGCGGGCAAACAGCTTCAGCGTCTGCATGTTGCTGTAGGAGTCGACCATCCGGCCATTCAGCATCGATCCGGCCTCCGCCGTTTCGCGAGAATGATGACGAATCCGCGGAACGAAGTGGCGGGCAAGCAGGCTGAAGGCGCAAAGCCAGAACAGCACGACGGCAGCCAGGGAAAAGTCCAGCCGGGCAACGAGCACAAGCGTCGTTGCGGCATAGATGCCGACGAACCAGACGCTTTCCATCAGCGAGGTGACAAGATCGCCGGTTGCCTGCCCGGCCGACCAGACTTTGGTGACGATGCGCCCGGAGAAATCACTCTGGAAGAACGACAACGACTGCCTGGAGACGTGGAGATAAGATTGCCAGCGTGCGAGATTATAGAAGCCCGGCGTGATCACCTGCTGGTCGACGAGGGCAATCAGGAAGGCGACGACGAAACGCACGAGCCCGATGAGGGCGAGCATGCCGAACAATTCGCCGCCATGGGCGGCGAGAAGACCGTTCCAGCCGGCCCCAGGCGTGATGCTGCCGAGGATATCGACCAGGCGTCCGACGAACCAGAACAGTGCGGCCTCGATCGCCGCCGACGTGCCGCCCAGAACGAGCATGGCGACGAACGGCATCCTCGCCTGGCCGATATAGAACCAGATGAATCCGAGCGTCGAGCGCGGCGGCTGGAGATTGGCGCGTGGGCGGAACGGATCGATCCAGGTTTCGAACCGGCGGAGGATGGGGTTCAGCAACATAGAAGCGATATAGGCGGATTAGCCGAGCCGGCAAAGGGAATGAAAAGCGGACAGAATGTTATATTTTGGTAATTATCGGTAACATCGGCGGCATACCCATTGAATGCCCCCGAACTGGTCACAATCTCACGTTACGATCGCGGTTTACCGGAGACCACTTCCATGGAAACGAAAATGCTCGATGTGCATGTTCCGCTTCCGCTTGCAGAAAGGCTGGATGCCCTGGCATTCGCCCTGGGGTTGCCGCGCGACGAGATCATCGCCGAGGCCATCACCACCTGGATCGATCAGGAGGAGCACCGCCGCCTTGTCGCCCTGCGCACGATCGCGGCTGTCAACACCATGGTCGTCGTCGAGCATCACCGCGTGATCGATTGGGCCGACAGCCTTTGAACGGATAAGAGGCAAACGGAGTCAGTTCTTCAGCAACCGTCCGGCAAGCTTATAGCCATCCTAAGAATTCAAGAGGCCCTCCCCGCTTTCGCAGGGAGGGCCCCATTGCATCTTATTGCGCCGCCACCTCCGCTTCCTCGGCGTGATCGGAGAGGAAGCCGCCGGACTGGCGGTTCCAGAGGTCGGCATAGATGCCGCCTCCTTCGACCAGCTCGATATGCGAGCCGGCCTCGATGATCCGGCCTTTGTCGAGCACGATCAGCCGGTCCATCTCCGTCAGCGTCGAAAGCCGGTGGGCGATCGCGATCACCGTCTTGCCCTCCATCAGGGCGAAGAGGTTTTCCTGGATCGCGGCCTCGACTTCCGAATCGAGCGCCGAGGTCGCCTCGTCGAGTACCAGGATCGGCGCGTCCTTCAGGAAGACGCGGGCGATCGCGACACGCTGCCGCTGGCCGCCGGACAACTTGACGCCGCGTTCGCCGACCTGTGCGTCGAGCCCTGCGCGGCCCTGCATGTCGACGAGGCCTTCAATGAACTCCCAGGCATTGGCGCGTTTGGCGGCCTCGATCACCTCGTCGTCCGTTGCTTCGGGACGACCATAGGCGATGTTGTCGCGGATCGAGCGATGCAGCAGCGAGGTGTCCTGCGTCACCACGCCGATCAGCGAGCGCAGGCTTTCCTGCGAGACGCCGGCGATGTCCTGCCCGTCGATGGTGATGCGACCGGCCTCCAGGTCGTAGAAGCGCAGCAGCAGGTTCATCAGCGTCGTCTTGCCGGCGCCGGAACGGCCGACCAGGCCGACCTTCTCCCCCGCCTTGATGTCGAGCGACAGGTTGTCGATGACGCCCTTGCTCTTGCCGTAGTGGAAGCGGATGCGGTCGTAATGGATCGCGCCCTTCTTCGCCGTCAAGGTGGGTGCACCCGGCTTGTCGACGATGTCGTGCTGTTTGCTCATCATCTCCATGCCGTCATAGACCGTGCCGATATTCTCGAACAGCGCCGAAACCTCCCACATGATCCATTGCGACATGCCGTTGACGCGCATGGCAAGACCGATGGCGATGGCGATGGCGCCAACCGATATCGCGCCGTTCAGCCAGAACCAGATCGACAGGCCCGAGATGACGAAGAGCGCAACACAGTTGTTCACGTAGACGCAAATATGGAAGAGCGTCACCTTGCGCATCTGCTTGTGCACGGTCTGCAGGAACTCGTCCATGCCCTCCTTGGCATAGACCTCCTCGCGGCCCGCATGCGAAAACAGCTTGACGGTCGCGATATTCGTATAGCTGTCGACCACGCGCCCCGTCATCATCGAGCGCGCATCCGCCTGCGCCGCCGCAATCTTGCGAAGCCGCGGCACGAAATAGGCGACGATGCTGATATAGACCGCGAGCCAGACGAGGATCGGGATCATCAGCCGCCAGTCGGCCGCTGCGATAACGATGATCATCGTCAGGAAGTAGGTGACGACATAGACGAAGACGTCGAGGATCTTCATCACCGTCTCGCGCACGGCAAGCGACGTCTGCATCACTTTGGTCGCGACACGCCCGGCAAACTCGTTGGCGAAGAACGACATGCTGTGGCGCAGCAGGAAGCGGTGCATCTGCCAGCGTGCGATCATCGGATAATTGCCGAGCATCATCTGATGCATGATGAGCGAATCGAGCCCGGCCGTCAGCGGCAGGCCGACCAGCACCAGCGCCGCCATCCAGAAAAGCTTGTGGCCTTCTCTCTCCAGGAATGTGGCGCGGTCGGCATTGGTCAGCCAGTCGACGATGTCGCCGAGGAACTGGAAGAGCGCCACTTCGCCGATCGCGATCAGCGCGGTGAGCACGGCCATCAGGCCGAGCCAGGGCGCAGCTGGTTTACTGTAGTGCCAGCAAAAGGCAAAAAGACCTTTCGGCGGGGCGACAGGGTCCTCGCTTGGAAAGGGATTGAGTCGCTGTTCGAACCAGCCAAACATGAAATTGCTCCGAAACGTCACCGTTCCGGCTCCCGGCTTCGCGCCATCCCAGCGCACTGCAAGCACATATGGGAACCGAACGTTCAAGGGGCGAGGCTGAGACAGCCGCACAATGGATCAAAAAAGGAAATTCAGGGAAGAAACCCGCACTATCGGCGGAAAATCGCACCGCTTGGCATCACGGCCGGGAGGCGCACATACAGCAAAATATTCATTCTGGCGCTCCTTGCTGGCGATTAAAGATATGCACCGATAACGCGAAAACGAGGAATTTTCCAGCCCTGTTCTGCCGAAAAATTCATCTTTTCGGGTCCAAACGCGCCCTGTTGCGTCGAAATCACAGTTGCATTAGGCCTTTTGCGGTGAAAGCGGAAAGATAGCGCATCATGACTTCACTGAGACTGGCACTCTACCAGCCGGATATTCCCGGCAATACCGGCACGATCCTGCGCCTTGCCGCCTGCCTTGGTTTCGCGGTCGATCTGATCGAACCGGCCGGCTTCGACATCTCCGACCGCAACCTGAAACGGGCCGGTATGGATTATCTTGCCGCCGCCGCCCTCACCCGCCATGTCAGCTGGGACCGCTTCGAGGCGTGGCGTCTGACCACCGGCCGCCGCCTGATCCTCGCCTCGACCAAGGCTGCGGCGCGCTACACCGATCTTGCCTTTCGCCCGGACGATATCCTGCTCTTCGGTCGCGAAAGCGCCGGCGTGCCGGATCAGGTGCATCAGAGGGCCGACGCCCGCATTCTGATCCCGATGCTCGAAGGCCAGCGCTCGATCAACGTCGCCGTCTCGGCCGCCATGATCGTCGGCGAGGCGATGCGCCAAACCGTCTGGGCCTGACGGACACCGGCGCCGAGGGAGCAAAGCCCGCGGAATTGCCGATCCGCTCCAGACTATGTCGCAAAATAGCGTTGTCTATCTCTCAAACCGGCGTATATTTATTAGCCGGGCAATCAAAAATTCAGTATTGGCCTCCATGATTCCAACACGTTGGAATGGCCATGTGAGGAAAACCGCATTTCTCCAGATCTGTGAAAGAAGAATAAAAACAACAAAATGGACTCTACAATCATCATGATCAACCTGTTCGGCGCCGTGGCTCTGTTGCTGTTCGGCCTCGCGCAGGTGAAGGATGGCGTATCCAGAGCCTTCGGCGCCCGCCTGAGAACGGGGCTGGCGACCGGCACACGCGGCAGTCTTCGTTCCTTCCTGTCGGGCCTCGTTGCGACCGTCGCACTGCAGAGCTCGACGGCAACGGCGCTGATGACTGCCTCCTTCGTCGAGCGTGACCTGATCAAGCCGCGCATGGCGCAGATTGTTCTGCTCGGCGCCAATGTCGGCACCGCGATCACCGCCTGGATCGTGGCAACGGGCATAGAATGGCTCTCTCCTCTTCTCATTCTTGTTGGCATTGTGCTTTACCGCGGCCGTTCAAGCACCAGCCAGGGCGGCGGCACAGCGCTGATCGGTATCGGGCTGATGCTGCTGTCGCTGCACCTCCTCGGTCTTGCGACGGAGCCGATGCGCGCCTCCCCTGCTCTCGCCGCCTTCATCGGCCTGCTGGATGGCGCCCTGCCCGTGGCAATGATCGTCTCGGCAGCACTTGCCTTCGCATCCTCGTCGAGCCTTGCGGTGGTGGTGCTCATCCTGTCGCTCGCCTCGGCCGGCGTCGTCTCCGCCGAACTCGTCATCGTGCTCGTGCTCGGCGCCAATCTCGGCGGCGCGATACCGCCTGTCGTCGCGACATTGTCCGGTCCGGTTTCGGCCCGGCGCGTCACCCTCGGCAATCTCGCCGTCCGCACGCTCGGCTGCCTTATCGCCTTGCCGCTGGCGGGTTATGGGGCGGAACTCATCCAGTTGCTGCCCTTCGGTCCTGCCAAGCTGCCGGTCGATGCGCATCTTGCCTTCAACCTTCTGCTGGCGGCGCTGGCCTGGCCATTCTCCCGGCCGCTCGCCACCCTGATGGCCCGCCTGGTGCCGGATCAGGCCGAGCCTGACAGCGCCCCAAAATATCTGGATGCGCAGGAACTTTCGACGCCGGTCGTGGCCCTCGCCAGCGCTACCCGCGAAGTGCTCGGCGTCGGCGACTTGATCGAGCGCATGCTGATCCGGGTCTCCGAAGCCTTCGAGCGTAACGACGCATCGAAGCTTGCCGAGATATCCGCCCTCGAAGAGCGCGTCGACCGACTGCAGCAGGCGGTGAAGGTCTATCTCTCGAAGCTCGGTCGCGAGGGTCTCAGCGACGAGAACGCACGCCGCTCGATCGTCGTCATCGATTATGCGATCAACCTCGAACATATGGGCGACATCATCGAGAAGGGCTTGCTGGAGCAGGTGGCGAAGAAAATCTCCCTCGGACTGAAATTTTCCGAGGACGGTCATCAGGAACTGCGGAAGCTGTTCGATCTGACGATCGACAATCTGCGCGTCGCTCAGACGATCTTCGTCACCCGTGACTTCAATCTCGCGCGCCAGATGATGGAGGTAAAGGTCGAGGTGCGCCGGATGGAAAAACAGTCTGCCGAGCGCCACCTTGAACGTCTGCGTGACGGCCGCGCCGACAGCCTGCAGACGAGTTCTCTGCATCTCGACATGCTGCGCGACCTGAAGCGCCTCAACGCCCACATCGTCTCGGTGGCGCATCCGATCATGGACGAAAACGGCCTGCTGATCGAAAGCCGTGTGCGGGCGACTACGAAGTGACCGTCAGTCGGCCGAAGGCAGGCGGCGCATGGTGAATTCGATCTGATCGCCGTCGAGCTGACGCCAGCTCTCCACCTCGGTCCAGTAGGCGGCTTTCGGATATTCGTCGAACCATTCGCGCGCCTTGGCGCGTGCGTCCATGAGGCCGAGGCAATATGTCTCACGCACGAAATGGTCTTTCCTGCTCGGGGGATTTTCCGCCCGATGTCTCGCTATCCTGCGCTTCAGGCCGTCGAAGGACGGAGGCCCTGGAACTTTTTTCATCAAACCTACCTCCTCGGAAAAGGTAGTATCGAAATTCTTGATTTGCGAGTCGAATCTTGGAAGCGCTCAGCGGTGCTTGGCCACGCTTGGCGAGATGCAGCACCAACTGCTAATCATGGCGCGCAATCAAGAATGAGCGAGTCGCCTCCGAAGGAGATGTCGACCGTCGGAGGCGTAAATGGAAAGACCGGAACTGCCGATCGGCTTGCCTGACGATATCGAAGAGAAGAAGGCTGCCGCCCGCAGTTGGTTCGAGGGATTGCGCAATACGATCTGCGCCTCCTTCGAGACCCTCGAGGATGAGTTGGAAGGGCCACTCTCCGACCAGGAGCCCGGCCGCTTCGTCGCCAAGGACTGGTCGCGCGAAAACGGCGCCGGCGGCGGTGGCCGGATGTCGATGATGGAAGGCCGCGTCTTCGAAAAGGTCGGCGTCCATACCTCCACCGTCTACGGCGAATTTGCCCCGGATTTCCGCGCCCAGATACCCGGCGCCAAGGACGATCCGCGTTTCTGGGCCTCGGGCATCTCGCTGATCGCCCATCCCGTGAACCCAAACGTTCCGGCCGTGCACATGAACACTCGCATGGTCGTCACCACCAGCCGCTGGTTCGGTGGCGGGGCCGACCTGACGCCGGTGCTGTCACGCCGCCGCACGCAGGAGGACGAAGACAGCCAGCTCTTCCACAAGGCCATGGAGATCGCCTGCCGCAATCATGCCGTCGCCGATTACGATGCGTACAAAGCCTGGTGCGACGAATATTTCTTCCTGAAACACCGCAACGAGGCCCGAGGCATCGGCGGCATCTTCTACGACTGGCTGCATTCAGGCGAGGAAGCCGGCGGCTGGGACGCCGATTTCGCCTTCACGCGTGATGTCGGCCGGGCCTTCGCCATGGTCTATCCAAAAATCGTCCGCTCCAACTTCAACAAATTGTGGACAGAGGCCGATCGCGACGAACAATTGATCCGCCGGGGCCGCTACGTCGAATTCAATCTGCTGTATGATCGTGGCACGATCTTCGGCCTGAAGACCGGCGGCAACGTTGAATCCATTCTCTCTTCGTTGCCCCCCGTCGTCCGCTGGCCATGAAACTGTGATATCTCGTCGATAAATTCGAGGTGATAGACCTTCACGAAAATTCAGTGCGTCCTAACTTTATAGTATGTGCGTAACAATAGGATTGTCATGACGATACAAAGTGGCTCGCCAGCGTCTACGGATGTCCAGGAAACATCCCGCACGATTGACACATCCGAGTTTCTGACGCGCATCGCCGAGAAACTGCGGACCAAGAGCGGCTCGGATCTGCCGCTGTCCTGCTTCATCGAGCAGGTCAAGCTGCAACTGGCCGGCGGGAAGTCGCCGGAACAGCTGCAGAACGAAGCAGCGGCCGCCAACAGCAACATGCCCGGTCAGCTTTCGGATACCTACAAAGCCTGGGCGATGCCCGACTGATACGGCCTTTACTGGCCGGCATGTCGATGCCGGCCGGAACCTTCCCTCCCCCCGCACATTCTTAAATCGTGTAAGATCGCGATCGTCGTTGTGTTTTGAACAGAGGAGAAGACCATGCGACTTTTCGAATGCGGCACTCTCGTTCCGGGCTGCGCCTGGCATACACGGGCGGATAGCGACGCCGAGGTGGTTCGCCGTGCCGTCGAGCACCTGAAAGATGCTCACGGCGAAACCACGATCCGCGAGAACATGGTGGATAATATCAAGGCTCGCATCCGTGACGAAGCGACCGCCGCCTGATTATTGCACGCGTTCCTGCAGCCGGGCGAGCAGCGCCGCCCGGTCGGAAACGAAGTTTTCCTCCACCCACTGGTTTTCCAGGCCGGCAAGCAACTCGCCGACGCGCGGACCGGACGCGATTCCTGCCGAAATCACGTCACCGCCATTCAGCGGAAACTGCGGTTTCTTCCAGTGCATTGCCTTGTCCAGCAACTTGATAAGCCGCGCCGACCGCGCCATTTCGTCGAAATCGCTTTCAGCCTTGCCGCGCGCAACCGCAAGCGCCAGCTTCAGCCGTGTCGTGATGCCATCGGCACCGTTGCGGTAAAGCAGCCGTTCGAAGGCCGCCGACGACACGTCGTCATTAACAGGCGCTGCCATTGCCCAGGCCTTGAGATAGGCCGCTTCCGCATTCGAGAGCTTGAGCCGGGCTGCGAGCGCCTCCATGCGCGCCGCATCGGGCGGCACGATCGCCGTAAGGCGCAGCAACGGATCGGGCGTCCAGCCGAGCGCCTTTTCGGTGGTGATCAGCGAAGGGATCGCATCGATCCCCCATCGTTCCGATTCCGGGAGGATTTCCGTCAGCACCGCCACCTGCCGCATCCAGAGCAGCGCCCGGCCGGGATCGCCGGCGCCAAGCAGCTTTCGCAGTTCCGACCAGACGCGTTCTGCTGAAAGCGTCGTCAGTTTCGAACGCGCCGCGGAACACGCCTTCAGCCCCTCGGCATCCGGCCGTCCGGAACCGTAATAGGCAAAAAAGCGGAAGAAGCGCAGGATGCGCAAATGATCCTCGGCAATACGCCTTGCGGCATCGCCGATGAAGCGGATGTTGCGCGTCTCGATGTCGGCAAGTCCGCCAACGAGATCCACCACCTCGCCCTCGGCATCGGCATAAAGCGCGTTGATCGTCAGATCCCGCCGTTCGGCATCCGCCCTCCAGTCTGTGCTGAAGGCAACCTTGGCGTGGCGTCCGTCGGTCTCGACGTCGGTGCGAAGCGTCGTCACCTCGAAGGGCTTGCCGTCGATCACGAGCGTCACCGTGCCGTGCTCCAGGCCGGTTGGGACTGCCTTGATGCCGGCCGCCGCCGCCCGCTCCATCACCGCCTCCGGTCTGAGTGTCGTGGCTATGTCGACATCATTGACCGGCAGGCCCATCAGGCTGTTGCGCACCGCCCCGCCAACCACACGCCCTTCCCCGCCATCGGCGCTGAGAAGTGCTAAGATCCGGCCGAGCGCCGGGTCGCGGAACCATGCTTGGTCGGCAAGGCCGGTCATGCATAAAGCCTTTCGTAAAGCGTGCGGACGATGCCGGCGGTGATGCCCCAGATCATTCTGGTTTCATAGGGCACGCGGTAGAAATGCCGGTCGATGCCGTCGATGACACGCCTGTCGCGGGTGTGATTGGCAGGATCCATCAGGAAGGAAAGCGGCACCTCGAACACGTCGTCCACCTCGGTCGGGTTCAGCGTCAGCGCAAAGCCCGGCGTGACGACGCCGAGCACCGGCGTGATGCGAAAGCCCGTCGAGGCAAGGTAATTCGGCAGCCGCCCGACGGTTTCGACGAAGGAACCGGCCAGTCCGATCTCCTCCTCCGTCTCGCGGATCGCCGCCATTTCAGGGGAGATATCGGTGGGATCGATCGAGCCGCCGGGAAAGGCGATCTGCCCGGAATGTTTGCGCAGCGTCGCCGTGCGCTTGGTGAAGATCACATGCGCCTCTTCGCCGTCGTCGACGACGGGCACGAGCACGGCGGCGTCGCGCAGTTTGAAGGTCTCGACCTCGGCGACGATGTCGGGGTTGAGGATATGGTCCCCGTGATCGCGCCAGGCATGGTCGACCGGCCCGCCATTCTGATTGAGCGCACGGCGGCGGAATTCGGTTGCGGAAAACAGCGGGTAGCGGTGGGTGATCGCATCATTCATCGGCAAAGCGCATCCAGTTCGTCGGCCGGCATGACCGGGAAGACCTCGCCGGCGGAGCAGATCGCAAACATCGCCCGCCCCTCCACGTCGAAAGTCTCGCCGAGCGCGACCAGTTCATACATCACTGCACGCGACACCAGCGCCTCCAGCCGCCCGCGCACATGCAGATAGGGTTTCAATTCGGCGTTGCCGTCAGCAATGGCAAAGCGCAGCCGATGCTCCCCTCCCGCCTCCACGACATCGCCGACATTGGTGCGGAAGGTCAACACCTGTTGGCCTTCGCTCTCCGTCACGCTCATCTCCACGGCGATGAAAGGCGCGTCGACGACCCTTATCCCAACCTTTTCCACAGGAGTTACGAGATAGGTCTTCTGGTCGTCGTCTTTCCTCAAAACCGTCGAAAACAACCGCACCAGCGCCGGCCGGCCGATCGGCGTGCCCATGTAGAACCAGGTGCCGTCAGCCCGGATTTCCATGTCGATATCGCCGCAGAAAAGCGGATTCCACCGTTCGACCGGCGGCAACCCTCGTTTTTTCTCGCCACTTTCCTCAGACGCACGCGAAATCAGTGCGGCAAGTCCCGCCGCATCCGCCTGTCCGCTGATTTCCTCGGCTGCCATTCTTCCGTCCCGGTTTGTCCTTAACGAAGTAAAGTCACGAGATAGTCATTCGCAACGAACTTGTCAGCCCGTCACATCTCCATAACTCTATCGGGTATGAGGCACATGTATAAGTCCGCCGATTCGCTGCCGAATGATTTCAGCCGTTGGAGATACGCATGGGTATGATGAAGACCGAAGCCAGCCTCGATGAAAAGGCGATCGTCGCCGCCGCCGAAAAGGCGCTCTCCGATATTGCCGCCATCCGCGGGGAAGTCTCGAAAGTGATCTTCGGTCAGGAAAGCGTCGTCGAGAACACCATTCTCGCTGTGCTGTCAGGCGGTCATGCCCTGCTCGTTGGCGTTCCCGGTCTTGCCAAGACCAGACTGGTGACCACGCTCGGCGAGGTGCTCGGCCTTGCCGCCAACCGCATCCAGTTCACGCCGGATCTGATGCCCTCGGATATTCTCGGCTCCGAGGTAATGGACCAGGACGACAGTGGACGCCGCTCCTTCCGTTTCGTCAAGGGCCCGGTCTTCGCCCAGCTTCTGATGGCCGACGAGATCAACCGCGCCTCGCCGCGTACCCAGTCCGCCCTTCTGCAATCCATGCAGGAATATCACATCACAATCGCCGGCCAGCGCTACGACCTGCCGGCGCCCTTCCATGTGCTCGCCACCCAGAACCCGCTCGAGCAGGAAGGTACCTATCCTCTGCCCGAAGCCCAGCTCGACCGCTTCCTGCTGCAGGTCGACGTCAACTACCCCGAACTCGCCGCCGAGCGCCAGATCCTGCTCGAGACGACGGGCTTGGGCGAAACCCGGCCGGAAGCCGTCATCGATGCGCAGCGGCTGATCGAGATCCAGACCCTGGTGCGCCAGATGCCGGTGAGCGACACGGTCGTCGATGCCATCCTGGCGCTGGTGCGTTCCGCCCGCCCCGGACAGGGCAATGCCTCGACCGACAAGAACGTCGCCTGGGGTCCAGGCCCGCGCGCCGGCCAGGCAATGATGCTCTGCGCACGCGCCCGCGCGCTCTACGAAGGCCGTCTCGCACCGTCTCTGGACGATATCTTCGCGCTCGCCGAACCCATTCTCCAGCACCGCATGGCGCTGACCTTCGCCGCCCGCGCCGAAGGCATGTCGGTGCGTGACGTCATCGCCGGACTGGTCAAGCAGGCAAAGGGATAAGGAAGCCGGACGCGTGGCATCTATCGGACAGATCGTCAATCCGACACCCGGCAGCGATGCCCTTTCTCGCGCCAGGCAGCGGGCCGCCCTGGTGCCGGACTGCCTGGTGGAAGCCAAGCGCATCGCCAACACAGTGATCGCCGGCTGGCATGGTCGCCGCAAGCGCGGCATCGGCGAGAATTTCTGGCAGTTCCGTCCCTATGCCGAGGGCGAGAGCCTGTCGCGCATCGATTGGCGCCGCTCCGCCCGGGACGACCACACCTATGTGCGCGAGCGCGAATGGGAGGCGGCGCACACGATCTGGCTCTGGTGCGACATGTCGCCCTCGATGATGTACAAGTCGAGCTATGGCAACGTGTCCAAGGAAAGCCGCGCGCTGGTCATCATGCTGGCGCTTGCCGAAATCCTCGCCCGCTCCGGCGAGCGCATCGGCTGCCCCGGCATCATGGAACCCGCCTCCGCCCGCAACGCCGCCGAACGCCTCGCAGCCGCGCTCATGCACACGCCGCTGACCGGCGGCCTGCCGGAAACGGCGATGATCCGCGGCTGGAGCGACCTCGTCCTCATCGGCGATTTCCTCGACGATGCGCCGGCAATCATGGAACGGCTCGGCCCGCTCGCCCGCCGCGGCCTGCGTGGCCACGTGGTCGAGATATCAGATCCCGCCGAAGAGATATTCCCCTATAGCGGCCGCACCGAATTCACCGATCCGGAGAGCGGCGCCAGGCTCGTTTCCGGCCGCGCCGAACACATCCGCGAGGCCTATCGCAACGCCTACCTCGCCCGCAGGGACAGCCTCGGACAGTCGCTGCGCCATCTCGGCTGGACCTTCGCGACCCACCGCACCGATCATCTTGCTTCGGAAGCGCTGGTCGCGGTGCACATGTATCTGTCCGGCATGCCGGCCAAAGCAACACATGGAGGGCAGCTATGAACGCCCTTCCCTTCGCTTTCGCCTATCCCGCCATTCTCGGCGCGCTCGTTGCCTTGCCGGTCATCTGGTGGCTGCTGCGGCTGACACCGCCACGTCCGAAGACCGAGGTCTTCCCGCCGCTGAAGATCCTCGCCTTGGTGTTGAAGCGCGAGGAGACGCCGGCGCAAAGCCCTTGGTGGCTGACGCTGCTGCGCATGCTGCTCGCCGCCACCATCATCCTTGCGATCGCCGATCCGGTTTTCAATCCGCGCACCAGTTCGCTCGCATCAGGTGGCCCGCTCGTCCTCTTCGTCGATAACAGCTGGGCGGCGGCACCCGACTGGGAGCGCCGCATCCAGACCGCCGACGCGTTGATAGACGATGCCGAATCCGCCGGCACACCCGTGTCTATCGCTTTCACCGCCGATCCGACCAACGACGCCGTGCCCGGCACCGCCGCTGCCGCTCGCGACAAGCTGCGCGCTGCCGAGCCGCGACCGCTGGTACCGGACCGTGAGCGCGCCTTCCAGGCGCTGCGCGCCGCCCTGAACGGCATAAAGCCCGGCACCCTCGCCTTCCTGACCGACGGTGCCGCCGCCAAGGCCGACGACACGACGGTGCGCAGGCTGGCCGAACTCCAGCCCGCTGATCTGCGCCTGATTGAGGGCGATGCCGCAAGGACGGTCGCGATCACCGCGGCCAACAATGCGGCTGATGCCATGGCCGTCAAGGTCACGCGGCTCAATACATCGCAGGCCGCATCCGTGGCGCTGAACGCCGTCGATAGCCAGGGGCGCTCGATTGCCAATGGCAGGGTGGATTTCCGCCCCGGCCAGAGTGTTGCGACAAGTTCGATCACAGCACCCTTCGAGATGCGCAACGATTTCGCGCGCGTCAGCGTCGACAATGGCGCGACGGCCGGCGCCGTCCATCTTCTCGACGACGCGTTCAAGCGTCGCCGTGTCGTCTTGCTGTCGGGCGAAGGAGGGGATGAGTTCCAGCCGCTGCTCTCGCCGCTCTATTATATCCAGCGGGCACTGCAGCCCTATGCGGATCTGATCCAGCCCGCCGATTCCGATCTCTCGGTCGCGATACCAAAACTTCTCGCCAACAATCCCTCCATCATCATCATGGCCGATATCGGCCGGCTGCCGGAGGAGACCTACGAACCTCTGACGCGCTGGATATCGAATGGCGGCATGCTCCTGCGTTTTGCCGGCCCGCGCATGGCGGCGGCTCCCGCAGACGATCCGCTGATCCCTGTCATCCTGCGCCAGGGAGAACGGGCGCTGGGCGGCACATTGTCTTGGAGCGAGCCGCAGTCGCTTGCCGAATTTCCGAGTTTCGGGCCTTTTGCCGGCATAGCGCGCCCTGCCGATGTCGTCGTCAAGCGGCAGGTGCTTGCCGAACCGACGCCCGATCTTGCCGAGCGCACCTGGGCTAGCCTGGCTGACGGCACGCCGCTCGTCACGATGAAGCAGATCGCATCCGGCCAGATCGTCCTGTTTCATGTCACCGCGGAAGCAACCTGGTCCGATCTGCCGATCTCAGGCACTTTCGTCGACATGCTGCGTCACCTCCTGCAGATATCGCGCTCGGGCGGCGTGACGTCGGAGGCGCGCGGCAATGCGCGTGTCTCCGAAACCCTGCCGCCATTCCGTATGCTGACGGCCAAGGGCACGCTGGTCTCCGAGACGGGTTCGGCGCGGCCGCTCATTCCGCAGGCCGGAGCTGAACCGACGGCGAATTTCGACAACCCGCCCGGGCTCTACGGTTCGGAGGACGGTTTCACTTCCCTGAACGTGCTGCCCGAGAACGCCGAACTGACGCCGCTCGACACGGCAGGGACCAATGCCGTGCGCGAAGGCCTGATCGGCGGCGAAAGCTGGTCGGCAAAACCCGCACTCTTTCTCGCAGCCTTTCTGCTGCTGCTGGCCGACAGCCTGATCGTCCTCTTCATGAATGGCGCGTTCTCGCGATTGCGCCCGGCTGTCCGCACCGCCGCGATGATCGCGGTCGCCGTCGGCGCCGGCTTTCTCGTGCAACCCGGCACGCTTCACGCCGACGACTCCCAGCCCGGCGACGACCTCATCTTGCAGAGGCTTGATAACACGCACCTCGCCTATGTCGTCACCGGCGAACAGGACGTGGACAATATTTCCGAGCGCGGTCTCGAGGGTCTCACCCAGTTCCTGACTTTCCGCACGACGCTGGAGCCGGCACCGCCCGTGGGCATCGACCTCACCAAAGACGAGCTCTCCTTCTATCCGATCATCTACTGGCCGGTTTCGGCAACGGCGCCGATGCCGTCGACCGCAGCGATCAGCCGTATTGATGCCTATATGCGCAACGGCGGCACCGTGCTTTTCGATACGCGCGATCAGATCAGCGCATTGGACAATGGCGGCAATGTCAGCGCTAACGGTGAGAGGCTGCAGGCAATCCTCGCCAATCTCGACATTCCGCCGCTCGAACCGGTTCCATCAGACCATGTGCTGACGAAATCCTTCTATCTCCTGTCGAGCTTTCCCGGTCGTTATACCGGCAGCCCCCTCTGGATCGAATCCCGGCAGGGTGGTCAGGGGCCGAGCGAAAAATCGGCGGCAACGGCCGACGGCGTTTCGCCGATCCTGATCACCGGCAATGATTTCGCCGGCGCCTGGGCGATCGACGACAACGGCGTACCGATACTGCCGACCGTGCCGTCGGATGAAACGCAGCGCGAATATGCCTACCGTTCCGGCGTCAACATCATGATGTATATGCTGACCGGCAACTACAAGACCGACCAGGTCCATGTTCCCGACCTCCTCGAACGGTTAGGACAATGAGATGACGTTCGACTTTTCGCCCTTCCTCCCCTGGTCGGTTCTGGCTGCACTTGCCGTCGTCAGCGCTGTTATCGCCGCCTTCGCGATCTGGCGCGGCATTCGCGGCGCCTGGATCAGAACGCTCGCAGCACTCGCCATGCTGACCGCCCTTGCCAATCCTGTGCTCCTGCAGGAAGACCGGGATCAGTTGTCGACGATCGTCCCGGTTCTTGTCGATCGAAGCCAGAGCCAGCAGACGCCCGATCGCGTCAAGATGACCGACGATGCGCTTGCGGCCTTGAAGGGACAGCTCGCCCGCTTCCCTCAGATTGAGCCCCGCTTCGTCGATGTCGAAGGCGACGTCAATTCCGACGTGCCGTCCACGCGCCTGTTCGACGCGCTGTCGGCCAACATCGCCGATGTCCCGCCCGCCCGTATCGGCGGCGCAATCATGCTGACCGACGGTGAGGTCCATGATGTTCCGGCCGCCAATCAGGCGCTCGGTTTCGACGCGCCGATCCATGGCCTCATAACCGGCAAGGCCAACGAATTCGATCGCCGCATCGAAGTCATCAAGGGGCCGCGCTTCGGCATCGTCAACGAGGAGCAGCAGGTGATCTTGCGCGTCTTCGACGACGGTCCGAGCCCGGGCGGCGCGGCCGATGTCACGGTGAAGCTGAATGGTGACGAGATCGCCACCCTGCAGGCGACACCAGGGCAGGATACGCCCTTCTCCTTCAAGGTGCCGGGTGGCGGCAGCAATGTGCTCGAATTCTCGGTCGCAGCACTTCCTGGCGAAGTCACCACCGCCAACAACCGTGCCGTCCACGTCATCGACGGCATCCGCCAGAATCTCCGCGTCCTGCTTGTCTCCGGTGAGCCGCATGCCGGTGAGCGCGCCTGGCGCAACCTGCTGAAATCCGATGCGTCGGTCGATCTCGTCCACTTCACCATCCTGCGTCCTCCGGAAAAGCAGGACGGCACGCCGATCAACGAGCTGTCGCTGATCGCCTTCCCGACGCGTGAACTCTTCGTCGACAAGATCAAGGATTTCGACCTGATCATCTTCGATCGCTACCAGCACCGCGGCGTGCTGCCGCTGCTCTATTACGATTACATCGCGCAATATGTCGACAATGGCGGCGCGCTGCTGATCGCCGCCGGCCCCGAGCACGCCGGCCCCGATTCCATTGCACTGACGCCACTCTCCTCGGTCCTGCCAGCAACGCCCACCGGAGAGATGATCGAAAAGGCCTTCTATCCCCGCCTCTCCGAGGAAGGCCGCAAACATCCCGTCACGCGCGGCCTTGATGGTTCGGGCGAGGAGCCGCCGCATTGGGGCCGATGGTTCCGCAGCGTCGATGTCGACCGGCCGCAGGGCGAGACGATCATGCTCGGCGCCGACAACCACCCGCTGCTGGTGCTGAACCGCGCCGGCCAGGGCCGCGTCGCCATGCTGCTTTCCGATCAGGGCTGGCTCTGGGCGCGCGGCTTCGAAGGCGGCGGTCCGAACGTTTCGCTCTATCGCCGTATCGCCCATTGGCTGATGAAGGAGCCGGCGCTCGAGGAAGAAGCGCTGACGGCGCGCGCCTCCGGCCGGACCCTTGAGGTCACGCGCCAGACGATCGGCGACAATCCCGGCAACGCCACCGTGCGTTATCCCTCCGGCAAGACCGAAACCCTGCCGCTCACCCAGTCCGAACCGGGCCTCTACAAGGCCGAGAAGAGGATGGACGAGATCGGCCTCTTCGAAATCCGCAACGGCAAGCTGTCGACGCTTGTCCATATCGGCGCCGTCGACGCGCCGGAATTCAAGGCGATGATCTCGACAACCGATGTGCTGCAGCCGGTCGCCGACAGAAGCAAGGGTCTCGTCGCCCGCGTTTCCAATGCAAATGGCGCGATCTCCGTCCCGCCGATCCTGCCGGTGCGCGGCCAGGTTCGCGTCTCCGACAACGATCGCATGATGATCCGCATGACCAGCGAGACGGTCTTGAAGGGCATCAACACGCTGCCGCTCTTTGCCGGGTTCGCTGGCGTCGGCATCCTGCTTCTCGCCTTCGGCGCCATGTGGTGGCGCGAGGGGCGGTAATCTCATGCCGGAATTCGAGCTCACCGCTTCGCCCTCGCCGGAGGAACTGGCGGCGATCACCGATGCGCTCTCGGCCTTCAACAACAGCGATGTCGGCCCCTCGAATCGCCGGCCGCTTGTGGTCCTCATCCGCGACACCGACGGAAAGGTGACGGGCGGTCTTTCCGGCTTTACCGCCTGGGGCTGGCTCTTCACCCAGATGCTCTATATTCCCGATACACT
This sequence comes from Rhizobium sp. P1_B8, assembly GCF_056406515.1. Taxonomy (NCBI): domain Bacteria; kingdom Pseudomonadati; phylum Pseudomonadota; class Alphaproteobacteria; order Hyphomicrobiales; family Rhizobiaceae; genus Rhizobium; species Rhizobium sp. P1_B8. The sequence goes on along the minus strand of NZ_JBFTZZ010000001.1, from coordinate 382,058 downwards.
GCGCGGCACCGGTATATCAGGCAATATCCTCGCAAAGGCGGAAGAAGAGGCCAGGGCGCGAGGGTGCCGCGGCGCCTGGATCGACACGTTCAGCCCTCAGGCTCTGCGCGTCTATCTGCGTCAGGGTTATGAGATTTTCGGAGAGCTCAAGGATTTCCCGGAAGGCCGCACGCGCAGCTTCCTCCGGAAAAGCCTCTAGCAGGATGCGAGGATTGAAAGAGTTAGAGGTCCTTTGTGCGTCCGCGCACGGCGCTCTAAATCATTCGCGCCAGGCGATCGTGCCTTTCAGCCGCTCGTGCACGCCCTCGGCGATCGGAACGACGAGCACACGACGGGGATCGACCGGGCCTGGAAAAGAAAGCGCGTTGTAGGCGACCTTCTCGAAGCCGAGCGGTCCGTAATAAGGCGGGTCGCCGACGAGGATGACAGCTTCCGAGCCCTTGCGTCTTGCCGCCTCCACTGCGATCCGCACCAGTTCCCGGCCGATGCCCTTGTTCTTGTGAGAGGGACGGACGGCGAGCGGGCCGAGCAGATGGCCCTTCACTGTACCGGCCAGTACCGGCGTCATGCGCACGGAGGCAATCGTCTCGCCGTTATCGGTGCAGATGAAGGAAAGCGACAGGTCATGCGGTCCCTGCTCACGGATGCGCGCGGCGGCGCGCGTGAAGCGGCCTGGACCGAAGGCTTCTTCGTTGATGTGTTCGATGGCGGCGTCATGGGACGCGTCTTCAGTGAGGTAGACGAGATCGTGCTTGTACATGATGACAGAAACCGGATGGACAGATTGATGGGTCTCGAACACGCCTTGGGCGTTCGGGAGCATCAGCGTCGTCGCGGGTTTCTGGAAATGAACATCAAGCAGGGGTCCGAAAATCGTGAAAAGGCCGATAGCAGGAAAAATTTCCGCCGTCCAACGCAAAATGCACGACGTGACGCACTGTTCAATCTTTGCCGCCTGTAAAGCCCTGCCATCTGCGATATCTTCCATTCCAACACGCAATCAAGGGAATGAAGACCATGGGAATGCTGGTGGACGGCGTTTGGCATGACGCCTGGTACGACACGAAGGAGAGCAAGGGCCATTTCAGGCGGCAGCCCTCGCAGTTCCGCAACTGGGTGACATCAGACGGTGAGGCCGGCCCTTCCGGCAGCGGCGGCTTCAAGGCCGAGGCCGGGCGTTACCATCTTTATGTCTCGCTCGCCTGCCCCTGGGCGCATCGCACGCTGATCTTCCGCAAGCTAAAGAAGCTCGAAGAGCTGATCTCGGTCTCCGTCGTCGATCCGCTGATGGTCGAGAACGGCTGGGAATTTAAGGTCGGCGACGGCGCCACCGGCGATCACCTCTTCGGAGCGTCCGCGCTTTGGCAGATCTATGTCAGGGCCGATCCGCACTATTCCGGCCGCGTCACCGTTCCCGTGCTCTGGGACAAGAAGACCGGCACGATCGTCAGCAACGAATCCGCCGAAATCATCCGCATGTTCAACAGTGCCTTCGACGGGCTGACCGGCTCGACAGCTGATTTCTATCCCGAGGACCTTCGCACCGACATCGATGCACTGAACGCGACCGTCTACGACACCGTCAACAACGGCGTCTACAAAGCGGGCTTTGCCACCACCCAGGAAGCCTATGAGGAAAATGTCGGCAAGCTGTTCGAAACACTCGACACGCTCGACGAACGCCTCGGCAAGGGCCGCTACCTCTTCGGCAACAGATTGACCGAGGCCGACTGGCGCCTGTTCACCACGCTGGTGCGCTTCGACCCCGTCTATGTCGGCCATTTCAAGTGCAACATCCGCCGCATCGCCGACTACCGCAACCTGCCCGGCTATCTCAGGGACCTCTACCAGACGGCAGGCGTGGCCGAGACGGTGAACCTGTACCACATCAAGCAGCATTATTACCGCAGCCACAAGACGATCAATCCGACCGGCATCGTCCCCGTCGGTCCGGCGCTCGATCTCGACAGCCCGCATGGCCGCGCCAGGCTAAATGCCGCCTGATACTTCTTACCACCAGTGATCGGGCTCCTGCTCGCCCCGAAGCTCGGCGAGGCGGCGATGCGTCGCCTTGGTCGTACCCTCGGGCAAGCTGTCGAGGGAAAAGAAGCCGCTGTCGGATATCTCCCAGTCCGGCGGCCGCGGCGCCGTCTGCTCGACGGTCGCCCGGTAGAAGACGACATGGTCGCGCCTTGTCGTCGTGGTATTGAAATAGACTTGGATCAGCTGCGGCTTGCCGATGATCCTGAGGTTGCCCTCCTCGCGCAATTCCTTGACAAGCGCTTCCTCGACCGTCTCGTTGCGCTCCAGCCCGCCGCCCGGCATATGCCAGCCGCCGATATAGCTGTGGCGCACGAGAAAGATGCGTCCGTCTTCATCGAAACAGGCGGCCCGCACGCCCACGGTCATGCTGCGGACGAAACTGAAATAGACATGCAGCAGGCGCAACGCCAGCCTCGTGTAGAGGGGCTTGTTCTCTTTATCCATATCGCTCCGTTTCAGCTCTTCATCGCGCCCGATGTGTTTGATTTGTCAATAAGCTGGTCTATGTCTCGTAACATGTTCAAGCTCGCGCATATCTCCGACGTCCACCTTGGGCCGTTGCCCAGTCTTTCCATTCAGGAGCTGTTTTCAAAACGCATAACAGGCTTTGTGAACTGGCATCGAAATCGACGCAAGCACCTTTTCGGCAGCACGTTGGATCTGCTGCTCGACGACATCCGCGCCCATCAGGCCGATCACGTGGCCGTCACCGGCGACCTCGTCAATCTGGCGAGCGGCATTGAGATCCGCGCTGCCGCCGCATGGCTGCGCGCGCTCGGCGATCCCGCGAACACGTCAGTCGTTCCCGGCAATCATGACGCCTATGTGCCAGGCGCCTATGAGAAGTCGATGCGCGCCTGGTACGACTATGTCCGCGGCGATCTGGCCCCGCCGCAATGGCAGGACGACCGCCATATCTTCCCCTATCTGCGCGTCCGCGGCAAAGTCGCGATTGTCGGCTGTTCGACGGCGGTCGCCACCCCTCCTTTCGCCGCATCTGGCTTTTTCGGCGCGCGACAGGCCCGCGATACTGTCAACATACTGCGTGCGGCTGGCGAAGCCGGTCTCTTCCGCGTCGTCATGATCCATCACCCGCCGATCCGCGGCGCCACGGCCTTCTACAAACGGATGATCGGCATCCGCCGCTTCGCTGCCGTGATTTCGACGGGCGGCGCCGAACTCGTGCTGCACGGTCATACGCACCTGAACACGCTGCATTGGCTGCGCGGCCAGGTGCAGCCAGTGCCGGTCGTCGGCATCGCGTCAGCCTCGCAGGGACCGGGCAGCATCAAGCCGCCCGCCGCCTACAACCTCTTCTCCATCGACGGCTCTCCCGGCGCCTGGGAGCTCAGCGGCGAGCGCTTCAGCCTCAACAGGACCGGCGACGCGGTGATGCCGGAAAGTGCCAATATTTTCGCACCTTAGCGCCGGGTCCGGACTCCTTTTATGCAGCACTTGAATCGATCTGCGAGGACATCCGGCCACCGTCGCAACATTTGCCATGGAGGTTGCTTACCCTCTTGGTATTTTTAGTGGTAAGCGTACAATCCGAGCAACTGCATTGCCTGAGAACGGAGCGCGCCGATGACTTCTTCTTTCCGTCACCTGTCCAGACTTTCGCTCGCCGCCGGCTTTGCCTTTGGCATCGCCACGGCCGCTTTCGCGGTCGGCGACAACAACGATGACACCAATCCGCCGCCGAAGACCCAGACGACCAAGACCTGCACCGGCGGCAAGGTCTGGGACAAGGCCAAGAAGGAATGTGTCAACCCGAAGAAGAGCAGCTTCAACGACGACGATCTCTATAAGTTCGCCCGCGAGTTTGCCTATGCCGGCCAGTATGACAACGCCATCACCGTGCTCAATCTCGCCCGCAACCAGAACGACCCGCGCATCCTGAACTATCTCGGCTACGCCAACCGCAAGGCCGGCCGCGTGGAGCTCGGCATGTCCTACTACCGCAAGGCGCTGCAGGCGGATGAGAATTACATCCTCGCCCGCTCCTACATGGGCATGGCGCTGGTGGAACAGGGAGATATCCAGGGCGCCCGCGTCCAGCTTGTCGAAATCCGTGATCGCGGCGGCGAAGGCACTTGGGCCTATCGCGCTCTGCTGCAAAGCTTGAACGGCTACAAGACATATTGACGCAAGCTTTGCGGGCCACAATACGAAAATCCCTTGGGAAAGAGGGATGAAGACGACCGGATGCTTGCGAAGTGCAGGAGACTTGTTTCATAAAGCACATGTATCGCCGGCGCCAACCATGTCGGCTTCGCGCCGAGGGCGAACCCTTCGACCGCGAAACCATTGTGAATGCTTCTTGGATAGACAATGCGTCAGCCCGCAACGACCATCGATCTCCGGCGTGATCTCGTCGGCCTCCTGCCCCGCCTCCGCCGCTTCGCGATCACGCTCGCGGGTGAGGTTGCTGTGGCCGATGAACTCGTTCAGTCCGTCTGTCAGCGCGCCATCGCCAAAGGTCATCAATGGAGCGGCGAAGGCCGGCTGGAAAGCTGGATCTACACGCTTGCCCGCCAGCAATGGACCGACGACAACCGCAAGCGGAAGCCGAAGGCTTCCGGCCGTGGCAACGTCACCGATATTCGCGAAGCCGCGCGTGAACGCTCGGCCGCAGTCGATCCCGACACCATCCATCACATGATTTCCGATATGCCGGATGGCGTTTCCAGCATGTTCCTGCTTGTCGACGTCGAAGGCCACAGCTACCAGCAGGCGGCCGACATCATGGGCATTCCGGTGGCAAACGTCGTCTCGCAACTTGCCACCGCAAGGCTGCAATTTGCCGGGCTTGCCGGCACCCACCCGATCCACAGGTTCTGAATTTGCTCGATCTTAGGAAACTGCCGCTCGAAGCCCAGCTCACCGCCCTTCTCGATGGCGAAGTCTCGCCCGAACAGCGGCACGAACTGGAGCAGCGTCTGGCAAGCGACGAGAATGCGCGCCGGCTGCATGAGAAGCTGCGCCATGGGGCTGATTTCGGCCGCCGCCGCCTGGACGATATACTGAAGGAGCCGGTGCCGCTCGCCCTCGTCCGTTCCATCAAGAGCACGCAACCGCCGAAAACGTCGATCGCCCAGCGCGCCACGCGCCCGCAAGTGAAACTGGCGCCGAGCGGCCCGCAGGCGCTGGCCGCCGCCCTCATCCTCTTTGCCGTCGGTTGCGGTATCGGCTATTTTGTCGGCACCGCCCCGGATGCCGACGAGATTGCCACCACGGCTACCACCAATACGGCTCCGGCCAATACCAACGACTGGCTCGGCGACGTCACCGCCTATCAGCGCCTGCTGATCCGCCAGCCCCGTCATCTCGTCGAAGTGCCCGCTTCGCAGGCCGAGGAAATCTCCAGCTGGCTGACGACCGCGATCGGTGTGCCCTTCCGCGTGCCGGATCTGAGCGCCGAAGCCTGGACCTTCCAGGGCGCGCGCGTCATCCTCGGCGACAGCCGCCCTGTCGGGCAGCTCGTCTATTCGAATGCCGATGGCGACATCATTTCCATTTGCTTCCGCAAGGACGCGCAGCCGCCGGAGACCGACGACTTCAAGGAAACGATCAAGGACGAGATCGGCCTCGTGACCTGGCACAATGCCGGCACCTCCTACGTGCTAGCCGGCCCTTCCGCCGAAGCAACGCTCGGCCAGCTTGCCATGGAGATCGCCACCGCGATCTGATTGCCGGAGCATGATGACGAGCGGTTTCGCACGACGTCGTGCTCGCCTTCTTTGACTTAAGGCACCAGCACCACCTTGCCGACCGCCCTCCGCTCCTCGATGGCGCGATGCGCTTCCGCCGCTTGATGCAGTGGGAAACGACCGCCGTCGGTAACCGTCAAGGCGCCCGCTGTGGCAAGCTCGAAGAGCGCGGCAAGATCCTCCCGCACACCCTCAGGCGTCAGCAGCGGCAATAGCGAAAATCCCTTGATTGACTGATTGTCATCAAGCATGTGCTCGACATCGGCCGCCTCAAGCCCAAACCGCCCCATCGCCGCCAGCACCAGCTCGCCGCAAGGCGCCAGCACATCGACCGCCGCCCGTGAAAACGCCCCGCCGACGGTTTCATAGATGATATCCACGCCGAGCCCTCCGGTCAGCCTCTTGACGTCCTCCTGCCAGCCGGGCGCCGTATAATCGGCCGCATGATCGGCGCCGAGAGATAGGGAAAGCGCCCTCTTTTCGTCACTGCTCGCCGCTGCGATCACCATCTTCGCCGCGTCGCGCCTCGCCAGTTGGAGGAGCAGAGAACCAACACCCCCGGCTGCTGCGTTGACGAGAACGATTTTGCCTTTCACGGGACTGCGGCGTAGGAGGTGCAGCGCCGTCAACCCCTGCACCATCAGCGCAGCAGCCGCCTCGAAGGAGACCGCGTCGGGCAGCGGCACCACCGCCCCGCCATCGACCGCGGCGAACTCGGCATAACCGCCCGAACCGCGCCCGATCGCAAAGAGAGGAACGGCAACCCGCGTGCCAATCAGCGAGCGGTCGGCACCAGGCCCTGCTCGCTCGATTATACCCGCGACCTCGACACCGGGAAACATCGGCAGGTCAGGCGTTGCGGCATAGCGGTCGGCCCGCATCAACACCTCGAAGAAGTTGACACCCGCCGCGTGAACGCGGATGAGAACCTCGCTCGGGCCCGGCTCGGGAACCGGCAGTTCCACGAGCTCGAGGACATCGGGTGGACCGAAGCGAGTGAATTGAACGGCTTTCATGGCAGATGAACCTCACGTCTGATTGGCGTGGGGCAGGTTTAGCAATAGGATATCAGGCAAAAATACACACTCTTTCGTGCCCTACCCACCAGGAGGTGACCATGGCTGAGCCGATGAAAAGACTGCCGGAACTGCCGGTCGAGCGCGCGCTCAAGGTGATCTCGGGGCGCTGGAAGCCAGTCATCCTCTATTACGTCTTCTCCGGCCCGAAGCGTCTGTCGGAGCTGAAGCGGATGATGCCCGCCATCACCCAGAAGGTGCTGATCCAGCAACTGCGCGAGATGGAGGAGCACGGGCTGGTCGCCCGCCAGATCTTCGCCGAAGTCCCCGCCCGCGTCGAATACAGCGCGACCGAACTCGGTCTCGGTCTCGAACCGGTGTTGCTGGCGCTCTGCCAATGGGGTCAGCGGCACGCCGAGGCGCGCGACGAGGCCGACGAGATCGCCGACTGCATCGTCAGGCCGCGCCGCGCTACAGCGCCGCGCGTCTTTTCAGACGCGTAAAGGGCGCTGTAACATTTTGAATTGCTGCATAATTTTATCCTTAAATCGATTCCAATCTAAGGAATTATGCAGTAGTGCGATCGCGGCCTGAGACCTGCCGAAATCAGGCCTTGCCAGCCTTCACGTCGAGCACGCGGTTGGCGGCCGAGACGATCGCCTCCAGCGAAGCTGCGACGATGTTGGTATTGATGCCGGCGCCGAAGAGTTTGCCGCCGGGATAGGAGGTCTCGACGTAGGAGATTGCCGCTGCGTTCGAGCCATGCTGGAGCGAATGCTCGGAATAGTCCTCGACCGACATCTCGATGCCGAGATAATGCGACAGCGCATTGATGAAGCCGTCGATCGGACCGTTGCCGCGCCCTTCGATGCGCTTGATCTCGCCATTGTCGGTGATCTCGGCTGCGACGATCCGCTGGCCCTTGTGCTCAGTGTCAGGATAGGTGTGATGGTCGACGAAGCGCAGGCGCCCTTCCGGCTGCGTCACGTAGCGCTCGATGAAGCGGTCGTAGATGCGCCGGGATGGAAGCTCTTTGCCCTCTACGTCGGTGATGCGCTGGATATCCTCGCGGAATTCCACCTGCAGGTTGCGCGGCAGGTTCAGCCCGTAATCCTGTTGCAGGATATAGGCGATGCCGCCCTTGCCGGACTGCGAGTTGATGCGGATGATCGCCTCATAGGAACGACCGACATCGCGCGGATCGATCGGCAGGTACGGGACTTCCCACACGGGATGATTGGCGACCTGTGCTGCCTTCATACCCTTGTTGATCGCATCCTGATGCGAGCCGGAGAAGGCGGTGTAGACCAGTTCGCCGACGTAAGGATGACGCTCGCCGATCGCCATCTGGTTCGAATATTCGAACACTTCCTTGATGCGCTCGATATTCGAGCAGTCGATCTCGGGATCGACGCCCTGCGTGAACATGTTCAGCGCCATCGTCACCATGTCGACATTGCCGGTACGCTCGCCATTGCCGAACAGCGTGCCTTCGACGCGGTCGGCACCTGCCAGCAATGCCAATTCGGCAGCAGCGATGCCGGTGCCGCGATCGTTATGCGGATGCAGGGAAACGATCAGGTTCTCGCGATTGTCGAGGTTGCGGCACATCCATTCGATCTGGTCGGCATAGACGTTCGGCGTCGCCACCTCGACGGTGGACGGCAGGTTGATGATCAGCTTGTTATCGGGCGTCGGCTTGACGACCTCGATGACGGCATTGCAGATCTCCAGCGCCACATCGAGTTCGGTGCCGGTAAAGCTCTCCGGCGAATATTCGAAACGGTAACCGCCGCCGGCCTTGGTGGCCATATCGGTGATCATCTTGGCGGCATCGACGGCGATCTGCTTGATCCCCTGCACATCCTTGGCGAAGACGACGCGGCGCTGCAACTCGCTGGTGGAGTTGTAGAAGTGCACGATCGGCCGATTTGCGCCTTCCAGTGCTTCGAAGGTACGGGTGATGAGTTCCGGGCGGCACTGTACCAATACCTGCAGGGAGACGTCGTCGGGCACATTGCCCTCCTCCACGCACCAGCGGGCAAAGTCAAAATCGGTCTGCGAAGCCGAGGGGAACCCGATCTCGATTTCCTTGAAGCCCATCTCGATCAGCAGTTGGAACATGCGCGCCTTGCGATCGTGGCCCATCGGGTCGACGAGCGCCTGGTTGCCGTCGCGCAGGTCGACCGAGCACCAGACCGGTGCCTTGGTAATGGTCTTCGTCGGCCATGTGCGGTCGGGAATGTTCACCTGCGGATAGGCTCGGTATTTCACCGCGGCGTCGGGCATGCCTTTTGCGGGGGCCGTCTTGTTTGTGGAGGCCACCTTATTTTGGGAAGATTGCGTCTTCGCGTCCATCGTATCGTCTCCTCGTCCCGGCATTTGCCCGCTCTTAGCCGATCACGTCGGGCTTGGCGATAACCAAATGCGGACCTTGTCGGTCGTTAGGTCAATTTTGAAAGTGAGTCGCGAGGAGCGATGGCCGGCGGGCTTTCGGCCGCCGGGCGCTCCTCAAAGGACCCGGCAACCGCGCGTAAGGCCGAGGAGAAGAAGCGAGGTCAGGGCGCGCGTATTGTCACGCAGGGCGATGCGGCCGCGTGCAATCGTGTCAGAAATTCTGGCGCCAGTGGTCTTCATGCCCGCGCTTATAGCCTCGGACGGTAAAGCTGGCAAGTCCTTGGCCGGCTTTTGGTGGCCGCCAACATTCGACGAACTGCCCAGCTATTGCCGGCGGAGCTGCTTGAAAGCGCCAGAATCCGGCATTTGGAGAGCACAACGACCTTCCGTTACCTCGACTGAGCTCGGTCTTTCCAAATCTTCACCAACCGCGACAGCGCCAGCATCAGCCCACCCGCGATCAGGCCCCAGAAGGCACCGGAAATGCCGCCGAAGGAAACGCCGGAGGCGGTGACAAGGAAGGTGATTGCCGCCGCCTCGCGCGAGTCCGGCGCCTGGAAGGCCGACATCGCCGAGGACGAGAAGGCTCCGACCAGCGCCAGTCCCGCTACCGCCTCGATCAGGATCGAAGGCGCGAGTGCGACGAAGGCCGTCACCGCGCCGGCGAGCAGCCCGAGAATGATATAACCGACGCCGGCGATCAGTGACGCCCAATAGCGCCGCTTCGGATCGGCATGGGCGTCCTGTCCGGCGCACATTGCCGCGGTGATGGCTGCCAGATTGACCGCGTGGCCGCCGAACGGCGCCGACAGTAGCGAAAAGAAGCCGGTGACGGCAAAGAGCGGACCGGGCTTTGGATCGTAGTGGTTGACCTTCAGCACCGCGATACCCGGAATGTTCTGCGAGGCCATGGTGACGATGAACAGCGGCAGCGCGATCGAGACGAGGCCGGCAAGATTGAACACCGGCCGGACAATCTCCACCGTCGGCACCAGTGATTGTTCCAGCGAGCCGAGCGCATCGTCAGGGATATCGACGCCGAAGGCGAGCACCAGCACGAAGGCCGCGAGTGCTGCCGGCACCGCCCAAAGCCGCTTGAAGGCGCCGACAACGATCCAGGCAACGACGATCGGCAGGCCGAACAGCGGATTGAAGCCGATCGCCTTCACCGGCGCGAAGCAGAGGCCGATCAGCACGCCGGCGAGCATCGCATTGGCGAGTGGTGCCGGAATTGCGGCAACCGCTCTCCCGAGTGGCTTGAACAGCCCTGCAACGATAATCAGCGCAGCACAGATCAGGAATGCCCCGACCGCCGCATTGAAGCCGCCCTCGATCGCTCCGGTGCTTGCCAGCAGTGCGGCACCCGGTGTCGACCAGGCGATGCTGACCGGCAATCGGGTCACGGCACTCAGCACGATCGCGCAGACGCCCATGGAAATCGACAATGCCATCAGCCCGGAAGCCGCCTGTACATCCGTGGCGCCGACCGCCTGCAGCCCGTGCAGCACAACGGCGAAGGAGCTGGCGGAACCGACGAAGGCGGTCAGCAACCCCATGAACAGGGCTTGGACGGAAAAATCTTTGAGCATGGCGGGACTCGAGCTGCGCGAATGCCGCATGGAGCATGATGGTTGTCGCAGGCGCAAGTCCGGATTCATTGCTTTCCGTTCAGACCTTGCCGCTAGCACTGTCCGAAAACAGAACGCCCTCACCTGCGATCGGCAGGCAAGGGCGGGTTCTTGCAGTTTTGGCTGAGAAAACTCAGATATCGGCCTGCGACGTCACGATCCGTGAAACGAGGCCATATTCCTTCGCCTCTTCGGCCGAAAGCCAGTAGTCGCGATCCGTATCCTTGTCGATCTTGTCGAGCGGCTGGCCGGTGGCCGCTGCCATGATCCTGTTCAGACGCTCGTTCATCTTGATGATCTCGCGCGCCTGGATTTCGATGTCGGATGCCATGCCGCGCGTGCCGCCGGAGGGCTGATGCAGCAGGAAGCGCGTGTTCGGCAGGCACAGGCGCCGCTCCTTCGGAGTGGCGACATAGATCAGTGCGCCGGCGGAGGCGACCCAACCGGTGCCGATCGTCCAGACCTTCGGCTTGATGAACTTGATCATGTCATGAATGGAATCGCCGGATTCGACGTGGCCGCCGGGCGAATTGACATAGATGCGGATGTCCTCGTCGCTGGCAGCAGCAAGCGCCACAAGCTGCGAGCAGACCTTCTGCGCCAATTCCTGATTGATCGGTCCGTAGATGAAGATCGAACGCGACTTGAAAAGATTCGCCTCCGTTTCCTTGCCGAGCGGCAGTTCCTTCGTCTTGTCGTCCTGGTCTTCGTCGTTCATTCGAACCTCTTGGAGATGAATTCGGGTTCCTCGCACATAGTGCGACTCAATGCCTAAAACAATGCGGGAAAAACACAAGGCACCGAAGCGATGGAGATATCCTTAAGAAGCCGCGCGCGGTTCTGCAAGCCTTACTGAATTGTAACGGCGAAAGGCTTTGAAAAGCCTAAATCGGTTCCTACCTCAGCCTCACGCGGCAAATGCCGCATCAGATCATTAGGAGGCAGGACAATGTCACCCGAAGAACGCCAATTGCTGACCGCCCTCTTCGACCGCGTGCGCACCGCCGCAGCCACGCCGCGCGACCGCGACGCCGAAGCCCTGATCGACCAAGCGACGCGTGAGCAGCCGTCGGCCACCTATTATCTGGCCCAGGCCGTCATTGTTCAAGAAAAGGGGCTGGAGGCGGCCGCCAACCACATCAAGGAACTCGAGGAGCATGTTCGCCAGCTGGAAGCCGGCGTGAGCGAACACCGCCAGGCCGAACAGGGCGGCGGCTTCCTGAGCTCGATCTTCGGCAACACCCAGACGCAGCAGCCGGCCCCAGTTCCGTCCAACCCCGGTCCTTGGGGCCAGTCCCGCAGCTATGACGATCCCCGCGACGGCAATGTCCGCCAGACGCCACAACAGCCGACCGGCCCCTGGAGCCAGCAGGCCTATGCGCCGTCGGCCGGCGGCAGCTTCCTGCGCGGCGCACTCGGCACGGCAGCGGGCGTTGCCGGCGGCATGCTGCTTGCCAATTCGCTGAGCGGCATCTTCGGCAACCACATGTCCTCGCTCGGCTGGGGCTCGCCCTTCGGCGCCAATCCCTTCGGCAATGCCAGCGCCCCCACCGAGGAAACCGTCATCAACAACTATTACGGCAATGACGACACCCGCCAGGCCTCCGATAACGCCGGCGACAAGGACGACGACAACGCCAACGTGCAGCAGGCCGATTACGACGACGGCGACGATTACGCCGACGACTCGTCCAGCGACGACGTTACGGATGTGTGAGATCTAGCGGCCAAAGAATGGGCGGCCGTTGGCTTTACATTGCCGCACCGTCGCCCGGCCCTTCGCTTGGGCTCAGGGCGTTCGCTGCTGCAATCGATTCACTGGATCGATTGCTCGGGCTGCGCCCGAACGCAACTCACCCACGGCCGCGATAGCTGGCAACGCCCTGTTCCGGCAGCCACACGCCTTCCGGCGGCTTGCCCGTCTGCCAGAAGACGTCGATCGGAATGCCGCCACGCGGATACCAGTAGGCGCCGATCCTCAGCCACCGGGGATCGAGCAACTCGACGATGCGCTTGGCGATGTAGATCGAGCAATCCTCGTGGAAAGCGCCGTGATTGCGGAAGGAATGCAGGAAGAGCTTCAGCGACTTCGATTCCACCAGCCATTCGCCCGGAATGTAGTCGATGACGATATGGGCGAAATCCGGCTGCCCGGTCATCGGGCAGAGCGAGGTGAATTCCGGCGCGGTGAAGCGCACGACGTAATCGGTGCCGGCATGGTTGGACGGCACTTTTTCAAGCACCGCCTCCTCCGGTGATTGCGCGGTTTCGGTCTGCTGACCCAGCATCGACAGGCTGGAAACATCGGTACTCGGCATTATGCCTCCTTGACGACTTTGACGCGGATGCCGTGAGCCTTTTCGCCCTCCGGCTCCACATGAATTGCGATAGTGGCGCCCTCGTGCACTGCCCTGATGGCATCCTCAAGGCGGTCGCATATATCATGCGCCTGCCGCACGGACATCCCACCGGGCACCACCATGTGAAAATCGATGAAGGTGACGGTGCCTGCCCGCCTCGTTTTCAGGTCGTGCACGCCGATCGAACCCGCCGCATGGGTGGCAATCGCCTGCTTGATCGCTTCTTCCTCCTGCGGCTCCACCGCCTGGTCCATTAGCCCGCCAATCGATTGCGAGATCACCTTCCAGCCCTGATAGAGGATGTTGACGGCAACGAGAATGGCAAGCACCGGGTCGAAGATCGCATAGCCCGTTGCCAGCGCCAGCAGCAGACCGACGAGCACGCCGACAGAGGTCACCACGTCGGACATGATGTGCTGTCCATCCGCCGTCAGTGCCGCCGAACGATGCCTGCGTCCGGTTCTGATCAGCAACCGCGCCCAGACCGCATTGATGACACCGGCCGCGAAATTGATCGCAAGCCCGAGCACAGGTGCGTCCAGCATGCGCGGCGCGGCGAGATAACCGACGGCTTCGTCGACGATCAGCAGGGCAGCGACGACGATCAGCACGCCCTCGGTCACGGCAGACAGATATTCCGCCTTATGATGGCCGAAGGGGTGATCGTGATCGGCCGGCTTCTGCGCATAGCGGATCACGAAGAAGGCGATGAAGGCGGCAGCGACGTTGACCGACGATTCGAGCCCGTCCGACAGCAGCGCCACCGACCCGGTAACCCACCACGCCACCATCTTCAGACCCATGACGCCGAGCGACAGTGGGATCCCCCACATCGCCAGCTTCCGAACCGTAAGATCGCCGTTGTCACTCATATCGTCCCCCTGCGGTTGCGAATGAATTGCAGCATCTAAGCCGTTGAAACGCAAAACCGCCCACGCGAATGTCGCGCAGGCGGTTCAGTTGAGGGTGATATGGGCGATGATGGAGGATTTGTCAAAGGGGAATGACACGCCCTTCACAGGCGTTACCGTCCCCGGCCGGAAAACAGCCCCAACGAGCGATCCCGATGCCCGGTACAGCGCGGCTCAACGAGCGGGGTCGGAGAGCAAAGATTGCGGCCAGCGCAAAAGAGCAGCCTGCCCTACAGACGTCAGGGCGTAGACGCCCTTGTCCACGCGTTCGAACCATCCGTAGACGTTGTCACGCAGGATCGAGCCGGCCTTGGGCGTAAGCGCCTTCATATCCCGCGGCCGCACCAGTCCCTGGGCGAGTGCTGAAGCACAGAGCAGCGCCTGTTGGCGATAGGCGGTCATGATCGGCGCCCGCGAGCCACCACCGACGGCGGGATCCCCACGGCGGCGCTGATGCTCCTTGACGAGGCGCGAGCGCCGTTTCGGATTGGTGCGCGGCATCGGCGAGACGGAACTGACGATGACGCTGACCTCGCCCCCATCGGAGACGCCGAGCATGCCGATACCGAGCCTTCGGCAGAGATCGCGGTAGCGTCTATCGGCCTCTCGCCCGCGGCCCTTGGCGGAAACGCGGGCCGCAACCCAGACTTCATCGCTCAACGCCGCGCGATCGACCGCCTGGAGAAGCAGTTCGAGGTTGAAGGAGAGTTTCAATTCGCAGACCACCACGACCGGCGGTTCGGCACCGCTCAAGCCGACGAGATCGCATCCGCCGACCTCGCCCTTCACGACATAACCGGCCGCCTCCAGGAAGGCTTTGACCGGCAGGTAGAGCGACGTCTCCATGGTGAAAACGGCGCCTCAGGCGGCGTTGAGATCGGCAATCTCGCCATATCGTGCAAGCAATCGCGGCGACGACATGTCGCCGGTTTCCTCGTCGACGATCACGGCATAGGCGGCCACGCCGACGAAACGCTCAGCCATCGCCGAAGCGATCTTTTCCGCGCTGACGGAGTTCGATGCCTGGCGCATTTCGCCGGGCACGAGATTGCCGCGGTTCTTGCGGTAAGGGAGAACGATGAACTTTTCAGCATTGGCCACGGCGATAGGTTCCAATTGATCGTTCCTGAAATGTTCTGATTTGCCGGAAGAAGTCAAGTCGCGGCCCGACGGCCCAATGGCCGGCCCTTCCCACAGTAGGAAGGGCCAGGCGAAATTGCGGTCAGGCAGCCTTCGTCTTCACCTTGCGTGCCAGATGCGCCACGACATTTTCGATCATCCGCATCCCTGCATCGCCACCGAGCGTCATGATCGATTCCGGATGGAACTGCACCGCGGCGATCGGCTCCTTGGCATGTTCGATGCCCATGATCGTGCCGTCGTCGCTTTCCGCCGTGATGATGAACTCGCGCGGCAGCGTCGAGGGATCGGCAAAGATCGAGTGATAGCGACCAACCGTCACCTCCTTGGCAAGGCCGGAGAAGACGATACCTGGCTCCAGCACGCGGATGCGCGACGGCTTGCCGTGCATCGGCAGCGCCAGATGGCGCAGTTCCCCGCCATAGGCTTCGGCGATCGCCTGCAGACCGAGGCAAACACCGAAGATCGGCAGGTTGCGCGCCCGCGCCTTCTTGATCGTCGCCTTGCAGTCGAAATCCTTGGGCGTTCCAGGTCCAGGCGACAGCACGACGAGGTCCGGGTTCAACCGGTCGAAGATTTCCTCCGGCACCGGCGTGCGCACGGTGGAAACCGTCGCCCCCGTCTGGCGGAAGTAATTGGCGAGCGTGTGGACGAAGCTGTCCTCGTGATCGACGAGCAGGATGCTGACGCCCTTGCCGACGCTCGCGACGTCGCGCTGGACCCTGCCGGAATTGCCGGTCTTGGCGTCTCGGATGGCGGAAAGCATGGCAGAGGCCTTCAGTTCTGTTTCGGCTTCTTCTTCGTCAGGAATGGAATCGTTGAGCAGCGTCGCACCGGCGCGCACCTCGGCAATACCGTCCTTGATGCGCACGGTGCGCAGCGTCAGGCCGGTGTTCATGTCGCCGTTGAAGCCGACCATGCCGATCGCCCCACCATACCAGGCGCGTGGGCTTTTTTCATGGCTCTCGATGAAGCGCATCGCCCAGAGCTTCGGGGCGCCGGTGACGGTGACGGCCCAGGCGTGGCTGAGAAAACCGTCGAAAGCGTCCATGTCGTCGCGCAGCCGCCCTTCGATATGGTCGACCGTGTGGATGAGGCGCGAATACATCTCGATCTGCCGGCGGCCGATCACCTTGACCGAACCCGGCTCGCAGACACGGCTTTTGTCGTTGCGGTCGACATCCGAGCACATGGTGAGCTCGGACTCGTCCTTCTTCGAATTCAGGAGCTTCAGGATCTGCTCGCTGTCGGCGATCGGATCGTCACCGCGCTTGATCGTGCCCGAAATCGGGCAGGTCTCGATGCGGCGGCCGGAAACGCGCACGAACATTTCGGGCGAGGCGCCGACCAGATATTCCTGATGGCCGAGATTGATGAAGAAGGAATAGGGCGACGGATTGATCGCCTTCAGCCGCTTGGAAATGTCGGACGGCTTGCTGTCGCAACGCTCCATGAATTTCTGCCCGGGCACGACTTCGAAGAGGTCGCCCTTGCGGAAACTTTCCTTCGCCTTGGTGACGAGCTCGGCATATTCGCCTGGCCGGTGATCGCTCTTCGGCGGAATGGCATCCGTGTGTTTGAAGGGCTCCGCTGCGATATGCTGGGCCTTGCCCTCCGTCGTCACGCCGTCTTTTTCGAAGTCGTAACGGTCGACCCAGGCCTTGGCGGCGTAGTTGTCGACGACGAGGATCTCGTCCGGCAGGTAGAGCACCATGTCGCGCTGGTCGGAGGGTCGCGTCAGCTTCAGATCGATCGCGTCGAACTGGAAGGCGATGTCGTATCCGAAGGCGCCGTAGAACCCGAGGCTCGCATCAGCCTGCGAATAAAACAGGTCGGTGACGGCGCGCAGCACGGTGAAGACCGTCGGCATCTTCGAGCGCTCTTCCTCGGTAAACACCCGGTCCGGCGTCTTGACGGTGAGGTCGAGGCGACGGGCGGAGGAAGCGCCGAGCACGATGTCGGACACCGTCTTCAGCCGCTCGGTCACGAAGCCGAGGATTACCTCGCCGCGTTCATTATAGGCCTCGATCCAGACGTCGCGCCCGAAGGAAGATATGCCGAGCGGCGGATCGACGACGGCGGTATCCCAGCGCGTATAGCGGCCCGGATATTCGTAATTCGACGAAAACACCGCACCGCGGCGCTCGTCGAGCTTGTCGACATAGGAAGAGACCGCATCGCCGTAGGGGATCGCCCGCCGCTGCCGCGTGACTGATATGCCGCCTTTGGTCTCGTAGATTTCCGCACCATCATCCCGCAGGATCGTTACCATTGTTCCACTCCGTTATCGGGGCCTGGACGACAGGCGGCCATAAAACAAAAAAAGCCGCCTCGAAGTTTCGGGCGGCTCACTCGTCGTCTTTGAACACGATTGGTCGAGGCCGCCTTAGCGAACCCACCACCAAACTGCAATGTTCAAGGACTTGATCATGGAAAAATTGTTAGCCTGAGATCAGCCATTGCGCAAGAGGCGAATGCGGGAATGAAAAAGGGCGGCCCGAAAGCCGCCCCCCCCCAGCCTTGAAGAGGTGATCGCGATCAGAAAGTCTTGGTGATCGACACCTTGAACGTACGGCCCGGCTCCGAATACCACTCCTGCGGCTGCGACGCCGTCACCGAGGTCAGGTTGACGTCGCGCACGGCGAGCGCATTGTAATGCTCCTGATCGAAGATGTTGTAGACACCTCCCTGGATCCGCAGACCCTTCAACTGTTCCGGCGTCCACCATGCCGTCAGATCGACGACACCATAACCGGGCGCATCGAATGTGGTCGTAACATCGTCGTCAGGCATGGCTGCCGAAAGCGTCGAGGAAAGATCAAAACCGTAGTTGTCGTTGCTCCAACCGCCGCCGATGATCGCCTTGAAGGGAGCAACCGATCGCAAATATTTGCCTGTATCCTCGTTGCGGCCATAGGCATAGGCAAGCGACGCATGCAGGTTGATGCCGTTGTTGAACGTCTTGACGGCACTGGCTTCAACACCCGAAATCGTGGCGGCAGACACGTTGGTGTAATTAAATGTCGTGAAGCCGGTCGCGTCGACGCTCGTCACCGTCTGGATAAAGTTCTGGTAGCGGGTGTGGAAAGCCGCAATCCGACCGGTAAAATCGCCCGTGTCGAAATTGGCGCCGATTTCGACGCCGCGGCCGATTTCCGGTTCCAGATCAGGATTGCCAAGCTGGGCATAACGACCCGTCGGGTTGTAGAAGCGGCTGTAAAGCTCGTCCACGGTGGGTGCACGGAAACCGACTGCCAGCTGTGCGTAAATCTGCACGTCAGGCGTCAGCTCGTATGTCGCAAGAATCTTCGGCGACAGGCCGGCTTCCGTCCGATCGTTCAGGTCCCCGAAACGGGTAAGCCCGGTATTGTTTGCGAAACTTCCGCCGGTCGAGGGATTGTAGTTGAACCAGTCGAAGCGAAAGCCGGGTGTCAGCGCGAAGCCGGTATTGCCGATTTCGATCTTGTCTTCGAAGGTCAGCCCAAGATTCTGGCTGTCGACATTGGGCACCTCCGCCTGGTTGTTCAGCGCCGGGCACGTTGTGGGCGTCGGGCAAAGGGCCCAGCTATACTGGCTCCAGCTCGAAACGCCCACGTCGAGACCAACGCGAACGGAATGGCTGAGACCGGAATATTCGAAATCCTTCGTCGCCGTGCCGCTGAAGCCCCAGGTTTCGTTTTCTATCTGGTTGTTACGGCCATAAGCCACATTGGCAGTCGTACGGCCTCTGCTGCCGGCTTCCTTCTTCAAATCCAACCAGTAAAGCGTGGCTCGCGCACTGCTGAAGAATGCGTCGGAAGACTGCGCCTCATAATCGTAATCGAGAGAAACGCGGTCGCGGTCGCGCAATTCGCGGCCGTCATAATTGTCGATCAGGAAGTTGCGGGGCGTAGTGCCGCCCTGGAGCTCGCGCAGGTCGGTCTTGAGATCGCGCCGGAAGCGTTCGGCCGTCAGGCCGATGCGGTGACCACCTTCGAGCTCCTGGCGCAGCTTGAAGAGCAGGTTGTGCTGGTCGAAATCGGCGGGATCCGCCTCGGTACGAGGACGGCCATAGCTGTCATTGTCACCCATATTGTCGCGTTCATGGCCCTTGCGGTAGCCGCCCTGAAACAGGATCGACGTGTTGCCGATCTTCTTGGCAGCCGCCGCCGAGCCGGAAATGCTGCGGTCTTCGCTGTCGTATGTCGACTTGACGATCGCACCCCAATCCCGGCCTTCGGGAATAAGATCCTCCGGCTCGAGCGTATTGAGAACGATGGCGCCGCCGAGCATTCCCGAGCCTCCCTTGCTCGAATCCGCGCCGCGCACAATATCGAGCGAGGAAAGCGAATCGAAATCGAAGGTGTCGCCGCCGCCATTGGCGTTGGCCGGCGCGAAAGCGCCTTGGCGCGAACTATTCGAAAGATACGGGATCGGAATGCCGTCGATGGTGGTCAGGATGCGAGCGCCGGAAAGGCCGCGCAGGTTGAAGCCCGCGTCGCCGCGTGAATAGTTCACACCTGCATCGACGCTGCGGCCGATATCGTCAAAATTGGTGACCTGCTTTTCTTCCAGCGTCTTGGCGGTGATCTCGGTCGCAAGCGGCGTGTCGGCGACGCTGCCCGGCGCCACGCGTTTGCCCTTGACGACGATCTTCTGCAGGACGGTGCTGTCATCCGCCGTGGCTTGTGGCGTGGTTGCCGGAGCGCTTTGCGCGAAAGACTGCGAAACAGGAAGAACAACTGTGGCTGCCGTGCAGACCAATAGAACCGAACGCCAATGCCGGACGATCATAACCTACCCCTTAATGATGATTACCGGGCTGGCTGGTCGTGGCGCGTCGAACGCTCGATGGGCTGGCTGGGCTTTTGCGGATGAAGACGATGCAGAATTTCGCCTTCTTTTTGCCGCATAAAAAACATGAGAAGTATTGTCAACATAAACCAGCGACTTATGTTGAATAAAACTATCAAGTTTTAATGATCTCTCCCGACGTTGCGAAATTGCAACGAAATCCGCCCGCTTGCGTTATCCCTAGCTATCGACACCAGGGAATCGGATGCGTTGAGAAAACTTGCGATACTGGCGATCCTTCTCGCCGCAACCGCCGTTCTTGCCGGTGCCCGCCTGCCCGTTCACGGCCCTCTGCCACAACAAAGGCCGGATATCGAGGGCACTTCCGCACCCACCCCCGCTTCAAATGCCGGAGGCACGCAACCGCCGCCGGCCGCAGAAATGCCCACTCCTGAACCGAAGCCCGACAATCAAAAACCAGAGACCCAAAAACCAGAGACATCGATGCCGAACGAACCGGCGACGCCGAAAACCGAACCCGCCAAACCAATGCAGGGTCCGCCACTTCCCCCAGGGAAGGAAAACCCGCAGGGTCCGACTGAGGAGAACAAGCCCCCCGCCGCACAAACACTTGAGGAACAGCATCTGACGATCGAGCCCGAAAGCGATGCCGAACACGCCGAGTGCACGGCTGCGCTTCAGGCCCTGGGCGTCGTCTTCAAGGACGCGCCGCGCATCGACGACGGCAATGGCTGCGGCATCGACAAGCCGATCATCGTCTCCGAAGCCCTGCCCGGCATCAAGCTGAAGCCGGAGGCGACGATCCGTTGCCCGGCAGCCCTTGCCCTTGCCCGCTGGATGAAGGAGAGCGTCATCCCGGCGGCCTCCACCGCTCTGCCGGAACGGGGCCGTATCACCACTGTCAACCAGGCAACGTCCTATATGTGCCGCCTGCGGAACGGCGCCGAAACGGGCAAGATCTCCGAACATGCCCGCGGCAACGCCATCGACATTGCGAGCTTCCATTTCGAAAAGGGCGAGGATGTCGCCGTCCGCTCTCGCCGCGAGGATCCGACGCTCACCGGCGCCTTCCAGCGCACCGTCAGCGCCGCCGGCTGCCTCTACTTCACCACCGTCCTCGACCCGGAAAGCGACGCCGCCCACGAAACGCATTTCCATCTCGACGTCATCGAGAGGAAGGGCAACTATCGTTATTGTCACTAAAGCATAATGCTGAAAGCAAAGCCGGATGGCGGCGAGCTTGCGTATCGCATGGTCCTTCTCGGCAGGCCGAAAGGCCAAGCGCAATCTGCTTGGCCTCCAGATGCGACATTGCCGCTCAGCACCCCGACTTCCGCTTACGGCGCGTGAAGCAGACTTTCCGGTGGATCGCGGTTTCAAGCCGCCAGGCTTGCGATCCTTTGGACCAGCCAGAACATCGCGGCCGTGCCCACGAAGTAGGCTGCCCCCTGACGTGCCAGCGTGGGCCGTATTGTGCTCAAGGCGCCCGCCACCTTGAACAGGATCAGCACTGCGGCCACGAAGATCAGCTGTCCCGCCTCGACGCCAAGGTTGAATGTCAGAAGGCCGAGCGGCACATCCGATTGCGGCAGACCGATCTCCTTGAGAGCGCCAGCAAAGCCGAAACCATGCAGCAGCCCAAACGCGAAAGCCACGACCCACGGATAGCTCTCGGAAAGTCGCGTTTCGCCCGGCCTGATCTTGATCAGTTCGCTGGCGACAAACGCTATGCTGAGGGCAATCGTTGCTTCTACCGGCTTCTGGGGCAGACTGAAATATCCAAGCGACGCTCCAGCCAGAGTGATGCTGTGAGCGACGGTGAAGGCCGTGATCGTCTTCATCAGCATCCATCGATCCCGAATAAGCAGGATGAGAGCAAAAACGAAAAGCAGATGATCGATGCCGGAAAGGATGTGGTCTACCCCCAGCAGGAAATAGGTTTTCGCCACCGCGATGCTGGTTTGCGCGCCGGCTGCGGCGAAGGATGGCATTTCCGGCTTGAGACGGGCAATCTCCTTATTGCCGCGCGCGTATTCGATGCGGACCAGGGCATCGGTCATGGTTGACTGCAGCCCGTTGATACCGATTTCGCCACCTTTCAACCCGCCTGCGCAGGTGACCGTCCATCGCTCGATATATGCGCCACCTTCGATCGACTTCGTGCGCATGGCCTTCTCCCCGCACGAGACCGGCAGGCGAGCGTAAAGGCCGAGCCGCATCTCGCCTTGCGCCGGGATCTTCCAGACGACCGCGAACTCGTTCGGGGCGGTTTCCCGCATATCGAGATAAGCTGGTCGAATTTCATGGCCGTATCCCGGCTCGCTTAGAAATACCAGGAGGAGTAGGCCCAGTAGGGCTCCGAGCCGCATCATGGGCTGGTTTTCGCGTCGGTTAGGCTCTCGATGCGCACGACATACCCTTTGAGAAGCTCCGCAAAACGTTGGTCATCGAGTTCCCTCCGTTTTGCATTGATCCACTCGCGCGTCACGGCGTCGCGCACCTCGTCGAGGCTCGGCACTTGGCCTGGCTTGCGTTCCACCACCCGGACGAGATGAAATCCAAAGCTCGAAAGGACGGGACCTGTCCACTGCCCCACAGGAGCCTTGTCGAGTGCCTCGGCGAAATCCATCCCGAAAGTCTGAGCGATCGATGTCTTGTCGGTAAGTGGCAGATCGGACGGAAGCATAGTGGCATCGCCGAGCGATGTGTAATCTACCGCAGGATTGGTCAGCAGTACCTGCAGGTTGGAGGTTGCGTCCCGTGCGACTGTCTCGCCACGCCGCTCCGGGTTGAGGAAGATCTGTTGGAATGCCAGCTTCGCATCGACATCGAACGCCCTCGGATTGGCCGCCAGATAGGCCTCCAGTTCAGCATCGGTGGCACCGAGCGCATCGGCGTCCGCGACGTTCAGGAACTCCATCTTCTGGCGCAAGCGGCGACGAACAACCGTGTCGTCCTTGTCGAGCCCAAGCGCAAGCGCCTGACGAACGAGGATCTCCTCCTTCACATAGTCGTCGATGAGGCCCTTGAGTTCTTCCGCAGTCGGTGAACGCTGCCAGGTCTTGGTGAACAAGATGGCCATCTGCTCGATCTTCGGTGCCGTTACCACGATGCTGTCCGGCCTGTCTTTCGCGTCGGTGCCGATTGCCCCATAGGCCGCGAAAATTAGTAGCGCGAACAGCAGGAAGTGGACCAGCGGCTCCCTCAAAACACTCTTCAACACCATCGCACTTGCTCGTTTACGGAGTGAATGGGCCCGAAAGGTTCGGCGGCCCACATAGCCGCCGGCATCGTGAAAAAATGCCCTTACATCAAGGCGTATACCAGATCGGCGAGGTGTAAGCGCGTTCGGTGACGGTCATCCGCGTCCCCTCCAGCGGCTTGACGCCGAACCGCTTGGCGTCATAGGCGGTCCAGCGCGGTGTCGGAATCTCAATGACGCGCCCGTAATAGAAGGCCTTCTGCTTCGGATCGAAGCCCGGATCCTTCCAGACCGCGATCAATTCCGGTGCGCCGATGGTATTGGTCCAATTGGCATTCCCGATGTCCACAGTGTTGCCGACAGGCGGCACCTTGCCGTCGGCGCCCGGCTTGCGGTCGCCGCCCCAGACAACGTCGTAAACCTCTTCGCGGGTCTCGCCGTTCTCGTCGAGCCAGCCCTTCACAATCTGGTAGCGGTCGAGATTGGCCCCGATCGGATCCCTCAGCGCAGCGACGAGGAATGTCGGCGCCCTGCCTTCCGGGGCGGTAGTGAGGTCGCCGCCCATAGGCACGCCCTTGCTATATCCGACAGCGCCGGGATTGCGGCTCTGGGCATCGGCCGGCTCGAAGTCCCAGCCGCCAAAGAAGCGCACGGTCATGCGTGGTCCAGTAGTGGCGTAAGTCTCCTTGCGCTGCATCGCATCCCAGATCGACTCTCGGGTATTTTCCATCGCCCAGACGGCGGCATAACCCGACGCACCCACTTCCCAATCCATGACCATGATATTCGTTTTAGGATTTTTTACGAAAGTCGCCGTGAGACGCTCCGGGCTTGGCTCTTGCGGCGTGGTCTTGCCGAAGAAGTTTTCCTCCTCCATGGCCGCAAGTCCTGTATGCGCATCGGAACTGCCGACCAAGCCGAACTTATACGGATTCGTGCCAAGCTGCGCTTCGAGCTTGAGGCCATTTCGCAATGCGGACCGCGTATATTCGAACTCGAGCATATCCGGAGTTTTGGGGACGCTGGCATCGAGATTGCCGAAATCCCAGATCTCGAAATCGGCGAACTCGTCGTTTGGAGACAGAGTGGGATGGGCCTCACCGGTACCCTTCGTCTGGCTTGTCTCGTAGAGACGTTCCCACTTTGCACGCTCCTCGACATATTCTTTGTCGACCGGCTTGCCAGTGAATGACTCGATCATCGGAAACATGCGACCGTTAGACAGGTTGCCGTTATGGGCGATCGCCAGCACATTGCCGCCTGTCTTCTCTTCATACGCCTGCATCCATTTCCACAGGTCGCGGGGGTTGTCACTGCCCAACGGCTTCAGGGTCGTGTAGGGAACGACCTGATCCGCCTTGTCGCCGTTGTCGCGGAAGATCACATTGCGATGCAGATTGTTTCCTGCAGTGTTCGAGGTCCACTCGTAGCCGATAAAGGCGGTGAATCGGCGGGGATCGTTGTACTCCTCGGCGGCTTTTACCGTATCCTGCCACGCTGTCTTGTAGGGACGCGTCTCCGGGCCATAGATCATCGACTTAGGAAGCGTTCCCTTGCCGAAGCTGAAGATGATCTCCAGCGCTGCCGTGCCGCCGTCACCCGACTTGATCATATCGTACCAAGTCTTGGCCTGCGGATCGGCGATAACATCCGGCTTACCGGCAAAAAGATCAGGAAACATGCCCATATTATCGGAATGGTCTGCGACCACCAGGAAATCGAGTGGCCGCGACAGCTTGGCCGGTTGGCCGCTCGACGCCATGATTTCCTCACCGCGCGCGAAGCGATATGCATCGCGGGGCGTCAGCCTCGCACCGAATGCCCCGGCATCAAACGACGCTCCGGTGTGTAAATGAGTGTCGCCGAAAAACGGCCGGGTCGGAAAGTTACGCCCTGCATAGGGCGAATAGGCCGGCTTGCTGGCAAACGCCCTATTGGCGGTGGCCTTATCGAGCGCGCCGATATCCGTGGCCTCCTGGGCTGCGGTCGCCAAGGGAAAGCCCAGACTGATGAGCCCGGCAAGAATCAGCTTCACGGATGTGTTTTTCATCGTTCCCCCCTTTTTCTTCCGCGTCATACTGACATCGCCTGACGGGGCATCCTTTGATCTGCCTCAACGACAGGACCCCTGCCTCCCGGTCCTCGGTCATCTCTAGGCGTGTTGTCGTGAATGCGGCCTCAATCATAGCACGCCGCCAAAACCTGTTCAGTCTCTCATTTTACAACCTCCAGAAGAAATCTAACTCATGTAGCATCTGGTTTCTGCAAACGCATCGCGGCCTGCCAGTTTGGCTTTGGCCGAGAACTGAACGTTGAACGAGCATGATGGGCATGGCGGTCGTTGGCGCTTCTGCAAATACCTCAACGGCCCGTCTATGTCCGATCCATCTGAAACCGGACGTTGCTGTTTGTGAGCAGAGGACATAATTGTTTCAAAAGCCTGCAATCAACGATTGAATCAGGCCGTGAAATATCCAAATCAAAGATGCAAAAGCAAAGACAAGGGTTGGCGGCGAATGAAGATCATCGCATACCTGATTGCGGCTCTCTTTTTCGTCGCCATTGGATCGGTTACCGGCGAACTGCCTTGGTTCCTTGTCATCGGAATGCTGTTTTCCGCCCCTCTGGAAAAGCTGTTCATCTGGCTGTTCATCGATCCGGACTTTGAGAAGCGCCCGCGTCGTCTGGCCGAACGGCCCGTCCAGCGCTCCCAGGATCAGAACAATCCCTCGATATAACCTTGATCGTTGAGGAAAATCCGCTCCGCCGATGGCGATTTCGGCAGGCCGGGCATCGTCATGATCTCGCCGGTGATGGCGACGACGAAACCGGCTCCCGCCGAAAGCCGCACCTCTCGCACCGTGACGATATGGCCTTCCGGCGCGCCGCGCAGGTTCGGATCGGTCGAGAAGGAATATTGCGTCTTCGCCATGCAGATCGGCAGCTTGCCGTAACCCTGCTCTTCCCATGTCTGCAACTGGTCGCGCACCGCCTTGTCGGCAGTCACCTCGCCGGCGTGATAGATCTTCGAGGCGACGATCTCGATCTTCTCGAACAGCGAAAGATCGTCGCCGTAGAGCGGCTGGAATTTCGCCTGTCCTGACTCGGCCAGTTCCACCACCTTGTGTGCCAGTTCCTCGATGCCGGCCGAACCCAGCGCCCAATGCTGGCAGAGGATCGCCTCGGCGCCGAGCCTCGAGACGAATTCCTTCACCGCGGCGATCTCGGCATCGGTGTCCGAGACGAAATGATTGATCGCCACGACGACGGGCACGCCGAAACGGCGGACATTGGCGACGTGCCGGCCGAGATTGGCGCAGCCCTTCTTCAATGCGACGACATCCTCCGTGCCGAGATCGTCCTTCTTCACCCCGCCATTCATCTTCAGCGCCCGGACGGTGGCGACGATCACCGCCGCATCCGGCTTCAGCCCGGCCTTGCGGCACTTGATGTCGAAGAATTTCTCCGCGCCGAGATCGGCGCCGAAGCCTGCTTCCGTCACCACATAGTCGCCGAGCTTCAGCGCCGTCTTTGTCGCCGTTACCGAATTGCAGCCATGGGCGATGTTGGCGAAGGGCCCGCCATGCACGAAGGCCGGATTGTTCTCCAGCGTCTGCACGAGGTTCGGCTGCATCGCATCTTTCAACAGCACCGCCATGGCGCCGTCGGCTTTCAGGTCGCGCGCATGCACCGGTGTCCTGTCGAAACGATAGCCGATGATGATGTCGCCGAGCCGCCGCTCCAGATCCTTGAGATCGGTGGCAAGGCAGAGGATCGCCATCACCTCGGAGGCGACGGTGATGTCGAAGCCGCCCTGGCGCGGAAAGCCGTTGGCAACGCCGCCGAGCGAAGAGACCATGCTGCGGAGTGCCCGGTCGTTCATGTCCATGACCCGCCGCCAGGTGATGCGGCGGATGTCGATATTCTCTTCGTTGCCCCAGTAGATGTGGTTATCGACCATCGCCGCCAGCAGATTGTGCGCCGAGGTGATCGCATGGAAGTCGCCGGTGAAATGCAGGTTGATGTCTTCCATCGGCACGACCTGCGCGTAACCGCCGCCGGCCGCCCCGCCCTTGACGCCGAAGCAGGGGCCGAGAGAAGCCTCACGAATGCAGACAATCGCCTTTTTGCCGATCCGGTTCAGCCCGTCGCCGAGCCCGACGGTGGTCGTCGTCTTGCCCTCGCCCGCCGGCGTCGGATTGATCGCGGTGACGAGGATCAGCTTGCCGTCCTTCTTGCCTGTCTGCGCGGCGATGAACTCGGCGCTGACCTTTGCCTTGTCGTGACCATAGGGAGCGAGCTGCTCGACCGGAATGCCGAGCTTCGCCCCGATCTCGAAAATCGGCTTCTTGGCTGCGGCGCGCGCGATCTCGATATCGGATTTGATGGATGGCATGAATGTTCCCCGTCCCGACCTCCGCAGACGCGGAGTTATTTGTTCTCTCTTTATCGGGATAGCGAAATATCGGCGGGGTGTGAATAGCGCCGCGCCTTGCGGCCGCCACGCCGGATGTTTATGTGGCGGGCAACGATCGCGGTTTTACAGGGTGAAGACATGAAAGCACTGGAACTCATCATCGAGCGCATCATCCTGTCGAGCCGCTGGATCCTCGTCGCCTTCTATATCGGCCTGGTAGCGGCGCTCGCCGTCTACGCGGTTTCCTTCGGCTACAAGCTCCTGAAGATCGCTTCCGGCGTCTTCGCCCTCGACGAGGCGGAGATGATCCTTGCCATGCTCAGCCTGATCGATGCGGCCCTCGTCGCCAGCCTGATCGTCATGGTGATGATCTCGGGTTACGAGAATTTCGTCAGCCGCTTCGACGAGGCCAGCGAGGCCGACAACGAGGTCTCCTTCCTCGGCAAGCTCGATTCAGGCAGCCTCAAGATCAAGGTCGCCTCCTCGATCGTCGCCATCTCCTCCATCCACTTGCTGCAGGTCTTTCTCAACGCCGACCAATACGAGGACGGCAAGATCATGTGGCTCACGCTGATGCACCTCGCCTTCGTCGCCTCCGCCGTCATGCTCGGCTTCCTGGAGAAGCTCATGAGCGTCACGTCAAAGAACGATTTGAAGGATAAGGCTTAGAGGACGGCACAGGGGGCCCTTTGAGCGGGTGAACAAACAGCTGCCCGACGCAAAACGCCGAGCTATGCTCTTTCGCGTCCCGATATCAATTGACCGAAGCAGCAGCAGGAACGGTCTCTGCTTCAGCTTTCCTGGGGCATCGAAGGCTTTCCTTGGCATCCGGCCCACACAGGTGATAACCGGGCTCCTCATCATAAGGGATGATCCCATTGATGATGCCAAGCTCGAGCGCCTGAGAAGGAAGCATGATACTTCCTCGCTCAGTTGATGTGGCAGGCATCATCGTCTCGTATGTTTCGGCACTGACGCCCATCTCGTCGAAATAAGCGAAAAATCTCGTATATTCAGCCGTCGTGGGCCTAACGAGGCCGATCGCCGAATATCCGACAATCCGCGGCGTTCCGCTCATCAGGACAAGCGTACAGGTCGAAAGGCAGTACGCACGGCCGGCAAAGACTTCGCCTTCGGTCGGTCCGCTTTTGCCGATGCTGGCTATGCAACGCGGATCCAGCTTAGGACAATTCGGCAATTGCGTTCTGCCAATTGATGTCTCCAGACCTGCCGCACGGATCATACGCCCCATCGCGAAAGCCGCATCCATGTCCCCGCCATTAGACTGAAGGACGACCGGCAGCTTTCTTTCGCCGAGCGTCATCAACATCGCCTTCAGCCGAGCCGGCGTGTCCGGCGTGATGTCTCCATCCGCGGAAATCCACTGCGTGCACTCCTCCTGGCAATTGCCATTGTACATCAGGAGAAAGTCCATCGGTCGGGTTCTCGGCAGTCTCTCGCTTATGTCTGCGGCCGCATCCTGCACGGGCGACTCAAACACCGGCGTCTCAGATACAGGCGCCTTAGCCGCCACGGGCGCTTCGGCTACCGGATGGCCGTGACACACAGCTTCGGCCGCTGCATCCGGCGCGCAGAGCGGCATGCCGGGCCACTCATTGTAAGACAGCATGTCCGTGATGAGACCTGTTCGAAGTGCCTCTGCAGCCGGTACGATATTGATGTTGTCAGGCGTGGCGCTCATCATCAGACCGATCACATCTTCGCTGACGCCCATTTCTTTCAAATAGGCCGTCAAGGCAGCGGTAGCCTTCTTTCCAAGTTTGGTGGAACTGCTCTGCCCCGCCACCTTGCGCCCAACCTCCTTGCGGGAGATTTCCTTCTTCTTGCCGTTCACGATCTTGTATTCGATGCGATAGGAAACACGCACCTTGTTGTAGACGGTCGTGATCTGGTGGACGCCGATAAAGGCCCATTGCGACGAGACACGCGACGCACCGCCCGCTAACGCCAGCGGACAGGCGGAAAGACAGTATGCACCAGCAGAATAAGTGTAGCCGCCCGAGGCACCGTCCTTCGCAATAGCGGCTTCGCAGCGCGTATCCCCAACGGGGCACCCCTTCAGCCGCGTACCGCCTACCGCCGTTTCCAGCCCGGCCTTGCGAATTATCCGGCCCATCGCATAGGCGGCATCGACATCGCCACCCTCCGAACGGAAGACGACAGGCAACTTCCGGCCGCCGATCTTCTTGAGAATTTTTCTCAGCCGCGCGGGGGTATCGGACGTTATGCGTCCCTCCGCCGATATCCATTCCGGACAGTTTTCCTGGCAGAGAAAACTACGCACGAGGATGAAGCTCATCGGCGGCTGTGCTGCCTTCTTCTTCTCGGCAGCCTGCGAGGTTACCGCTCCGATCGGTAAGGTCAAAAGGAGAAAAACAAGTAATGATCTGGAAAATAGACACTTCACCAAAAAGGAAACTGCAAAGCGCACGATTAAATTGCCTCAGTTGTACTGAACATACGCTTAGCAATTGGATTGAACACCAGCAAGCCGGATTTCGACGCCCGCTGCGGCCCTCTTAGGCTTGTTCTCTCATTCGCAATCCGGCTTACATGGCGCCCCGCTGCGGCAGTGTTCACGCAGTTCATCTGCTCCAGCGCAAAGCGCTGCAGGTGGACCGGTCCATCGCCTTTACGCCGGTGCGAGAAGACCGGAGTTCTCATCGAACTCACTCAGGTGATTCTCCGCCTGCCCTGCTGCGTGAGGCCATAGCTATGCCGTCACGAAGCGCCTCAAGATACCGCAACGTTATCTTTGCAAGTCGAAACTCAATCAGAGCGCGATCTCCCGTGGCTAATTTCTCACAATTTGAATGAATCGGCCTGCCTTAAGTTAATTGGGGCTAGCATCCTGCAGATTTTCTGTGTTTGATAGCGGTAACATTGAGGCTGCCGGAGGCGTACAAATGTCTTACATGACTACCTCTGAAAGACAGTCATTGCTTTCGGCAGAGCTTGCGACCGCTCGAACGCGCAGCCTTTTTGCGCAGGCGCTCGGCAGGGTTTCCACAGCCTTCGGATTGTCGCATGCGACGCTGATGCACGCCCCCTCCCCCGAAGACCTTCTCTTGAAACCTCTGCTGATCGAGAGCTCGCTTCCGGCCGCCTATGTCAGGGATTTCGACCGCGCCCACATGATGCGCGGCTGCCCTTTCGGCCTAAGGCTGAGGCAGTCCGCTGTGCCGCCGGCTTGGCATCTCAACGACGCCGTCAGTGGTCAGGCCTTTCCCGCCGAACTGCGCGCCCTGATGTTGCGCCATGCCATACCGGCAGGCGTTGCCATGCCGACCATCGCAGCCGACGGCCAGCGCCTGGTCTTTTGGTTCTGCGGCGAGCGCACCGCACTCGGCCAGAGCGAGATCAACGAGCTGGTAATGATCATTCTCCATGCACTCGATGCATACAATGCAGTCAAGCGCAACGAGGAATGCGCGCATACCGCGCTATCGAACCGAGAACTAGAAGTTGTGCGATGGACGGCCCAGGGCAAGACCTCGATCGAAATCGGCCAGATCCTGACGCTCTCGGACCATACGGTGAACGCCTATATGACGAATGCGATCAAAAAACTCGATTGCGTCAACCGCACCCAGTTGGTAGCTAAGGCAATTCGATTGAAGCTGATCAACTGAGGAATCGGAAGAGAGTCGGCACGTCGTCCCGTGATCTGGGGGAATCGTGCCTCTTCACTTCGAACAGCCCGTCATTGACAAGACAGAACAATCCCGCGCCCACATCGGCATTACCGATGCGGACGTCGTCCAGATGCTCGCTGCCTACCGTCTTTTTGGCTTTTGGCGCATCGACATCGAGACAGGACATTTCTTTGCAAGCGAGGATGTCCACGCGATCTTCGGCCTCCCTTACAGCGACGGCCCTGTCAACCTGACAGAGCTGATGTCGCGCATCCACGAGGAAGACCGCAGCCTGATCGCCCAAACCTTCGAAGAAGCAAGCCTTCACGGCGTCGGCTTCCATTTCGTCTATCGCGTCGACAATCGGCTTGGCGGCTATAAGCTGGTGCGCAGCGTCGGCCGCTTCCGTGACGATGAAAGCGGCGGCGGCATCGTCGGCGTCACCTATGAATTCGTCGAAAGACTGCGCGTCGTCGGCTTCGAGGACAACACGATACCCCGCTGATTCAACAACGATAGCGCGTCCTGCTGGACGCGCAGGATCCAAAGCATGTCGCGCGACACCGACATGCGTAAAATCAAAGAGCCAAAGCGCGAGGAGCGACTGAAAGATCGCGACGCGCTTTAGCGGTCGAGCACTGAACGGATCTCGACGAGGTTCGAGCGCACCCTCAGAATATAGAAGCCCATCGTGGCGAGATGGCTCGGCATGATCCAGCCATCCTCACGCCCGTTCGAGATGATCGCCGGCTGAATGCGCAGCGCCGACTGGAACTGCCGCATGGTCCCGCCCCAGATCGCTCCGAGATTGCGTTCCGCCACCACCTGCGAGAAATCCGCCTGAGCCGCCGCCATGATCGCGTAATAGCCGTAGAGCTGGCCGTAGGCGAACCAGAACCGGTCGTCGGCACGTGTATCGAACCAGCCACGGTTGTGGTTTTCCGAACGCTCGGCGAGCATGTCGGAGGTGCCGCCGAGATCGTTGGCGATGCGGTCGATGAATTGGACGAGATTGTCGGCACGTCCGTCGAAAATGGCGTTGCAGAGGGCGAGATCGGTGTTGAACTTGCGCAGGCTGCCGATCGCCGAGCGATAATAGGAAGGCGTCGGCGTCTTCGGCCCGAAGGGATTGAGCCCGAAATACCAGCTATATTCGTCGAACTGCAGGTTGCCACGTGCGTTCTGCAGGTCGTTGTTGATGCCCGATGTGCCGCGCACACGTCCGAGCGTATCGACAAGCTCCACCGAGGTTCGCCGGACCGCCTGGTTGACGCCGCGTTGGAACGACGCCTTGTTGTCGAGGAAGGGCGTGTGATCCCAGTCGATGCCGAAGAAACCCATCTTGTAGAGCACCATGGAGGAGATCCATGCGTTCTGGTTGACATTGAAATCGGTCAGATCGGCCGCGACGTCGACGATCGCCGAGCGCTGGCAGGTCTTCGGCGCCGTCGTATTGGCGCCCTCGGCGACCGGCACATCCTGCCCGGCGGCGACCTTGCGCTCCGAAAGCCGATATTGGTCGACAAAGGCGGTGTTAAAATTCGACCAGACCTGCGTCTCCCAGAAAAAATAGCCGTAGAGCGCGACCAGCAGCGCCACGAACGCGATGACCGGCAACCGGATCATCCAGCTCCGGCGCTGATACCAGCCGTGCGCGGCAAGAAAGGGCCAGAAGGCCCAGGCGGAAAACAGGCGGGCCCAGCGGCCGATCATCTGGCCGATCAGCCTGAAAAAACCGGCTATCCGGTCAAGCATCGTCGTCTCCTGTCAGGCGAGGCGAACATCGGGACATTGCCGCCCCGCTGCATCCCACATATGCGCTCGATGGGCCGAGCACAACACGAGCCCTTCGATTTTCCGGAATGAAAGCATTGGGAAGAGGGGTATTGTCTGCGCCTGTGGGTCAGGAGCGCAGGAAAGGCAGGCTGAAACGGAAGGACCTGCGCGCTGTGTCGATCAGAGGTGCTCCCGATGTTTCCGGCGGCAGTTCGGCATAGGTCGGGAACCTTCTGGCGAATTCGAGATCGACACGGCTCTTGCGCCGCTCCAGATCCTGGGCGACCAGCATGCCCTTCTCGAACAGCCTGATCGGCGCAGCGATATCAGGAAAGAGTTCCGGCTTGATCCTCACCTTCATGCCTGGCCGGTCGGTATCGACCTGCGCCTGGTAGATGATCAGCCGCTCCTCTACGTCGATCAACAGCTTGCGCAGCAGCAGGTTGCAGGCAGCGATCCGACCATTCAGCGAATCGACAAAAGCCTGGAACAGGCCGATGAAGCGCTCACGCCGCTGGCTGTCGTCGCGCATCTCGTGTTCCCCGGCGGAAATCCGCTCGGCTTCCGCCTTCAGCGCCCGCCGCTCCGCCTCCATCTGCTCCCAGTGCGCCCTGTTACCATAGACGCCGATACGGCCTTGCGTCGTCAGCGCCTTGGCATTGAGCTCCTTCATCTTGAGACGGGCGATATCGATGGAAACGACCAGTCGGCGCCTTTGCTCGACGATGTCGACGAGGTTGAGTTCGGCTGCCCTGTGCCGTTCGGTGAGCGCGGCGCGCTGGCCGGCGATCAGCCTGGCGAGCGCGTCCGATTTCGTCAGAAGGTCGAGCAGCCGTTCGATGACCGGCGCCTCGCGCACGCGTTCCGTATACATGCGCCACATCCGCTGGCGCGACACCCAGCCGGCCATCTTCTCACGCGGCGTCAGCCCCCGGAAACTATCGAGATCGGCAGAAACCTCGGCCGTCAGCCGGTCGAGGGAAAAAACCAGCTCGGCCAGTTGGGCGTCAAGCGTCGCAGCATCGGCGATATGTGCTTGGAAGCGGGCATTCTGCTCGAGGAAGACCTCGTCGGCCGACCGTGTTTCGTCGCCGCCGAAGGCGCCGATCGCGGCCACGCAATAGGACCCCTCGGCCGCAATCCTCTCGGCAAGGCTGTCGGCGGCTTCGTACTGGCTGTCGAATGGCGGGGGTTTGCGCACCTGATCTCTCCAGGGAATCTCCTGACCCCAAGCTAGTCGCTTGCGGCGCCAAAGAAAACAGGCGGCGTCGCCGGCTTCAGACCGGCTCGGCGATCCAGGCACCGTTCATCGCGTCGTCCCAATGCCTGCGGCAGAGCGAGACATATTTCTCGTTGCCGCCGACATCGATCTGGGCGCCTTCGTGCAACACTTTTCCTTCTCCGTCGAGCCGCACAACCATCGTCGCCTTGCGCCCGCAATGGCAGATCGTGCGCACTTCGCGCATTTCGTCGGCGATCGCCAGCAGTTCCTGCGAGGCCGGAAACAGCTTGCCCTGGAAATCGGTTCTCAGCCCGTAGACCATCACAGGGATTCCGAGCCTGTCGACGACGCGGGCAAGCTGCCAGACATGGACAGGCGTCATGAAATGCGCCTCGTCGACGAAGATGCAGGAAATCGGTGCTCCTTCGCCGCTCAGCGTCCCAACCAACCGGAACAGATCCTCGTGCGGCTCGAAGGGAATGGCGCTCGCCTCCAAGCCGATCCGCGAGCCGATGACGCCTCGGCCCGCGCGCTCGTCGAAAGCGGCGATCAACTGCACCGTCCGCATGCCGCGCTCCTGGTAATTATAGGAGGCCTGCAGCAGCATCGTCGACTTGCCGGCGTTCATCGTCGAGTAGTTGAAATAGAGTTTTGCCATCCGATTTCTCCTTAATCGGCTTATTGAAAGCTTGGAATGGCAAAGAAAAGCCCCGTGACGGCGATAATCACAGGAATCCACGCTCAAAAACCGCCAAAAGCCCAGAAACTAAGGCGTCGCGAAAAAATCCACCGACGTCGCAATCGCATGGGTCGATACGACGCAAACGCACTGAGGTCGCTTGTCAAACTCGGCTATTGATGGTTGGCTTGGGAACTTAAAGACTGGGAGTCTAAAATGAAAACAACAAGCACGTTCAAACTCGTTACCGCAACTGCCGTCGCCGCCCTCTCCGTCGCGACCGCCGCCTTCGCCGCCGATCCCGACAGCTGCTCCACCGTTCATTTCTCGGACGTCGGCTGGACGGATATCACCGCTACCACCGCCACCGCATCCGTCGTCCTGAAGAGCATCGGCTATCAGACCGACATCAAGGTTCTCTCGGTGCCGGTCACCTACACCTCGCTGAAGAACAAGGACATCGACATCTTCCTCGGCAACTGGATGCCGACACAGGAAAAGGACGTCCGGCCCTATCTCGACGACAAGTCGGTCGAATCCTTCGGCCCCAACCTCGTCGGCGCCAAGTATACGCTCGCCACCAACGCCAAGGGCGCCGAGCTTGGCATCAAGGACTTCAAGGACATCGCCGCTCATAAGGACGAGCTGGATGGCAAGATCTATGGCATCGAGCCCGGCAATGATGGCAACCGCCTCGTCATGGACATGATCGAAAAGAACACCTTTGGCCTGAAGGAATTGGAAGTCGTCGAGTCCTCCGAGCAGGGTATGCTCGCTCAGGTCGCGCGCGCCGACAAATCAGGCAAGCCCGTTGTCTTCCTCGGCTGGGAACCCCATCCGATGAACACCAACTTCAAGCTGACCTACCTGACTGGCGGTGACGATATCTTCGGTCCGGATTTCGGCGGCGCCAAGGTCTTCACCAATGTCCGCGCCGGTTATCTCGACGAATGCCCGAATGTCGGCACGATGCTGAAGAACCTGACGTTCTCCCTCGACATGGAGAACCACATCATGGGCAAAATCCTGAACGACGGCAAAGAGCCGGAGGCTGCAGCTTCCGAATGGCTGAAGGCGAACCCCACAGCACTCGAGCCCTGGCTCGCGGGCGTCAAGACCCGCGATGGCAAGGGCGACGCTCTCGCCGCCGCCAAGACCGGCCTCGGCCTCTGATGATACGAACGGGGCGGCTCGCCGCCCCGTTTCATTTTTGTCCGATTGTTGTTTTTCTGGATGGGCGCGCCCTTGAATTGGATCACCGAATTTAAGATTCCCGTTGGCCCCTGGGCCAAATCCTTTGTGGACTGGCTGACCTCGAACGGCGAATGGTTCTTCAACCAGATCGCCTTCCTGCTGTCGAGCGCCATAGACGGCCTGCTCTTCGTGCTGCAGAAGCCTCATCCGCTGATCGTCATCGCGGCCATCACCGCCATCGCCTTTTGGCTGCGCCGCTCGATCGCGGTCGCCGTCTTCACCTGTCTCGGGCTGCTGCTGATCGTGAACCAGGACTATTGGAAGGAAACGACGGAGACGCTCGCCCTCGTGCTGGCCGCCACCTTCGTCTGTATGGTGATCGGCATTCCGTTAGGGATTGCTGCCGCCCGCCGCCCTTGGATCTATGCTGCCATGCGCCCGGTACTCGATCTCATGCAGACCATACCGACATTCGTCTACCTGATCCCGGCGCTCATCCTGTTTGGCCTCGGCATGGTGCCGGGCCTGATCGCCACCGTCATCTTCGCAATCCCCGCCCCGATCCGGCTGACGCGCCTTGGCATCATCTCGACGCCGCCGTCCCTCGTCGAAGCCGCCGTCGCTTTCGGCGCGACGCCGATACAGGTGTTGCGCAAGATCGAGCTTCCCTACGCCACGCCGCAGATCATGGCGGGTCTCACCCAGACCATCATGCTGTCGCTGTCGATGGTTGTCATCGCCGCCCTTGTCGGCGCTCCCGGGCTTGGCGTGCCCGTCGTCCGTGCGCTGAACACCGTCAATATCGCCAAGGGCTTCGAGGCGGGCTTCTGCATCGTCATCCTGGCAATCATTCTCGACCGGATGTTCCGCACGGCGGGTGAAGGAGGCGGTGCATGACCGCGGTAAGCTTTAACAATGTCAGCATCATCTTCGGCGATCGGCCGGAAACCGCGCTTGCCATGGTCGATCAGGGCAAATCGCGCGACGAAATCGGCGCCGCCACCGGCTTGGTGCTCGGCGTCGCCGATGCCTCGCTGACGATCGAGGAAGGCGAGATCCTGGTGCTGATGGGCCTTTCCGGCTCCGGCAAGTCGACGCTGCTGCGCGCCGTCAACGGGCTCGCTCCCGTGGTGCGTGGTGATGTCGCCGTCTCCACGACCACCGGCCCCGTCAACCCTTACAGATGCAATGCCAAGGCGCTGCGGGATCTGCGCACGCACACCGTCTCCATGGTGTTCCAGCAGTTCGCTCTCCTGCCATGGCGCACGGTCGCCGAGAATGTCGGCTTCGGCCTCGAGCTCGCCGGCATGCCGGAAGCCGAACGCAAGCTCCGCGTCGGCGAGCAGCTTGAACTGGTCAACTTGACGAAATGGGCGGGCCGCAAGGTCAACGAGCTTTCCGGCGGCATGCAGCAGCGTGTCGGCCTTGCCCGCGCCTTTGCCACCGGCGCCCCGATCCTGCTCATGGACGAGCCTTTCTCGGCGCTCGACCCATTGATCCGCACCCGCCTGCAGGACGAGCTCCTGGAGTTCCAGCGGCGGCTGAAGAAGACCATTCTTTTCGTCAGCCACGATCTCGACGAGGCCTTCCGCATCGGCAATCGCATCGCCATCATGGAGAGCGGCCGCATCATCCAGTGCGGAACGCCCCACGACATCGTCAAGAACCCCGCAGACCAGTATGTCGCCGATTTCGTGCAGAACCTCAATCCGATCAACATGCTGACGGCGGCCGACGTCATGCAGCCGGGCCTTGGCCAGACTGCCGCCGGCATGAGCGTCAGCGCCACGGCCCGCGCCGCGACCCCGCTCATCGATATCCTCGATGCCCTTGCCCGCCAGCCAGGCAGTATCGGCATCGTCGAGAACGGCGCGATCGTCGGCACCATCTCGGCTCAGGATATCGTTGCCGGCCTCACCCGCCATCGCCGCAAGCAGGAAGCTTGATGTTTTCCATCCGCTTTGTCACAAAGTGGATATGAAAGATCAGCCCTCGCCCCTACGCGAAACCGACGACAATGCCCGAAAGCTCGCCCGCGTGCTTCTGCGCTCCGCCAGGCACGCGGCGATTGCCGTTCTCGCCCCCGAGACCGGCTTTCCCTTCGCCAGCCGCGTGCTCGTCGCCACCGATATCGACGGCATCCCCGTCATCCTGGTTTCGCAGCTGTCGGCTCATACCAAGGCGCTCGCCAGAGACCCGCGCGCCTCGCTCCTGACCGGCGAGCCCGGCAAGGGGGATCCCCTTGCCTATCCCCGTCTGACGACCCAATGCCTGGCAGAACCCATCGAGCACAGCAATCCATTCTACGCGCGGATCCGCGCGCGTTTTCTCGCTCGCCACCCCAAGGCGAAACTTTATATCGACTTTCCTGATTTCCTGTTCTTCCGTCTCAAGCCTGAGCAGGCCAGCCTCAATGGCGGTTTCGGCCGCGCCTACCAACTCGATGGGAACGATCTCGTAATCCAGTCGGCCGCGAATGAGGAGATTGCCGCCAGGGCAACAGAGACAGTGCGAGATTTAGTAGAACGCCACCCCGATGTGGAGGAAAGCCTTGCTACTAGGCTAAAGGCGCCGGAATCGGGCTCTTGGCGCATTTGTGGTGTGGATTCCTCAGGTTTCGACATGATTTCCGGCGATTTTCTGCTGCGATACGAGTTCGAAACCCTCGCTGTGGATGCCGATCACATTTGTTCAAACATATCTAAAATAGCATACTCGATACCTTAAATTTAGGTATATACAATCTTCGAGCCCAGTTGCTAGTTTTTGATGTCAGTCAAAATCCCGGCTGGCGGCCTGCGCCAACACACTTGATGTACGTTTCGCATTAGGAAGATAACATATGGAAACCTCTGATTTGGCCGATCACACGAACGTGGCGGCAGCTTTATTGTCGGCCATGGCAAACCCGAAGAGATTGCTGATCTTGTGTAGCCTCGTGAAGGGCGAAGTGGCCGTCGGCGTGCTTGCGACGCAGGTCGGGCTCAGCCAGTCGGCTCTCTCTCAACACCTGTCGAAATTGCGCGCTCAAAAGCTGGTCAAGACCCGTCGGGACGCACAGACCATCTATTATTCGAGCACCTCCGAGCCGGTCATGAAGATCCTGGCAACGCTCGAAGATATCTACCTCGTGCAGAACCGGAACAGATCCGCCGCTTAATGATAGCGCTGACATGAAGTCGGCCGATGCCATGCCGCAAGGGAATGTTCCCGGAGGCTTGGCAACGATATTTCAGCACGTGAACCTTATGGCACGACCGGCAAATTTGCGATTTGCCGGTCGTGCCTTTGCGCGCCCGGTCTTTTGCTCCTTTCGCCGGCGGGGAAAGAATTGCAGCCTGATCGCGCTGAAGCGCTCGCCGCGTGATCGACCCAGACAAGTTGAGCTTCCCGTTAGGAACCGTTCTCGGGACTTTTCCCGTTGACGCCTTGGGAAGCCCTGATAATTTGACCGGGCAGTAAAAATATGGGCGTAAAGCCCCCGGGAAAGGGCCGACAGCGGCCAGGAGAACAGCATGTCCAATCGCCTCAACGCACCGAACGATCTTCGCGCCTTCTGGATGCCGTTTACGGCAAATCGCCAGTTCAAGAAGGAGCCGCGTTTGTTCGTTGGCGCCAAGGACATGTACTATACGACCCATGACGGCCGTCAGGTGCTGGACGGCACCGCTGGCCTCTGGTGCGTCAATGCCGGCCACTGCCGCCCGAAGATCACCGAGGCGATCCGCGAGCAGGCCGGCGAGCTCGATTACGCGCCGGCCTTCCAGCTCGGCCATCCCAAGGCCTTCGAACTGGCAAACCGCCTGGTCGACATTGCCCCGGAAGGCCTGAACCACGTTCTCTATACCAACTCCGGTTCCGAATCCGTCGAGACCGCGCTCAAGGTGGCGCTCGCCTATCACCGGGTGAAGGGCAATGGATCACGGTTCCGCCTGATCGGCCGCGAGCGCGGCTATCACGGCGTCAATTTCGGCGGCATCTCCGTCGGCGGCATCGTCACCAACCGTAAGATGTTCGGCACGCTTCTAACCGGCGTCGATCACATGCCGCACACCCACCAACCCGGCAAGAACAACTTCACCCGCGGCGAGCCCGAGCATGGCGGCGACATCGCCACCGAGCTCGAGCGTATCGTCACCCTGCATGACGCCTCTACCGTCGCCGCCGTCATCGTCGAGCCGGTGGCAGGCTCCACCGGCGTCTTGATCCCGCCCAAGGGCTACCTGCAGAAGCTGCGCGAGATCTGCACCAAACACGGCATCCTTCTAATCTTCGACGAGGTCATCACCGGCTTCGGCCGCCTCGGCGCCCCCTTCGCCGCCCAGTATTACGACGTCAAGCCCGACATGATCACCGCCGCCAAGGGACTGACCAATGGTGTCATCCCGATGGGCGCCGTCTTCGTCACCTCCGAGATCCATGATGCTTTCATGAACGGCCCGGAGCACATGATCGAGTTCTTCCACGGCTACACCTATTCCGGCAACCCGATCGCTTCCGCCGCCGCACTCGCCACGCTCGACACCTATAAGGAAGAGGGGCTGCTGACACGCGCCGCCGAGCTTTCCGACTACTGGGCCGACGCGCTGCATTCGCTAAAGGACTGCCCCAATGTCATCGACATCAGGAACACCGGCCTGATCGGCGCGATCGAACTCGACCCGATCGCCGGCGAGCCGACCAAGCGTGCCTTCACCGCTTTCCTGAAAGCCTATGAAAGCGGCCTGCTGATCCGCACCACAGGCGATATCATCGCGCTCTCGCCGCCGCTGATCATCGAGAAGCACCATATCGACGAGCTCTTCGACAAGCTGCGGACCATCCTGCAGAACAACATCTGAGAAGCTCTGAAATTTCCGGCAAAAGGGCATGCAGCACGTCAAAGTGTTATAGCGCCGCGCGTCTGAAAGGACGCGCGGCGCTATAAGTCCACGCAGGCCGGTTTGTTGCCAAGCTGGATAGACCTCAGGTCACGGCGGCGACGGAAAGGCAGAGGGCGAATTTCTTCAACAGCCGGCGATCGAAATGCCCTTCGTTACCAAGCATCCATTTCAGTGCTTGGCTCGCGCTCCATGGCGCCCTGTACGGCCGCACCGAGGTGATGGCGTCGTAGACGTCGCAAATCGCAGCAATACGCGCATGGAGGCTGACCTGCGCCTCGGAAAGTTTGCGGGGGTAGCCTTTGCCGTCGATACGCTCATGATGGTTGAGGCATACGTCGAGAACAATTTCCGAAATGCCTTCCTGGCGCGACAGGATTGCGTGTCCCTTTTCCGGATGGTCGCGGATCATCTTGATCTCGTCCTCGTCCAGGGGGCCCTCCTTGTTGAGTATCTCGAGCGGAATTTCGAGCTTGCCGACGTCGTGCAGCAATCCTGCTGTGCCGAGCATCTGAACAGTTGTCTCGTCAAGTCCGAGATGACGGCTGAAAAGGATCATCAGCGCGCTCACCGAAATCGAATGCAGGAACGTCGCCTCGTCCTTGGATTTCAGACGCGTAACGCTCAGAAAGACCGTGGGATTCTGATCGATAGACTTGGAGACTGAGGAAATCACCGGCGCCACCTGATCGACGCTGATCTCATCGCCATGCTGGAGTCGACCGAAAACGCTTTCCAGCACTTGCATGGATTTCTGGATGGTCTCGCGTGCCGCCTTGGTGTCGATCTCGATGTTGCCACCTGGCAGGCCGTCAATATCCAGGCCTCTGCTGGTGTTGATGATCACGCCTATCATGCC
The DNA here is from genome assembly GCF_056406515.1 of Rhizobium sp. P1_B8. Classification (NCBI taxonomy): domain Bacteria; kingdom Pseudomonadati; phylum Pseudomonadota; class Alphaproteobacteria; order Hyphomicrobiales; family Rhizobiaceae; genus Rhizobium; species Rhizobium sp. P1_B8. Next base: position 340,174 of record NZ_JBFTZZ010000001.1, on the reverse strand, counting down.
GTTCTTGCGAAGCTTCTGGGCATCGATTTCACGGCGCAGAAGAAATCTGCGCTTGGACAGAAAGGGATCGTGCCATGCACCCTCGATGGCCTCTACAAACATTCCGGTGCGCACCTGCCTGGCTTCGACCCGCTTGAGCATCCAGCTCTCTATTCCTGAAATAACTCTCTGTTTATTGTCGACCGTTCTTTTGCATCGCAGCAATATATGCGCGAATAATGGTTCTACCCTAATTGGTAGAATCAAATGTTAATCTCGAAACAGAATTCGAATATTCAGAAAGACGAAGAGAGCCTCCGCGAAATTCGCCAGGTTTCATCGGCGCATCGCTGACGCGGGGTACCGGCACCCTCTAGAAATCGGCAGACGGCGTCAAAATCGACGATTTCGGACGATTTCGCACGGGATCGGCTCAATTCTCGTTTCATTTTGCTATCAACTTGCGAAATCTCACCAAAATTCCTAGAAATCTTGCCGTTGCACCCATTCGAGCCAAATATGGCCGGAGGGCGCATTGATCGCGCCGATATCGATCGTCCTTGGCACGGCCTTAGGGCCGTTGAACGATCCGGAAAAGCCGGCGCGACGCTTCATCGCGGGTCGAATGACCCCATCCAAGGAGACAGACAATGACCCTCAAGACTTTGACGGCGACCCTCGTCGCGTCACTCGCCTTTGCGCCGCTTGCCCACGCCGATATCACCATCGGCCTGATCGCGCCGCTGACCGGCCCCGTCGCTGCCTATGGCGACCAGGTGAAGAACGGCGCTCAGACAGCCGTCGACGAGATCAACAAAAAGGGCGGGATTCTCGGCGAGAAGGTCGTCCTCGAACTGGCCGACGATGCCGGCGAGCCGAAGCAGGGCGTTTCCGCCGCCAACAAGGTCGTCGGCGACGGCATCCGTTTCGTCGTCGGCCCAGTGACCTCAGGCGTCGCCATTCCCGTTTCGGACGTGCTTGCTGAAAACGGCGTGCTGATGGTCACCCCGACCGCGACCGCCCCTGACCTGACCAAGCGCGGTCTCACCAACGTGCTGCGCACCTGCGGACGCGACGACCAGCAGGCCGAAGTCGCCGCCAAATATGTGCTGAAGAATTTCAAGGACAAGCGCGTCGCCATCGTCAACGACAAGGGCGCCTATGGCAAGGGCCTCGCCGACGCCTTCAAGGCGACGCTGAACGCCGGAGGCATCACCGAAGTCGTCAATGACGCGATCACGCCCGGCGACAAGGATTTCAGCGCGCTCACCACCCGCATCAAGTCGGAAAAGGTCGACGTGGTCTATTTCGGCGGCTACCACCCGGAAGGCGGCCTGCTCGCCCGCCAGCTGCATGACCTCGCCGCCAACGCGACGATCATCGGCGGCGACGGCCTCTCCAACACCGAATTCTGGGCAATCGGCACCGATGCGGTAGCAGGCACCATCTTCACCAACGCTTCGGACGCCACGAAGAGCCCGGATTCCAAAGCCGCAGCCGACGCGCTCGCCGCGAAGAACATCCCGGCCGAGGCCTTCACGCTCAACGCCTATGCCGCCGTCGAAGTGCTGAAGGCCGGCATCGAGAAGGCCGGCAGCGCCGAGGATGCGGAAGCCGTTGCAACCGCGCTGAAGGGCGGCGAAGAAATCCCGACCGCCATCGGCAAGGTCACCTACGGCGAAACCGGCGACCTGACCTCGCAGAGCTTCTCGCTCTACAAATGGGAAGCCGGCAAGATCGTCGCCGCCGAGTAAACCATCGCGGACCGTCGACCACCGGGCGCCCCTATGGCGCCCGGTTTCGTTTTGCGGCACTCGCTTGTGGCGGCAGATCGGTTATAAGTTTCGGAATCGGTTGTAATGTGAGCAATGCCATGACCACCAAGCTCGAACGTCTCATCGACCAGGGCGTCGGCCGCGTGCCGGCCGATATCGTGCTGAAGGGCGGCCGTTTCTTCGATCTCGTTACCGGCGAACTCGTCCTGTCGGACATTGCGATCGGCGCCGATCGCATCGTCGGCACCTCAGGCGATTATGATGGCGAGACCGAAATCGATATATCGGGCAGGATCGTCGTTCCCGGCTTCATCGACACGCATCTGCATATCGAATCTTCGCTCGTCACACCGCATGAATTCGATCGCTGCGTTCTGCCCTACGGCGTGACGACCGCGATCTGCGATCCGCACGAAATCGCCAATGTGCTCGGAACCGCCGGCATCGAATTCTTTCTGGAATCGGCGCTGGAGACGATCATGGACATCCGCGTCCAGCTCTCCTCCTGTGTTCCGGCGACGCATCTCGAAACCTCCGGCGCCGACCTGCCGATCGAGCGCCTCCTGCCCTACCGCCACCACCCGAAGGTCATCGGCCTTGCCGAATTCATGAATTTCCCCGGCGTGATCCACAAGGATCCCGTCTGCATGGCCAAGCTTGATGCCTTCCAGGGCGGCCATATCGACGGTCACGCGCCGCTACTGTCCGGCAACGACCTCAATGGCTACCTCTCGGCCGGCATCCGCACCGAGCACGAATGCACGACTGCCGCCGAAGCGCTGGAAAAGATCCGCAAGGGCATGCATATCCTTGTGCGCGAGGGTTCGGTATCCAAGGATCTCGCGGCGCTGATGCCTATTATCACCGAGCGGCTTTCCCCTTACCTGGCACTCTGCACCGATGACCGCAATCCGCTCGATATCGCCGAACAGGGCCATCTCGATCATATGATCCGCACGGCGATCGCAAGCGGCGTCGAGCCCCTGGCGATCTACCGCGCCGCCTCGATTTCGGCCGCCCGCGCCTTCGGCCTCAGGGACCGCGGCCTGGTCGCGCCGGGCTGGCGCGCCGATCTGGTGGTTCTTGACACCCTGGAAAACTGCCGTGCCGACATGGTCTTTTCCGCCGGCCGCCGCGTCACCGATGCGCTCTTTTCCTCGCGCAGGCCGGTTGCCCCGATCGGCCTCGACAGCGTCAAGGCCAGGCCCGTCAACGCCGCCCATTTCGGCGTCCCGGTCGCCGAGGGCGAAACGCCTGTCATCGGCGTCATGCCGGGCAAGATCATCACCGAGCATCGCCGCTACCGCCTGCCCGTCAGGGGCAACGAGACGACGGTCGATCTTGCCAATGATATCATCAAGGTCGCCGTCATCGAGCGCCACGGCAAGAACGGCAACCATGCCAACGGCTTCGTCCAGGGTTTTGGCCTGAAGAAGGGTGCGATCGCCTCGACCGTCGGCCATGACAGCCACAATATTTGCGTGGTCGGTGTCAGCGAGGACGACATGGCGCGCGCCGCAAACCGCCTCGGCGAGATCAAGGGCGGCTTCGTCGTCGTCGAAGACGGCAAGGTCACCGGCGAAATCGCCCTGCCCATCGCTGGTCTTATGAGCCTCGAGCCCTATGAGACGGTTCGCGACATCCTGCACCATCTGCGCAAGGCCGCCTTCGCGCTCGGCGCCACGTTGGAAGAACCCTTCCTCCAGCTCGCTTTTCTACCGCTGCCGGTCATCCCGCACCTGAAGATATCCGACCGCGGCATGGTGGATGTGGACAAGTTCGCGCTCATCGGGTGATGCGATTGAAGCAGGGCTGGCTCCGCGGTGGACAACCTCTCGACGTTCGCCTTCAGAGACACAGCAGTCGAACATCAAACCCGCGCGCAAAACCCGTCGAGCGCCGCAAGCTTCACTGATCCCGCGCCCACTACCGCCTCGAAGCCCGGCATATCAAGCGGTTCTCCGAGCACGATGCCATCAGGCAGGCGGAATTCCGCCGGTTTGCGCGTCAGGTTGAAAACGAAGAGCAGTTTTTCTCCGTCCTTTTCGCGGGTGAAGGCGAGCAGGTCCTGGTTGGTACCGATGAAGGTCATGTCGCCGTCGACCAGCGCCGGATGGCTCTTCCGGAATGCAAGCGTCTTGCGGTAGTGATGCAGCACCGAGCTGTCGCTCGCCTCCTGCGTATCGACGGAAAGTGCTGCCTGCTCGTAAGGCACCGGCAGCCAGCTCTTTTCCGCGGATGTGAAGCCCGCATGCGCCTTGCCGGCTTCCCAGGGCATCGGCGTGCGGCAGCCGTCGCGGCCCTTGAAGGCCGGCCAGAAGCGGATGCCGTAAGGGTCGCGCAGATCCTCGAAGGCGAGCTCTGCCTCCGGCAGGCCGAGTTCCTCGCCCTGATAGAGGCAGATCGAGCCACGTAGCGCCGCAAGCACCGAGACCGCCAGCTTGGCGATGACGGGCCGTTCTTCCTCCGTGCGCGCGAAACGGCTGACATGGCGCATGACATCGTGGTTGGAAAAAGCCCAGCAGACCCAGCCGTCCGTGACTGCCTTGTGGAACGCCTCGACGCAGCCGCGAATATGCTCGGCGGTGAAATCCGGCCCGAGCAGATCGAATGTGTAGCACATGTGCAGCTTGTCGCCGCCACTCGTATAGGCGCCAACCGTCTTCAGCGAACGCGCGCCATCGCCGACTTCGCCGACAGTCGTGCGATCCTCGTACTGATCGAGCAGCGCCCGGAAGCGCTTGAGGAAATCGACATTTTCCGGCTGCGTCTTGTCGTAGAGGTGGTTCTGCATGCCGTAGGGATTGCTGTCGGGCGCATCGAGGCCGGCGTCATCTTCATCCGGCTCATGCGGCGGATTGCTCCTGAGCAGCTTGTCGCAGAAATAATAGTTGACCGTATCCAGGCGGAAACCGTCGACGCCGCGGTCGAGCCAGAACTTCACCGTCTCGAGGACCGCATCCTGCACGGCCTTGCTGTGGAAGTTGAGGTCCGGCTGCGAGGTCAGGAAATTGTGCTGGTAGTATTGCCGGCGCACGCCATCCCATTCCCAGCCCGGCCCGCCGAAAATCGACAACCAGTTGTTCGGCGCCGTACCATCCGGCTTCGGATCGGCCCAGACATACCAATCCGCCTTCGGATTGGTCCGGCTCGACCGGCTCTCGACGAACCAGGGATGCCGGTCGGAAGTGTGCGAGATCACCTGGTCGATAACAACCTTGATGCCGAGCCTGTGCGCTTCGGCCATCATCTCGTCGAAATCGGCGAGCGTCCCGAAGATTGGATCGACGTCGCAATAATCGGAAACGTCGTAACCCATGTCGGCCATCGGCGACTTGAAGAAGGGCGAAAGCCAGATCGCGTCGACTCCGAGGCTGGCTATATGCGGCAGCCGGCGGGTGATTCCCCTGAGATCGCCGAGACCGTCGCTGTTGGTGTCCTGAAACGAGCGCGGATAGACCTGATAGATCACCGCGCCGCGCCACCAGTCCGCACTCCCGCCTGCCTGCAATGCCATCGGCTACATCTCCTGCCTCGTTTGCGCTCGCCACACTAAAGCGGACAAAACAAAAGACAACCGGGTGAAGCCGTGATGAGAGCGTGGCGGATGTCACGGCGCGTCGTCGCGATCCGACAAGGGGGAGACGTATATAGGCTTGTCCACAACCCGTTTCCACACTCCGGATTTGGGGTTGCAACGCAAAGCCTTTGCGATAATGTGCGCGCTGACCTGCACGTAAGAGGTCAAACACCGGGAACAAATGTCTAATAAAGGCGAAAAGCCTAGAAAGGTGGACCCACCATGAACCATTTCGCGAAAAAATTTCTCGCCTCTGCAATGCTTGGCACATTGCTGGCGTTTTCGGCCCATGCGGCTACGCTCAACATTCACAATGGTGGCGACCCGCAGTCGCTCGATCCACAGAAGCTTTCCGGAGACTGGGAAAACCGTATCGCCGGCGACATTTTCGAAGGCCTCGTTACCGAGGACGCCAAGGATAATCCGATCCCCGGCCAGGCCGAAAGCTGGACGATTTCGCCTGATGGCAAGGTTTACACCTTCAAGCTTCGCGACGGCATCAAATGGTCAGATGGCCAGCCGGTAACGGCAGGAGACTTCGTCTTCGCCTTCCAGCGCCTCGTCGACCCGAAGAACGCCGCTGACTATGCCTATCTGCAGTTCACCATCAAGAACGCCGAAAAGATCAACAAGGGTGAGATCACCGATCTCAACCAGCTCGGCGTCAAGGCGATCGACGACAAGACGCTCGAAATCACCCTCGAAAATGCCACCCCCTATTTCATCAATGCCCTGATGCATTACACCGCCTACCCGCTGCCGAAGCATGTCGTCGAGGCAAAGGGCCAGGATTGGGTCAAGATCGGCAACATCGTCACCAACGGCCCCTACAAGCCCGTCGAATGGGTTCCGGGCTCGCATGTCACCACAGTCAAGAACGACCAGTGGTATGACACCAAGGACCTGAAGATCGACGGAGCGAAGTTCTTCGTGCTCGAAGACCAGGAAGCCGCGCTGAAACGCTACCGCGCCGGCGAATTCGATATCCTCACCGACTTCCCGACCGACCAATACGAGTGGATGAAGAAGAACCTGCCGGGCCAGGCGCATGTCGCCCCCTTCTCCGGCCTCTATTATTACGTCGTCAACTCACAGAAGCCGCCCTTCAGCGACAAGCGCGTCCGCCAGGCTCTCTCCATGGCGATCAACCGTGAGGTCATCGGCCCGCAGATCCTCGGCACCGGCGAGCTGCCGGCCTATTCCTGGGTTCCGCCGGGCACGGCGAATTACGGCGATCCGGCCTATGTCAGCTGGAAGGACCTGCCCTATAGCGAGAAGGTCGCCGAAGCCAAGAAGCTTCTGACCGAAGCCGGTTTCGGCCCGGACAAGCCGCTCCACGCCGTGCTCAGCTACAACACCAACGACAACCACAAGCGCATCGCCGTCGCCATCGCATCCATGTGGAAGCCGCTCGGCGTCGATGTCGAGCTCGTCAACGCCGAAACCAAGGTGCATTACGACCAGATGCAGCGTGGCCAGGTCGAAATCGGCCGCGCCGGCTGGCTCGCCGACTATAACGATCCGGACAACTTCCTGAACCTCCTGGTGACAGGCGTCCAGATGAACTACGGCCGCTGGTCCAATCCCGAGTACGACAAGATGATCAAGGAAGGCAACGCCGAGACGGATCTCACCAAGCGTGCCGCGATCTTCAAGAAGGCCGAACAGCTGGCGCTGGATGATTCCGCCGCCCTGCCGATCTACTACTATGTCTCGAAGAACGTCGTTTCGCCGAAAATCGAAGGCTTCGTCGATAACATCCAGGACATCCACCGCACCCGCTGGCTGTCGATGAAAGAGTAAGGGAAAACGGTCCTTTCCGCGCGTTGCGGAAAGGACCGGCCCACGACCATGATCAAATACGCACTCCGTCGCCTTCTGTCGACGATCCCCGTCATGTGGATCGCCGTAACAGCCTCGTTTTTTGTTTTGCGCCTTGCCCCCGGCGGCCCTTTCGATGGCGAAAGGCCATTGCCGCCGGTGATCCTGAAGAACCTTGCGATCCACTACAATCTCGACAAGCCGCTCATCCAGCAGTACCTGATCTATGTCGGTGACCTGCTCCGGGGCGATCTTGGCCCCTCCTTCGCCAGCGAAGATTTCACCGTCGCCCAGCAGATCATGATCGGTCTGCCCTACACCTTCACCATCGGTACGGCTGCCTTCCTGATTGCCATCATCGTCGGTGTCGCCGTCGGCTGTCTTGGGGCGCTCTATCAGAACAAGGCACCGGATTATATTCTGGGCGCGCTCATCCTGATCGGCGTCGTGCTACCGAACTTCCTGATAGCGCCCATCCTGCAGCTCGTCTTCGGCATCCATCTCGCGTGGTTTCCAGTCGGCGGCTGGGGTGACGGCTCGATCAAATACCTCATCCTGCCGATCGTCGTTCTCGCACTGCCGCATGCCGGCCGAATCTCGCGCATCACGCGCGGCTCGATGATCGAGGTGATGAACCAGAATTTTATCCGTACCGCCAAGGCAAAGGGCATCGGCCCTCGACTGACGGTCATGCGCCACGCGCTGAAGCCCGCCCTGATGCCGGTCGTCTCCTATTTGGGTCCGGCAGCAAGCTATCTTCTCACCGGCTCGCTTGTTGTCGAGAGCATCTTCGGATTGCCCGGCATCGGCCGCTATTTCGTCAACGCAGCGCTGAACCGTGATTACGGCATGGTTCTCGGCACGGTCATCTTCTACATGGTGCTGATCGTGTTCCTGAACCTTCTCGTTGATATCGCCTATGCGTGGCTCGATCCGAAAGTGAGAAACAGATGATCCTCAACCCCGCAAAACGCGAGCTGCTTGCCCAGGAGCTGCTGGCGGCGGAAGGCCTTGCACCCGAAAGCCGCTCGCTCACTAAGGATGCGTTGCGCCGCCTCGGCCGCAACAAGGCAGCCGTCCTGTCGATCGTCGTCCTCACGCTGCTGATCCTCGTCGCCTTCATCGGCCCCTGGTTCATTCCCTTCAACTATGAAGATCCCGACTGGGCGGCCTTCCGGATCCCGCCCTCGTTCGAGACCGGTCATTATTTCGGCACCGACCCGAACGGCCGCGACCTTCTCGCCCGCGTCCTTTACGGCACCCGCGTCTCGCTGGCCGTGGCGCTGACGGCGACCGTCGTTTCCGTCTTCATCGGCGTCCTCTACGGTGCGGTATCGGGATATATCGGCGGCAGGCTGGATGCGATCATGATGCGCTTCGTCGATATCATGTATGCGCTTCCCTATATCCTCTTCGTCATCCTGCTGATGGTGATCTTCGGCCGCAACGTCTATCTGCTCTTTGCCGCCATCGGCGCGCTGGAATGGCTGACCATGGCCCGCATCGTTCGCGGCCAGACGCTATCGATCAAGCATCGCGAATTCATCGAAGCGGCCCGCGCATCCGGGCAGCGGCCGTTCAAAATCATCATCAAGCACATTATCCCGAACCTCGTCGGACCCGTGGTCATCTTCGCAGCATTGACGGTGCCTGAAATCATCGCCACCGAAAGCTTCCTTTCCTATCTCGGCTTCGGCGTGCAGGAACCGCTGACCTCGCTCGGCACGCTGATCGCCGAGGGGACCGATGCCATGGAAAGCATGCCTTGGCTGCTGGTCTTCCCGGCAAGCTTCCTCGTGGCCCTGCTGCTCAGCCTGCTGTTCATCGGCGACGGCCTGCGCGACGCGTTCGACCCGAAGGATCGTTAAATGACGGATACCCTCCTCGAACTCAAAGACTATTCGATCACCTTCAAAACGCCGGACGGTGAGGTGAAGGCAGTCTCGAACATGAACCTGACCGTCAAGCGCGGCGAGCGCATCGCCATCGTTGGCGAATCCGGTTCCGGCAAGAGCCAAACCTTCCTCGGCATCATGGGCCTGCTCGCCAAGAACGGCAAAACGACGGGACAGGCGCTGCTCGAAGGCAAGGACGTGCTGGCGCTGAAACCGCGCGAGCTCGACCAGATCCGCGGCAAGGACATGGCGATGGTCTTCCAGGACCCGATGACCGCCCTCAATCCATCGCTGAAGATCTCCCGGCAACTGACGGAGCAGCTCGAGGTTCACGGCGGGCTGACGGCGCGCGCGGCATCCGCCGCCGCACTCGACATGCTGAAACGCGTCGGCATCCCCGATCCGACACGACGCTTCCATCTCTACCCGCACGAGCTCTCCGGCGGCATGCGCCAGCGCATCGTCATCGCCATGGCGCTGCTCACCCGGCCGAAGCTTCTGATCGCCGACGAACCGACGACGGCGCTCGACGTCACCATCCAGGCGCAGATCCTCGATCTCTTCAACGACCTGACGGCGGAGATGAACACGGCGCTCGTCATGATCACCCACGATCTCGGCGTCGTTGCCGGCCTCGCCGACCGCGTCGCCGTCATGTATGCCGGCCGCATCGTCGAGGAGGCTCCGGTCGACGAACTCTTCGACAATCCGGCCCATCCCTATACCGCAGCACTGCATGCCTCGATCCCGCGCCCTGACCAGGATGTTGACGACCTCGTCGTCATCCCCGGCCGTCCGCCAAACCTGAAGCACCTGCCGAAGGGCTGCAATTTCTCGCCGCGCTGCTCGCAGGTCCAGGACGATTGCATCGACCGGCCGCCGCCGCTCGAAACGCTGGCACCGCACCATTGCGCCGCCTGTTACCACCCCTTCCCGCGTCGCGAGGAGCTGTTGAACCATGGCTGAACGATCGCTTCTGAGGGTCGAGAACCTGACGACCCAATTCGAACTGCCGACAAAAGGCCTCTTCAAGCCGCCGATCTTCCTGACCGCCGTCAACAATGTCAGCTTCGACCTCAGCGAAGGCCGCACGCTTGGCATCGTCGGCGAATCCGGCTGCGGCAAGTCCACGCTCGGCCGCTCCATCTTGCGGCTGTTGAAATCGCAGAAGGGCCGCATCCTCTGGCAGGGCCGGAACCTGCTCGACCTGTCGGATGAGGAAATGCGCGCCGCGCGCCGCGACATGCAGATCATCTTTCAGGATCCGATCGCCTCGCTCGACCCGCGCATGACGGTCGGCGACATCATCGCCGAGCCGCTCACCGTCTTCGAGCCGAAACTCTCCAAAGCCGAGCGCACCGAACGTGTCCGCGAGATCATGACCGCCGTCGGCCTGGTGCCGGAGATGATCAACCGCTATCCGCACGAATTCTCCGGCGGCCAGGCGCAACGCATCGGTATCGCCCGCGCGGTCGTCACCAAACCGAAGCTCATCATCTGCGACGAGCCGGTTTCGGCCCTCGACGTCTCGATCCAGGGTCAGGTCATCACGCTCCTGCGCAAGCTGCGCAAGGAATTCGGCCTGACGCTGATCTTCATCAGCCACGACCTCTCCGTCGTCCGCCTGATCTCAGACGATGTGCTGGTGCTCTATCTCGGCAGGGTGGTGGAAGCCGGCGACTGCGCCACCGTCTTCGATCATCCGGCCCATCCCTATACGCAGGCGCTCTTCTCCGCCGCGCCCATCCCGGATCCGAAGCTTGCGCGCCTGCGAACACGCATCCGCCTGCAGGGTGACCCGCCCTCGCCGCTCAACCCGCCGAAGGGCTGCGTCTTCTCACCGCGCTGCTGGAAGGCGACCGACATCTGTCGCACCGAAATGCCGCCGACCGAGGAGGTCCGCCCCGGGCAGAAGGCCGCCTGCTATCATATGGACAGGCCATGAACGGAAAGACGGCCGCCCAGGCGGCCCTCGCCTTGAATGTCCGACCGCCGTCCATCCCGGGACGAAGCGGACTATTTTTGGATCTAAAGTCCCCGATAAGAAAGATTTTATGAGCGAATGCTATCCCATTTCGGCCTAATCGCAAGCCAGGGGAACGCATACATGAAATCGAAAATATCAGCTTTGATCGCACTCGCCGCCACGATGATCGCCGCCTCCGCCGTTTCGTCGCATGCCGAAGATCTGAACTTCAAGCTCACCAACGGGACGAACTCCGTCCTGACACGTTTCTACAGCTCGCCGACCGGCGTCGGCGAATGGGAAGAAGACGTCTTCGGTGACGACGTTCTCAATCCGGGCGAAAGCATCGATATCACCATCGCCGATGGCCGCACCGTCTGCAAATACGACATGCGCTTCGAATTCGAAGAAGGCTCAAACCTCGCAACCACGGAAGATACGCAAGATCTTTGCGCGATGGGCAGCTACACCATCCACGAATAGGCGTCCTTCTGAAAGCCCGCCTTCGCCTCGCCCGCGAAGACGGGCTTTCATCTCCCGCAATATCGACGCTTGTCACTCTGCCCGGCTCCGCGTATCAGCGAATGAAGACCTGCGGATAATCCGCCAATTCAAAGTGATAGAGTGTCCCTAGCGCGTCCTGTTGGATCCGCAGCGCTCTAAGCCGGGAGGACAAGGTGAGCAGACGGTTTCTATCGATCGGTGAATGCATGGTGGAACTCTCGCAGGCAGGTGACGGCCTGCTGCGCAAGGGCTTTGCCGGGGATACCTTCAACACCGCCTGGTATGCCCGCGCCTGCCTTGCCGCCGACTGGTCGGTCGATTATTTCACCGCCCTCGGTGACGACGCCATGTCGGATGAGATGCTGGCCTTCATCGACACATCAGGCATCGGCACCAGCCTCATCCGCCGCATCAGGGGCAGGACGCCCGGCCTCTATATGATCAATCTGAAGAACGGCGAACGTTCCTTCAGCTACTGGCGCGACAGCTCGGCTGCCCGCAGCCTGGCGGCTGATCCGGACCGCCTGCGCGAGGCGGTGGAGAGCGCTGCCGTCATCTATTTCTCCGGCATCACTCTTGCCATCCTGCCACATGAGGATGCCGAGACTTTGCTTGCCGAAGTCCGTCGCGCCAAGGCCGCCGGCAAGCTCGTCGTCTTCGATCCGAACATCCGGCCGCGCCTCTGGTCGAGCTACGACGTGATGCACACGACAATCAGCGAAGGCGCCCGCTCCTCCGTGCTCGTCATGCCGAGCTTCGACGACGAGGCGGCCCATTTCGGCGATGATTCCATTGAGGCGACGATCCACCGCTATCGCGCACTGGGCGCCGTCGATATCGTCGTCAAGAACGGCGCTGACGGTGTCACGCTGAATTTTGCCGGCGAGCAAACATTCGTTCCGGCTGAAAAGGTGAAGAAGGTGGTCGACACCACCAGCGCCGGCGACAGCTTCAACGGCGCCTTTCTCGCACGATACCTCGAAGCAGGCGATGCGCCTGCCGCCGCCCGCTTCGCAGCAAAGGTCGCTGCCCGTGTCGTCAGCGAACATGGTGCATTGGTCGTAAGGGAAAAGCTCGGATTGGATGGCGGCTAGCCGCACATGCTGACGCAGTACGAACGCCATGCACAGGCGCTTCCGCCTTGTCGGCATCGTTTGCTCCGCTGATCCCCCTCAAATCGATCCGATTTCAGGGTTATACGAAATCAGGACTTCGTCGGCCGATCGGACTCGCGAACTGCCTCGTCATGGTACCAGCAGCTGTCGAGCGCAGCATCGCAGACGTCTGCTGCCTCGCGCTCCATCAGCCTGGCGCGTTCGAACCGGTTGGCGTTTCGTATCGCCTTAACGGGAAACTGGTAGATCGTTGCGGATTCACGATGGAAACCGGTGGGCATGAGATCGCCTCCATTCAGTTCGGCGCATCAACATTTCAGGACCATCTACATAGCACAATGCACATAGTTTATGCAAATTGCATAAAATAAGGGCAATGTTACAATTGTGATCGGTCGGCATGCTGTCTCGGCTAAAAGCTTCCGATAATTTGTTTAACACTTCATCATTTCAGCCTAACGCCGCAATTTTCATCCAGTTCCAGATGGGAAAAGTGCGTTTTGATGGGCGATACCGCCTGTGAGCGTTAAAAACAGCCCGATTTTCCAAAAGAGAAAAAATCGGCCGGCACGCTGATTCGCGATTTTTCTTTTGCGTGGCGCCAAAACTGGCACGCTACGTGCTTTTAAAGCGTCATCCCTGGCGGTCGGATGCGCTTGCGCGCCGAGATCACCTCCGGATTTGCTCACCTTCGTAGCATTGAGAGAGTCACGATGACAAAATATAAGCTCGAGTATATTTGGCTCGATGGGTACACTCCGGTACCGAACCTGCGTGGCAAGACGCAGATCAAGGAATTCGACGCATTCCCGACGCTGGAACAGCTTCCGCTCTGGGGCTTTGACGGCTCCTCGACACAGCAGGCTGAAGGCCGCAGCTCCGATTGCGTGCTGAAGCCGGTCGCCATCTATCCCGACCCGGCCCGTACCAACGGCGCTCTCGTCATGTGCGAAGTCATGATGCCGGATGGCGTCACGCCGCATGCATCGAATGCCCGCGCTACCATCCTCGACGACGAAGACGCCTGGTTCGGCTTCGAGCAGGAATATTTCTTCTACCAGAACGGCCGTCCGCTCGGCTTCCCTGAGCAGGGCTACCCCGCTCCGCAGGGTCCGTACTACACCGGCGTCGGCTATTCGAACGTCGGCGACGTTGCCCGCGAAATCGTCGAAGAGCATCTCGACCTCTGCCTCGCTGCCGGCATCAATCACGAAGGCATCAATGCCGAAGTGGCCAAGGGCCAGTGGGAATTCCAGATTTTCGGCAAGGGCTCCAAGAAAGCCGCCGACCAGATCTGGATGGCACGCTACCTCTTGCAGCGCCTGACCGAAAAATACGGCATCGACATCGAGTATCACTGCAAGCCGCTCGGCGACACCGACTGGAACGGCTCGGGCATGCATTGCAACTTCTCGACCAAGTACATGCGCGAAATCGGCGGCAAGGCCTATTTCGAAGCGCTGATGGCGCAGTTCGAAAAGAACCTGATGGACCACATCAACGTCTACGGTCCTGACAACGACAAGCGCCTGACTGGCAAGCACGAAACGGCACCGTGGAACAAGTTCTCCTACGGCGTTGCCGACCGTGGTGCTTCGATCCGCGTTCCGCACTCCTTCGTCAAGAACGACTACAAGGGCTATCTGGAAGATCGCCGCCCGAACTCACAAGGCTGCCCCTACCAGATCGCTTCGCAGGTTCTGAAGACGATCTCGGAAGTTCCGACAGCAAGCTCGGCTTCCGCTGCCGCTTAACCTCCCAAACGGCGCCGGTCCTGGACCGGCGCCGTCATTCTCTATGCATGAAACCGCCGCCCGCCGCCGACATAATCGAGGCGATCAGGCCAGCGAAAGCCCCTGCAATCCTTGCAATATGGGCTGTAATATTTCCATCATGGTCATGCCTCAAAATAAGCAAGCGGGAATCGCCGTTCCGGAACCCCGCTGAGGGGTTGAGCGTTGCCAGATCACTGCGACGCGGATGGAAATCGTGACATGCTGCAACGTCCGGCAAACACTTATAGCGGCGAGAGCTGGGCGAATGCCGCAGCCGCCGGAAACCTGCCCGAAAGGCTGGTGATCGTTACCGATGCCTGGCACCCGCAGGTCAACGGCGTCGTGCGCTCGATCGAGAACACCAATCGCGAACTGGCGAAGATGGGCGTCGAGGTTTCGATGGTGACGCCGGAGCGCTTCAACAGCATCCCCTGCCCGACTTATCCCGAGATCCGCCTATCGATCGCCAATTACCGCCGCATCGCCCGCGAGATCGAAAAGCACAATCCCTCCTACGTGCATATTGCCACCGAAGGTCCGCTGGGGCTGACCGCCCGCCGCTGGTGCCTGAAGAACCGCATGCCGTTTTCGACGAGCTACCACACCCGCTTTCCGGAATACGTCTCCGCGCGCCTGCCCATACCGAAGAGCTGGCTCTATTCCTTTGTCCGCTGGTTCCACAATGGCGGCGCAGGCTGCATGGTGGCGACACCGAGCCTTGCCCGCGAACTGTCGGAAAAGGGCATCCGCAACCTCATGCCCTGGAGCCGCGGCATCGACGCCACGCAGTTCCGTCCGATGGTGCTCGAGGAAAACCCGTTCGGCCTGCCGCGTCCGATCTTCATGACCGTCGGCCGCGTGGCGCTGGAAAAGAACCTGCCGGCCTTCCTCGATCTCGACCTGCCGGGTTCCAAGGTCGTCGTCGGTGACGGTCCGGCCCGCGCCGAGCTCGAAAAGCAATATCCCGACGTCTTCTTCGCCGGCGTGCAGTTCGGCGAGGATCTGGCGAAAGCCTATGCCCAGGCCGACGTCTTCGTCTTTCCCTCGCTCACCGACACCTTCGGCAACACCATCCTCGAAGCACTGGCATCGGGCGTGCCGGTCGCAGCCTACCCGGTCACCGGCCCGCTCGACATCATCGGCGAGGACAGTGACGTCGGGGCGCTCGACGCCAACCTGCAAGCCGCCTGCCTTGCCGCCCTCTCCGCCTCGCGCAGCAAGGCGCGTGAACTCGCCATGCAATATTCCTGGGAAGCGGCGACACTGCAGTTCATCAACAATATCCGCGCCGCCAACGGCGTCATCACGCCGAAATGGAAGAAGGCGTGGCAGTTTGCCAAATCGCTTCCAAGAAGCAGAAAGCCCGGCGAAACCGCCGGGCCCCTCCCGTCCGCAGACTGATTGGTTTTACTTGTGAAGCGCGCTGCGAAGCGTGTCGTTCGCGACCGCAATCGCGCTGCGTGCGGCAGGCGTTTCGGCAATGGCGTTTAGCAGCACGAAGTCATGGATCGTGCCGTTGTATCGCATCGACGTGACCTTCACGCCGGCCTGGCTGAGCTTGCGGGCATAAGCCTCGCCCTCGTCACGCAGCACGTCGTTCTCGTCAACGATGACGAGCGCCGGCGGCAGGCCGTTCAACTGCTCCAGCGATGCCTGCAGTGGCGAAGCCGTCGGCTCCTTGCGCTTGGCTTCGTCGGGCAGATAGGCGTTCCAGAACCACTTCATCGCCTCCTTGGTCAGCCACGGGCCATCGGCGAACTGGTTGTAGGAACCATTGTCGAAATTGGCGTCGGTGACGGGGTAGAACAGCACCTGCTGATCGATGGCAGGACCGCCGCGTTCCTTGGCAAGCAGCGTCACCACCGCCGCCATGTTGCCGCCGACGCTATCGCCTGCGACCGCGAGCCTGGAGGCGTCGATCTTGAACTCCTTGGCATGCTCGGCGACATATTTGGTCGCAGCATAAGCCTGCTCGATGGCAACGGGATAGCGGGCTTCCGGCGAGCGCTCGTAGTCGACGAAGACGACAGCGGCATCGGCGCCGTTGGCGATCTCGCGCACCAGCCGGTCATGCGTATCCGCATCGCCCAGCACCCAGCCGCCGCCATGGAAATAGAGAATGACCGGCAGTGTGCCCTTGGCATGTTCCGGGCGGACGATGCGCAGCTTGATGCTGCCTGTCGGACCAGCCTTGATGACCCGGTCCTCTTCCTTAGCAGCAAGCTTCTTCACATCGCCCTTCTGCGCGCCGGCCAGGACATTGCGGGAATCGGCC
Source organism: Rhizobium sp. P1_B8 (assembly GCF_056406515.1). Taxonomy (NCBI): domain Bacteria; kingdom Pseudomonadati; phylum Pseudomonadota; class Alphaproteobacteria; order Hyphomicrobiales; family Rhizobiaceae; genus Rhizobium; species Rhizobium sp. P1_B8. The sequence continues at coordinate 323,489 of NZ_JBFTZZ010000001.1, read as the reverse complement.
GGCGACAGCGTGTAGATCGGCTTGCCGCCGGCAAGCCCGTCGATGAATTTCTGCGTTGTCGGCTCGAGTACCGGATCGGCAAGCGCGCCAACGGCGGAGGCTGCGAGCAGTGCTGCTGCGGAAACTACGGTCTTGATGGTCGACATTGTCTTGTCCTCTCGGTTTCGATGTTCGTTGTGAACACTGACATTATATCGCGCACGATTGTTTATCGCACAATTTATATTTCTGCATAGCTACCATGCATAAAAAGCGGCTGCGATTATTTATCGCACGATGTAAATTCGCTTGATTTTGGAGATTTCCCATGCAGGATCAGTTGAAGCTCGACAATTTCATCTGCTTTGCCGTCTATACGGCAAGCCACGCACTGAACCGCGTCTACAAGCCGCTGCTCGACACGCTCGGCCTCACCTATCCGCAATATCTGGCAATGGTTTCGCTCTGGGAACAGGACGGCCAGACCGTCGGCGGCTTGGGTGAGAAGCTCTTCCTGGAATCGAGCACGCTGACCCCGCTGCTCAAACGCCTTGAAACCGCAGGTTATGTCAGACGCGAACGCAGCCGGGAGGACGAACGCGTCGTCGTCATTCGCTTGAGCGAAGAAGGCATTCGCCTGAAGGAAAAGGCGATCGGCATCCCGGGTTGCATCGCCGCTGCCAGCGGTCGCGATGCAGTTGATCTCACCCGCCTGCAGGCCGAGATCGTGGCGCTGCGTGAGGCGCTGAATCGAAGCGTGGTTTAGCAGCTAACCGGACTGGGTATCACAGCGCTTGTGGTATGCCCCCTGCCTGCCGGGCATCGCCCCCATAGGAGGGGAGATCAGCAGGAGGCGAGCGCTTCGTCCCTCTCTGTCGATATTTAATCGCCAAGCGGAGTTGTTTTGGGAAGCCTCAACGGCCATCCGATCTCCCCCTTGTGGGGAGATGCCCGACAAGGCAGAGGGGTGTTCCCACCACGGCCCCCTGAACCCTACGTCCGCCTCTTCTTGCCTTCGAACGGATTATCAGGCGAACGGAAATGGATGCGGATCGGCACGCTCGGCATGTCGAAATCGGCGCGCAACCCGTTGATTAGATAGCGTGTATAGGATTCCGGTAGCGCATCCGAGCGGGTGCAGGAGATCATGAAGGCCGGCGGGCGGGCCTTGACCTGCGTCATATATTTCAGCTTGATGCGGCGGCCGGAAACGGCCGGAGGCGGATGCTGAATCTGCTGCGTCTCCAGCCAGCGGTTGAGACGCGCCGTCGAGATGCGTTTGTTCCAGACCCTGTCCGTGTCGATGATCGACTGCATCAGCTTGTCCAGTCCCCAGCCGGTCTGGCCGGAGATCGGCACGGCGCGGATGCCACGCGCCTGCGGCAGCAGGCGGTCGGTCTTTTCGCGCAGATCCGCAAGCACCGCCTGCCGGTCTTCGATCATGTCCCACTTGTTGAAGGCGAGCACGGCGGCACGGCCCTCGCGCAGCACCAGGTCGACGATCTGCAGGTCCTGCTTTTCGAAGGGGATCGTCGCATCGAAGACGATGACGACGGTTTCGGCGAAGCGGATGGCGCGCAGCGCATCGGCAACCGAGAGCTTCTCCAGCTTCTCGATCACCCGCGCCTTGCGGCGCATGCCTGCCGTATCGAACATCTTGATGGTGCGACCGCGCCAGTCCCATTCGACCGAGATGGAGTCGCGGGTGATGCCTGCCTCCGGCCCGGTCAAAAGCCGGTCCTCGCCGAGGAAACGGTTGATCAGCGTCGATTTTCCTGCATTCGGCCGGCCGACGATCGCCACCCTGAGCGGCTTCGTCTCGTCATAGGCCGGCTCTTCGTCCGCGTCGCTGTCCTCGCCTTCCGTCTGTGGAATGTCGACATCTGTGACGGCGACATCCTCCTTGGCGGGATAGGCCCGGTCCTCGCCGATTGCCGCAACGATCGCATCGCGCAAGTCGAGCATGCCCTGCCCATGTTCGGCCGAAATCGGCGTCGGCTCGCCGAGCCCGAGCGTGTAGGCGTCATAGAAGCCGCTGTCGGAGCCCCGCGCTTCGGATTTGTTGGCGACAAGCACCACCGGCTTGCCCCGCCGGCGCAACATTTCGGCAAGGTCGGTATCGACGGGCGTCAATCCGCTCTTGGCGTCGACGACGAAAAGCGAAAGATCCGCCTCGTCGATCGCCGCTTCCGTCTGCGCACGCATCCGGCCCTGCAGGCTTTCCGCGTCGGCCTCTTCCAGACCAGCTGTATCGATGATCGTGAAGGTCAGGCCCATCAGCCGCGCATCGCCCGGCCGGCGGTCGCGGGTAACACCCGGCGTGTCGTCGACAAGCGCCAGCTTCTTACCTACCAGCCGGTTGAAAAGTGTCGACTTGCCGACATTCGGACGACCGACGATGGCGACCGTGAAACTCATATCTTGTCCTTAACGCGATCAGCCCTGAGCGGCGGGCGCCTTGCCGGATGCGGTAATCAGATCAAGCATCATATGGGCGCGATTGGCAACATTGCGTGGGCTGTCGGTATCATCGACGATCGACTGGAACCACTGCCGCGCCTGCGCCATGTTGCCGGCTTTGTAAGCGGCAAGGCCGAGTGCCTCGCGCGCCGAATGACGGAAGGCGTTCCCGGGAACAGCCATTTCCTCGATCGCGGCCGAAACCTGTTCGTAAGCGCCGTTCTCGATGAGCAGCCAGCCGGCACGCATCTTGGCGGCATCGCGCACGGCGGCCGGAACGGCATTGTCCTTGCCGATCTCGTTGAAGGCGGCGATTGCCGCGGCGGTATCGCCCTTCTGCACCTGGACGGTCGCGGCCCGCATCCGCGCCAGCACCGGATAGGCGCCATGGCCTTCCTTCTCGAGCTTGTCGAGCGCGGCCAGCGCCTCGTCGTTCTTGTTCTCGTCGGCAAGCTTCATCGCCGCCAGAAACTGGTCGCCGGTGCCGGAGGAACGGTTGTCGTCCCAATACTCGTAGAGAACCTTGCCGGCTGTGCCGACGACGATCAGAATGGCGACGACGATGATATAGCGGCCGAACCGGCGCCAGACACCCTTCATCTGGTCGGATCGCAATTCCTCATTGACTTCACGGATGAAGCTGTCGTCGTTGAATGCCATTCTCGTCTCCGGCCGCGGAAATACCCATACACAATGCAAAACGCATATTATCGGGCCTTCTACCCCATTTTGCAGCCGTTGTAAGGGGGATGTGAAAGATTAGAGCGCCGCGCGTCCAACAGGACGTGCTAAGGACGCTCTAACACTTTGAATCCGCGCATAATCCTTCCCGAAAATCGGAATCGAATTTCGGGGTTATGCGCCGGTCACATGACGAGCGGCGAAACCCCGATCAACCATTCGTGCAGCTTCCAGATGATCAGCGCCCAAACGACGATGCCGATGACGACGGCATAGAGGTCGTATTTGGCCGAGACGAACGGCCGGAGCGTGATCTCGCCCGCCCGCTGCCGCCGTTTCAAGGAAATGCGCAGGATGACGCCCCAGCCGAGAAAGGCGGCAAACAGCAGGACCGACGACGTCTCGCCATTTGCGAGCAGGTGCGCCAGCGCCCAGATCTTCACCGACAGCACCATCGGATGTTTGGTCTTGGTTGCAATATGCCCCGCCGGCAGCAGCGAGGCGACGAGACAGATCATCGCGATCAGCATCAGCGTGATTGCTATATGCGCCATCCAGACCGGCGGATTGTACAGCATGCCGGTCACATCACGCGCCTGCCCGAAGCCGTAGATCAAAAGAACCAGCGTGGCGATGCTGGCGATCGAATAGGCCGCCCGCCAGCCCTTCTCGCCGAGGCTTGCAATCATCGAGCGGCGAAAGTCGGGCGACACCACCCGCACCAGATGCACCCCGAGGAAAAGTATGATGCCGACGATAAGCAATGTCATTGCGGATCCCTTCCGTACCGTTTGTCACATCTGACCAGGAAAGGCTCTAAGGGCTGGCGTGAAAAAATGCCAGCGCGACCGCAGCTTCGCCGCAATTCTATCGGAGGGAAACCGCGAACAAATTGTCGCGGTGTCCATGTCCCGTCTTCTCCTCTCCACCTGTCTGGCTGCCTCGTTCCTGCTCCCGGCAATCGCCGAGGCGGCCGACCGGCCGAAACAGCTCGTCATCATTTCCTTCGACGGCGCCCACGACAACGCGCTCTGGCTGAAGAGCCGCGAGATGGCGGCGAAAAACGGCGCCCACTTCACCTATTTTCTCTCCTGCACCTTCCTGATGAATGAGGCGGCGAAGAAGGCCTATCAGGCGCCGCACCAGAAACGCGGAAAATCCAATGTCGGCTTCGCGCAGAGCGACGACGAGATCCGCGAGCGCCTCGGCAATATCTGGCACGCCCACCTCGAAGGACACGACATATCGAGCCATGCCTGTGGCCATTTCGACGGCCGCCTCTGGAGCGAGGCCGACTGGTCGGCCGAATACGCAACCTTTCATGCGACGTTGAAAAACGCCTGGAAGAGCGTCGGCCTGCAGGAGCCGACCGGTTGGCAGGATCTGGTCGATCACGCCATCAAGGGCTTTCGCGCCCCCTATCTCTCGGCAACCGCGGGCGCTGACATGATCGCCGCCGAAAAGAAGGCGGGCTTCACTTATGATGCGAGCCTGGTCACCAAAGGGCCTGCCATGCCTGTCGAGGAAGACGGCATCATCCGCTTCGGCCTGCCGCTGATCCCCGAAGGCCCGAACGAGAAGCCGATCATCGGCATGGACTACAATCTCTTCGTCCGCCATTCAAAGGGTGAGGAGGATACGGCCGATTCCGCGGAATTCGAGGATCGCGCCTATGCCGCCTTCAAGGAAGCTTTCGACAAACAGTATGCCGGCGCCCGCGTCCCGCTACAGCTCGGCTTCCACTTCGTCGAAATGAACGGCGGCGCCTATTGGCGGGCGCTCGACCGCCTGGTCAGCGACGTCTGCCACCGCGCCGACGTCGCCTGCGTCAGCTATTCGGAGGCGATCCCGATGATCGAGGCCCGCGGCAGATTGCAGACGTCAGGTCTTTGATGGCGGCTATGGCGCTGTCGAGCCTTCAGGGTGTCTCTAAGTTCCCTTGAACGAGACGACGTGCCTGGCCGCCCCCTCATCTGCCTACCGGCATCTTCTCCCCGCGGGGGAGAAGAGATTCGTTGCGACGCTGCGATTGCCCCTCCTACCCAGCGAGGAGGAGGCGCCCCAAACGCCAATCTTCCGATGCTCGCAAAGATTCCCTGCCCATCAGCCGTCGGCGTGCACGACCCCCGTCTCACGCTCCAGGTAGCGCTGGTCGATTTCAGGCAGCGGTTCGTCGTCGATCGCAGCCTCGAAGGCCTTGAGGCGTTTGTGGATCGAGAGCAGTTCAATGATCGTTGTCCAGGAGTTGACGAGATACTGAAACGAGTTGCTGACCTGTCCGAAGGCGGTCGAGATCTGCTGGAAGATACCGTAAGTGATGGTGCCCGCCACGATCGTCGGCACCAGCATGAAGACCACGAAGAGCGCGTCGGCCTGGATGTAGAAATAACGGGCGACATTGAAATACATGTAGTGGAAATACATGCGATAATAGTTCCGGCGAACGTTGCCGAAGAGCTCCCTGACGGTCAGCGGCTCAGCCCGTTCCGCATGGTCTTCACCATAGACGAGCTCCTTGCGATACGCCGCTTCGACGCGCTGGTTGCGGAAATTCAGCCCCGGCAGTTTGACGCCGGCGACCGCCAACAGAAGCGTGCCGAAAGCCGACCAGAACAGCGCTAGCCAAAAGAGCGAATTCGCCACTGGCCCGATGAACGGCAACTCGGTCACGTAATGCGACAGGGCCAGAAGGATCGGAAGGAATACCACGAGCGTCATCACCGAGTTGATGAGGCTGATGCCAAGACCTTCGAGCGTGCTCGAAAAGCGCATCGTATCTTCCTGAACGCGCTGGGAGGCGCCTTCGATGTGACGAAGCTTTTCCCACTTCGACATGTAGAAATTGTTCATCGCCGTTCGCCAGCGGAAGATGTAATGGCTGGTGAAAAAGTCGGTCATGATCGATACGAACATGCTGAGGAATGCGATCTGGCAGAAGACCCACATCAGGCTGTAGAAATTATCGACGGAAATGCCTGGCTGCTTCGACAATGCGTTCTGCAGAAGGTCACCAAACGGCCGGCGCCAGTTATTGATCACAACGCTAATCTGGACGCCAAAGTAGGTCACGAAGATGATCAGTGCCGAACCCCAGATCGACCAAATCTTCCAGGGGTGGTTCAGCGCCTTCAGATGCCATGCACCGCAGAAGACCACCGCCGACAGAAAGAAATAGCCGTAGAACCAGACATTTTCGGGCAGCAGGAAGAACGAAAGGTCGATCGGCTGCTGCTCTTCGGCAACCGGCGCATAACCGAGCGATACACCGAGGCTCGCGGCGAAGAGATACCAGCCGGCAATGGAAATCAGGGTCCAAACGACGAGCGAACTAAAGAACGCCTTTGGCTGCGGAAAAAAGGAATGAAACACGGGAGGCTTTGCTTTCCTGAACTGTGAGTCTCGGGAGTGTCGTCGAACACTGATTGTGCCGGAAACTAAGGCAGTTCGAAGGAAGCAGCAATGGGTTCGGCCGATTGTTACGGAGATGTAACCGGTTAAGAGATTTTCTTGATCACGGGCATCACCAGCGCCGCGCAGGCGACGAGCGCGATCGCGGCGATCACCGTCGGGACGGTAAAACTGCCGCTGCGCTGGGCGATCCAGCCGGCAACAACAGGTCCGACGATCTGGCCGAGGCCGAAGGCGGCCGTCATCATCGCCAGGATCCGCCGCGGACTGTCAGGCGAAAGCTTGCGGCCGATCTGCAGCCCATAAGCAGTGATTGCCAGAAACGTCGCCCCGAACAGCGCCCCGCCGATCAGCGGTGCGACGGAAGGCGGCAGCGCTACGGTCGCAAGCACACCGGCGGCCTCGATCAGAAGCGCTGCGACATAGACCCCGCCAAGCCCGAGCGGCTTGACCAGCGGCTTCCAGGCAAACAGCGCCACCGCCGCCGTCAGGCCGGCGATGAACCAGCAGAGGAATTCGACGAAGGGTCCGGTTGCAGAAAGGCGCGCGATGGTAACGAGGAAGGTCGCGGTGATGACGTAACCGAAGCCGAACAGGCCGTAGGACAGCGTCAGAAGCACCATTGGCCGGTTCCAGGTGAGCGCCGGCTCCTTGCCCACCTGCGCCGATTGCGCCGGCGCCGACGGCAATAGCAGGAAGACGACGACAAGGCTTGCTGCGCAATAGAGCGCCCCGCCGATCCAATCGGCCCGCCAGCCGCCCGGTTCATCGTGAAAGCCGAGGCCGATCAGCAGCACCATGACCGAAGACAGCGCGATACCCGCACCCGGCCCGCCGAAATGCGCTGCTTGCACATGATCGTTGCCAGCGGCAGCCCCGTGGCTGAGCACGATCGACGAGGTGAAGACCATCGCAAAGGCGCTGGCGACGCCGGCCAAGAAACGAATGATGGCAAAGACGGCGACGGAATCGGTGGCGGCCATGGCGGCAAGCAGGATCGCGGTTGCCAGCAGCGACAACAGCGCCACCGGCCGCTCCCGCCCCGCCGCCCAGCCATAGGCTGCAAGCACGGCGCCGACGAGATAGCCGACGAAATTGGCCGACGCGATGAAGCCTGCATCCGCTGCCGAAAGCGGCACGCCGCTGATCATCCCGGGCAGGATCGGCGTGTAGGAGAAGCGCCCGAAGCCCATGGCGGCGGCCATGGCAACGGCGCCGGCAGCGGCAGTGGAAACAAGGTTCGGCGGGGAGTGACGGGTGCGGACGAGCATGCCGCGTTTATCGCGCTGCAGCACCGGCATCACAATCAAGTAATTCTGATCGATCTATCAATTTCCAGAAACGTCAAAAATTTTCGGTCGCGCTTGAAAGCGAATATCTTACGATATATATTTTACGACATAGCTAACGATACTTCTAACGATGAAAGGAAGAATCATGAGAGGTTTTAAAGGCGGCATGTTCGGCGGAGATTTCCGCATGGGCCGCAAATTCGCGGCCGGCGATCTACAACTGGTCATCCTGGCACTGCTCGCTGAGCAGCCGCGCCACGGCTACGAATTGATAAAGATATTGGAAGAGCGCTCGGGCGGCTTCTACGTGCCGAGTCCGGGCGTCATCTATCCCGCCCTCACTTATCTCGAGGAAACCAGTCTTGCCGAGGTGGAGGCTGAGGGCGCCAAGAAGCTCTATCGCATCACCGAGGCCGGCCGCCGCCGCGTCGAGGAAAACCGTGCCATGATCCTGCATACGTTCGCCAAGTTGGAACGCATCGGCGAGAAGATGGCCCACGTGAAGCGTGTCTTCGAAACAGACCGTCACGGCGCCGACGACAGTGATGACGGCGACTTCATGCAGGACGGCGGCGATATCCGCGCCGCCCGTATGCTGCTGCGCTCGGCGATGCGCATGCGCTATCCCTGGTCGAAACCCGAAGCTGCCCGCATCGCCGGCATCCTCGAACGCGCCGCCACCGAAATCCTGCAAGGCGGCAGGCCGGAAACGCGGAGCTGAGACGAAGACTGTACGGCGGGATTTGAGACAGAGTCAGCTCCCGCCGCCTTTCTTCATTGTTCAGTACCGGTCTTACGCCCGCTCATCCGGCAAGGTCAGAACCACCGGCCCGTTGCGCGTTGCGACCACCGTATGCTCATATTGCACGGTCGGCGCCTTCGGATCGGCATAGAGCGTCCAGGCATCGTCGCCGCCTTCGGCCCATGTTGCGCCGAGCGAGAGAAAAGGTTCGACGGTGAAGACGAGACCTTCCGTCATCATCCGTTTTTCCGAAGGGTCCGGCCAGGTCGAGAGCTCGGCCGGCTCCTCGTGCAGCGAGCGGCCGACGCCGTGGCTCGCCAGATTGGCGACCAGCGTATAGCGGTTCTTCTGCGCAAAGGCGCCGACGGCGGTGCCGATCTTTGCCAGTGGCTCGCCCGATTTGACCTGGTTGAGCCCGACCCAGAGTGCCCGTTTGCCGTCGCGGCAGAGCCGCTCGATCTTTGGCTTGATCGGCGGCACCGCGAAGGAAGCGCCAGTATCGGCAAAGAAGCCATCCTTTTCCGCCGAGACGTCGATATTGATGAGATCGCCGGCGCGGATGACGCGCGGGCCGGGAATTCCGTGGGCGATTTCCTCGTTGATACTGATGCAGGTGGCACCGGGAAACTGGTAGCAGAACTCTGGCGCCGAGCGCGCGCCCGAATCCTCGAGCACCTTGCGGCCGATCTGGTCGAGCTCCAGCGTCGTCATGCCGGGCTCCATCGCCGCTGCCATCACTTGGATGGCGTTGGCGCAGATCCGGCCGATCTCCTTGAGCTTTACCAGTTCGTCGTCGTTTGCGATAACCATTCGTCTGTTCCGGCCTTGCGCAGGACGGCCGCGGCCGCCTCAGAGCATGATGCCGAAACGTGTGAGCGGTTTTCGGACAACATGATGCTCTAACTATCTAATTTAGAACCGGATTCAAATTTTAGGCCGACCCGGTCTAAAATCATCCTGTTCTAGAGCGCCGCGCGTTCGACAGGACGCGCGAAGGACGCTCATCACGTTGAAGTGGCGCACAATCCTTTTTCGAAAATCGATTCCGATGTTCGACGTTGTGCGCTCGTCAGGCCGTGGCTTTCGCCTCTTCGCCCCTTTCAGTCAATGCCTTTCTGACGATCGGCGCGACTTTCGTGCCGTAAAGCTCGATGCCGCGCATGATCTCGGCATGCGGCATCAGGCCGATCGCCATCTGCAGCAGGAAGCGGTCGTTCTTGAAGAGGGCGTGATGGGCGATAATCTTTTCGGCGACCGCCTCGGGATCACCGACGAAGAGCGCGCCATTCGGCCCGCGCGACATGTCGAAATGCGCCCGGTTCGTCGGTCCCCAACCGCGCTCACGGCCGATGCGGTTCATCACCTCGGCTTGAGGCCCGTAGAACTGATTGGCCGCCGCCTCCGTTGTATCGGCGATGAAGCCATGGACGTTGATGCTGGTCTTCAGCTTCGCCGGGTCCTGACCTGCCCGGCGCGCCGCCTCGCGGTAGAGATCGAAGAGCGGCGCGAAACGCCGCGGCTCGCCGCCGATGATCGCCAGCGCCACCGGCAGGCCCAGCGCGCCGGCGCGCGCCACCGACTGCGGCGTGCCGCCGACGGCAACCCAGAGCGGTAGCGGATCCTGCAGCGGTCGCGGATAGACGCCGCGCCCGTTGATCGGCGCGCGAAGCTCACCCTTCCATTCCACAACCTCGTTGTCGCGCAGCGCCAGCAGCAGATCAAGCTTCTCCTCGAAAAGCTGGTCGTAGTCTTCGAGATTGTAGCCGAATAGCGGGAAGGACTCGATGAAGGAGCCGCGCCCCGCCATGATCTCGGCCCGGCCGTTGGAAATCAGGTCGAGCGTCGAAAACTGCTGGAAGACGCGCACCGGGTCATCGGAAGAGAGCACGGTGACCGCACTGGTCAGCCGGATATTCCTAGTCTTGACCGCGGCCGCGGCCAAGACGACTGCAGGAGCGGATGCCGCATAGTCCGGCCGATGATGCTCGCCGAGCCCGAAGACATCGAGCCCCACCTGATCGGCAAGCTCGATCTCCTCGATCAGGTTCTTCAGCCGCTCCGCCCCTTCGACGCCTCTGCTGCCCGCAGGGTTGGGATTGACGTCGGCGAATGTGTAAAGCCCCAGTTCCATCATCTGCATCCTGTTGAATTCTCGGCTGAGATAAGGATGCCGGGGATAGAGCGCAAATACAAATTCTGGAACGGAATGTTCGAGAATTTCGATGGGCGGCATGATGTCTTTGGGGATCCGGAAGTCCGATCGGCGACCAATCCGAATCTGAATTCAACGACTTCGAAGCGCCGGCGGAATCATCTTTCGAACCGTCTCAAACCTTGCTTGAAGCGTCAGGACGACGCGGTCTCGCCGCGCAGCCTCGCCTCCCGCTTACATCTTCGCCAGCAACTCCGCCAACTGGTCCGCTGCCTTGCCCCATCCTTCGTGGAAGCCCATCTTCTCGTGCGCTTCCTTGTCCTCGGCGCGCCAGTGCAGCGCCTTGGCCGTATATTTCGTCCGGCCGTTGCCGAGATCTTCGAGCAGGATGACGCCCGTGAAGAAAGGTTTCTCGGACGGCACCCAGGCGCTTGTATAGGCATCGGTGAAGACGATCTTCTCGTTCTCGATGATCTCGAGATAGACGCCGCGGTTTGGGTACTGATTGCCCTCGGGGTCATGCATGACGACCACACTGGAACCGCCGGGGCGGACGTCGAGCGTCGCTTCCTCCACCCCCCAGGGACGTGGCACGAACCACTGCTTCAGCAGATCAGGATTAGTCCATGCCTTGTAGATCTTCTCGCGTGGCGCGTCGAATTCGCGAACGAGGACGAGTTCATGTTGCGTGCTGGCGGTCATATCGACATTCTCTCCATTTGAATGAAACCTGTTTCCTATCAGGTTGCTACAAGGACGTGTCGACGTTCGCCGTTCCGACAGCGCGCAGTTCTTTTCGCATTTTATTTTGCGACCGGATGCGTAGCCTCTTCCTGCATCTTGTCGATCTGTCGGCGGATATGGGCTGCCTCAGCCGCCGAATGGGCAAGTGCAATGGCCCGGTCGAAGGCTTCGCGCGCCTGACTGGTCAAGCCAAGCTGCTTCAGCAGCCCGCCCCGTAAGCCGTGATAGTAGAAATAGCCGCCAAGTTTTTCGCCAAGCGGATCGATGAGGTCGAGCGCATCCTGCGCACCCTGGAGCTTGGAGACGACGACGGCCCGGTTGAGCGTTATGACAGGCGACGGCTGGAGACGCTCCAGCGCGCGATAAAGCAGATCGATCTCCACCCAGTCGGTATCCCCAGCGCGTTTTGCGCGGGAGTGAACAGCAGCGATGGCCGCCTGAATCTGATAAGGGGCAGGCTGACGATGACGCAGCGCCTTGTCGAGCAGCGCTAAGGCCTCATTGATGAAGGGCTGGTTCCACAGCGACCGGTCCTGATCTTCGAGCAGCACGATCTCGTCCCCGGCGTTGAAGCGTGCCGGCCGGCGCGAGATCTGCAGAAGCATGAGCGCAAGCAGCCCCATCAACTCCGGTTCGGATGGGAAGATATGCAGCATCAATCGCGCCAGCCGGATCGCTTCGTCGCTGAAGGCAGCCGCCTCATGCCTGGGATCGGCCTGGCTGTAGCCCTCGTTGAAGATCAGATAGATCATCGTGCTGACGATCGAGAGCCGTTCGGCCCTCTCCTGCGGGCTCGGCGTTTCGAAAGGCACGCCGGCCTTGGCGACGCGCGCCTTGGCCCGGGTGATGCGCTGTTCCATGGCGCTGTCGGAAACCAGGAAGGCACGCGCGATCTGCGGCACCGAAAGACCGGAGACGATGCGCAGCGCCAGCGCGATCTGCTGGGTCGCCGGTAGATCGGGATGGCAGCAGATGAACAACAGCCGCAGAATATCGTCGCGATAATTGGAATCGTCCAGCCGCTCGACGATGTCGCTTTCGGCATCCTCGGTATCGGAGATGACGTCCTCATCCGGCAGAGCCTGGATCTTCGCCCGCTTGCGCACCGCATCGATGCCGCTGTTTCGACCGACGAAGATGAGCCAGGCTGTGGGATCGCGCGGTGGCCCTTTCTCCGGCCATGTTCGGATCGCCCTCAGACACGCTTCCTGAAAGGCCTCTTCCGCGGTATCGAGATTGCGGAAATAGCGCAGCAGCGCGCCGAGCGCCTTCGGGCGGGCCGATGCAAGCGCGAGGTCGATCCAGGCAATGTCTGTCATGATGAAGCATCTCCGGGCCTGAAGACGTAGAAAGGCCGAATTTCGTAAGAGGTGGAACCTGGATTGACGGATGAAAGCTGCTTCGAGAAGGCGATCGCCTCGTCGAGCGTTTCAAAGTCGACGACGTAGAAGCCGAGAAGCGCCTCTTTCGTTTCCGCAAAAGGTCCGTCAATGACCAAGGGCTCGTCCTTGCCCTTGCGCACGGTGGTCGCAGCCGTCGTCGGCATCAGCCGGCCGACGGGGCCGAGTTTGCCGGCTGCGGCAAGCGGCTCCTGCACGGCGTAGAGTTTCTCCATGACGGCAGCTTCTTCCTCCTTGGACCAGGCGAAGACAGTTTCCTCATGGGCGTAACAAAGGATTGCATAAAGCATCGCTCACTCCTCTTTTTGAATGACGAAGGAGTAACCGCTTACCCGACAGGCCGCATCAAAAAATTATTGACCGGAAATTCGTGATCTTCCGGAGCACGGACGGCGTCATAGCTGAAGAAATGGCTGGCATCTCCCGGGACGAGCGGCGCTACATGAGGGCGCTGATCGCGCCTCAGCCCTCGCTCAGCGTCCGCTTGACCGCATTCTTCCAACCCTTGAGCTTCGCCGCCCGCACCTTCTCGTCCATGTCTGGCTCGAACCGCCGATCCCGTTTCCAGGTCGCCGAAAAACCGTCCCTGTCCGGCCACACCCCTGCCCGGCTGCCGGCGAGCCAGGCAGCCCCCAGCGCCGTCGTCTCCAGGATCATCGGGCGATCGACCGGCGCATCGAGCAGATCGGCAAGGCGCTGCATCGTCCAGTCGGAGGCGACCATGCCGCCGTCGACGCGCAACACTGTGTCCTCAGTGCCGTTCTTCCAGTCCTTCTGCATGGCGTCGAGCAGATCGCGGGTCTGATAGCAGACGGCCTCCAGCGCCGCTCGGGAGAGTTCCGCCGGGCCGCTGTTGCGCGTCAGCCCGAAGATCGCGCCCCGCGCCTTGGCATCCCAATGCGGCGCGCCGAGACCGGTGAAGGCGGGCACCAGATAGACCTCCTGCGTCGGATCGGCCCTTTCGGCAAGCGCGTTGGTCTCCGCCGCGCTGCCGATGATGCCGAGCCCGTCCCGCAGCCATTGCACGGCGGCGCCGGCGATGAAGATCGAACCCTCCAGCGCATAGGTCGTCTCGCCGTTCAGGCGATAGGCGATGGTGGTCAGCAGCCGATTTTTGGAACGCACCATGTCGGCGCCGGTGTTGAGCAGCGCGAAACAGCCAGTGCCATAGGTCGATTTCATCATGCCCGGCGCAAAACACGCCTGGCCGATGGTGGCCGCCTGCTGGTCGCCGGCAACGCCGAGGATGGGGATAGCAGCACCGAAGATATCAGGATCGACGGTGCCGAAATCCGCGGCGCAATCCTTGACCTCCGGCAGCATCGCGGCGGGGACCCTCAGAATATCGAGCAGATCCTCGTCCCACGCGTTTTCGGCAATATTGTACATCAGCGTGCGCGAGGCATTGGTGGCATCGGTGACGAAGCTCTTGCCACCCGTCAGCCGCCAGATCAGGAAAGTGTCGATCGTGCCGAAGCAGAGATCGCCCCTGGCAGCGCGCGCCCGCGCGCCCTTCACGTTTGCAAGCATCCAGGAAAGTTTGGTGCCGGAAAAATAGGGATCGAGGATCAAGCCGGTCTTCTTCGTGAACAGCCGCTCGAGATCCTGCCTTTTCAGATTGTCGCAATAGCTTGCCGTGCGCCGGTCCTGCCAGACGATGGCATTCTGGATCGGCCGACCCGTCTCGCGTTCCCAGACGACCACCGTCTCGCGCTGGTTGGTGATGCCGAGTGCTGCAAGATCCCTAGCCTCGATCCCGGCATCGCGCAGCGCCATGTGGACGGTGGAGACGACCGAATCCCAGATTTCCTCGGGATCGTGCTCGACCCAGCCGGAGCGCGGGTAGATCTGGGTAAATTCCTTCTGGCCCTTGCCGGCGACATGCATGTCGCCATCGAAGACGATCGCCCGCGTCGACGTCGTTCCCTGATCGATCGCCAGAACATATCCGCTCATGAAAACCCTCCCTCAGCATGTCAATTGTCGAAGCAAATCAATAGGACACGGATGGGAGCGAGAAAAGCGAATAAAGCGGAATTGCCAGCCCGCCGGCTTTGGGCATAACCTCGCAGCTAAGCGCTGCACCGCAGCATCGCCATTTCAGGGAGAACAGCATGAGCAGAACAGTCGTCGTCACCGGTTCCACCAGCGGCATCGGCCTTGCGATCGCCACTGCCTTCGCAGAAACGGGCGACAACATCGTCATCAACGGTTTTGGAAAGGCTGATGAAATCAAGGCGATCGTCGAACGGCTTGAATCATTATCCAAAGGCCGGGCGCTCTATCATCCGGCCGACATGACCAAGCCCGCAGAGATCGCCGACCTGATCGAAACGGCGGCCAAGACCTTCGGCGGCGTCGATGTCCTGGTCAACAATGCCGGCATTCAGCATGTCGAGAAGGTCGAGGATTTCCCGATCGAGAAATGGGATCAGATCATCGCGATCAATCTGTCGAGTTCCTTTCATACCATGCGCGCCGCGATCCCGCTGATGAAAGCGAAGAAGTACGGCCGGATCATCAACATCGCCTCGGCCCACGGGCTCGTCGCCTCCCCTTTCAAATCCGCCTATGTCGCGGCAAAACATGGTATATTAGGCCTGACGAAGACGGCAGCGCTGGAGCTCGCCGAATTCGGCGTGACCGTGAACGCCATCTGCCCCGGCTACGTGCTGACGCCGCTCGTAGAGAAGCAGATACCGGATACCGCCAAGGCCCGCGGCATGACCGAGGAACAGGTGAAGAGCGAGGTCATCCTCAAGGCGCAGCCGACGCATGAATTCGTCAAGGCCGAAGAAATCGGCGCACTGTCGCTCTATCTCGCCAGCGATGCCGCCCGGCAGGTGACGGGAACGCACATCTCGATTGACGGTGGCTGGACGGCGGCTTAACCATTTGGAAAACAACAACAGGAACATCATGAACGACAGCATCCGCTTCATCCTGAATGGCGAGGACGTCACGCTTACCGATGTCAGGCCAACCGAGACGCTTCTCGATTTTCTGCGGTTGAAGCGACAACTGACGGGCACCAAGGAAGGATGCGCGGAAGGCGATTGCGGCGCCTGCACCGTGCTCGTCGGCCGGCTGGCCGACGGCAAGCTCGCCTATGAATCCGTCAATGCCTGCATTCGTTTCATGGGTTCGCTGCATGCCAGCCATGTGGTGACCGTCGAGCATCTGGCCGGCAAGAACGGCGCGCTGCATCCCGTCCAGCAGGCATTGGTCGATTGTCATGGCTCGCAATGCGGCTTCTGTACCCCGGGCTTCGTCATGTCGCTTTACGGTCTCTGGCTCGCCAAGGAAAAGCCGAGCCGCCAGGAAATTGAAAAGGCGCTACAAGGCAATCTCTGTCGCTGCACGGGCTACGAGCCGATCGTCAAGGCCGCCGAGCAGGTGAGCCTGGTGCGGCCGAGTACGCTCTTCGACCCGCTGGAACGGACGCGCTCGGAAATCGTCGCGCGGCTTTGGGCAATGCAGGCGAGCGGCACGATCAGGATTGGGAATGGCGAAGACCGGCTGATCGTGCCGGCTTCTGTCCAGGCGCTGGCCGAGGTCCTTTCACAGGAACCCGACGCGATTATCGTCGCCGGCGCGACCGATGTCGGCCTCTGGGTGACGAAGCAGATGCGCAGGCTGAGCCCGGTCGTCTTCATCAATCACCTCAGCGAATTGCAGTCGGTTACGGAAGGCGAGGACGGCGTCACCATCGGCGCCGGCGTCAGCTACACCAGGGCCTTCGAGGCGATCTCCAAGAAAATCCCGGCGCTCGGGCGGCTGATCGATCGCATCGGTGGCGAGCAAGTGCGCAACATGGGCACGATCGGCGGCAACATCGCCAACGGCTCGCCGATTGGCGATAGCCCGCCGCCGCTGATCGCGCTCGGCGCGGCGCTGACGCTGCGATCCCTGCAAGGCCAGCGCAGAATGCCGCTCGAGGATTTCTTCATCGCCTATGGCAAGCAGGACCGGAAGCCCGGCGAATTCGTCGAGAGCGTCTTCGTGCCCTACCCCGTAGCAATGAGCCGCTTTGCCGCCTACAAGATCACCAAGCGCCGCGACGAGGACATCACTGCCGTGCTCGGCGCCTTCCTGCTGACGCTCGACGATGCCGAGATGATCACCGATATTCGCATCGCCTTCGGCGGCATGGCGGCGACGCCGAAACGCGCCCGCACGGTGGAGGCCGAGTTGATTGGCAAACCATGGACGGAAGTGACGATCGAGGCAGCCCGCCCCGCATTCGACGCCGATTACCAGCCGCTGACCGACTGGCGCGCGACGGCGGAATACCGCCAGCTGACGGCGAAGAACCTGTTGACGCGGTTCTATCTTGAGACCGTCGGCGCGCCGGCCGAACTGAAGCGGTTCGAGGAGGTGGCGTGATGGAAAAATCGATCTTCAGCCTGATCTCCAAGACCTGGTGGCAAGCTTCGATGGGAACGGTCGCGGTCGCCTCCCCTCACTCCCTTCGCGGAGGGAGGCGCTAATGGACAAGTCCACCTTCGAAGACCGCAAGGCCATCATCGCAGGCCCGATGCACGGCTCGCAGCGACATGATTCAGCGCATAAACATGTGACCGGAACCGCCGATTATATCGACGATATTCCGGAACCCGCAGGTCTACTGCACGGCGCCCTCGGCCTCTCTGACCGGGCACATGCCGAAATCGCCGCTATCGATCTCTCCGCGGTCGCCGCCTATCCCGGCGTCGTCTGGGTCTTCACCGGCAAAGACGTGCCCGGCGTCAACGACGTCAGCTCCAACGGCAGCCATGACGAGCCGCTGCTGGCCGAAACTTTAGTTCAGTTCCACGGCCAGCCGATCTTTGCCGTCATCGCCGAGACGCGTGATGCCGCCCGCTGCGCCGCGCGGCTGGCAAAGATCGACTATCGCGACCTGCCGCATTGGAGCGATATCGACGGGGCGCTCGCCAATGGCAGCCCGCTCGTCATCACCCCGATGACGCTGCGGCGCGGCGAGCCGGATACGGAAATGACGAATGCCGCCATGCGTGTGAAAGGTCAGATGCGCATCGGCGGACAGGAGCATTTCTACCTCGAAGGCCATATCGCCGTGGCGATCCCCGGCGAGGACGACGAGGTCACCGTCTGGTCCTCGACGCAGCATCCAAGCGAGATCCAGCACATCGTCGGCCATGTGCTCGATATTCCCTCCAACGCCGTGACCGTCAACGTGCGCCGCATGGGCGGCGGCTTCGGCGGCAAGGAGACGCAGGGCAATCAGTTCGCAGCACTTGCGGCGATTGCCGCCAAGAAGCTCGGCCGCGCGATCAAATTCCGCCCGGACCGCGACGAGGATATGAGCGCTACCGGCAAGCGCCACGATTTCCTCGTCGATTACGAGCTCGGCTTCGATGCCGAAGGACGCATCCACGCGGTCGACGCGACCTATGCGGCACGCTGCGGCTTCTCCTCCGACCTCTCAGGGCCGGTAACCGACCGTGCCCTCTTCCATGCCGATTCCAGCTATTTCTACCCGCATGTGCATCTGACGTCGAAACCACTGAAGACGCACACCGTCTCCAATACCGCCTTCCGCGGCTTCGGCGGGCCGCAGGGAATGCTCGGGGCCGAACGCTTCATCGAGGAAATCGCCTATGCCGTCGGCAAGGATCCGCTCGATGTCCGCAAGCTGAATTTCTACGGCCAGCCGGGCTCCGGGCGCACGCTCACCCCCTACCATCAGGAGGTCGAGGACAATATCATCCCCCGCATCGTCGAGGAGCTGGAGGAAACGTCCGAATACCAGGCACGGCGCAACGCCATCATCGCCTTCAACCGCGACAGCCGCTATATAAAAAAGGGCATCGCGCTGACGCCGGTGAAATTCGGCATCTCCTTCACCATGACTGCCTTCAACCAGGCCGGCGCCCTCGTCCACATCTACCAGGACGGCTCGATCCACCTGAACCATGGCGGCACCGAAATGGGCCAGGGCCTCTATACCAAGGTGGCGCAGGTGCTGGCTGACAGCTTCCAGGTCGATATCGACAGGGTGAAGATCACCGCGACGACGACGGCCAAGGTGCCGAACACCTCGGCCACTGCCGCCTCCTCCGGCTCGGACTTGAACGGCATGGCCGCCTATGACGCTGCTCGCCAGATCAAAGAACGGCTGGTCGCCTTCGCCGCCGAGAAGTGGGATGTTGGGCCTGCCGACGTCGTCTTCCTGCCGAACCGCGTGCGCGTCGGCGAGATCGAGATCCCCTTCCCCGATTTCATCAAGCAGGCCTATTTCGCCCGCGTCCAGCTTTCCGCCGCCGGCTTCTACAAGACGCCGAAGATCCACTGGGACCGCAAGGCCGGCCGCGGCACGCCCTTCTATTATTTCGCCTACGGCGCCTCCTGCACCGAGGTGTCGATCGACACGCTGACCGGCGAATATCTGATTGACCGCACCGACATCCTCCACGATGTCGGCCGCTCGTTGAATCCGGCGATCGACATGGGCCAGGTCGAAGGTGCCTTCGTCCAAGGCCTGGGCTGGCTGACGACGGAGGAACTCTGGTGGGACGACAAGGGCCGGCTCCGCACCCATGCCCCCTCGACCTACAAGATCCCGCTCGCTTCCGACCGTCCGAAGATCTTCAACGTGCGCCTCGCCGAATGGTCCGAGAACACTGAGGCCACCATCGGCCGCTCCAAGGCCGTCGGCGAACCACCCTTGATGCTGGCGATCTCGGTGCTGGAGGCACTGTCGATGGCGGTAGGCAGTGTCGCGGATTATCGGGTCTGCCCGAGGCTGGACGCACCGGCGACACCGGAGCGGGTGCTGATGGCGGTCGAGCGGATGAAGCGGGTGTAGCAGATGCGAATGCGTCCGGCTCGTTTGTTGGCCTCGGCGGCGAACCCATCGGTCAGCCACCCATGACAGACATCCGCCGCTTCCTCGCCGCCCACCCGGACTGCATCCTCATCGACATCACCGGTACGCAGGGCTCCACCCCGCGTGAGGCCGGTACCTTCATGCTGGCATCGCAAACCGCGTTATGGGGCACGGTCGGCGGCGGCCAGTTCGAGTTCATGGCGATCGCGAATGCGCGGGACATGCTCGCGGGAACCGGTGGGGTGGCGGAGATGGATATCCCCCTTGGGCCCGACATCGGCCAGTGCTGTGGCGGACGCACGCAGCTGCGGTTTCGCCGGGTGACAAAGGCGGTTGCTGAAGAAATCGAAGCCAGGCTAACCAGTGAGATCGAGTGTCTGCCGGAGGTCTATCTTTTCGGTGCCGGCCATGTCGGCCGGGCGCTGGCTGCGGCCTTGGCGCCGCTGCCGCTGTTGGTGACGGTCGTCGAAACGCGGCAGGAAGAGCTCGCCAACCTGCCGGCAGAGACGAAGGCGCGGCTCGTGCCGATGCCCGAAGCACTGGTCAGGGATATTCCGGCCGGCGGCGTGGTCGTCATCCTGACGCACGACCACGCGCTGGATTTCCTCATCGCCCGCGAGGCGCTGGAAAAGACCGACCTCGCCTATACCGGCATGATCGGCTCGGCGACCAAACGCGCCACCTTTGCAAGCTGGCTTTCCCGCGAAGGTGGCGGAGAGCGCGGCTGGATGGAGCGGCTGACGCTGCCGATCGGCGGCTCGGCGGTCAGGGACAAGCGCCCTGAGGTGATCGCCGCCATGACCGCCGCCGAAATCCTGACGGCGCTCGCGGCCTACCGCATGCGCTCGTCCTCGTAATAGGGATCGCGTCCGTCGAGAAAACCGAGATCGCGCTTGACGCGATCCGGCACCGTGTCGAGATCGAGGCTGGGCATGCGCCAGATCCGCGTCAGCCGACCGCCGATGCGCCGGAAAATTCCGATGGTCTGCTGCGGCGGGCTCTGTTCGATAGCATAGCAATCCATGACATCACCTTGATGGTTTGATGGTATGAGTTGCAGTTTGACGGTAAAAATGCTGCAATTCCAATCGAACGACCGTCTGCCTGCATCAAGAGAACTTATCCATGAAACTCTCCAAACAATTCCCGCTGAATGCGCTGCGCGTCTTCGAGGCCGCTGCCCGGCTCGGAAGTTTCACCAAGGCGGGCAACGAGCTCGGCATGACGCAGACGGCCGTCAGCTACCAGATCAAGCTGCTGGAGGAGAATGTCGGCGAGCCGCTCTTCCTGCGCCGTCCCCGCCAGATCGCACTGACGGAGACCGGCGAGCGGCTGGCGCCGAAGGTAACCGAAGCCTTTGCCATGCTGCACGACGCGATGGCGACGGCGCGCGACAGCGTCGAAGGCACGCTCGCTATCAGCTCGACCCATACCTTCGCCTCGAAATGGCTGGCGCCGCGCCTCGGCTCCTTCCACTTGAAACATCCGGCGATCGCGGTGCGCTTTCAGGCGAGCTCTGATATCATCGACTTCGCCCGCGAGCAGATCGATGTCGGTATCCGCTGGGGCGACGGCAACTGGCCGGGGCTGACGCTGCACCGGCTGATGGGCCTGGAGTTCACCCCGATGCTGAGCCCAAAGCTGGCGGAGACGGCAGGCGGCATCAGCGAGCCGCGCGATCTCCTGAAGTTCGATCTCTTCGACGCCGGCGACATCTGGTGGAAACAATGGTTCGAGGCAGCCGGCGTCACGGAGACGGATCTCGATCGGCGCCCGCGCAACCAGCTTGGCTCCCAGGCGGTGGAAGCCGATGCGGCGATCGCCGGCCATGGCGTCGCCATTCTCCATCCGGCCTTCTATGCGGCCGAGATCGCGCTCGGCCGGCTCTACCAGCCCTTCGAACTGACCCGTAGCGACGGCAAGGCCTACTGGCTCGTCTACCCCGAAAACCGTCGCAACGTGCCCAAGATCAAGGCCTTCCGCAACTGGATCCTTGAGGAGATGAAGGCAGCCGGAAATTGATGCATGCCGCCTGAAACTGTACAGCGGTTTTCGGACAACGACATACCGGACCCGGTTGGTGAGCCGGGTCCGGTGCTGTGGTCCGCCTTCAATATCCCATTTCCGGCGCATAGAAACAGCGCGGCGTATCCTCGTTCGGGAACAGACAGAGATGATAGTCGTTATCGCCGGATTGCATTGCCTTCGTCATTGGCAGCAGGAAGACATGAGCATGCGTCACCAACCGGTGGTCTCCCGGCATCAGCGTCACACGATATCCGCCTGGCGTCACCGCCACGCTTTTCGAAGGGATCATCTGACAATCGCCATTATGACTGTCGCCGTTGCAACAATAGGGGTCATAACTCCACCCCGAAGGTGCGTCGTGAGCCGTCGCCAACGACGCATACGCAATCATCACGCACGTCAGAATGCTGCGCATGGGCATCTTCTCCGTCGATGAATGCGCCGCCGATGATCTAAGGGTTCTTATTTTATTCCGGCGGCCTGCAAAAATAACTGTAATCGAGTCGTCGCAGTTCCAGATCTGCTGAATTAGCAGATTCAGTATAAGGCAGAGATAATGCACAGCCTTCTCGGCAGCTTTTAGGCACGCGACAGCAGATCGGCGATCCGTCCGCGATCGGCAGCTTCTGCAAAACCGCTGAAGATCTCGACGAGCCGGTGATCATTCCATTGCTCCTTTGGCCGCGCCGGTCGTCGCGCGTGTGCAGTTCTTCAATCTCCTCTTCCCTCCCCGCCAAAATTTCCGCAATGTCACGAGTCGGAGGAAGATAGGGGAACTCGATGTATGAATATGCCATAGCATGGGAATGGCTCGCCTTCGCGGCGCGCTGGTTCCATGTCATTACCGCGATCGCCTGGATCGGATCGTCTTTTTATTTTATCGCGCTCGATCTCGGACTGGTGAAGCGCCCGCATCTGCCGCCCGGCGCCTATGGCGAGGAATGGCAGGTTCATGGCGGCGGCTTCTACCATATCCAGAAATATCTGGTGGCGCCCGCCCAGATGCCGGAGCATCTGACCTGGTTTAAATACGAAAGCTATTTCACCTGGATTTCCGGCTTCCTGATGCTCTGCATCGTCTATTATGGCGGCGCCGACCTCTTCCTCATCGACCGGCATGTGCTCGATATCAGCCCGCCCGTCGCCATCCTGATCTCGCTGGCGTCGCTTGCCCTCGGCTGGATCGTCTACGACCTGCTCTGCAAATCCCCGCTTGGGCGGAATACCTGGGGGCTGATGGCGGTGCTCTATGTCGTGCTCGTCTTCATGGCCTGGGGCTATACGCAGCTTTTCACCGGCCGCGCCGCCTTCCTGCATCTCGGCGCCTTCACCGCCACGATCATGTCGGCCAACGTCTTCATGATCATCATTCCGAACCAGAAGATCGTTGTCGCCGACCTTATCGCCGGGCGCACGCCCGACCCGAAATACGGGCAGGTCGCCAAGCAGCGTTCGCTGCATAACAACTACCTGACGCTGCCCGTCATCTTCTTCATGCTGTCGAACCATTATCCGCTGGCCTTCGGAACGCAGTTCAACTGGTTGATCGCCGCCCTGGTCTTCCTGATGGGCGTCACCATCCGTCACTGGTTCAACACCACGCATGCCAGAAAGGGCCGGCCGACCTGGACGTGGATCGTCACCGTCATCCTGTTCATCCTGATCATGTGGCTTTCAACCGCGCCGAAGCTGCTGACGGGCGAGACGGATGCGGCCGCGGTCGCGCCCGCCTTCCAGCAATTCGCCGGCGATCCGCATTTCCCCGCCGTCAAGCAACTGGTCTCGACGCGCTGTTCCATGTGCCACGCGGCCGAGCCCGTCTATGAGGGCATCGTGCGACCGCCGAAGGGCGTGCTGCTCGAAAATGACGCGGAAATCGCCGCCCATGCCCGCGAAATCTATATACAGGCGGGCCGCAGCCATGCCATGCCGCCCGGCAACATCACCGACATCACGCCGGATGAACGCAAGCTGCTCGTCGCCTGGTTCGAGAGCGCAGTCGAAGGCAAGACACAATGACGACGACACTCCTGCGCGGCCGCCTGCTTTCCTTCCGTCGCGCGCCGCTAAGCCTTACCGACAGCCAAAGCTATCTCTACGAGGAGGATGGCGGCCTGCTGATCGAGAATGGGCTGATCGCGGCAGTCGGCCCCTATGCCGACATCAAGGCAAAAACAACCGAGGACATGGTCGAGATCGACCACCGCCCGCATCTGATCATGCCCGGCTTCATCGACATGCACCTGCATTTTCCGCAAATGCAGGTGATCGCCTCCTATGCGGCCAACCTGCTCGAGTGGCTGAACACCTACACCTTTCCCGAGGAATGCCGTTTCGTCGAAAGTGCGCATGCTGAAAGGATCGCCACGCATTTCTATGACGAGTTGATCCGCCACGGCACGACGACGGCGGTCGCCTATTGCTCCGTGCACAAGACCTCGGCCGACGCCTTCTTTGCCGAGGCGCTGAGGCGCAATATGCGCATGGTCGGCGGCAAGGTGATGATGGATCGCAATGCCCCGCAAGGCCTGCTCGACACGCCCGAGATGGGCTATGATGAGACCCGCCAAGTGATAGCGGACTGGCACGGCAAGGGCCGTAACCATGTCGCCATCACTCCGCGCTTCGCCATCACCTCCACGCCGGCGCAGATGGAGGCGACATCCGCGCTTGCCCGCGAATTTCCCGACCTGCACATCCAGACGCATCTTTCGGAAAACCACGACGAGATCAAATTCACCTGCGAGCTCTATCCCGACGCGCTCGACTATACCGACATCTACGCCCGCTATGGCCTGCTCGGGCCGAAAAGCCTCTTCGGCCACGCCATCCACCTGTCCGAGCGCGAAGCCGACGCCCTGAGCGAGGCGGGTGCCATCGCCGTCCACTGCCCGACCTCGAACCTCTTCCTCGGCTCAGGCCTGTTTCCGCTGAAGGCGCTGACACGGCGCGAAAAGCCGGTTCGCATCGGCGTGGCGACCGATATCGGCGGCGGTTCCAGCTATTCGATGCTGCGGACGATGGACGAGGCCTACAAGATCCAGCAGCTGCTCGGCGAACGGCTGAACCCGCTGGAAAGCTATTACCTGATGACCCGCGGCAATGCCGAGGCCCTGTCGCTGGCGGACCGGATCGGCACGCTGGAACCCGGCACCGAGGCCGATTTCGTCGTTCTCGATGCCACGGCGACACCGGCCATGGCGCTGAAGATGGAAGTGGTGAAGACGCTGCCCGAGGAGCTTTTCCTGCTGCAGACGATGGGCGACGACCGGGCGATCGCCGAGACCTATGTGGCCGGCGTTGCGTCGAAGAAGGAGCTTCAATGAGACGCCCTGTCACCCTTGAAATCGGACCGTGAAAGCTGCCCGGCACGGCCAGTTTCCCGTAACACTCCCGCCAAATTCATGTTATGGCCGATAGCCGCATTCAGATGTGAAGGTTCAATTCATGGCCGCTCCGCTCACCATCGCTGACCTGAAAAAGCTTGCACAGCGCCGTGTGCCGAAGATGTTTTTCGACTATGCGGATTCGGGCGCCTGGACGGAATCGACCTACGCGGCCAACGAGAGCGATTTCAGTCAGATCAAGCTGCGCCAGCGGGTGATGGTCGACATGACCGACCGCACGCTGGAAACGACGATGATCGGCCAGAAAGTGTCGATGCCGGTAGCCCTGGCGCCGACCGGCCTGACCGGCATGCAGCATGCCGACGGCGAGATGCTGGCGGCGCGCGCCGCCGAGGAGTTCGGCGTTCCCTTCACGCTTTCGACGATGAGCATCTGCTCGATCGAGGACGTCGCGTCGGTGACGACGCGCCCTTTCTGGTTCCAGCTCTACGTGATGAGGGACAAGGATTTCGTCCTCAACCTCATCGACCGCGCCAAGGCCGCCAAATGCTCGGCGCTGGTGCTGACCGCCGACCTGCAGATTCTCGGCCAGCGGCATAAAGACCTGCGCAACGGCCTGTCGGCGCCGCCGAAATTCACGCCGAAACATGTCTGGCAGATGGCGACCCGGCCCTTCTGGTGCCTGGATATGCTGCAGACCAAGCGCCGCACCTTCGGCAATATCGTCGGCCACGCGAAGAATGTCTCCAATATTGCCTCGCTCTCCGCATGGACGCACGAGCAGTTCGACCCCCGGCTGTCCTGGGCGGATGTCGCCTGGATCAAGGAACAATGGGGCGGCCCGCTGATCATCAAGGGCATACTCGATCCGGAGGATGCGAAGGCGGCCGCCGACACCGGCGCCGATGCGATCGTCGTCTCCAATCACGGCGGCCGCCAGCTTGACGGCGCCCCCTCCTCGATCAGCATGCTGCCGAAGATCGTCGACGCCGTTGGTGACCGTATCGAGGTCCATCTCGACGGCGGCATCCGCTCCGGCCAGGACGTGCTGAAGGCCGTGGCGCTCGGCGCCAAGGGCACCTATATCGGCCGCCCCTTCCTCTACGGCCTCGGCGCCATGGGCAAGGAAGGCGTATCGCTGGCGCTCGGCATCATCCGCAAGGAGATGGACATCACCATGGCGCTCTGCGGCAGGCGCGACATCAATGACGTAAATTCGTCGATCATCGCAGGGCGGCAATGACCTGCTTGAGAAGCCAGCTTAGGAGAGTCACCAATCCCGGAATCGCCGTCGCGATTGCTGAGTCATTGAGCACACGATTCTGAGAGCATGCTGTCCGGGCGTCCGTTTCTGGTATTCCACCTCGAACGCCAGATAACAGCAAAGAGGCTCAAGGAGAGAAATCGGCACTGGCTGAACGTCCCTAATGGCGTGGGCAAGACCTGCCAGACGCGTGCCGGAGAGCACCCGCATCTATCGCCTGCCGTCGTATTCAGCAGGGCGGCTGCCCATCGGTCGCATCGAGCAGAAGGATCGCGAAAATCACGAGAGAGATGGCGAGCGCAAAACGCTGCCGCCAGACGATGCGGCGCGATCCGGCAATCCGCCTCTCGAGGTCAGGCGGTATCCCGTCAGGCTTGCGAAGCTGCATTCGGGACAACAGGTCGTCGATGGCGGCAAGACCGGCCGTCTCGGTCTCGTAGCTCGCCGCGAGGCGAAACAACAGCGCATCGAAGAGGAGATGGATCGCCAGCGCAAGAACAATCACGCAGAAAACGAGCATCAAAATCCAGCCGAGCGGTGGAGCGAAGCCTCGATATCCCACGGTGATCGGGCCGACAATCAGTGGCAACAGCGCTGTCAGCCCGCAGAAGATTGAATTGCGGCCGAGATTTCGCGCAGCCGCCGAGGCCGTGGTATTCCACTGCGTCATTGCACGCCCTCCGCTATGGCATGGATACTTTCCGCCGGCAGATGAACGCGCCACCCCGCCCGTTCGATCAGCCGCAGTGCTTCGGCTGGATTTTCGCAACGTCGGCTGATGAGCAGCCAGCCCACGATAACGCAGGCGCTCCGCTGGAAACCTAGCGCACAGCAGACGAGGACCGGTCCCTGCTGGCGCGCATCCTCGACGAGGTTCGCTGCGGCGAGCGTCTGGATCTTGTCGAGGGCTGTAAGATCAAGGGTGGGAAAGCTGCACCAGCGCGCGCGTGTCCCGCCGGGGCGCAGAAGTTCGCCGGTAATGTCGATCACCGTGGCAAAACGGTCGGCCTCGTGGCCACGCGGAAAACGACCGAGATGGACGCCGTCAGCGATCACAACAGAAGCCGGCATTCTCCGGGTCCAGAGCCGAATGTTGATGAGAGCGCCGAGCCGGTAGGGTGCCAATAGCCAGCGGCTGGCAAGCGTGGCCCGGCCATCGACGCGTTTCTGGAATATCTGCGGGCCGGCGCCGAAATATCCGACTGCGACGATCGCCAGCGCAACAGCCGGCCAGAGCAACAGAAGCGCTGCGGCCGATAGAGGCGTGCAGAGCGCTCCAAGGCCGAGAAATGCGACGGCACCGCACAGATAATAGATGCCGAGACGGCGCGACTTTGGATCGCCGCTCATCGTAAAGTTCGCGAGAGGCGACCCGGCATCGCGCGGAAAAAGCCAGACGGCAGACAGACCGAGCAGCATGCCGGTCGGTATGTCGATGACGTGATGCTGCCACGTGGTCAACACGGAGACACCGATCAGGAGGCACCAAAGGTGCCAAAGAAGCCGTGCCTTCCGCGGCAACCGGCCGCGCAGATGATCCCAGATCACCACCAGGAGTGCGATATGCAGCGACGGCGCCTGGTTGAACGGCTTATCGAAGCCGCCGAGGACGGCGAACATGAAACCGGGCAGGCCGCTCGTTGCCGGCCGTACGAAAGTCGCTTCGAGCGGAAACGCGACGAAGCAGGCGACGGCTACTATCTGGATCGTCAGATAACGTCGCGCGAGCATATCCACGTCGCGCGGCGTCGTGTTGATGAACAGGCAGAGTGCATAGAACAGATTGATCGACCAATATGGAATAATAGTCCATCCAAGGAACGGAATGGCGCTTTCCCATGCGAAGGCGACGTTCGGCACATGAGCGCGTTGCGATGCCAGCCAATTGGCGCCGCCATAGCTCAGATAGAAGAACGGTCCCAGGAAGACGAGCCAGAGCGCCGCCCGCTTCGGGACCGGTGCTGCCGCGGAAAAAGTAGAACGTGCCCTCTCCACGCTTTGCCCTCAGACTCTCTCGGCCAGCGAGACAGTGAAAATGCCCCATTGATCGATGCGCTGTTCGATCTTGCGGAAACCGGCTGCGGCGACCAGTTGGTCCATTTCCTCTTGCGTCCGCCGTCGCATCACCCACGCCTCGCCGCCGCGGTGGGAGGTCAGTGCGCGGGCGATCATCTCCAGTTGTGGATGCCATGGCTGGTTGGTGTAGACAAGCAGACCACCGGGCAGCATCGCGCGGGCGATCCCGTTGAGCGACGCGGCGATCATCGCATTGTCGGAAAACAGCTCGTAAAGGCCGGAGACGATCGCGAGATCCGGAGCCGGCGTGATTGCAGCCAGCCCCTCGCAGTCAAAGGCATCCTGCTGGCGGAAGCTGACGAAATCACTCAGTCCACGCGCCGCAATGCTCTTGCGGCCGGCATCGACGTTGATAGAGGAATAGTCCTGCAACCGCGCACTATCGGGACGCACGGCAGCTGTCTCGATCGCATCAAGGACATAACGGCCGTGCCCGGCCGCTATGTCGAGCATGTGGGTATTGCGGCCGACTGCTTTCAGGCGCTGCAGCGCGCGGTCGATCAGTTCCTGCAAGTGTAGCTTGCGCTGCCTGATGCCGCGCCAGCCGATCGCATCGAGGAACACCTTGTCGATCAATCGCCCGCCGGGACCGAGCCCGCGCGGCTTGTTCTCGTAGACGTAATCGAGGGTCGAGCCGGAATCAAAACCGGTCTTGACCCCTGTCTTTATGCCTTCAGACACCAAAGCACCGATCTTGATGTTGAGGCGGCTGAGCGCCCAGTAGATGCCACGTGGGGATGTGGCGTCCAGCGGGCTCGCGAGCCGGTCGGCCTCGTCCTTTGTATAGCCCTGGATATGGGCGGTGCAAAGGTTGGCAGGCGCCCGGGGCTCGGCGAAACGCGCGTCTATAAAACGGCGGACTTCGGCCAGGGCAATCGCGCGCTCCTTTTCGCCAAGCGTGTCATGGTAGAAGCCGGCAAGCACATGCCGTTCCTTGATCCGGCTGCCGAGATTTTCGTAAAACCGGTGCTGCGGCGCGTGTCGCACCACCCAGTCGCTGCCGGAGATCAGCAATTGGGTCGGGACGGTGATGGCGCGGGCGTCGCCGACAACGCGGGCTGCCGCCTCATAGAGCTGCAACAGGATGTTGGAGGCAATTGGCCTAGATATCAATGGGTCGGATTCGTACGAGGCGATGCGCTCGGGGTCATGCGTCAGGAACCTCGCCTTGACATAGGAATTGACGAAGAATGTCCCCTTAACCTTTTCCCAGAGTGCAATGCCTTCTTTGGCGAAAGGCACGTAGAGCTTGACGCTGAAGGCCGGTGAGGCAAGCACGAGCGCACGGATCGGCGGCGCATAGTCGTGCACCCAGGTGGCGGCGAGGACCGCGCCGACGCTCTGCGCAATGACGGCGATGTCTTCGACAGCAGTACCGCTTGTCTCGCTGACATGGCGGACGAAACAATCGAGATCATGCGCCGAGGCAGCAAAGGATGGCGAATAGCCGCGCTCTCCCGGCGAGCGTCCATGGCCGCGTGCGTCCCAGGCGTAGAAGGAAAAATCATCGAGGCCGAGCTCGGTGGCAAGGTGGGTGACGCGGCCGCTATGCTCGTGGCCGCGATGGAGAAGAATGATTACACCCTTCGGTGCAGCGCCCGTCGAAGGCCACGCCCGATAAAAGAGTCGAGTGCCATCATGCGATGCGAATTCGGATTCATGCATTGGTCTGGCCGTCGAGGACGGTTGCCCACTATCGGCAGTTTGCAGCACGGTCTTCTCCAATTCTGATTGGTGGGTGGGTTACAACCATTGGCGGGAACAGTGATTTGCCTGCATTGCAAAAGTCTAGTTGCAAATGTAAGTCCTTTACGAGAACCGATATGAAGTGTGGCTTTCCTCATAACTAAGATGATCTGCACCCGCGAGAGGCGGGGATAGACTATTTCGATGCACGAAATTCCAATGAGGTAGCATGTCTGTCTATCAATTGAAGTCCCGATTTCAGAATATTCTTCGCCCTCTGGTGCGTTCCCTCGCGGCGCGAGGCGTCACCGCCAATCAGGTGACTTCAGTTGCCGCCGCCGTCTCGGTTGCATTGGGCTTTTTTCTGAGCGTCGCCCCGCTGCCGCATTGGTTCCTGCTGGTGCCTGTATGGTTTCTCCTGCGCATGGGTCTCAACGCCATCGACGGCATGCTCGCGCGCGAACATGGGCAGAAGAGCATTTTAGGCGCGTATCTGAACGAGATCGGTGATGTCGTGTCGGATGTCGCCCTGTATTTGCCGTTTGCGCTCATCGATCCGAACGGCTTGGTGCCGGCGATGGCGGTCATATTCCTCTCGGCGCTGACGGAATTTACCGGCGTTCTGGGTCAAACGGTCGGGGCAAGCCGGCGTTACGACGGGCCGCTGGGCAAGAGCGACCGCGCGGTCCTTTTCGGCGCGCTCGGCATCTTTGTCGCGGTTGGTGGTACATTTGCAGCATGGACTTCGTGGCTCTGGGCGGTGGTGGCTCTACTTCTCATATGGACCACCATCAACCGTATCAGCGCCGGTATTCGCGAGGCGCATACGGCCGCCCGATAGGGAACGGAGCCGATCTGCTGCCGGTTCTTTCATCGGCACATGTGATTTGGAATTGTGTCGAGGCTTTTGCTGCCGGTCACGCGTTGGGCTTCAAGAGTCCGTGACTCTTTTCACAAGGCTGCTCACTGCCGCCAGCTCGCGACATCTCTCGATAATGGACACTGCCTCAGTCCTTCTAACCGCACGTTAAGCCTAGGTTGTATTTTTATCGCCAGCCCTTGAAAGCACAAAAGCGGTGCTTTATGTTTTACCTATGGTTATCACAGGCAAGACACCGCATCCATCGCTGCTGCGCTACACGCTGGCGCCTGACGACAACGCCCGGCAGGCGCTGGACGATACCATTGCCGCCTATCTCAGGATGATCGAAATCCTGACTGGCCTCGTCTCCGACAGGACGGGCGCCAATCTCGTCGTGCTGCATGACCTTGCCTATGAAACCGTCCGCGAGCAGACGGGGTTGCCGGCAAGGCTGGTCACGCTCGGCCTTCGCGATTTCGCCGCCAATCGCGGCGTCACCGCCGATCCGCCGCATCTGCCGCTCGATGACAAGCTCTTCGCCATCAAAGGCCCCTCGGACCTGACGATCGCCACGGTGCACGGACGTGTTGCCGTGCCCTTCGATGTCGCGGGTTATTCCAGGGGATGGGAGAGTATTTTTCCGGCCTACCTCGTTGCAGGCCAGGATCGCTACGAGATTCACATCGGCGTTACGCCGAATTCCGCTCGGATGGAGGAAAACATGACGAACGAAGGCATTCTCTCACGCATGGGCCGTCTGATCGCGGGCATCGCGAATGCGGCGATCGACAAGGCCGAAGGCGTAAACAAGATCGCCGTCATCGAACAGGCGATCCGCGAGATCGATGCAGCGGCGGATGAGGCCCGCACCGATCTCGGCAAGGCGCGCGCGGAGGAATACCGCATCCAGAGCCGCAGGGACGAAATCGTCGAAGACCTGAACGCGCTCGACCAGAAGATCCGCATCGCCGTCTCGTCAGAGCGGGATGACCTGGCAAAGGCCGGCGTTGCCCGCCAGATCGATCTCGAATCCCAGATCGCAGCGCTCGACAAGGCGCTGGCCGATGCCAGGGAACAGGTGGACGAAGGCCAGAAAGCCTTGCAGGCCGTCCTCGCCACGCGCCGCGAGGCGGACGCTCGCCTTGCCGATTTCAAGCGCAGCATCGCGCGGCATCCCGAACACGCCGCGACCGGCCACAGCCAGCCCGCACCGGGTGCAGATGCTGCCCGCGCTGCCGCGGCAGTCTCGCGGCTGACCGGGGTTCCTACTGGCGAGCATGCCCATAGTTCCGAACTGGACGAACTCGACCGGTTGCACCGCGAACAGGCGATCGAGGCGCGCCTCGCCCGCTTCAAGGCGGATAACCGGTAACGCCGATGGAGCTCCTTTTCTCGCAGGAATGTGCGCCCTTCGCCATCGCCGCAGCGATCCTCGTCGGTCTGACCGCGATCGAGATGCTCGCGATGGTCATGGGTTTTTCGATGACCGAATTTCTGGGAAAGCCGGAGGCTCATGGCCATGACGGCATCCTGGCATACCTGTCCTGGCTCAATCTCGGCGGTGTTCCCCTGCTGATTCTCATGATGCTGACGCTTGGCTTCTTCGCGATGACCGGTTTTGCCTTGCAGGCCGTCGCCAACGCCTTCTGGGCGCCGCTGCCAAGCTTCATCGCCGTCATACCTGCCGCGCTCGCAACCATCCCCATGGTCAGGGCATCGAGCCGAACCGTGGCGCGGGTCGTACCGCACGACGAAACTTATGCGGTCGATCTCGACGCCTTGCTCGGCCGGACCGCCGAGGTGTCGATCGGCCCGCTCGATCAGGGACTGCCGGGCCGCGTCCGCGTCAAGGATCAGCATGGAAACTGGCATGTGCTTCGAGCCCGGGCCGCCAAGGGCGAAGATCCACTCGGGATCGGCGCTTCGGTTCTTCTCGTCGATCACAAGGCCAATGTGTTTATCGCCATTCCCGCGCCGGTCGACCCCACCGATGCGGACAATCAATCTTTGAGGGAGCAGCAATGATATACGACGTTATTCTACCAGCCGGCATTGGGATTGTTCTGATCTTCGGCATCGGTTTTGTCCTCGCCTCTCTTTACACGCGCTCCAGCCGCGATGAGGCCTATGTGCGCACTGGCCTCGGTGGCCAAAAGGTCGTGCTCGACGGCGGCTCGGTCGTCCTGCCGATCTTCCATTCGATCGCCAGGGTCAACCTGAAGACGCTGCGGCTCGAGGTTCGCCGCGGCGAGGGCGATGCGCTGATCACCAAGGACCGGATGCGAGTCGATATCGGCGCCGAATTCTATGTCCGCGTCAAGCCCGATGCCTCTTCGATTGCGCTTGCTGCGCAGACGCTCGGCAACCGTACCAACGATGCCGAGGCGCTTCGCATCCTGATCGAGGCGAAATTCGTCGACGGCCTTCGCTCGGTGGCCGCGACGATGAACCTCGACGCGCTGCAGGAACAGCGCATGGATTTCGTCAAGGCCGTGCAGGAAGCTGTCGGCGCCGATCTCCAGTCGAACGGCCTCGAGCTCGAATCCGTCTCCCTGACACGCCTCGACCAGACCGATATCAAGCATTTCAACGCCAACAACTTCTTCGATGCGCAAGGTCTGGCGGCATTGACCCGCATCACCGAGGGACGCAAGAAGGAGCGAAATGAGATCGTTCGCGACACCGAAGTCGCCATCGCCCAGAAGGATCTCGAGGCCCGCCAGCAATCGCTGACCATCGAGCGGACGAAGCGAGAGGCCGAACTCAGCCAGGAAAGAGACATCGCCAACAAATCCGCGGCGACCCGCGCCGAAACCGCGCAGCAGGAGCAGGCCGCAAAACGCGCCGAGGAGGAAGCCCGCATCGCCTCCGAACAGGCGATCGCCGAACGCGAGGCATCCGCCAAGCAGGCCCGCGAGAGCGCCAACATCGATTCCGCCCGGGCCGTGCAGCAGCGCGACACCGAAGCCAAGCGTGACCTGCAGATCGTGGCGCAGGAAAGCGCCATCGCCGTTGCCAACAAGAGCCGTGAAGAATCCGAAGCGAAGGCGGCTGCGGAAGCGGCCCGCGCGCTGGCGATAGCGGCAGAAGAAAAGGTCGGCACCGCCAAGGCGATCGAGATTGCCGAACGCGAAAGGCAGATTGCCGTGATCGACGCACGCAAGAAAGCCGAGACGGAAGCAACCGCCGTCACCGTCGGCGCGGAGGCCGAAAAGCAGGCAGCAAGCGACCAGGCCGAGGCCATCAAGACGCTCGCAACCGCCGAGGCGGATGCGGCGATCATCAAGGCCAAGGGCATTCTCGAAACCGGCAAGGCCGCGGCCGAGAGCGAAGCATTGCTCAACGACGCGCGTAACAAGCTGAGCTCTGCTATCATCGAGTTCGAGATCACCCGCGAACGTATCCGCATCATTCCGCAGGCGCTCGCCGAGGCGGTCAAGCCGATCGAGAAGATCTCCGATATCAGGATATTCGATACCGGCGGCATGCTCGGCCGCGGAAACGGAGCGGCCGGCGGAAACGGCATCGGGCTCGGCGAAGGGCTGGCCAGCCAGCTCCTCTCCTATCAGGCGAATAAACCGATCCTCGACAAATTGCTGAAGGAAGCCGGCTTCGACGGCGACGATGCCATCTCATCACTTCTTGGAAATCTCGATGGCGCAAAACCGGCAAGACCGGCAACCACCGCAGCCCCGGCAAAGCCGGCAACACCGGCCCCAGCCCCGACACAAACGATCATCCCTCCGGCCCCGAAGCCGGCACCAAAGAAGGACTGATCGCCGCGAAAGCGGGTCTGGACTAGAGCCTTTCCGGGTTAGATTTTAGGCCGGTTCGGCCTAAAATCTGAATCTTGTTCTAAATTAAATAGTTAGAGCATGATGTTGCCCGAAAACCGCACATACTTTTCGGCATCATGCTCTATCTCACCCAACCCGTTGCCAGCGCGCCTGCCCAGTCGGCACGGCCCCTTTCGGTGGCCAGTGCTGACATCGCCATATGGTCATAGGCGACCGTTCGGAACTGCCATATCCATCCGGCCGCCGTCTTTTCCAGAATGGCGTAGCTCGCCAGCGGATGGCCGACTTCCACCTTGTGGTAATAGGGCAGCTCGTCGTCATAGGCCGCGCAGCCGACGCTGCCGGGGTTGACGATGAGACGGCCGTCGGAAAGCCTGATAGCGCGGGGGATGTGGCTGTGGCCGCAAAGGATCAGCGGCAGGTCGATGCCGTCGGCCAGCGCCTCGATTGCCTCGATCGGCTTCAGGAAGACGAAACCCTCCGGCGAAACGGATTCCAGCCAGTAGAGATTGTCGTCCTTCGGCGTCGCATGGCAGAGATAGACCTCATCGCAATAGACGGTATCGAATGGAAGACTACGGATCCAATCGAGATGGGCTGGCGACAATTGGTGATAAGCGGCGGCATCCGAAACATGCAGCGCCGCCGGATCCTGTTCGATCAGGTAGCGGTCGTGATTGCCGCGGATCGAGGTCAGGCCGAGCGGCATCAGCAAGTCTGCCGTCTTGCCGGCTTCGAGCGGCCCGCTAAAGAAATCGCCGAGATTGACGATCTCCTCGATGCCCTGTGCACGAATATCCGCAAGCACCGCCTCGAGCGCCAGATGGTTTCCGTGGATATCGGCAATTGCCGCAAACCGCATTTTTTAGCTCCCTCGATAGGTAGAATAGCCATAGGGCGAAATCAGCAGCGGCACATGGTAATGCGCCGTGACGTCGGCAATGCCGAAGCGGATCGGCACGAGATCGAGGAAGGCCGGATGCGGCAGAGGCGTGCCGCTCGCCCTCAGATAATCGCCGGCGTGGAAGACCAGCTCATAGGTACCGGCTCGAAAATTTTCGCCAATGAGGATAGGGCCGCCATCAACCCGGCCGTCGGCATTGGTCTCGACCGTCTTCAGATGCCTGCGAATCTCGCCGTCGAGCTGAAAAAGATCGATCCTCAGGCCCTCGGCCGGCTTGCCGAGGGCGGTGTCGAGAACATGCGTGGTCAGTCCGGTCATGGGGCTGGCTCTTTGATGATAAAAGGGGCTTCGAAGAAGAATTCTTCCAGATTGTTGCCTGGCCCGTCGCGGTCGACGACCAGGAAGTCTGAGGCTTGGTCGAGCGCCATCAGCGGATGATGCCAGACATTGCGGCGGTAGTTTACGCCCTGGTCGC
This sequence comes from Rhizobium sp. P1_B8, assembly GCF_056406515.1. Taxonomy (NCBI): domain Bacteria; kingdom Pseudomonadati; phylum Pseudomonadota; class Alphaproteobacteria; order Hyphomicrobiales; family Rhizobiaceae; genus Rhizobium; species Rhizobium sp. P1_B8. Next base: position 287,342 of record NZ_JBFTZZ010000001.1, on the reverse strand, counting down.
CGCGCGCCAGAAACACCTGCGGCCTGCCCGGGCGGCCGTTCTCGTCCTCGGAGACGACGACGAGAAAAGGACGGCCCGAGACCGGCGAGAAACTCTGGCTGCCGAGGGGGTGGCGCTCCATCATCCCGACGTCATAGGGGAAGCTGCGCGGCTGTCCGCGAAAGAGGTTGATGATGACGCCTGCGCCCTCGCCCGTCGCATCAGCGGTGGCCAGCGCATGAAAACGCTCCGTCGTGCCGCCATTGATGAACCGCATCGAGGCCGGATCGGCCTCAATCACCTCGCCGAAGGGAGCGAAGGCGGATTTGGTGAGCGGGCGGATCTCGAGAAATTCGGACATGGCTTCATTCGCCTTGGGCATGCCAGTAACGGACCGCATCGATCGCGGAAAGAAGCTCCGGCAGCGTGCGATAGGTCGCCTCCCATATGTTCGACGGACTGAGATCGAAGACTTCCTCGAGGATAAGGTTACCCATGCCACAGATTCTCGTCCATGGCAGATCGGGATGCTCAGTCGCAAATTCCGGATGGTTGACGAGCAGTCGGGACGCCGCCGCACCGATGGTGAAGTGGCAGAAGGCAACAGCCTTGAAGGTGAGCTTGTCCCCGGCGAACGCCGCCTCATCCATTCCGCCGACGAAAGACAGCGCTTCGGATGCCGCCTCATACATTTCATTGAGATAGTCGATGGCGCGCCGCTCTTTCATTCAGCCTCCGGCAGCATCGATGTCAGCCGCAGCAGCGCGATCCGTTCGACCTGCGCCGTCGCGGTCACAAATTCCTCATGCCGATCATTGCCGATCCGTGTTTCGAACGCCGACAGGATATCGTCCTTGCCAAGCCCCTTGACGGCGATGATGAAGGGAAAGCCGAATTTTTCGACATAGATCGAATTGAGTTCGGTGAATCGGGCATACTCGGCTGGGCTCAAGCGATCGAGACCGGCGCCGGCCTGCTCCTTCCGGCTGTCCTCGGTGAGTTCGCCCGATATCGCGAGGCGCCCAGCAAGGTCAGGATGGGCGTTGAGCACGCCGAGACGCTCCTGCGGGCTTGCCGCGCGGAAGATGGCGGTTAGCGACGCATGCACGCCGGCCGCCGTCAGCGGCTCCATCACGGGGCCGGCGTCATAGGCGCGCTCGGCGATGAAAGGCGAATGTTCAAAGACGCCGCCGAAGCGGGAGACGAAATCCTCGCGCGACACCATCAAAGCGCTTCCGGCTGATGGTGCTTGTGCCAGTGTTCGGCGATCTCGATGCGGCGTGGAATCCAGACATTGTCGTGCTTCAGCACATATTCGATGAAGCGTTTCAGCGCCGCTGCCCGGCCGGGACGTCCGACGAGGCGGCAATGCAGGCCGACTGACAGCATCTTCGGGCTGCCCGTCTTGCCTTCCTCATAAAGCGTATCGAAGGCATCCTTCATATAGGTGAAGAACTGATCGCCGGCATTGAAGCCCTGCGGCGTCGCAAATCGCATATCATTGGTTTCAAGCGTATACGGAATGATCAGGAAGGGTTTCCCGTCGACGCCCTTCACCCAGTAAGGCAGGTCGTCGGCGTAGGAATCGGAGGAATAAAGGAAACCGCCCTCCTCCTGCACCAGTCGCAGCGTGTTGTCGGAAGGCTTGCCCTGATACATGCCGTAGGGCCGCACGCCGGTGAGTTCGGTGTGCAGTCGCACGGCTTCGAGGATATGTTTGCGCTCCAGATCTTCGGGAAAATCCTTATATTCCAGCCACCGGTAGCCGTGGCTGGCGATCTCCCAGCCGGCCTCCTTCATCGCGGCAACGGCCTCGGGGTTGCGGGCCATCGCCAGCGTCACGCCGTAGACGGTCGCCTGCACCTTGAGATCGGTGAACATGCGCCAAAGCCGCCAGAAGCCGGCACGCGAACCATATTCGTAGATCGATTCCATGTTGAGGTTGCGCTGCCCTGGCCAGGCGGCCGCACCGACGATCTCCGACAGCAGGTTTTCGGAAGCTGGATCGCCGTCGAGGATCGAGCTTTCGCCGCCCTCCTCGTAGTTGATGACGAACTGCACGGCGACGCGTGCCTCGTCCGGCCATTTCGGATCGGGCGTCAGACGCCCGTAACCAACGAGATTGCGCGGATAAGTCTCGGATACCATCAAATCACCTTCTGAAAAGACGGGGAACGGTAGCATCCGCAGCCGGAATGTCGAGACGGAAACTGCTCGGCCGGATTTTGCCTTTGCGGCACAAGGCTTTAGCTCATCAGCATCCTTAGGCGATTTTGCGCGCGCTGACCTTGCCCATCGGATGCAGCGAGTGAACGCGGAAAGGGCCGCCGGTGCCCTCCTCTATCATCAGCGCCACGTTCGAAACCGTGACAGGCTCGGTGAGGACAGGCTCGAAGATTGTCCGCAACACCGGCTCGAGGCGCGGCATGTCGATCGCGTTGACGGGACCCGTCACCGGCATATGAAAGCGGAATTCCTCCATCACGTAGGGATTGCCCCAGCGATGCAGATTGGCAAATTGCGTCGCCGATAGCCCGTCCGGATCGCTGCGTTCGATCTCAGCCTCGCTGAGCGGCGCGCGGAAACGATCGAATTCCTGCACGATCGCCGAAGCGAGATACTGGATCTGCTCGCAGGGAGTGCTCGGCAGCAGGCTGTAGAAATTGCCGAGCCGGGCGACTTCGATGCGCGGAATCTGGAAGGGAACAAAGGTCCCGGAAAAACGCATCAGATCGCGCAGGAGTTGCGATTCGGGCATGTCGCGGGACAAGTGGAACGGCGCCTTCAAAACGCCGTGAAATCCGTAGCGCCGCGGCACGGCGGTATGGAAGGCGATCTCGTGAATGCCGAGGCCACGGACTGCCGGAGGCTCCATCATATCGCCCGAAAACACGTTTCGGCCAAGCCAATTGGCGGCCACGAGCGACAGCGGATCGCTCGCCGGCGGCGTGAAGCAAATGGCATAGCGCATGCAATTTCCTCCATCAAGGAAGTGAGCGCCGGTGAGATCCGGCGCTGTCGATGCGCAAGCAGATAGGTGATTTGCATGACAGAATAACGAAACGCAGCGCCGCCTAATTCACGTTTAACGTGAAGCCGCGGCGATGTGGCTTGAAATTGCGAAGCTTTCCGGCAGCAGAAATCCGCAGTCTGTATCGCCTGCGATACATATCGCCGCCTCCGCCAGCCGGTGGGCGAGGCCGAAGCTGACCTTGAAGCCGCCGGTCAGCGCGATCAGGCGCCGGTGATCGGGATGGCGGCCGATCATTGGATCCCGGTCGATCGCCTTCGGACGAAGCCCGGCCCAGCGCTCGACAACGGGAGCGTCGCGAAGCGTCGGCACGATGCCGCGCGCCGCCTCGATCAGCACGTCGAGCTGGGCGTCGGTCGAGCTGGGATCGTCAAAACTGTTCTCGCTGGTGCTGCCGATTGCCACGTGCCCGCCCTCATGCGCGATGACATAGAGCCCGTCGAGAAAGATCGTCGGCAGCGCCGGGTCAATATCGGCTTTCAACAGTGCTGCCTGCCCCTTGACCGGCTGGCCGAGCGGTTGTTTCAGCCCCGGCGTCAGTTCTTGCAGCAATGGAAAGGAGCGATGGCCGGCGGCCACGATGCAGTGACTGAAAGCGATCGTTTCACCGTTGATTTCGGTCGTGCCGCGATCAGGGTCAAGGCACGCAACCGTCGCATGCTCCAGGATACGAACATGCTTTGCTCGCCGAAGGAAGGCGATAAGCGCTGCGATCAGCAAGCGGGGCGCAACGCGCGCGGCGAGCGTGTCGTGCACGAAGCCGCTCTCGCCGGCGGACGCCTCGATCCAGCCGTTGACCGGTGGCCTGTCGAGCACATGCCAATGGAAGCGGCGCTCGCCCACCCGCCAATGCTGTTCAGCGTCCTCGAAATGGCCGCGCGCTATTTTTTTGAGATGCGGCTTCGGCAGCGGGATCAGCCGTCCGGACCTGTTATACCCGGCGGAAAGCCCGGTCTCGGCTTCGAGCGCTGTGATTTCGGCTTCGAGCGAGACCAGTGCATCGAACTGGAACTGCTTCTTCTCCGACCATCGGTCCGGCATATGCGGCATCAGCGCGCCGAGCAGGCCGCCGCTTGCACCTTCGCCCAACCTGCCGGCGTCAGCAACAAGAGTACGGATGCCCCGGCGCTCGGCATGGACGGCCGCCCAGAGCCCCATGATGCCGCCGCCGACGATCAGCAATTCTGAGGATGATTGACCTGAGACCGGCTGAGGACTATCGGCTTTTTCCATGACAGACGTGAACCCCGATCAGATTGGCGCGGGCGCGCCGCAGCCGCTCGAATGGCGCGACGGCGATATGCCCTATTCCACCGCCTTTGGCGATCATTTTTATTGCCAGACCGATGGGCGGCTGGAATGCGGCCACGTTTTTCTCGCCGGTAACGGCCTGCCGGAACGCTGGAACGGGCAGAGATTCCGGATCGGAGAACTCGGCTTCGGCACCGGCCTGAACTTCGCCGAAACCTGGCGGCAATGGAAGCTCCACCGTGCCGACGGCCAGCACCTGCATTTCACCTCCTTCGAACTCCACCCGATGCGCGGCGAAGAAATCGGCCGGGCGCTGTCGCACTGGCCGGAGATCGATGCCGAACGTCAGGTGCTGACGGCGGCTTGGCCGGAAATACCGGTCGGTATCGTGCGACTCGATCTCGACGCCCAGACGACGCTCAGCGTCGTATGCGGCTATGCCTTGGACGGCGTCGCGGCAGCCGAAGACGACTTCGACGCCTGGTATCTCGACGGCTTCGCCCCGTCGCGCAACAGCGATATGTGGTCGGAGGAACTGATGCGGCTCGTCTGTGAGAAAAGCGCAGCCGGCGGCACTTTCGCCACCTATGCGGCGGCCGGCTTCGTGCGCCGCAATCTCATCGCCGCGGGTTTTGCCGTCGAGCGCCGCCAGGGCTTCGCCGGCAAGCGCGAAATGCTCTGTGGCATCAAGGCATCCCCCAGTCAGCGCGCAGATCAGTAGCTGGTGCGCTCCGGCTGCTGCTCGCTCGTTCCGAGCCACTGGCGGATTTTTTCCTCGAGCAGCTCGGGACTGATTGGCTTCGACATGTAGTCGTCCATGCCGGCATCGAGGCAGAGCTCGCGGTCGCTTTCGAGCGCATGGGCGGTGACGCCGATGATCGGCACCCGGTGCCCCTGCCCGTTTTCGCGCGCGCGGATCGTCTGGGTCGCCTGATGGCCGTTCATGACGGGCATTGAGACGTCCATCATGATAATGCGCGGCGTATACCGCTCCCAGGCGGCGACCGCCTCCTCGCCATTGTCGACGACGAGGAAGGAAAGACCCGTGCCTTGCAGGATCTGTGTGAAGACGATCTGGTTGACCTCGTTGTCCTCGGCGACGAGCACGTCGACGAATTCAGCGGTTCGCTTCTGCGGCGCAGGCGCGGGCGCCTGCACGGCCACTTCCGTCTGCAGCCGGGCAATCTCGGCCTCGGATGCCTGCTTGACGCGGCTGGCGCGCACCACCTCGACGACCGTGTTGCGCAGCACGTTGGCGCGCGCCGGCTTCATCAGATGCGCGTGGCCGTTCAGCGCCGCGAATTCCTTTTCCGTGCCGGAAATATCCATCGACGTCAGGAAGATGATCGGCAGTTCGACGAAGCGGGGATCGGCTCGTAGCCTGCGCGCGACATCGGCGCCGTTCATATCGGGCATGTGATAATCGAGCACGACGGCATCGACGGTGACGCCGAGATTGGCCGCCGCCTCCAGAATCGCAAGACCGGTACCGCCGCCTTCGGCGGCCACGCCGTCGAAGCCCCAAAGGGACAGCTGTTCGGTCAGGATTCGCCGGTTCACTTCATTGTCGTCGACGACGAGGATGCGCGCACCCTGCACGTTGATCGGCAACGGCTTCGGCTCAAGGCGGGCGGCCGCAACCGCAAACGGCAGGTTGACGGTGAAGACCGAACCCTTGCCCCATTCGCTCTCGACATTGAGATAACCGCCGAAGAGGTCGACGAGCCCGGCGGTGATCGCAAGACCGAGGCCTGTACCCTCATGCCGCCGGGTCGATGAGGCGTCCACCTGCGAGAACTTGTCGAAGACCGATTCGAGCTTCTCCGGCGGAATGCCGATACCAGTATCCTCGATGCGGATACTCGCCATGATCTCGCCGCCGGCGGCCGGCTGGAAGCCGACATCGACAAAGACATGGCCGCGCTCGGTGAACTTGACGGCGTTGCCGACGAGATTGGTGACGATCTGGCGGAAGCGCCCGGCGTCGCCAATGACCGCAGCGGGCAAATCGGGCGCGGCTCGCACCAGGAGCTCGATGTTCTTCTCGGCGGCGTGCGAGGACAAGAGTGTCGCTACGTCCTCCACCGCTTCGGTGATATCGAAGGCGGCTTTGCGCAGTTTCATCTGCCCGGCATCGATCTTCGAGAAGTCGAGGATATCGTTGATGATCGTCAGCAGCGCATTGCCCGACTTGACGATGATATCGACGAAGGTCTTCTGGCGCGTATCGAGATTGGTCTTGGCAAGCAGTTCCGCCATCCCAAGCACGCCGTTCATCGGTGTGCGAATCTCGTGGCTCATATTGGCGAGGAATTCGGATTTGGCGCGGTCGGCTGCTTCGGCGCGCGACAGCAACTGGCGCAGTTCCTCTTCGCGGCTCTTGAGTTCGGTGACATCGGTAAAAAGCGCCACCCAATGCTGTCCCCGGCTGACCGTTGCATCCATGTTCACCCAGCGCTCGCCGCCGACATGGAAGGCAGTGGAGATGGGCAACCTCGCCGCGATATTGTCGCGCCAACCCTGCAGAATCTCGGCCGCGTCCTCGTGGAAGTCGCCGCGCGCAGCGCAGAACTCGAACATGCCGAGCCAACCTTGCCCGGTCTCGATATAGGTGGCGGGAATCTCCAGGATATGAGCCAGCGCCTCATTAGACATCTTGATAATGCCGTCCTGGACGATGGCGAGGCCCTGCGGCATGGCGTGTGTCGCGTCGCGCATCATCTCGCCGAGATGCTCCAGCGCGGCACGGGCCTCGTGGACCTCATTTTCCCGCTCACGCACTGCCGTGATGTCGGCATAGGTCAGCAGTATCCGGTCGTTTGAGATACGGCGGCTGTCGAATATGACGGATTTGCCACCCGCCCAGCCGAGCTCGATCGGCTCGGGCTCCTCGGTTTCGAACAGGTGCTTGCGAAAAGCGTAGATTTCCTCGGGCGTCTGTGTGCCGTCGTAGCGACCGAGCTCATAATTGCGGCGGATGACGTCGATGAAGGGGCGGCCGTCGAAGGGATCGTCGAGCGGCAACTCCCAGATGCTGTAGAACTCGTCGTTGACGGAGAGGATCCGGTGGTCGTTATCGAGGATCAGCACGCCGATCGGAAGCGAGCGTAGGATATTCTCGATATCCCGGTGCAGCACCTCTTCCTGCTTCTGCGCCTCGATCAGCGCCTTCTCTCGTTCCTTGAGTGGTGAGATGTCTGAAAAGGAGCCGACGACATAGGGCCGACCATCCGCTGTTACGACGCGGTTGACGCGCGAGAGGACGGAATAGATATGGCCGTCCTTGCTCGGCAGCAGGCTTTCGATCTCCTTCGACTTGCCTCCCTCCAACGCCAGCAGGTTTTCCTGGTAGATCGCCTCGCCCCCTTCCGGACCGAACATTTCGTATTCGGTCATCCCAAGGACCCGAGAACGGCTATGGCCGCTGAAGGTTTCGTAATATTGATTGGCATAGACGAGGCGATGCTTCTCGTCGCGCACGAAGGCCGCGACCGGGAGGTCCTCCAGGATGGTCCGCAGCAGGTCGAGCTCATTGACGCTCTCGTGCCAGGCCGTGTCGCTGACAGCCGCAGGCTTTGCGTCGTTGCGATAGGCGGCGTTGACGACCAGCGGCCGGCCATCCTCGGCAAATATGCCAATCGGATGGTCGAGCTGTTCCAGCGCCTCGCGCACGCGGGCGAAATCGGCGGCGTCGTCGCTATCGTCGGCGGCGCGGCGCGGCGCGGCGCGCACTTCGAAAATGCCGAGCACGTAAGCCCGGTCCAGCGATGGCGAAAAGCTTTCTATCTGGATGCGTTCATGGCTGAGGCCCGCCGCATCGAAGCAGATTGCGTTTTCCTCAGTGCCGAATACCAGCGCGCGGCGCTCCTTGTCCTCACGATCCTCTTCCTCGGGACGGTCGAGAAGCTCGCGGCTGCGCCTGCCGATGAAATCGGAGATTTCGCGACCCAGAAAACGGGCATAGGCCTCGTTGACGGCGACATAGCGTAACTCGCTGTTCTTGACATAGGCCGGGGTATCCAGATCAGCGATCCGGCGACAAGCCAACTCCAAAAGTTCCCCGGCTGATTTCAAAAAATATCGCTCCCGCAATGAATGAAATATCGACTACAAAAACTATAACGCCAAGGCTTTTAACAAGGTTTTAACCATAAATTTCGACAGCGGAATTTTACGAGCCGGCTCACCAAGCTGAAGATAATTCGAGATTACCAGCCCCGGCTTGCACGAGACTGAAAGAACGCCCGCAATAATTCTTTCGACGTCGGGATCCCTTGAAATCATGACGAAAATTTAATGCCGGAGCCGCTTGCGCGGCCATTGCGCCGCCGCGATCCGGGCCGAGTCTCGGCATGGCTTTATGGAAGCCATGCCCATGAAAGGAAAATACCATGTCCGTTTTTCATAAGACCATGGCGACGGGCCTGATCGCCCTGACCTTCGCCGGCGCCTCGCTCGCCACCGCCACCACCGCCGATGCCCGTCCACGCGATGCCTTCTGGGGCGGCCTTGCCGCCGGCGTCGTTGGCGGCGCCCTGCTGTCGGAGGCCGCCCGTCCCGCCTACCCGGTCTATCCGGCTTACCCTGTTTATCGCCCCTATCCCGTCTATAGGACCTATTACCGGCCGTCATATTGCCATATCGAATGGCGGCACGATCGCTGGGGCGAGCCCTACCGCGTCAAAGTCTGCCCGGAATAGGAAAACCGCAGCCGGCGCCGCTTGACCTCCGGCGGCGCCGGGGCAAAGCAACAATGAGCTTCGGCATCAATGCCGGTAACGCAATGCACGCGACATCACTCAATTCGATAAAACGCCTTGCTCCACAATGCCAGAGCAACAATTCCGCGCTAAATCCTCGATTGGCAATTTGTTCGTCGCTCTGTCAAATATCGCAAAAGGCAGCTAGTAACCCGCTCGTAGCGTTCATGCATCTTGCTTTCGCTATCGATCGCATTTCAAGCATTCAGCCGGACGTTAAGCATGCAGAGGGGCAGAGACGGAATGGCCGCGAACATCCCGGCTGCCGGTTGGGCGGCCGACGTCGTCGATTTCCTATCCCGAAACCTCCCTCGCAACGATGAGGAAGACGGATGGGACCATATGTTCCTAACGGCCTATCAGATCGGTTGCGAAGCTCTGGTGGCGCTTGGTCAGGCTGATGAAACCAGCAGAGGTACGATCCCGCGTAAGAATGCCCGACTACCTGACGAGTTGCCGCGTTGGGACGACCTATGCGTCTCAGTGCTTCGACTGGCGGCACAGCAGAGGTTGCTATTTTATCGCTTGCCTGACGGCAGTGTGCCTCTAGCGACGGGTGACTGGGGCATTTACCGGATAGGCGCACCACCTCCGCCTCCACCGAACATCGCTGCTGCTAACGGTCTTGGTCCCGCGTTCGCAACATCCGAGGTTTTGACGGTCCTTCGGGCATTGGGGTTACTGACCGAAGGCCGTTGGACCGAGATTGCTGAAACCGTCTTCTGGCGAGACTGGCCAGAGGAATGGGAAATGGATTTCAACTCCGATCCCCGTTTCTCTGATGCCGTCGAGCAAGCGCTCGCTACGATACCAGCTGATATCCGCGCCGAAATGGACAAGCTTGTCACCATCACCAACACGGATGTTACGGCCGCAGTGAAGCGAAGTGCGTCAGCTGCAGAGGAGACGCGCGCTAAGTATGGGCCGAACGCCTCTATAGGCCCACCCGACACTCCTGAACAGGCAAGAAGAGGTTTGGAGTTCCTACGCCGGGCCGAACTTGACTGGCTGTTCTTCCGCCGCTGGCGTCTTGCTGACGGTTGGCTCGCACCAAAGGAGGCGAGCAAAGCGCTGGAAATCTTCCACGACGATCTGGCTATCGCCATGAGGCGCGCCGTCGCTAAACGGCTCTACCCGAACTTAACGTTCGCGGCCGCCAGATAAGTAGGAGGACCAGCATGCCGGAACCGCTCAAGAACCTGCTGCATGAGGCATTGGTCGGCGATATGGCCGACCGCATTGCCGGCAACGCGCCGACTTTCGATAAAAGCCGCTTCGTGACGCTGGCGACCGAGGGCCTCACCGCGTTGGAGCTGATGGAGCGCTCGGCCCTGATCCGCGACGCACTGTTTGCAACACTTCCCGGTGATTTCCGAGAGGCCGCAGCCATGCTCAAGGCGAGCCTGCCCGCCGCCGGCAGGCCGGGGCTCACCGGCTGGATGCTGCTGCCGGTCAATCAGTTCATCGCCGCACGCGGCCCCGATCACTTCGATCTCGGTCTTGCTCTCCTGAAGTCGCTGACGCCGCATTTCACAGCCGAATACGGCATCCGCCCCTTTATCCACCGCGACCAGCAGCGCGCGCTGGCCATCATTTCAGGCTGGGTCGACGATCCCGATCAGCATGTGCGACGGCTGGCGAGCGAAGGAACGCGGCCGCGCCTGCCTTGGGCGATGCGTCTGCCGCAGCTCGTGAAGAATCCAGCGCCGATCCTGCCTATCCTGACCGCGCTGATGGATGATCCGGAAGATTATGTGCGCCGCTCCGTGGCCAACAGCCTGAACGACGTCGCCAAGGACCACCCGGACCTGGTCGCCGCCTTCATCGCCAGTCATATCGACGGCGCTTCATCCGAACGTCGCTGGCTGCTGAAACACGCCTCGCGCACGCTTCTGAAGAAAGGCCACGCGCAGGCGCTCGCCAATTTCGGCTTCGCCGCGGCCGCTTCGCTCGAATGCGAACTGCGGCTCCGGAATGCTGAGGTGATGTTCGGCGAAGGGCTGGATTTCGAAATCCTGGTAACAAACGCCGGCGAGCGAGCGCAGTCGCTGATGATCGACTACGCCATTCACCATATGAAGAGCGACGGTTCGCTCTCACCCAAGGTCTTCAAGTGCAAGGCAATAATGCTCGCTCCGGGGCAAAGCCATACAATTGGGCGCCGCCACGCGATGCGGCCAATCACGACGCGACGCTATTATCCAGGCGAACATCGCATCGCCATCCTCGTCAACGGCGTTGAGACCGCATCGCAAAGCTTCGTCCTCGTCATGCCCTCCCCTGACCCGGCTTGAGGCTTTCTTGTGCACTGCACTTGACTTTCCACGCGAACTAGCCCAAATGCGGGTCAGCTTTCACCCTTCCGGCCGCCGCGTGAGCGTGCCCCTGCTGAAAAATACAGACGCAGGAAGAAGGGACAAAAGCGCATTTCGATAGAGCGCCGCACTCCCATGAGCGGCCAGAAGCGCTGGAAAGCTTTTTCCAACTCACAAGTTCCCACTTCACGCGGGGTTCTTGACGCCAGAATGAAACCGGATCGCATGGTGCGTTCCGGCGATAGTCATTGTGGCGCCCCGAAAGGTTATACCTTGACTAATTTTGAATCGCTTGGTGTCTCCAAGCCGATCGTCGCTACTTTGTTCCAGCTCGGCATCGAGACGCCGACGCCCATCCAGGAACATGCCATTCCCCTCCTCCTCGAAGGCCGCGACCTGATCGGCCTTGCCCAGACCGGCACCGGCAAAACCGCCGCTTTCGGCCTGCCGCTGATTGAAAAGCTGCTCGCCGACGAGCGGCGTCCCGACAACCGCACGACGCGCACGCTGATCCTGGCGCCAACCCGCGAACTGGTGAACCAGATCGCCGAGAGCCTGAAGAAGTTCATCCGCAAGTCGTCGCTGCGCATCAACGTCGTCGTCGGCGGCGTCTCGATCAACAAGCAGCAGCTTCAGCTCGAAAAGGGCACCGACATCCTCGTCGCCACGCCGGGCCGCCTGCTCGACCTCGTCAATCGCCGCGCGATCACGCTGACCACGGTCCGCTATCTCGTGCTCGACGAAGCCGACCAGATGCTCGACCTCGGCTTCGTGCATGATCTGCGCAAGATCGCCAAGATGGTGCCGAAAAAGCGCCAGACCATGCTCTTCTCGGCCACCATGCCGAAGGCGATCGCCGATCTCGCCGGCGAATATCTCGTCGATCCCGTCAAGGTCGAAGTCACGCCCCCGGGTAAGGCTGCCGACAAGGTCGAACAGTACGTCCATTTCGTCGGCGGCAAGAACGACAAGACGGAACTGCTCCGCAAGTCGCTGACCGAAAACCCTGACGGCCGCGCCATGGTCTTCCTGCGCACCAAGCACGGTGCGGAGAAGCTGATGAAGCATCTCGAGAATATCGGCTATTCCGTCGCCTCGATCCACGGCAACAAGAGCCAGGGCCAGCGCGAGCGGGCGCTGAAGGCCTTCCGCGACGGCAGCATCAAGACGCTGATTGCCACCGACGTCGCCGCCCGCGGCATTGACATCCCTGCTGTCAGCCATGTCTACAACTACGACCTGCCTGAGGTGCCTGACGCCTATGTCCATCGCATCGGCCGCACGGCGCGCGCCGGCCGCGACGGTATCGCCATCGCTTTCTGCGCTCCCGACGAAGCCAAGCTGCTGCGTGATATCGAGCGCCTGATGGGCATCGACATCGCTGTCGCAAGCGGCGAACCGCCGGCCAACATCAGCGGCGGACCCCGCCGTGCCAACGGCAATGGCAACAACCGCAGCCGTAATGGCGGCCAGGGTCGCGAAGGTCAGGGTCGTGGCGAAGGCCGTGGCGACCAGAACCGTTCGGAGCATCGCGGCAACCGTCAGGAACGCCGCCCGCGCCGCGAAGGTGAAGGCAGCGAAGTCCGCGCCGGCGGCGACGAGCGTCGTCCGCGTCCGGAGCGCCCGACCAGCCGCAACGAGGATTTCCGCGGTCAGCGCCGCGGTGAAGCGACCCCGGATCTCGGCCCCGACAACGATCTGGCCTCGACCTCCGATTTCCGCTCCTCTGCAAAGCCACAGCGTCCGGCCCATCACGGCGCCCATGCCAATGGTGAACCGAGCGGTCATCACCGCGGCAACAGCCGTCACGCCCATGGCCGTCCGGCCCGCAAGCACGGCGAGGACCGCGGCGCGCAGCAGGCCCAGGCCGGCGAACCGCGCCGGGATGGCAACGGCGGCAACCGTCGCGGTGGCTCCGGCTCCCGCAACGGCGGCGGCCAGCGCCGCGAACGCGCCTGATAATTGAACGATCGAAAATCAAAAAGGCCGGGGATATCTCCGGCCTTTTTGTTATCCAGCGCATCGGCCCGAAAATCGGAATCGATTTTCGGAAAGCACGATGCGTAGATTCAAAGAGTTAGAGCGTCCTTTGTGCGTCCGAAAGGACGCACGGCGCTCTAAACCTCCGCAGGCCTATGCTCGCTGAACGCCTTGCGGTTGGTGAGATAGACGCCTGTCACGACCACTACGGTGCCGACGATCAATGGCAGGGTCAGCGGTTCTCCGAAGGCGATGAAGGCTTCTAGAGCGACCGCTGGCGGCATCAGGTAGATCAGCGAGGCGGCGCGTGACACCTGGCCCCGACGGATCAGATGAAGCAGCAGCCCGACGCCGCCCATCGACAGGCCGAAGACCGACCAGGCAAGCGCGCCATAGGCCTGTGCGGCGCCGTCGAAATGCTGATGCTCGAAGATCAGCGAAAGCGGCAGGGTGAGGATCAGTGCTCCGATATATTGCAAGGTCGCGATGGTTCTGAGGTCGCCGGATTGCAGGTGCTTCTTCTGATAGAGCGTGCCGTAGGTGACGGACGCCATGGCGACCAGGTTGATCGCCAGCGGCAGGGCGGCATGCGTGAGATCGGCGGTCGCCGGATCGAGCAGCTTCGGCGAAACGGCGATGGCAATGCCGATGAAGCCGAGAGCAAGGCCGAGCTTCTGTGCCTGCTGCAGCCGTTCGCCGATGAGGAAGGGAGCTGCCATCGCCGTCAGCAACGGCTGCAGCGCCGCGATGATGCCCGATATGCCGGCCGGCACGCCATTGGCGATCGCCCACCAGAGACCGGCGAGATAGAAACCATGCAGGAAGAAGCCGGAATAGACGGCGCGCAGCGTCGCCGCCCGGCTGGGCCATTGCGCCCGCACCACCAGGCAGAGCGCCAGGAATGCCGCCGCCGACAGCGCATAGCGTATCGAAAGAAAGGTGAAGGGCTCGGAATGCAGCGAGGCGTATTTCGCCACCACCCAGCCCGTGGACCAGAGCAGGACGAAAACGGCGGGGGCAAGGCGATCGAGAGACATGGGGCATGGCTCGGGAGAGAAGGGTTCGCCGTGCTGATAGCCCCACCCGGCGGCTGCAGTCAAAAGCGAAGCGTTGATGCTTATTTGAAATTTCGCTGATGCAACGACCGGATGGCGGTTGCCACGGAGGGCGCCGAAGCTCGCGCACATGACCATATTCGATCGCCCTGGCCGAACGAAAAACGGTCACATGCTCAGATTTTGCGCAGCCCTTGCGATTGATTATCCGCCATGCCGCCCCGCATCACCTTAAATGCCCAGATTTTCACCCGTTTCCCGCAGCGCAAAATCTTTTCCTCGAACTGCGCATGGTTCTTGCATTGCCATTTGCGTTGTATTCAAATGAACAAAAAGGGGAGCCGAGCCTTTGGCATTTGACGAAATGATTACCGGGGACGAAAGTCCTCGCGCGCCTTATGAAAAATACTTCGAGTGGTACAACAGCCAAGACCGGGCGCATCTGATATCCAAGTCACGCGATGCGGAAAACATCTTCCGGAAGACCGGCATCACGTTCGCGGTCTACGGCCACGCCGACAGTTCCGAAAAACTCATCCCCTTCGACATCATTCCCCGCATCATCTCCGCTCGCGAATGGCGCAAGCTCGCCCAAGGTATCGAGCAGCGGGTGATCGCGCTTAACGCCTTTCTGGACGATATCTACCATAAGCAGGAGATCATCCGCGCCGGCCGCGTTCCGCGTGAACTGATCGAGAACAACGTCACCTTCATCCCCGAAATGATCGGTTTCCGGCCGCCCGGCGGCGTCTATACGCACATCGTCGGCACCGACATCGTGCGCACCGGAGAGGACCAGTTTTACGTGCTGGAGGATAATGCCCGCACGCCCTCCGGTGTCAGCTACATGCTGGAAAACCGGGAAACCATGATGCAGATGTTCCCTGAACTCTTTCATGAGAACAAGGTGCAGCGTGTCGAGGATTACCCCTATCTGCTGCGTCAGAGCCTCGCCTCGCTCGCCCCTCCTGGCTGCAAGGGCAAGCCGCGCGTCGCCGTGCTGACGCCGGGCATTTACAACTCCGCCTATTACGAGCATTCCTTCCTCGCCGACATGATGGGCGTCGAACTGGTCGAAGGCTCGGATCTGCGCGTCATCGACGGCAAGGTGAAGATGAGGACGACACGCGGTTACGAAGCGATCGACGTGCTCTACCGCCGCGTCGACGACGACTTCCTCGATCCCCTGACTTTCCGGGCCGATTCCGCGCTCGGCATTCCCGGCATCATGGATGTCTACCGCTCCGGAAACATCACCATCGCCAATGCGCCGGGCACCGGCATTTGCGACGATAAGGCGATCTACTCCTATATGCCCGAGATCGTCGAATTCTATACCGGCCGCAAGGCGCTGCTCGAAAACGTGCCGACCTGGCGCTGTTCGGAAGCCGATAGCCTGAAATATGTGCTGGAGCATCTGGAAGAGCTGGTGGTCAAGGAGGTGCACGGCTCCGGCGGCTACGGCATGCTGGTCGGCCCGACGGCATCGAAGAAGGAGCGCGCCGATTTCGCCGAGAAGCTGAAGGCCAAGCCGAACAATTACATCGCTCAGCCGACGCTGTCGCTCTCCACTGTGCCGATCCTCGTCAACAAGGGCATCGCGCCGCGCCATGTCGACCTTCGCCCCTATGTGCTTGTATCCGACAAGGTTCAGATCATTCCGGGTGGTCTCACCCGCGTGGCGCTGAAGCAGGGCTCGCTGGTGGTCAATTCCAGCCAGGGCGGCGGCACCAAAGACACCTGGGTATTGGAGGACTGATGCTCGGAAGAACCGCAAACGGCCTATACTGGATGTTCCGTTACATCGAGCGCGCCGAAAATATCGCCCGCCTCGTCGATGCTGGGCTGCGCATGTCGCTCACCCGCAGCAGCGCAGGCGATGACAATTGGGATGGCGTGCTGCAAAGCGCTGGGGTGCGCGAGGCATATGACGAGGGCCACACGAAGCTGACGAATGCCGACGCGATCGACTATCTGCTGCGCGATCGCGCCAATCCATCAAGCGTCATGTCCTGCATCGAGTCCGGCCGCAACAATGCCCGCATGGTGCGCACCGCGCTGACGCGGGAGACCTGGGAAGCCACCAACGAATGCTGGATCGACTTGAAGTCGCTGCTCGAAAAGCGCGTCAAGGCGGCCGAAATGCCAGAGGTGATCGATGTCATCAAGCGCCGCGCGGGCCTCATCCGCGGTGCCTTCCATGGCTCGACACTGCGCAACGAGCTCTATAATTTTGCCCGCATCGGCACCTTCATCGAGCGGGCCGACAATACCAGCCGCATCCTCGACGTGAAATACTACGTGCTGCTACCCTCGGTCTCGGCCGTCGGCTCCTCTCTCGACAATGTGCAGTGGGAATCGATCCTGCGCTCGGTCTCCGCCCACCGCGCCTATAGCTGGGCCTATGACGGCGAATACCGGGCGATGAACATCGCCGACTTCCTGACCCTCAATGTCCAGATGCCGCGCTCGCTTGCCTATTGCTACGAGAAGATCGTCAGCAATCTCGGCTATCTCGCCCAGGATTACGAGGAGCGGCTCCCTGCCCACGATACCGCGGATGCGATCCGCAAGACACTGCAGACGAGAGCGATCCGGGATATCATGGATCAGGGCCTGCACGAATTCCTGGAGGATTTCGTCTCGCGCAACAACAAGCTCGGCGCGGAAATTTCCGACGGCTACCGGTTCTATGTATAAGCGGATAACAACATGAGACTGAAGATCAGCCACCTCACCGAATACCGCTACGACGGACCGACGCAGTTCTCGCTACAGAGGCTGCGGCTAACGCCGCCGACGAGCCCCGCTCAGAAAGTGCTCGGCTGGGCACTGAACGTCGAGGGCGCCACGCCCGAAGTGGAATATGACGACCAGTACGGCAATCACGTCAATCTGGTCTCGCTGGAAGGCGAGCAGGATGTGACGCGCATCCTCGCCGAAGGCGAGGTCGAGACGGAGGACAATAACGGCGTCACCGGCCCGCATGCCGGCTTCTGCCCGCTTTGGCTCTTCCTGCGCGACACGCCGCTGACCAAGGGCGGCAAGTTGGTCAAGGAACTGATCAAGGGCGTCGGTGGCGATAACGAGCTCGCCCGCATGCACGCGCTAATGGCCGCAATCCACGAAACGGTCGACTACAAGCCGGGCACCAGCAACACCGAGACGACCGCCGAACAGGCGTTGGAGAAGAAGAGCGGCGTCTGCCAGGACCATGCGCATATTTTCATTGCCGCCGCCCGCGCCTTGCAGGTACCGGCGCGTTACATCTCCGGTTATCTGATGATGGAGGAAAAGATCGAACAGGCTGCGACCCATGCATGGGCCGAGGCCCATATTCCCGGCCTCGGCTGGGTCGGGTTCGATCCCGCGAACGAGATTTGCCCGGACGCGCGCTACATCAGAGTCGCCTCCGGCCTCTGCTATCGCGACGCCGCGCCGATTTCAGGCATGCGCATCGGCACGCCGGGCGAAACGCTGTCGGTTACCGTGAAGGTCGAGGACGGCGGACAGATGCAAAGCCAGAGCCAGAGTTGAGCCGACCGCAAAGACAAATGGCCGGCGATCCGCGCACTCTTCGAACATGGCGCCGATGAAGATCGTCACATCGCGGTCTCGAACGCCTGATCGCCATCAGGCGAGAAAACCGGCAGACAAGAAAGAGGCGGGGTGATGCCCCGCCTTTTCCAATCTTGGATAACCCGACTAGTGGCTGTCCTTGCCAACCGCATTTCCGCGACATCCCTTGAGGAAGTCGAGGTCGGCGCCGGTATCGGCCCCTTCGACATGCTGCTGATGCAGGAAGGCATAGCCGGATGTGGGCAGATCATGGTTCGGCTGCCACTCGGCGAGCCGCCGCGCCAGTTCTTCCTCGGAAATGTCGAGATGCAGGCGACGGTTCGGCACATCAAGCTCGATCATGTCGCCGTTTTTCACAACCGCGAGCGGCCCGCCAACCGCCGCTTCCGGCGAGGTGTGCAGCACGACGGTACCGTAGGCCGTTCCGGACATACGAGCGTCGGAAATGCGCACCATGTCGAGGATGCCTTTCTTGAGCACCTTCGGCGGCAGCCCCATATTGCCGACCTCGGCCATCCCGGGATAGCCCTTCGGCCCACAGTTCTTCATGACCATGATGCAGGTTTCGTCGATGTCGAGGTTATCGTCGTTGATCTTGGCCTTGTAGTCGTCGATGTCCTCGAAAACAACAGCCCTGCCCCGGTGCACCAGCAGATGCGGCGAAGCCGCTGAAGGCTTCAACACCGCGCCCTTCGGCGCGAGGTTGCCGCGCAGCACGACGATGCCGCCCGAAGCTGTCAGCGCCTTTTCGGCCGGCAGGATAACGTCTTCGTTCCAGTTGACGACGTCCTTGACCTCGTCCCAGACGGTCTCGCCGGATACCGTCAGCGCATCCTTGTGCAGGAGACCCGCCTCGCCGAGGCGCTTCAGCACCACCGGCAGGCCGCCGGCATAGAAGAACTCCTCCATCAGGTACTTGCCCGACGGCATCAGGTTGACGATGGTCGGGACGTCACGGCCACAGCGGTCCCAGTCGTCAAGCGAAAGATCGATGCCGACACGGCCGGCGATGGCGAGCAGGTGGATGACGGCATTGGTCGATCCGCCGATGGCCGCGTTGGTGCGGATGGCATTCTCGAAGGCCTGCTTCGTCATGATCTCGGAGGGCTTCAGGTCGTCCTTGACCATCTGCACGATACGCCGGCCGGTAAGCTGCGCCATGACCTTGCGGCGGGAATCGACGCCCGGGATCGCGGCGTTGCCGGAGAGAGCCATGCCGAGCGCCTCGGCCATGGAAGCCATGGTGGAGGCGGTGCCCATGGTGTTGCAGGTGCCCGACGAACGGCTCATCGAGGCTTCCGCCTCGAGGAATTCGGCCTGCGTCATCTCGCCGGCCTTCACCATTTCGGAAAACTTCCACAGATGCGTGCCCGAGCCGACCCGTTCGCCGCGGAAATAGCCGTTCAACATCGGCCCGCCGGTGACGACGATCGAAGGCAGGTCGCAGGAAGCCGCCCCCATGATAAGCGACGGCGTGGTCTTGTCGCAGCCGACCAACAATACGCAGCCATCCATCGGCTGGCCGCGAATTGCCTCTTCCACCGCGAGCGCAGCAAGATTGCGGTACATCATCGCCGTCGGGCGGAAGGTGTTTTCGGATGCCGAGAACACCGGCACCTCAAGCGGGAAGCCGCCGGCCTCCCATACGCCCGCCTTCACCTTTTCAGCGAGCTCTCTGAGATGCCCGTTGCACGGGGTCATATCCGACCAGGTGTTGAGGATGCCGATCACCGGCCGCCCGTCGAACAGGTCGTGCGGATAACCCTGGTTCTTAAGCCAGCCGCGGTGATAGATCACGTCGCGGCTCGTACCGCCGTACCATTCCTGCGACCTCAGCTTGCGCGGCCATTCCGCTTTCTTTTTCATCGTCTCTATCCTTCGGGATATCGCCGGACCGCCTCGTACGGCCCGGTTCATCGCATTTGTCTCAAGCCAGCGTGTAGGCGGTCTTGACGGTTGTGTAGAATTCGGCGGCGTACTTGCCCTGCTCGCGCGGGCCGTAGGACGAGCCCTTGCGGCCGCCGAAGGGAACGTGGAAATCGACGCCGGCGGTCGGCAGGTTGACCATCACCATGCCGGCCTCGGAATTGCGCTTGAAATGCGTCGCATGTTTCAGGCTCGTCGTCGCGATGCCGGCAGAGAGCCCGAACGGCGTGTCGTTGGCCGTCGCCAGCGCCTCGTCGTAATCCTTGACCCGGATCACCGACACAACAGGCCCGAAGATCTCCTCGCGCGAGATCCGCATCTGGTTGGTCGCTTCGGTAAACAGCGTCGGCTGCAGATAGAAGCCGGGCGTTTCGCGGGCGATCACCTCGCCGCCGAAGGCGAGTTTCGCGCCTTCTTTTCTGCCGATCTCGATATAGTCGGTATCGGTCTTCAGCTGCCGCTCATCGACGACGGGGCCGATATGGGTGCCGGCCTTCAAGGCGTTGTCGACGACGAGCGTCTTCAGCTTGTCGGTCAGCGCCGCGACGAACTTGTCGTGGATGCCCTCGGTGACGATAAGGCGCGATGACGCGGTGCAGCGCTGGCCTGTAGAGAAGAAGCCGGAATTGGCGGCTGCCTCGACGGCGACGTTGAGATCGGCATCGTCGAGCACGACCATCGGGTTCTTGCCGCCCATTTCCAGCTGGAACTTGCGGTTATGCTCGATGGAGGCAGCGGCAACGCGCCTGCCGGTGCCGGTGGAACCGGTGAAGGTGATGCCGTGAACGTCGGCGCTTTCGAGCATGGCCTGGCCGACGACCGAACCCTTGCCCATGACGAGGTTCAGCACGCCCTTCGGCAGGCCGGCGCGATGCAGGATATCGACGATCGCCCAGGAACAGGCGGGCACCAGTTCGGCCGGCTTGAAGACGATGGTGTTGCCGTAGCAGAGCGCCGGCGCGATCTTCCAGGCGGGAATGGCGATCGGGAAATTCCACGGCGTGATGATGCCGATGACGCCGAGAGCCTCGCGGGTGATCTCGATGCCGATATTCGGACGAACCGACGGCAGGACCTCGCCGGCGAGCCTCAGCGCCTCACCGGCAAAGAATTCGAAAATCTGCGAAGCGCGGATAACCTCACCGGTGGCTTCCGGCAGGGTCTTGCCTTCTTCGCGGGCAAGCAACGCCCCGAGCTCGTCCTTGCGCGCCATGATCTCGTCGCCGGCCTTCTTCAGGATGACGTGGCGCTCCCAGATGCCCGAACGCGACCAGGCCGGGAAAGCGGCCTTGGCCGCAGCGATGGCGTTTCTCGTGTCATCAGCGCTGCCGTCGGCATAGAGGCCGACGACCTCATTCGTATCCGACGGATTGATGTTCTTCGTCGCGTTCGAGCCGACCCATTCGCCGGCGATCAGATTTTGATAAATGGTCATGGGCTTAACAAGCCTCCTTTACCGTTTACGAGCAAAGATCCGGCCGCCAATGCGGCCAGGCCTTGAATTCAGAGCTGCCTGACGGCGATCTCTTCCTCGGCGGCTATCTTGAGCGGATTACGGAGCGACAGGCCGAAATCGGCGACTTCGATCTCGAAGACATCGCCCTCTTCCGTCTTGACGCCATCGGCAAAGGAAAGGGTCGCCGTGCCGAACATATGGACGTGAACATCGCCCGGAACACGGAAGAGGCCGTATTTGAAGTGGTGATATTCCAGATTGGCGAAGGTGTGCGACATGTTCGCCTCGCCGGACAGGAACGGCTTTTCGAAAATCACCTTGTCGCCGCGCTTGATGCGCGAGGTGCCGCGAATATCGTCCGGCGCCGCGCCGACGCGGATTTCCGGACCATAGGCGGCCGGGCGCAATTTTGAGTGGGCCAGAAAGAGATAGTTGATCCGCTCGGTGACGTGGTCCGAAAACTCGTTCGACAGTGCAAAGCCGATGCGGAACGGCGTGCCGTCCTTGGCGATCACGTAAATGCCAGCCATTTCAGGCTCTTCGCCGCCGTCGAGCGCGAAGGAGGGCGAGATGAGCGGCGCGCCGGGGGCTGCGGCGCCATAGCCGTTGCCCTTGTAGAACCATTCGGGCTGGACGCCCTTTTCGCCGGCCTTCGGCTTGCCGTTCTCGAGGCCCATCTTGAACATCTTCATCGAGTCCGTGAGGGTTTCCTCGGCGGCTTCGGTGGTCTTCTTGTGCATCGAATCGCGCGTTGCCGCCGATCCCAAATGCGTCAGGCCGGTGCCGGTCAGATGCAGGTGGGCCGCGTCAGGATGGGTGATCGGCGGCAGGAAGCGGCCGTCCGCATAGGCCTTCTCAAGATCGACGGCATCGCCGTAGCCATGCGCTTCGATGACCGAGGCAAGCGACTTGCCGCCGTCTGCGGCTTCCATCGCCAGCGCATAGACGCTGACGGCATTCTTGATCGACCTGGCAGCGCCGCCCGCCTCGCGCACGGCGACGATGATCTCTCCGTTTGCACCCTTGATCTGTGAAATAAGCACGTTACTCATCCTTTTCCTTTGGCGATGGCACAGCTACGCCTCTCCGGCTCCATGCGGAGCCGGAATTCAGGTTTCTTATGACTGCGATGCGGGTGCCGAGCTAAGCTCAGCCCTTGTTCTTATTGTAAACGTCGAAGAACACGGCAGCGAGAAGCACCGCACCCTTGACCATCTGCTGCGAGTCGGTGCCGAGACCATGGATCGACATGCCGTTGTTCATGATGCCCATGATCAGAGCGCCGATAACAGCGCCGGTCACCTTGCCGACGCCGCCCTGGGCGGATGCGCCGCCGATGAAGCAGGCCGCAATCACGTCGAGTTCAAGACCGAAGCCGCCCTTGGCCGTCGCCGAATTGAGACGCAGGGCAACGATCAGTCCGGCCAGTCCGGCAAGCAGGCCCATGTTTGCGAAGGTCAGGAAGGTCAGCCGCTCGGTGTTGATACCGGAAAGCTTCGTCGCCTTCTCATTGCCGCCCATGGCGTAGATGCGGCGGCCGATCGTCGTGCGGCGGGTAATGAAGGCATAGGCAGCCACCAGAACGAGCATGACCATCAGCACATTCGGGAAGCCACGATAGATCGACAGCTGGTAGCCGAGCGCCAGAATGGCGAGGGTGACGAGGGCGTTCTGGACGAGGAAAAAGCCCAGCGGCTCGACGTCATTGCCATGCTTTTCATTCGATAGGCGCTTGCGCCATGCCAGATAGAACAGGGTTACGGCGCCGACAACGGTCAGAATGATCGAGGTCGAGTTGATGCCGCCCATATCGAAAGCGTTCGGCAGGAAGCCGATGCTGATCAGCTGGAAAGCCGGCGGGAAAGGACCGATGCTGGTGCCGGTCCCCGATGCCGTCATCACGAACAGCGTCAGGCCGCGGAAGACCAGCATGCCGGCCAGCGTGACAATGAAGGACGGGATCTTGTGATAAGCGACGAAATAGCCCTGGATGCCGCCGACAAGCGCACCCATGGCCAGACATACGATACCCGCCAGGACATAGTTGGTGTGCCATTGCACCGTCATGACGCCGGCGATAGCGCCGATAAAGCCGACGACGGACCCAACCGAAAGGTCGATATGGCCGGCGACGATCACCAGTAGCATGCCGAGCGCCATGATGACGATGAACGAGTTCTGCAGAATGATGTTTGTCAGGTTGAGCGGCCTGAAGAGAACGCCACCGGTCGAGAACTGGAAGAACACCATAATCGCGATGAGCGCGATAAACATGCCGTATTCGCGGATGTTGCCGCGAACGTAGTCTCCGACGGAGACGACACGCCCCTGCTCAGCGATGGGTTGATTGATCGGCGTCATTGTTTCTTCTCCCCTGAGCGCATGATAGCGCGCATGATGGTTTCCTGGCTTGCTTCTCCCTTCGGCAGTTCCGCGACGATGCGTCCTTCGTTCATCACGTAGATGCGGTCACACGTACCGAGCAGTTCGGGCATTTCCGACGAGATCATCAGAACGCCCTTTCCATCGGCGGCAAGCTGGTTGATGATAGTATAGATTTCGTATTTTGCGCCAACATCGATGCCGCGCGTCGGCTCGTCGAGGATCAAAATATCGGGATCCGAGAACAGCCACTTCGACAGCACCACCTTCTGCTGGTTGCCGCCGGAAAGATTGACCGCCTCCTGGAAGATGCTGGAGGAACGGATGCGCAACTTCGACCGATAGTCGGTTGCAACCCTCGATTCCTTGACGCTGTCGATTACGGACGCATTCGACACCGCCTTCAAATTGACGAGCGTCGTGTTGTGCAGGATCGTATCGTTGAGCACGAGACCGAGCTGCTTGCGGTCTTCGGTAACGTAAGCGAGACCTGCATCGATCGCCTTGCGCACGGTGCTGACGTCGACCGGCTTGCCGTGCATCAGCGCCTCGCCCGAAACCTTGTGGCCATAGGCCTTGCCGAAGAGGCTCATGGCGAATTCGGTGCGCCCTGCCCCCATCAGGCCAGCGATACCGACGACTTCGCCCTTGCGGACGGTGACGTTGATATTGTGCAGGACCTGACGGTCGCGGTGCTGCTGGTGATAGGCGTTCCAGTTCTTCACTTCGAGAATGGTTTCGCCGATCGGCACCGAACGCGGCGGATAGCGGTCCTCGAGATCGCGACCGACCATGTTGCGGATGATGATGTCTTCGCTGATCTCGTCCGCATGACAGTCGAGCGTCTTGACGGTCATCCCGTCGCGCAGGACCGTGATCTGGTCGGCGACCTTGCGGATCTCGTTCAGCTTGTGGGAAATGATGATCGAAGTGATGCCCTGCTTGCGGAACTCGATCAGCAGGTTGAGGAGAGCATCGGAATCGCGTTCATTGAGCGAGGCTGTGGGCTCGTCGAGGATGAGCAGCTTGACGCTCTTCGACAGCGCCTTGGCGATCTCGACGAGCTGCTGCTTGCCGACGCCGATATCGGTGACCAGCGTGTTCGGAGATTCGGACAGGCCCACTTTCTTCAGCAGCTGCTTGGTGCGGTTGAATGTCTCGTCCCAGCTGATGACGCCGCTCTTGGCATTCTCGTTGCCAAGGAAGATGTTTTCGCCGATCGACAGCAACGGCACGAGCGCCAGTTCCTGGTGAATGATGACGATGCCGATTTCTTCGGAGTCCTTCAGGACCTTGAAGTTGCGCGTCTCGCCTTCATAGACGATGTCGCCTTCATAGCTTCCCGTGGGATAGACGCCTGATAGCACTTTCATCAGGGTCGATTTGCCAGCCCCGTTTTCGCCCACCAATGCGTGGATCTCACCCTGGCGAACCTTGAGGTTCACATTCTCCAGCGCCTTGACGCCCGGGAACGTCTTGGTGATGCTCCGCATTTCGAGGATAGTATTGTCCATAGTCAAAGTTCCAGCGCCTGCAGCCGTCAAGCGGCTGGGCGATCATAAAATCGAAGACCGGAACCCGCAAGCGCGGGCTCCGGTCCTTCTCATTACTTCAGCTTGTCTTCAGAGTAGTAACCGCTGTCGACGAGGATCTGCTTGTAGTTGGTCTTGTCGACGGCAACCGGCTTCAGCAGATAGGACGGGACGACCTTGACGCCGTTGTCGTAGGTCTTCGTGTCGTTGACCTCGGGCTCCTTGCCCGACATCACGGCATCGACCATGGCAACGGTGACCTTGGCGAGTTCGCGGGTGTCCTTGAAGATCGTCGAGTGCTGTTCGCCAGCGATGATCGACTTGACCGACGGGATTTCAGCATCCTGACCGGTGACGATCGGCAGCGGCTGAGCCGCAGTACCGTAACCAACGCCCTTCAGCGAGGAGATGATACCGATGGACAGACCGTCGTAAGGCGACAGAACGGCATCGACCTTGGCGTCGGTGTAGTTGGCCGAGAGCAGGTTGTCCATGCGGGCCTGGGCCGTTGCCGGATCCCAACGCAGCGTGCCGACCTTGTCCATGCCGGTCTGGCCGGACTTCACGACGAGCTTGCCGCTGTCGATGTAGGGCTGCAGAACGGACATTGCGCCATCGTAGAAGAAGAAGGCGTTGTTGTCGTCAGGCGAGCCGCCGAACAGTTCGATGTTGAACGGGCCCTTGCCATCCTTGAGGCCGAGGCCGTCAACGATGGAGCCAGCCTGCAGAACGCCGACCTGGAAGTTGTCGAACGTCGCGTAGTAGTCGACGTTGCCCGAATCGCGGATCAGACGGTCATAAGCAATGACCTTGATGCCGGCGTCGTGTGCCTTCTGGAGAACGTCAGAAAGCGTCGTGCCGTCGATCGAAGCGATGACGAGAACCTTGGCACCCTTGGTGACCATGTTTTCGATCTGCGAAAGCTGGTTCGGAATGTCGTCGTCGCCATACTGCAGGTCAGTGCCGTAACCGGCAGCCTGGAGCTGCTTGACGATGTTGTTGCCGTCGTCGATCCAGCGGGCAGAAGCCTTGGTCGGCATCGCAATACCGACAGTGCCCTTATCCGCGGCCAGAGCCGGTGCAACGAACGAAGCGACGCCGAAGGCAGCCGCGGCCATCAATGAGATAATGGATTTCATTTCTCTCTCCCTTGTTAATAAGCAGCGGACGAAAAATCGCCCGCCCCGAAACTGTGGCAGGTTCCGTATTGGATAGTTACTTCAGATGGTGAGAAACGAAGTAGGTCTCCTCCACGATCTCACACGTGTTGAGTGCCAACCAGCACACGGCGGCAAACTGGTATGGATTCCTATAACTGTCAAATAGAATAAGTGCTAACGTGCATAACAATTTTGGTATATCGTTAAAAAGTATTACTTTTGATGGAGCGCAGCGAGGAGGCTGCAACCATGACGGTTATTTCTGAGCCATTTTCGATGGATCACGTCGATATCCACAGCGATAATTTCGGCGATGACAGCCTTTTGCGTGCAGGACTTAAGTTGAATCACCTGCGGATGATCGTCGCAATCGAAGATAGCGGACAGATTTCCGCCGCAGCGGAGGTTCTGAACATTTCGCAGCCCGCCGCATCGCGGATGTTGTCCGAAATGGAATCAATCACCAAGACATCGCTCTATGAGCGCGTGGCCCGCGGCGTGGTGCTGACGACCTTCGGCGCAGCCCTTGCCCGGAGAGCCCGGAAGATCCTTTTGGAACTGCGCGAGGCGAGCCGCGAGATCGGCGAACTGAAAAGCGGCAAGGGCGGCTCGGTCTTCATCGGCTCGGTGACGGCGCCGGCCATGAGCCTCGTCGTGCCGGCGATCAACAAGGTGCGCAAGGCCTATCCCGGCATCGAGATCAACATCCAGGTGGAGACGAGCAACGTGCTTGCCCGCGAGCTGCTCGCCGCCCGCCATGACTTCATCATCGGCCGCATTCCCGATGATCTCAACCCGCGCCTGTTCGAGGTGACGGAGATCGGCATCGAGCGGGCTTGCCTGATCGTGCGCAGCTGCCATCCGCTCATGAAGCAAAAGGCCAGCAGCCTTTCCGACGTGAGGGATTATGACTGGGTGTTCCAGCCGCCGGGCACGCTGCTGCGCCGCACGATCGAGGACGTTTTCCTGTCGCAGGGTGTGGCGCTGCCGGAAAATATCGTCAACACCTCCTCGCTGCTTCTGACCTGCGCCATCATCTGCGAATCCGATGCGATCGCTCCGGTCGCCGTCGACGTCGCCCAGTTCCTTGCCAGCCAAGGCTCGAATGCCTCGGACGTATGCATGCTGCCGATCGATTTCGACATCAACGTCAAGCCCTACAGCATGATCACGGCGAGGGAGCGGGCGCTGCCGCCGAGCGCAAGGCTGCTCTACGACATCATCCTCGAGGAGAGCCGCAAGCAGGCCGGCTGACGACACCCGCAAGCCCTGCGCCATCTTGCTCTCTTCTAATGCGCCTGGAGCAATTCCAGCAAAAGTGTGCAGCGGTTTTGCGTCCGCAATTGCGTGAACAAGGAGATGAGCATTTCCGTGGTTCGAAGAAAAACGGAAATGCTCTCAAGGAAGGCGGATGCTGTTCGGGCAGTCGGTATTTCAATCAGTCCTCGAGCGGCTGAAGGCGGAAGACGAGATGGCCGAAGACGCCGAAGCGCCGGCCGCCCATCGCGTGTCCGGCCTCGGCACCGGGCTTGCCTTCGATGTCATGGAGGGCGTCTCAGTCGCGTCGCAGCGCGTCGGCCAGGCTTATTTCGACAATCTGGATCTCGATGCCGCCGCTGGGGTCGTGGAGAAACCGGCGTCTGCGCCTCCAGCCGGGCCCGTCATGCCGGATCATCTCACCCGCACGGCACCGGAGGAGGTTGCCGCCGAACTGGCGATCTCCGCCGCCGATACGCCACTGACGCTCCGCGAGAAGCGCCGCGCCTTCGCCCGCGCCAATCATCCCGATGGCGTAGAATTGCCCTTCCGTGACAATGCGACGAAGCGCATGATGCTGGCCAATCTGCTGATCGACGAAGCGCTGCGGCGATTGAGCCGCTGACTATTCCGCCTGCCCGTCCTTCGAAGGTTTTTCATCGGTCACAGCGGGTTCGTCCTCGTCCTCGGCGTCAGGCTGCACGGGCGGCTCGATGGCCGGAGGCTGCGGATTGAAGGTCCAGAACAGCATATAGAAGGAATAGGCGCCTGCCCCGCCGGCCAGCACCGCCCAGAACGGATCGCCGGTGACAAGTTCGACCACGGCCCAGCCGAAGCAAACGGCAACGATGGCAATCCGCACCCAGAGGCGCCGATATGCCGGATGATTCGGATCGATGAGTTTCATTCCTGCCCCGCGGTCGCATTTGTCGCACTGCCTTCGGCCCGTGCCGCGATTGTCTCTAGAGCCTTTCCTGGCCAGATTAAAGTAGTCTCTTGGCTGAAAGGCCGGGCACTTTCCGCCAGGATCAGAGGCTATCGGCTCTGCCCTGACCAAAACCTGCTCCGGCAGAATACGTCAATCCGACCATGAAAGGCTCTGGCCGACCATGAAGGGCTCTGGTTCGAATCTTGCAAATGTGAAAGATCCGCGGGCTTGACGCGGTCCACAGAAGATGGAATGAAAATTCCAGAATATTGGCAATTCGGTTTATTTGTTCCGAATTCAAGGGAGGTTAGAATGACAGTGAGATTTGGTCTTCTCGGCGCCGGCCGCATCGGCAAGGTCCATGCAAAGGCCGTCAGCGGCGACGCCAATGCGACGCTCGTCGCGGTCGCCGACGCCTTTCCGCAGGCCGCCGAAGCGATCGCCTCCGCCTATGGCTGCGAAGTCCGCACCATCGAGGCGATCGAGGCAGCCAAGGATATCGACGCCGTCGTCATCTGCACGCCGACGGATACCCATGCCGATCTGATCGAGCGCTTCGCACGCGCAGGCAAGGCGATCTTCTGCGAAAAGCCGATCGATCTCGACGTCGCCCGCGTCAAGGCCTGCATCAAGGTGGTGGAAGAGACCGGCGCCAAGCTGATGGTCGGCTTCAACCGCCGCTTCGACCCGCATTTCATGGCGGTGCGCAAAGTCATCGACGAAGGCAAGATCGGCGATGTCGAAATGGTGACGATCACCTCGCGTGACCCCGGCGCCCCACCGGTCGATTACATCAAGCGTTCCGGCGGCATCTTCCGCGACATGACGATCCATGACTTCGACATGGCCCGCTTCCTGCTCGGCGAAGAGCCGGTGTCGGTTTTCGCGACCGCAGCAGTTCTCGTCGACAAGGCGATCGGCGAAGCTGGGGACTATGACAGCGTTTCGGTGATCCTGCAGACCAAGTCCGGCAAGCAGGCCATCATCTCCAACTCCCGCCGCGCCACCTATGGCTACGACCAGCGCATCGAGGCGCACGGCTCCAAGGGCCTGGTCTCGGCCGAAAACCAGCGCCCGGTCTCCATCGAAGTCGCAAACGGCGAAGGCTACACCCGCCCGCCGCTGCATGACTTCTTCATGACCCGTTATACCGAAGCTTATGCCAACGAGATCGCAGCCTTCATCGCCGCCATCGAGAAGGGCTCCAAGATCTCGCCTTCGGGCGCCGATGGTCTCGCAGCGCTCGCGCTCGCCGATGCCGCGGTTCAGTCCGTTAAGGAAGGCAAGCTTATCAAGATCGGCTGACGGCCCTCTCCCGACCGGAAGCCATGCATGAGATGGCCGGGCACCCGCCCGGCCATTTTGCGTTCGGCAGACATTCAATCAGGCAACGTGCTGTCTCGCGCCCCCTCAAAGTCGCATACTACAGACTAGCCCGTTGCTGCTGCGATCCCCAGACGCCGGTTGAAAGAAACCCTCAATCCGTCTCTTGAGTGGCCGCCGATCCCTGCACGCCCGAGAGCACGATATCCTCGTCGATCACCGACAGCGCCCGGTTCAGATGTCCTTCGAAGACGAGGATCTGCTCGTCGGCCACCACCCTGATCTCGGGCATGCCTTCCATGCGCACGATATGCGACTGCCCCAGACCCTCTTCGATCCCCTGCCGAAGAAGGTCGTAATAGCGGGTGCCCGGCCCGGTGATGGCGATCGGCATGCGCTCCGTCAGGCTCAGCATGCGCGACAGCCCGTTGCCGAGCGCCAGCCCTGCCTGGCGAAAGGCGAAGGCGGGGACGCGGTGGCCCTGGCGCGCCTTGGCGGCGATCTTGTCCAGTTCCGCCACCGGCACGAACTTTGCCGGAATCGTATCGAGCGGCACCTCGAAGGCGCTGCGCAGGATCGCGTAGAAACCGGCATAGGCCTCGATGCAGCCGCGGGTGCCGCAGCGGCAGAGCCCACCATTGGCCATGTGCAGCATGTGCCCGAAATTCGGCGCCGATATCTCCTGGCCCGTCTGGTTTCCGCGCCTGACGATGCCGAGCCCGACGCTATGGCCGAGCGAAAGGGCGGCGAGCGAACGGAAATCGGCGCCTTTCACCATCTCTTCACGCGCGCCGAGCGCTGCCGCGACCAATAGCGTCTCGTTGTCGAGGATCACCTTGGCCTGCCATTCCGGCCGCAGTGCCGATTCGAAATCGATCTGGTCACTGCCGAAAATCGGCGACCAGACGAGAACCGGCTCGGTGGAATTGACCAGCCCCTTGCTGCTGATCGAGATCAGCAGCACCTTTTCTTGGCTGATCTTCGAGCGATCGAGAATACGCAAAAGCCCGGCCCGCACTGCCGCGACGAAGCGGCCAGCACCCGCAGGATCATGCGAACGTTCCTCGCTGAAGCGGTCGATCAGCTTGCCGGCATAATCGACCAGCGAATATTGCACCGCATCCGAGGAGATGATGACGACGATGAGATAGCCGCAATCGCGTCGCTGCCGCAGCAGCACGCGCGGCCGGCCGCGGCCGCTTGCCGGCTGATGTTCAGATTTTTCGATGATCTGGGCTTTTTCCAGCTCAGTGGTGATGGCCGAGATGGTGGCCGATGACAGCCCGGTGAAATCGGATATTTCGGTATGCGCGAGCGCACCGTGGCGACGCAGCACGGACAGCACGAGCACGCTGTTTCTCTGCCGGACCAGCTCCGTGCTCGACTTGGTCAGCATGAACGCCGCCCTCTCTCCCTGCTTGCTCCACCCTTGGTTTCCACTGCATCTCCAGCCGATGTTTCGCAAGGAAATTAAGCCGGCAGTGCAGTGTTGACAGTTGAAAAAATCTCTGACACTAAATTTCTCGACTGTCGAGAAAAAAATCCGAACCTTTCTCGACAGCTTTTCGCGGTGGCCGGAGGAAGCATGGGCTGGGCCGGTCGCAATCCACTCGGGAGGACATTATGAAGTCGATTTTGAAATTGATGGCCGGTGCGGCCATCCTCGTTTCCGTGCATACCGCTGCCATGGCTGCCGATCTCGTCGTCGGTGTTTCCTGGTCGAATTTCCAGGAAGAACGCTGGAAGACGGACGAAGCCGCCATCAAGAAGGCTCTCGAAGCCAAGGGCGCCAAGTATATTTCCGCTGACGCGCAGTCTTCTGCCGCAAAGCAGCTTACCGACGTCGAATCGCTGATCTCGCAGGGCGCCAACGCGCTGATCATTCTCGCCCAGGACTCCGACGCAATCGGCCCGGCGATCGAAAAGGCCGCCGCTGAAGGCATCCCGGTCGTCGGCTATGACCGCCTGATCGAAAACCCGGCTGCCTTCTACATCACCTTCGACAACAAGGAAGTCGGCCGCCTGCAGGCTGAGGGCGTTTTCAAGGCCAAGCCGGAAGGCAATTACGTCTTCATCAAGGGCTCGTCTTCCGATCCGAATGCTGACTTCCTGTTCTCGGGCCAGCAGGAAGTGCTGAAGGCCGCCATCGACGCCGGCAAGATCAAGAATGTCGGCGAGGCCTATACGGACGGCTGGCTGCCGGAGAACGCTCAGCGCAACATGGAGCAGTTCCTGACCGCCAACAACAACAAGGTTGACGCCGTCGTCGCATCGAATGACGGCACCGCCGGCGGCGCGATCGCTGCTCTCGACGCACAGGGCCTCGCCGGCTCCGTTCCGGTTTCCGGCCAGGACGGCGACAAGGCAGCACTCAACCGCATCGCTCTCGGCACGCAGACGGTTTCCGTCTGGAAAGACAGCCGCGAACTCGGCAAGCGCGCCGCTGAAATCGCTCTCGACCTCGCCGGCGGCAAGGATATGAGCAAGATCGACGGCGCCCAGGCTTTCAAGGGCGGCCCCAAGGGCGTCGAAATGCAGTCGGTCTTCCTGAAGCCGCTTGCGATCACCAAGGAAAACCTGAACGTCGTCATCGACGCCGGCTGGATCTCCAAGGCTGAAGCGTGCCAGGGCGTCAAGGCAGACAGCGTCGCTGCCTGCAAGTAAGCCAAGGGCTGTAAACTGAAATTGCCGGCGCCGCAGCGGAACACCGTTGCGGCGCCGGATGCGGATGAGAACTCCAACGACGAAGTTTTCTCCGCCTCGCCGCACCATCGCGGGTTTTCATTCCCTGCCGGAACGGTGTCGCGACGCCACACGACCGGTTTCCGGAAGCATCGCGATGGTGAGTTGAAGAACAGACGCATGACGCCGATGGCAGCCTCTAGCACGCCGGCGCGTCCGTCCAAACAAAGTGGGGGAACGGCAAACCCATGGCCGAAATGGTAAAATCCACAACATCAAGCGGACCGCGAGCGGCGGAAGCCAGTCCGGTGACCCGCTTTTTCCGCGCCACCGAGATCGACACGCGTCTGCTCGGCATGATCGGCGCGCTGATCATCATCTGGATCGGTTTCCACATCATCACCGGCGGTCTCTTCCTGACCCCGCGCAATCTCTGGAACCTCTCGGTCCAGACGACCGACATCGCCGTCATGACGACGGGCATGGTGCTGATCATCGTCACCCGCAACATCGACCTGTCGGTCGGTTCCGTGCTCGGCCTCTGCGGCATGATCATGGGCGTGACGCAGGCCAAGATCCTGCCGGAATATATCGGCTTCGACAGCCCCTTCACCTGGGCGATCACGCTGCTGGTCGGATTGACGGCAGGTTGCCTGATCGGCGCCTTCCAGGGCATCATCATCGCCTTCCTCAACGTTCCCTCTTTCATCGTCACGCTCGGCGGCCTGCTCGTCTGGCGCGGTGCCACCTGGCTCGTCACCAGCGGCCAGACGGTTGCCCCGATGGACCAGACCTTCCGCATCATGGGCGGCGGCGCCGAGGGCTCGATCGGCGCCACCTGGAGCTGGATCGTCGGCATCGGCGCCTGCCTCTTCGTCATCGCAAGCATCGTCGGCTCACGCCGGCAGCGCCGGCGCTTCGGTTTCCCGCGCCGGCCGATGTGGGCTGAATATTTCCTCGCCATCCTGAGCTGCGTGCTCATCCTCGGCGCGGTCTGGATTGCCAACAGCTATTACTGGCCGATCAACATCGCCAAGAAATATGCCGAGACCAACAATATTCCCTGGCCCGAAACCGGCCTGGACATTCCCTACGGCATCGCCGTGCCGGTGTTGATCGCGATCGTCGTCGGCATCATCATGACCTTCATCGCGACAAGGCTGCGCTTCGGCCGCTATGTCTTCGCAATTGGCGGCAATCCCGAAGCGGCCGAGCTCGCCGGCATCAAGACGCGCTGGGTCACCGTACGCATCTTCGCGCTGATGGGCATTTTGGCCGCTATCGCGGCCGCGATTTCCACCGCCCGCCTAAACGCCGCGACGAACTCGCAGGGTACGCTCGACGAGCTCTACACCATCGCCGCCGCCGTCATCGGCGGAACGTCGCTGGCTGGCGGCACCGGCACCATCGCCGGCGCCATGCTCGGCGCGCTCGTCATGCAGTCGCTGCAATCGGGCATGGTGCTCGCGCATGTCGATACGCCGCTGCAGAGCGTCGTCGTCGGCACCGTCCTTGTCGTGGCGGTCTGGCTCGACACCGTCTACCGCGCCCGTGCCAAGTGAGAGGAGCCCCAGATATGGCTGATCAACGCACTCCCCTCGTGGAACTGAAAAACATCTCGATCTCCTTCGGCGGCATTCACGCCGTCGACAATGCCTCGGTCGATCTCTACCCCGGCGAAGTGGTCGCATTGCTCGGCCACAACGGCGCCGGCAAGTCGACGCTCATCAAGATCCTCTCCGGCGCCTACAAGCGCGATGGCGGCGAGATCCTGATCAATGGCGAGCCTGCCGACATCCGCAATCCGCGCGATGCCAAGAAATACGGGATCGAGACGATCTACCAGACGCTCGCCGTCGCCGACAATGTCGACGCCGCCGCCAACCTCTATCTCGGTCGCGAGCTGAAGACCCGCTGGGGCACGCTCGACGACGTCGCAATGGAGGCCTCGGCCCGCGAGGTGATGGGGCGCCTCAACCCCAACTTCAAGCGCTTCAAGGAGCCGGTGAAGGCGCTTTCGGGCGGCCAGCGGCAATCGGTGGCGATCGCCCGTGCGATCCTCTTCAACGCCCGCATCCTGATCATGGACGAGCCGACGGCAGCACTCGGCCCCCAGGAGACGGCGCAGGTCGGCGAGTTGATCAAGCAACTGAAGAAGGAAGGTATCGGCATCTTCCTCATCAGCCACGACATCCACGACGTCTTCGACCTCGCCGACCGCGTCTCGGTGATGAAGAACGGCCAGGTCGTCGGCCACGCCCGCACCGAGGATGTGACCAAGGACGAAGTGCTGGGGATGATCATCCTCGGCAAGGTGCCGCCAAAGGCCATCCCCGGCCCCGGCGCCATGCAGATCTGACCGCCGCCAGGCGACAGTCGACAACAATCACGCTCCGCCGCCCGCAAGGCCGGCGGAGTTTTCATATGCATTCACCGGACTGACGGATAAAAACGTCCGCCAAATCGCAAGCATCGGTATTTCCGAGAATTTCGCGATTGAAGCCAGCCGCAAGCTAGGCTAAGAACCACCCATCGGACAGGCGATTCAAACCGCCTTCGGCATGCACCCGTAGCTCAGCTGGATAGAGTGTTGGATTCCGATTCCAAAGGTCACAGGTTCGAATCCTGTCGGGTGCGCCAGTCTTTTCAAACGTTTATCGTATGTTTCCAAACCTGACTGCCATTCGCTCGACGGTCGCCGATGGATCACTCGCAGATTTGCGAGTCGACGCGTCCTGAAAAACTACTGGAATTGCACGGTCGCCGGCAAGTCGATAACGCTCTTCAACTGAAAGTAAGGCTTCGCTACGACGTGGAGCCCGAAACAGGGAAACGAACTCAAAAAAATCTGTCGGCACGGGAACAATATGCTCCGTTGATCGTAAAACCTTCGGGTCGTGCGGAGATTCGTTACACTTCGCTACATGCGACCCACCTCAACCTTAGCCCCGCTCCATAGTGGGGCCTTTTTTGTGTCTGCGGTCTCGCCAGACTTGCAGCGCACCTTCGTGCAGCAGCGGCATGGAAGGCTTGCGAGGCGCGCTTTGTCACGACCGCAGTTCAACAGCAACACCTCAAAAAGCAATTGACTAAGAATGATTATTGAACAGTGGCGGCTTTGAAAACAGAACCATTCGTGTATAGGATCGCGGGTGTGATTTGCGAGGCAACTGGGATACGTCCCGGCCTTATTGCTTGGACGTCCAACCAAGTTATGCCTGAACTCGCCCTAGACTTCCCGGATTCCATTTGGTAGCGAGCAATAGCAACAAGTGGTTGTAGATTTTTTCTGCCGCGTTGACTCAAAGGTCGCGCGATTTTGCCGGGGACAATACTCGCATGCCAATCCAAGTAAGACAGACTCGATATTTTTTTGTAATTTCGGCGGCTCTTCTAAGCGCCGCGAGCATCCTTCAGGGATGCCAGAGTGACACACGGAACGCCCAAACATTTAGACCGAACGACAAGTTTCTTTCGAACAAAGGCGGCTCGTCAAGCAGTGCTGAAAACGCGCCGAGCCAACCTAACTCGGCGACCCACTCAAGCCCGCCGAGCGGTATGGGCCCAGCCGGCAACGGTATGGGAGGTCCAGCCGGCAGTCCAGCCGGCAGTGGTATGGGTGGCCCTCTGCATTAAGGCAGCGCCGTTGCGTTTACCTCGACGAGCGGCGTTGTGGACGGCAGACCTATCTAGCGACTCCGCCTGCGGATAAGCTCCGCAGGCGCCTCCTCCAGGCGAATTCGCGGTATCTAGCTCTGCGACGAGCATTACGAAGTTCCGACCGATTCCGGCACGTGCGACCGTCGACTTCTCCCACCCGAATAATCACATTGATGGTGTCGCCTCGGCGCTGACATCGACGAATTATCGCGAGTGAGTCGGACTTCGGTCCGATGGTAGACAGCAATCTCTCTGCTAATTTCCGTTCCGCTGAGACTGCAAAACTCAGCACGAAAAGGGTGTCTGCCCCTGATCCGGAGCACCCTTTTCAAACTCGTTTTCGGGAATCCCCCCTTAACCCTCGGCACCGACGGTTTGCGGGCGGCCAACCTTCCAATTGATCATAGGGTATAGGTAATCTGTCGGGGCATCTTGCGTGCGATGGTGTTGCCAGTTCCATCGCATCTTAAGCGGGCGGTCGTCAAAGTCGAAGTCTGTGATTCCTTCCACAGCAATTGCTCATCGATACGGCTCTGCTTGTGACTATTGACGATGGCAGTGAGCGTGGCGGTCAGATAGGTCTGCGGATCGACGGCTCGATGAGCGAAGCAATGGTCGCCCTGTTCTCCTGCCCCTCGCCTTCAAATCGAACGTAGAACGGTCGCGCGCGTGAGCAACACGTCTTCGAGCAAGATCAACCCTGGTTTGGTAACGGCTTACCCTCGTAGCGCACGCGAAAATTCCTCCTGTGAAAATCCTGCTCGAAGCAGACGAAGACGAGTTCCAGGTCATTGGCGCTGTCGCGCTTCCCAAGGAGACTGAGCGTGACAACGATAACGCCACTGTATCCGCGCGTCAGGCGGAAAGCCGCGTTGCGGATGTCGGTCCCTTCTGGATCCCTCCGGTCTTCGCGGCGCTCATAGATGACCCAGAAGCGGGCAGCATCCCAAGTCTGCCGTAGGATTTGGCTGACCTCTGCCTTGAACTCTTCGGCATGCATTGCCGGACCCCAAGACAATGCCGTCTCGCCCGCATCGCTAACGACATTGAGGTAACCGTCATATCGGTAGGCGCCTGACAGTGACCGTTCGATCATCTCGAATGCCGTGTTTTCGGTGATTGTTGTTTTGAAGAGAATTGCCATGGAATCGCTGCGTGCCACTGCCGATATGTCGGTGAGACGGCGAGACTACTGGGTGTCACCTGGGCGAGCAACGGCGACTTAATTGTCGGGCATCCGAGTCCGCCGCATCGTTCCGGAGATCTGCCTGCCCATACCGGAGACATAGGTAACAGAACGTCCCTAAGACATGGGTGACAACCTTGTGCCGAACGGGTTCTCGATGGTTTGCAAAGTCCTCTGCTCCAGATCGATGTATCGGAGATCATAGCGCATGAAGCTGACGAGCCAAACGCCGTCATCGACCTCCTCGATGTCGAGCTCTGGCCGGCCATGACTGTGAAGATATTGATCTTCTTGCGGTACATGCAGATGCGGCCGCAATCGGTCACCAGTACGTCACGGTCGTGGAAGCGTATTTGTGCTTAGCTCCCATGAATGGGCGCAGGGGCGCGATTTCGCCTCGGGTTGGGGCCCGCATCCTCAATTCGCCAAGCTCACGCATCCGCTCGTTAGCAATTTGTTGACCATAAGCTGGCTTTACTAAGCGTGATGGATGCGGAGGTTCCCGCCCGTCGTCGAGTGTTTGGTGTGGGCGGGTTTGTTCGTGTTGAAGTATCCAGTGCAAGGATTGTCGGCCGGGGCCTTGGGCGGAATTGCCACGCTACTGTCGCGTGCGGAACGGTTGGTCGCGCAGACCATTCTGCCGGCTCTATTGGCGCTGCCGGCCCTTGTCGGCTCTGCATCATTTGCCTCGGCGGAAGATCGGGCCCTGAAGCTGTTCTTTACCCATACGGGCGAGAGGGCCACGATTACCTATAAGCGGGACGGAAAGTTCGATCCCAAAGGCCTCGCCCAGATCAATCGGTTTCTGCGCGACTGGCGACGGAACGAGCCGACCCGGATGGATCCCCGGCTGCTCGACCTGGTCTGGGAGGTGTACAAGCGCAGCGGCGGCAAGGACTACATCCATATCGTCTCCGCCTATCGTTCGCCCACCACCAACAACATGCTCCGCAACCGCTCGCGCAGCACGGGCGTCGCCAAGAAGAGCCAGCACATGCTGGGTAAGGCGATGGACTTCTACGTTCCCGGCGTGAAGCTTTCGACGCTGCGTGCGCTTGCGATGCAGATGCAGGTCGGCGGTGTCGGATATTATCCGACCTCGGGATCGCCCTTCGTGCATCTCGACGTCGGCAATGTCAGGGCCTGGCCCCGCATGTCCCGGCAGGAACTCGCTCGACTATTCCCGAATGGGCAGACGATGCATCTGCCTGCCGATGGCCGGCCGCTGCCGGGATACAATCAGGCGATTGCGAACTACAAGAAGCGCGTCGGCCCCGCCTCGATCCAGATCGCCAGCACCGCTGGAGACGACGAAGACGCAGGAACCTCGACTAGGCCGGGCGGCGACACTAGAGATAACAACCTCGTGACGGCGCTTCTGCCCACGCCCCGAAGCCGGGCAGTGAATGCGCTGGCGCTGCAGACCGGCGCGGTCGAGCGGGATGAC
This sequence comes from Rhizobium sp. P1_B8, assembly GCF_056406515.1. NCBI lineage: Bacteria > Pseudomonadati > Pseudomonadota > Alphaproteobacteria > Hyphomicrobiales > Rhizobiaceae > Rhizobium > Rhizobium sp. P1_B8. The sequence continues at coordinate 248,453 of NZ_JBFTZZ010000001.1, read as the reverse complement.
AAACGGTCCGCTCCAGATGTTTCATCTTTGCCGATTCCGATACCGGCGATGCGGCCGCCCACCCTCGAGCACGACGCTGATATGGATGACAAACTGGAGACTGCATCGATCGGCCCAATTGATGTGCTTCCGGATAAACCGGCGCCTGCATTGCCGGGCTACGCGCGCTTCGAACCCCTCCGTGTTGCACACCAGGCCGCCAAGCAGGGCGCTGATATGATCGCCTCCCTGCCGATGACCGCTTCCTGGGAAGAAGCAAATTTCTTTGAATCGACGTCCGACGCGGCGCTGATGAAATGGGCGCTGCATTCTCCCGGCGAGGTGATGGAATTGAACGCGCCTCGCGTTTCCCCCCGCACGGTTCATCGGGAGGTCAATGTCGCGACATCCGGTGAGAACATCATTCCGCTCGCCGCCGCAGACTTGTTCGATGCCAGCCGGTTTGCGTCGCATCCAGAGGGCTGACCTCAATCATCAAGGCTTGATGCGCAGCACCTCTTACGACATGCGACTTCGGCGCGGTATCCGCTTAATGTCCCGGAGCGGTCTCTATGGGGTAGTGAGCATCCTCCCACGCGGGAAAGCCACCGGCAAAGTGGTAGACATTCTTAAACCCCCATACCAAGGCTTTGGCCGATGCGTAGGCGGAATCGCCGCAATATTTGCCATGGCATGAGAAGATCACTTCCTCCTCCCTGCTCACGGCCTTCGACAGCGTGTCCTTTGCCAAAACCTCCACGACCGATAGGTTGATGGCTCCCGGCGCATGCCCGCGACCAAAGCTCAGAGCGGTGCGCACATCGACGAGCTTGACGCCGCGGTCGTGCAGCCGCTTGGCCGTCGGGGCGTCTATTTCAGTGGCTCCCTTGATATTGTATTCCCCGTTGCTTTTGCCGATCAGGCGAGCGTATTCGTCATAGGAAATATCTGTGCCCGCTCCCTCCGGCACGCCGGCTTTGCGCAAGCCCTCCTTCAGGCGCTCGCGATAGGTCGAATCGTAGTTGAAAATGTCGCCGTACCAGTACCATCCCAGTTCCTGCACCGTCAGCGGGGAGTAGCCGGCGGGAACCGCGAGCGCGTTGTATTTTTCGATGTTATCCTGAACTCCGTCCGTCCGCCCGAGGTGGCCGAAGCTCGACACCAGCGTGGCGTAGTCTTCACTGACGTCTGATTGCCTGATCACCAGCAGTTCGAGGTTCTTCACCGCCTCCTCATATTTCTCCTGGTGGAATTGTGAAATCGCAAGAACCCTGAGATAGCTCGGCGGATATTGCGGGTCGACACGCATAGCTCGTTGCACTTCGCGTTCGGCTTCCGGAGCCTGGCCCGTTGCGTTCAAAATGCGTGCTTTGCTGAGGTGATTTTCGGGATCATTGGAATCGAGTTCCATGGCACGACTGATTTTGGCAAAGGCGTCAGCATACCGGCCCTGCCTTGCGAGCACCTCAGCGGAGATCGCATAGGCAAGCGAATTGGGCTCTCGGGTCGCAAGAGCCAAGTGCCGATCCACACGTTCCATCGCCCTCTCGAAGCCAAGGTTGGCGGCCTCCCAATTGGAAACGGCAATCCTCCAATTCGCCGAAGCGAGCGCCGCATGAGCGCGGCTGTAATCGGGGTCGAGCTCGATCGCCCTTTCGAAAAAGGGAATTGCCTTGAGGGTTTCATTCTCGCTGTCGTGGCGCAGGTGATCCCAGCCTTGCAGCAAAGCGTCGTAAGCCTGCGGGCTATTCGTCTCCGCCTGCTCGGACTGAGATCGCTCCGCCATCGTGAACTTGACGGTGAGCGCAGACACGATCTCGCCGATGACCTTATCCTGAAGCGTAAAAATCTCGTTCATCGCGCCGTCATAGCGGTCAGCCCATAGATGATGGCCGCCGAGCGCGTCTATGAGCTGTGCGTTGATGCGGACCTGGTCGCCCTGGCGGCGCACGCTGCCTTCCAGGATATAACGGACCCCGAGTTCCTCGGCCACCTGCTGAACTTTGATGGGCTTGCCCTTGTAGGCGAAGGTGGAGTTTCGAGCGATAACAAAGATGCTGGACAGCTTCGAAAGGTCCGTGATCAGATCTTCCGTCATGCCGTCGGCGAAATAGGCCTGTTCCGGATCGGAACTGAGGTTGTCGAACGGCAGGACGGCAATTGACGGCTTGTCAGGCAGCGGGAGTGCCATGCGTGCGATCGATGCCGTTTCCGCACTGGTCGTCCATGGACCCAGCCATATTGCGACGAAGGCAGCCACCAGCACCAGAGCCACCGCCGCCAGCGGTCCCCAACTGCGAAGACGCTGGATTTTGAACTGCCAACGAGGAGCGTTTCCATCGAACAGCACGCGATAGGTGCGTACGGGGCGCGCGATGTTTTTGACATGCTGCTCGCCAATAAATTCAAGCGGCAGTTCGAGCTTGCCTTGCAAATGATCGAAAGCAGTGCCGGATACAAAAAGCCCTCCGGACTCACATATCTGCTCCAGGCGAGCAGCGACGTTGACCCCATCGCCCAGCAAATCATCGCCCTCTACGACGACGTCGCCCAGATTGACGCCCATGCGGAAGAGAAGCCGGTGTTGGGGCAGGATATCCACTTGCCGTGCTGCAACCTGCTTTTGCAGGGCAACCGCACATAGGACAGCATCCACGACGGAGCCAAATTCCACGATCGCGCCATCGCCCATGAGCTTCACTGTGCGTCCGTGATATTCCGCGAGCAGTGGGTCGAAGACTTCGGAGCGCAATGCCCTCATCGCGGCCAGCGTACCGGCCTCGTCATCCTCGATAAGTCTTGAATAACCAACGATATCGACGGCGAGAATTGCAACCAGCCGCCGCTCGGCATGATCGTCTCCCATGGTCATCCTCTCCAGCGAGGTGACGAAAGCCACGCTTAGCGGATCCTTCGGTCGACGGGAACACTCCTCCGGCCTCCGCTATTCTACTCCCCTTTCCTTCTCCAGACGAATGAACTCTTTCGAAATATGGCTTATCCGGTTCGCGCTCATATCACCGCCTGCGCGACAAGCATGTCGACGTGTACGCCAATGAGTTCGTATTTCCGTTGGAACAGGCGAAGACACTTCCAGACGCATAAACCCGGCAAAATGTTGCGGTATCCTTGCCTGCCTGAAAAGGCGCGCGGGCGCCGTCATTTTGATGGTCGAACTACGATGCCCCCCGTTTCCGCGCCCGCAAACTCAGACCAAAGTCCGATCCACCCCGGACTTCGTGCCCATACAAAACGTTCGATCACTGTAATAACAATAATATATTCTCAAGTAACGAAGCGAGACGATGTGAGAAACTGCGTTGACTTCATTGGATCGCATTTACGTGACAACTTCTACTTAGAAAATGAGACCCAGAAACTGGTTGTTGTTGACAATCTTTGCACCGGACCTTTGGAAAATATAGCAGACATTCGGATGCCCGTTTCCACAGGCAACCTCAGCTCCCTGGATCCGGAACTCGTCGGAGAGGTTCTCAATACCATGCCGGCTCCTTCGATCGAACCCGCAAATGGCGGAGACCGTCTCATGGGGATAGTCGAGATCGGGCAGGTCGTCATGATCGCGCCACGATCGGCTGTAGCATCCGGTCCGGCCCGGCTGCTCGTCATCGAGCGCGGCATCGACAGAAACACCTTAAAGTAGGTACTTTTAACAATTGACATTAATAAGTGAGTATTTCTTAGAACTCTTCTAAATAATTGTCATGCATTACAGGCAATGCTAATAAACAAGTTGGTTAATCTCAAGTCACGAGGCACGAAGCAATGAAAAGCGTATTGATTTCTGGCGGGGCTGGCTTCATCGGATCCCACTTGTGTGATCGACTTTTGCTGAGGACGGATATTCAGAAGCTGGTCGTTGTTGACAACCTCTGGACCGGGCTTTTCGAAAATATCGCCCACATCCGGGACCCCCGTTTCCACTTCGTGAAATCCGACGTCGAGACGCTGCAGACCTCGGATAAATTCGACGAAATCTATCACCTTGCATCCCCCGCATCGCCGCCATGGTACATGAAGGAGCCGAAGAGAACGATCTCCGCCAATCTTCTCGGTGCGTTCCGGTTGCTCGACTTGCTGAAGAAGGGCGGACGTTTCGGTTTCACCTCTTCTTCCGAAGTCTATGGCGATCCTCTGGTGTCGCCGCAGCCGGAATCCTACAAGGGTCAGGTCGACTGCACCGGACCGCGCTCATCCTACGACGAGAGCAAAAGGTGCACGGAGTCGCTGCTGTTCGAGATGCAGCGTACCCAAGGGCTCGACGTCAAGGTCGTCCGCCCCTTCAACATCTACGGTCCGCGGACACGCTCCGACGATGGGCGCGCGGTCTCCAATTTCATCACCCAGGCCCTTTCGGGCCGCCCGATTACCGTGTTCGGCGACGGCCTTCAGTCACGCAGCTGGGGCTATGTCGATGACGTTGTCGATGGTTTCGCACGATATTTCTGGATAAATGAAACCGACTATAAGGGGCCCCTAAACGTCGGCAATGATCGCGAGATTTCGGTTCTCGAGGTCGCGCAATATGTCTCCAAACTCGTCGGCGGCGTGCCGATCGTCTTCGAGCCGTCACCGCCGCAGGACCCCACGAACAGACGGCCGGACCTGACCAATGCGCACTATGTCATGCCCGAGTGGTCGTGCAAAATCACCTACGAACAGGGCGTGGCGATGACGCTCGATTGGTTCAGGGACCAAATGAAGGCGCACGCGGCCGAATAAACCACGATGACTTTCGAGACTCGCGTCCTGGATGCAGGTGGCGTATGTTCACGGTGCGATTGAGAGAGTAATGATGCGAGAACCAATTCCGTCCGATCTGAAGGATATAAGTTTTCCCATACCGATTCACTATCTCGATCTCGCCACCTCTCACCTCGCCGATTCGCCCCCGGTCTCCGATGGGCTCGTGGTCTTTCTGTCGGATAGTCTTCCCGTAGGACAAGCCTATATCGAAAGGCCCGAGGCGGCGGCGGCACTCGCTGAGCGTGTCGTGCGGCCCGAGACGCTCGAGCATGCGCTTCAAGTCGCGCAAACCCCTGTGGGCAACCGTGACGTCAGCATTCTGATTTGCACAAAGGACCGGCCGGAGGAACTACGCCGTTGCCTGGCCTCGATCCCCAAACAGTCGCTCAGCCCCGTCGAGATCATCGTGGTGGATAATGCCTCTGCAGGCGAGGCAACGCGTCGCGTGGTCGAGGAATCGGGCGCAACCTATGTCCGTGAAGATCGAGTCGGGCTGGATTATGCGCGCAATGCGGCGGTTCGTGCGGCAAGAACCGAATTCGTCGCGTTTACGGACGATGACGTCGTCCTCCATGAGCGATGGCTGGAGAACCTGATGAAGGGGTTCGATCTGCCGGAGATCGCCTGCGTCACCGGGTTGGTCCTTCCCGGAGAACTCGCAACGCCTGCGCAGTTTATCTTCGAAAAGCATTGGGGTTTCGGCCGTGGCTATCTGCGGCAGGATTTCAATCAGGACTTCTACACCAGGGATGCACGTTACGGCGCTCCGGTCTGGACGATAGGAGCCGGCGCAAGTCAGGCCATCCGCCGCAAGGTCTTCGACGAGATCGGCCTGTTCGATGTCCGCCTGGACATGGGCGCTGCCGGATGCTCAGGCGATTCCGAATACTGGAACCGGCTCCTCCATCATGGTCATGTCTGCCGCTACGAGCCGACGGCGGTCGCCTGGCACTTTCATCGCAAGGATATGAAGGGGCTCGCCAAACAAATCTACCAATATATGAGTGGCCATGTCGCAGCCCTGCTGGTCCAGTATCAGAACACAGGAAATAACGCCAATCTGCGGCGCATCCTGCTCTCGTTTCCGAAATATTACGCCGGAAGGCTCCGAAGACGGCTTCGCAAAGGCACGACGTCGCACGACGTCTTCCTGAAGCAGGAGATGCTCGGAAGCGTAAATGGCGCTCTCTACGTTCTGCGGCGATGGAAGAGGCCCGCATGGTGATCGCCGCAACGCCTGACATTTCATTCCTCATCCCCGCCTTCAATGCAGCCGATACGCTAGCCGAATGTCTTGCCAGCCTGCAGCAGCAGTCGCGATCGAACTGGCAGGCCGTCGTTGTCGATGACGGCTCGACCGACCGCACCTGGGAGGTTCTCGAGAGCATCGCAAACACGGACAGCCGCATTCTCCCCGCCCGTCAGCCGAATGCTGGTGCGGCCGCGGCGCGAAATCACGCCGCAAGACTGGCAGCCGCGCCCCTGCTCTGCATGCTGGATGCCGACGACTGGCTGGATCCGACCTTCATCGAAAACATGCAGCCAGTGGCGGAGAATTCATCTCCAGCAGTTATCGCCTATTGCGCCTTCCGCCGCGTCGCCCCGGACGGCAGGCTTATGCAGGTAGAACAACCTCCCATCTTGACGGGAGACGTCGCCAAGCGTGAGTTCTCCTCTTTTTGTGCACTCGCCATCCATACGGTTGTCTTTCCCAGAAGCCTTTTTGAGCTAGTGGGAGGCATGGATGAGACCTTGCAGACCTGCGAGGACTGGGATCTCTGGCTTCGCATGGCCTTTTCCGGCGCCGAATTTCGTCGCGTCGACCAATGCCTCGCTTTCTATCGCATGAAGGTGGACTCGCTCTCCGGCGATCCAATCAAGATGGTGCGTGATGCCATTCGCGTGACATCGAAGGCGCAAGCGCTGCAGACGCAGCAAGGCTTGTCGGCCGAGGGGCCGGAGACAGGCTGGATAACGCCCCCCGTCAGCCAGCTGCGCATGCTCGCCTGGGTCGTGTCGGCCGGGCTCGACCCGAAGGTGGATATTGCAGCCCTTGCAGCGCTTCTGCCTGAGATGCCGGACGCTGGGGGCTACGAAAACTTTCTTGCCGGTGTAATCCTGCATGGCCTGCAGACCGGGCTCTCTATGGATCGCGCCGACGATCTCGTTGATGTGCTCGACAAATGGCGGCCGGCGTTCCTTTTGCTCATCCAGCTGATTGAGAAAAATTCCTTACCCGGCACTGGGCGCAAGATCATTGAGGCCGTGTCTTGGCACATATCCGCCGCAAACCCTTTGCGATCATTCGCGCTTGGCAATGTCCAAGTGGTCAGTGCCGCGCTCGAAACGCTTTCGCGAATCCCCAAGGCCGAGCCAGCCGACACGCTCGTCATGCACGCCCTGTCCGGCGGACAGCACGTCGGCACCTTTGTCGGGCCGCTCTGGGGCGATCTATCGATCCGGGCGCAGATCAGGCTGATCATGCATGAGATGCAGGCCGAAGAGCATCTGCAAAACCCGCCCACGCTCGCCTATATCAGTTCCTGGACAAGGGAGGCGCTACGCGGATACAGAGCCTTCGGCGGCCTCATCATCCGGAACGGCCGTCGGCGAGGACGTCTCGAACGGCTTTTGGCGCATCTCGGACGCAAGGCTCTCCTTGCCTCCGCGCCAAGCGACAAACAAGACAACGACGCCCGACTGTCCGACATCCTTCGGAATCTCGAGCGAGATCCAGCCCCACTGTTTTCAGACCCCTCTGGCCCGCAGCCGGAGGAAAGAAACGCCGCTCCCCCCGTTCGCTCGGAAGAAGAGTACTGGGAACATATCTTCGAACGTCCCGATCCATGGAACTACGTTTCGGTCTACGAGCAGGTTAAATATGAGCAGACGTTGAACCTGATCCCGGAAGGGATCGAGAAGGCCCTGGAACTCGCCTGCGCCGAAGGGATTTTCACCGAAAAGCTGGCGCGAAGGGTCGGCCGGCTGACGGCCACCGATATTTCCCAGCGGGCAATTGACAGGGCGGTCGAGCGCTGCCGAGACCATCGAAACGTCGAGCTTCGCGTGCTTGACTTCGTCAAGAGCGATGTTCCGCCCGAACAAGACCTCGTTATCTGCTCCGAAGTCCTTTACTACATGAAAGACGAGGAGATGCTTGCGGCAGTCTGTCAGAAGATGGCCGCAGCGGTGAAGCCGAACGGCTATCTGATTTCCGCCCATGCGCATATCCGTGAGGACGAACCCGCCCGGACGGGCTTCGACTGGGGCAATCCCTTCGGTGTCGGGACGATCAAACAGGTCCTGGCCGCACAAGCTGATCTGGCCCTGGAAGAGACGATCGAGACCGAACTCTACGCCATCCACCGGTTCCGAAAAGGCCCCGTGGCCGATCCCGTCCTGCGCATCGAGGGGCATGGAACCCCATTGGATGCGGATGTGGCGAAACACATCATCTGGGGACCGGCTGGCGTAAACCGCGAGGTAGCATGGACGACGGAGGTCACGACCTCGGTTCCCATTCTCATGTATCACAGGATCGCAGAGCGAGGACCCACGGCACTCCGGCGCTTCCGCACCCCGCCGGAGATCTTCCGCAGGCAGATGCAGTTCCTTCGGCGACAGGGTTTTTATACCCTGACGGCGCAGACCCTGGCGGATCTTCTGCGCAGCGGCAAGCCGATCCAGGGCCGGCCTGTCATGCTGACTTTCGACGACGCCTACCTGGACTTCCTGACGGACGCCTTCCCGATCCTTGCCGAGAATGATTTCAGCGCCGAGGTGTTCGTCGTGACCGATAAAGTCGGCGGTCGGTCAGACTGGGATTCGGCCTATGGAGAACCTGCGCCGCTGATGTCGTGGTCGAACATTCAGGAGCTGCACCAAAAGGGCATCTGCTTCGGCTCCCACCTCGCATCCCACACACCAGCCAGTGCGATGGACAACGAAGTCTTTTTGGCCGAAGCCATGCTGTCGCGCAATGCGCTGCAGAGCCGACTCGGCACCTCCGTGGAATCGATCGCGCTTCCCTATGGCGGGACAGACTTCAGGGTCCCGGGCATTCTGGCGCTTGCCGGCTACGGGATCGGCTTCACGACACGGCCGGCAAAAGCCACATTTTCCGATAATCTCTTCGGTCTGCCACGCCTCGAAGTCCGTGGCGATCACCCTCTTGAAGCCTTCCCTGAACTTATGGGCCTGCCGGGAGCTTATATCGGATGACAATACCATGACTGGCGTTGCGGCCCCTCTCATCACCGTCGTCATACCGGCTTACAACGCCGAGAAGACGCTTGCCGAAACATTGCAAAGTGTCTCCAGCCAGTCCTACGACAAGCTCGAAATCCTTGTGGTCGACGACGGGTCGCGGGATAGTACGTTCGAACTTGCCAGCGACTATGGCCTGACCGATCGCCGTGTACGGGTTCTCCGCCAGGAGAATGGAGGGGTTGCGCGCGCGCGCAACCGCGGCATCCAGGAGGCCCGCGGCCCCTACATCGCCCCGGTTGATGCCGATGACACATGGCATCCCAGCAAGATCGAGCTCCAGCTTCAGGCGCTGCGGAAATTTCCCGACGGACAGGGGGTCGCCTACAACTGGTATGCGGCGATCGACGAGAACGGCATCATTTTCGGCCATTCACGACCGGTCATGCATCAAGGAAACATCTTCGAACCTCTGCTGAGGGAAAATTTCATCGGTAATGGCAGCACACCCCTGATGCCGCGCACGGAGATCCTTCGCTGCGGCGGCTATGACGCCGGCCTGCGCGACAACGGGGCCGAGGGATGTGAAGATCTGAAACTTTATCTGGCCTTGGCCGAGACGCTGCCCTTCGCATTGGTTCCCGATTTCCTGACCGGTTATCGCTTCACCAAGGGAAATATGTCCAGCAACGCCTACCGGATGCTGAAGTCCCATGCGCTGGTGATGGCCCCGATCATCGAACGCTATCCGCAGCTTGCGCGCGATATCCGGACAGCGGAATTCAACACGGCGAGCTGGTATTTCAAGAAGGCGTTTCTTGGCAACGATTATGCGCAAGTCAACAAGCTGGCGCCGATGATGGTAAGAAAATACTCCTTACAGCTCATCGTCCATGGCGTGCAGCAAGGCTGGCGCCAGGCGAAACGCAACGCCAGGGGTATAGCAAAGCGCGCGCTCGGCAAACCTCCGGCCCGGCCAAAAACCCGCTTCGCCGGCGCGATCATTCCGCAACCCGGAACAGCATTTAGCGATCGTTTCACGGCCATGCCTGCCAGGGAAGCAACTGGCCTGACCTCTTCGCGGATGGTCAACAATGAATAGGTTTCGAAAGCCGCCTTCCGCCATGCCCGCAAGAGCCTACAACCTGGTCGTTGCGTCTCGATTTCGCGAGCTTCGGCAACTCGTACCGGCGCTGCGGCTCAAGATGACGGTAATGATCATCCTGGGAATTCTCACAGGGTTCTCGGAAATGGTCGGCATCACCTTTCTGGTCAGCCTCGTCTTTCTTCTCGGGCAGCAAGGTCCCGTTTCCGGCTCCGCCGTGGCATGGCTTCCAGCGATTTTTGGCGGCATCGACCTCAGTCTTTCGAAGCCTGTCCTGATCGGCATCCTCATCGGCTCCATCCTGTTCCGGATTTTATTGGGATGCGCCAATTCGCTCATTGCAAGCGCAGTGAACCACCGAATTAGCGACCGCATGCGAGACCGCCTCTACGCCAAGGTCTTGACCATGCCCTTCCAGCGCTTTCAAGACTATGAGCGCAGCGACCTGATCAACGTCATCGCGACCGAATCCTATGCGGTATCGTCGGCGCATGCCAGTCTGGTACGGCTGGGGGTGAATTTCGGGACGATTGTGATTTTCGGCGTCGGCATGCTGATAATGGCCTGGCCGATCGCGTTGCTGGCTCTCGCCTTCGGCTTCATCCATAATTTTGTATTGGGTTTCTTTGCCGGTGCCTACCGCCGTCTCGGTGCCTCTGCACTGGCTGCGGTGGAAGCATTGACACAGTTGAGCTGGACAACGCTGCAGACTTTGAAGGCCGTCAAAAGCTTCGGCATGGAAAAGCGCCACCAACAACTCTTCGAGGCGCTTTCCAACGACGTCGGCCAGACCTGGCGCCGGTCAGACGGGATGGGAGCGATAACCTCGCTTCTCAGCGAAATGCTGACCTTCGGGGTCATCCTGACGATCATTCTGTCCTCGGAATTCCTGCCGGTCGATTTCAAGGCGGCGCTCTCGGCCACGATCCTTCTCTACAGGCTTCAGCCGCATATCAAGGGATTTGATTCCCAGATTCTCAGCCTTTACGAGATGGAAGCGTCCCTGCAAAACGTCCTGGCCCTGCTTTCAGAGAAGGATGACATCAAGCAGGCATCGCAAGGGGAGAAGGTAAGCCGCCTGGCGGAGGCGATTGTCTTCCACAACGTCTCGTTCGCCTATGAGCGATCGAACGCCCCGGCGGTTCACGATCTCAGCTTCGCAATCAGAGCAGGCGAGACGACGGCTCTGACGGGGCCGAGTGGCTCCGGCAAAACCACGATCCTCAATATGATTCTCGATCTCAACCCGCCGACCCAGGGGCTGATCACAGTCGACGGCAGGGATCTGACAACCATCGACCATTCCAGCTGGCTGCAACTGCTCTCCGTGTCGGGCCAGGATGTTGAACTGATGGAAGGCACGGTCCTCGACAACATCCGGTTTCGTCGTGATATCTCGGAGCAGGATATCCGCTGGGCGGCCGATGTGGCCTGCGCAACGGAATTCATCAAAGATCTGCCGTATGGCTTTGATGAATGGCTGGGCGACGAGGCGATCCGGCTTTCGGGCGGACAAAGGCAGCGCATAGGTCTGGCGCGCGCGCTCGCCGGCCGGCCTCAGATCCTGCTGCTGGACGAAGCAACAAGCGCACTCGACGAAGAGACAGAAATGCGGGTGTTTTCGGCGATGAAAGAAGACGCCGGCAGAACGCTGATCGTCGTTAGCCATCGGCCCGCTGTGGCCAGGCTGATGAAGAACCGGATCGATCTCCGCCCCCCCACCCCCACATCCAAGCTCGGGTGACAGCGATGGAGATGCCAACCACATCCCGCATTCAAGTGGCCGTCATTATCCCTGCTTATAACGCCAGCCGCTACCTTGCCCACACGCTCCAGTCGGTCAGCAACCAGACCCACAAGGCACTGGAAATCGTCATCATCGACGACGGTTCGACGGACGACACGGTCTCGATCTGTCGCCGCTTCGCTGCGGGCGACCCAAGGATGCGGATTCTGTCGACCGAAAACCGTGGCGTCGCTGCGGCCCGCAATACCGGAATAAAAGCATCGAAATCCGCCTATATCGCCTTCCTCGATGCGGACGACATATGGCATCCGACCTATGTCGAAAGAATGCTTGCGGCGCTCCATCCCCTGCCGGACGCCTGGGGCGCGGTCTATGCCCTTCACCGCTTCATCGATACCGAAGGATATTGCACGAGATCCGGTTCGTCGCTGAACGCCCGCGACAGCATTCTCAACCGTCATCTCGTATTCCGCTTCGTCGGCAATGGCAGCGGCTTCATGGTTCGCCGCGCTGTCGTCGACAAGATCGGCGGCTACGATTCAAGCTATGCCAGAAAGGGGATTGGAGGATGCGAGGATTTCGATTTCGAACTCCGCACCGCTGAACATTTCAAGATCGAGACGGTGCCGTTGGGTCTGGTGGGCTATCGCTCACATTCCGCAGCCATGTCTTCAGACAGGTCGCGGATGGCGCGATCGCTTCTGGCGGTGACCGAGCGATGTATCGCTCGCAATCCCCAGCTTCCGGCATTTGTCGTCAGCTGCGCCCGCGCGTCGGCGCATCTTTATGCATTTTCAAAATTTGCCGCTTTGAAAGATTGGCCCAGCGCTGCAACCTCGCTCAAACACATTTATCATCATAGCCCTATGGTCGCCTCCGGCGTCCTCGCCAGATTGATCTTTACAAAATCTGACAGAGCCGCACGCAGGGCGTTGTCGAAAATCTGGCCAGCGAGGGAGCAAAAGCAAAAGAATCTGAGGAAATTCGAAGAGATAGACCCGCTTCTGCCCTTGGTCGGCGGTTGGTCTCGCTTCAGAACGAAGACATTGCTCAGCCGCTTATCTGAGATCGATCGGTCTGACGAATGCGCTGCGGCGACCTCATTGCAGGAGGCTTGAATCTGTCGGCTGAACGGCTGTCGACGGCGTTTTCCGCTCGGCCGCTATTGTCGCGCCGAAGAGATCGAGCGCCGTCAAACATCCAAAGGTTTGAAACCCCTCCCTTTCCATCAGCCTGGTGACTATCTCACTATTTTGTACTATGAAATTTTATATTGATGTAGAATAGCAATTGCTAAAAAAGAGAGTAATCTAAAGAAAAAAAGAACTACCCCAATAATGATCTTCGACAATGTCGAATTTAACTGAAATCATACCTACGTACAGTGCAGGCATTCCGACTGGAGGACCCGTCACCCACCCCGGCGGGTCCTCAACTTTGCTTCTCGGCTGGTTGCACAAATGCGGTCGCCGTTGTCGCTGCATCAGCGTAGATAGATCTTCCTTCGGATGACGATATTACGCTGTTGAGATCGGCTTGATGAGAAAATCCCGCATCATCGGCAAGTGACGGTCGAATTTCCGGCTTTCCCTGCTTAATATTTTGACCATAATTGCAATTTATCTCCGGATATTTCGAGATCAGCAATGAAATTGCGGAAGCGGCGCAATCGTCATGAAGTTGATATTGTTTTCCAATAGAAATTTATAATTATCGCTGCTGTTCCCAAGAAGAACGCACCCTATGATTATAGTTTGATATAATTTAAATCGTCTTATAATTGATGTTTAAATACAACCATTATCTGAAAACAATAAATTTACCTTTTGATAAATTTTATTTGTTCTACTCAATTATCGTTATTGGTTTTATTAGCTCCTTCATTTCACAAGAATCGGCGTTTAGCTTTCGGAGAAATCTCCCGAAAGTTATTTCCCTCCCCGGTTCTCAACGGTCCGACAACCTGCCGGCGCACTGGTGAGGTTGTTACGGCCGATGGCCCAATAGTCCTGGGCTGGCCGGGCGTGGAAAAGTTGCCGATGCAATTTAACACCGCCGCACGAAATATTAACAACCTGATAAATAAAGTTATTATACAATTCAATACGATCTGGACTGGCCGATTCAGCCAACAGCATTCGGCCTGTCACATCAAGTCTCGGCATATGAGGCTGTCCTTGCGGCGTCAGAAATTCCTATCCTCTTGGCGAGATATGCTTGGGCGAAGTTGGACAGTCCTGATTCAATACATCGGAGGCCCCGACATGCCCCGACCTGTGTCGAAATGGTCGCACCTCGCCAGCGAATTAACCCTTCATAAAGCATTTGCTTGCTCAACTTATAATTTGTGTCATGGTCACTGTAAGTAGCGAGGGAGCCGACCTGATGAGTGATATGGCATCGCAGATTCCGGAATTTGGTTACGATGAGCGCGTGATGATCTGCCGGAAGCAGATCGAAAAGGCGGTCTATCAGTTCATTACAAATACGAAGGTCGAGGGATGCGATCCGGCGGAAGTCGCCATGGCCATAGCAGACATTGCCGACGATTACATTTTGCTGCTGGCCCAGAAGCGCAATTTGACCCATTGAGGTCAACGGATCGGCCGCCAATCGGCCGATCGTCCGCACGATGTGTGAGACCCAAAATCGCCGCCGCTTCCGCGCGCGCGGCCCAGAACGAGGCGGGCTTCTCCCAACCTACAATTCGCGCCAGCTCACAGATGGACTTCGATTGACCGCTCACTTGCACAGCAACACATGCATAACCCCGAAAATCGGTGCCGATTTTCGGGGTTATGCATGTGTTTGAAGTGGTAGAGCGTTTCCAGTGCGTCCGATCGGACGCATGCCGGTCTAATGGCTTCTCACGCTCACTTGCGGAACCGGGGAGCTCAATTCGGCCAATTCCCTGGTCAAGCCCTCCCCGACCTCCTGCTTCACCGCCTCAAGCGCAAGGTCGAGGCAATTCGTCGCAAACGGCAGTTTGACATCCTGAGAGACCTGTCGCGCATAGGCGATCATCCGCGCCAATGCGACGAGTTCTTCCAGTCCGTCTTCTGCCCCTTGGTCTGCTTTTATCTTGACAACCGATGTCACGCCCATGCCCCATTTCTCCAATGAATTGAAGGAATGATACGCCTGTGGACGTGATCCAGCCCGTGAAAAAAGCGTGACACAACCCTCGGTGACAAATGCCGAGTTCAATTCACAATGCAGGGCGCGTGGGGAATGCGGTTTCGTGCAGTTTCCACGGCAAATCTGCATTCGAGCGAATGTCGCGGGCGTCCTGCACGGCTTTCAACAATTCCAAGGCATCGATGCGTTTTTGATCGACGGCATTCGACAAAAGTGCCGCCAGCAGCCGCGGACGATCCGGCTCGGCCAGCCCTGCACATTGCTCGACGACCGCCCGCCACGTTCGCTTCTTGAAGAATATCGCGTTTGCGGCATCTTCGAGCTCTTGACGCAACCCACTGGCCAGCTGCCCGCTATCCTGCATCACATCGAGCGTTGCGCTGACATTGACGAGCGGAACCGTCAGCGGCTTGCTGCCCAGCGCGCTCGGCGCGTGAGTGAGTGCGACGGCGGCATCGTCGACCAGCCGGCCGGTGCGATAGTCTTCGAAAATGCGGCCGATCCCGATCATGCCGAACGAATGGCATTCGGCAGCGCGCAGCGCGCCCATGCTTGCCGCCCCGAGAACCGCGACGCCCAGCGAAAGAGCATGGAGAATTTCCTTGTGCCAGACCGGTGCGGCATATTCGAAGCCGCCGTCGATCAGGCCGATGACATTGGCGCCCTGTTCCAACGCAGCCAAGACATCGCCCTGCGTCGCAGGCGGTAGGACGCCTATCCTCTCGCCGGCAAGCGACGCCGCATCGGAAAGACTGGGCCCTGCGAAAATGATCTTCAAAACCCTATTGCCCTGGCAAGCGCCCTCGTTCCAAACCGCCGGGCGCGCTCCCCCTCCGGATTTTCAAGCTCGGGAATGACAATCTTGACGACACTGAAGGGAAGCGTGTCGTCGCTAAGGCGCACGGCGATCACCGAAGCGATCCGCCTGTTGCGCAGCCGGTCGAGCACATGCTGCAGCAAGTGGGCCAGATCCTGCTGCCCATGTCCTGCCACCTCGTCATGGCCGATGGCGGCAGTGGGCGGTGCCGCAACCGCAGCGAAGGCCTGCCGCATCAGCGGCGGCAAGCATCGTGAGAACGTTGCGGAAGAAATATCGTCCCTGGCTCCGCTGATATAGGTCAGTCGGGATTGCACTGCCTCCGTCACCGCCCGAATGGCCGCGCGCACGGGAGACGGATGCGCGCCGGTGCCGCCGGTCACCTCCACGAGGCGAATGTCCCTGTCGCCGCGAAGAGCCCGACGGCCCGGAATGAGATCCCCAGGGCCCAGCATGGCGGTGAAACAGGGGATTCCGATGTCGCTGGTGATATCGAAGAGCCTGAGCGCCAATCCCGATGTTTCGATCTTGTCGATCAGCCCGCCCAAAGCGCCGTCCTTAAAGCCGCGAGGATCGACGCAACCAGCGTAACGATCCGCTTCCGCGCCCACCTGCCACAGCACATGGGCGTCACGCTCGATGCGCTCCAGGACGCCATGAAAGATCGCCTCCTCGGCATTGTTACCCGACGCCAGGCCGTCCGAAGACATCCAGTATCGCGCGTCACGGGTGCGGTCGAGCACCACCGCTTCAAAGGGGACATAAACCTCGTCGCCGGTGAGGATATTGACGCCGGCAACCCATTCCGTCTCCTCGTCCGGTCCGAGATCGGGTTTATGAAGAGCGGTCAGGCAGTTCAGCATGTCGGTCTTGCGTCCCATCGCCTGCAGACGGGAAGAGGTGCCGTGGACGAGATCGACGGAGGGTTCGCCGGCAACCGCCCGTTCGAGGGCTTCCATGACAGTGGATACTTTGGCGTCGATATCGGTCAGGCCCTTTCCCTGGGCAATCACGATCGAGCGGGAATTCGGGGCGTATGCGCACCAGACCGGGATTCCGATGTCGTCCAGTCCAGTATGTCGCGCAACTCTGGTAATGCCGAACCCGGCCAAAAGAGGTTCGACGCGGGAAAGGGTTTCCCGCGGCGACATAACCCTCTCGGAATATACGGACCAGTCCGTCAGAATGCCGGCTCAGCCGTCGACGTGACCGGAAAGGGCAACCTGCGCCGACGAAACGGCGACGGCGAGGTCGACGCCCTTCACAAATGTGCCGCCGGCTTTGCGCAGGTCGTTCGCAGTCCCCAAATCCCCCGTCGGATTAAGAGGCTTGACCGTCCCCGCGCCGAGATCGGCAAGCCAGAGACCCGCCTCGCCGGGTATACCTAAAATGACAACTTTCGCCATGTAATGCCCCTAAGTTATTGTTAAAAACCGGCCTTCAATAGGCCCTCCCGATATAGCTCTTTTTGCCAATGTTCCTTGAAGGGGACGATGGCGAGCCACTTCTCGACGTCGAAGACCGGGTTGATGCTTTCGGCTCGTTGCCGATGGAAGAGCGCCCGTTTTCGATCGCCGATCATTGCGCAACTGGCCGCGGCGATGCGATGGGCCGGCGCTTTGTCTTTCATCGCCTCGACATAGGCGATGGCCTCCTCGTACTGTTCCAGGAAAAAACTCGCTCCCGCAGCACACCAGAGATAGGCGTCAGGCGCTATCGGATTGAGCGAAATCGCCTTTTTGATCTTGGCGAGCGCATCGCCGGGGCGGGATGCATGCACGAGCGTGTCGGCATGGCTATAGATGACATCGGCAAAATGCGGGCTGAGTTCTTCCGCCAGATGAAGTGCTGCGACACTGGCATCGACATCGCCGAGATAGAGTTTGGTGACGCCAAGCTCGCGATGGCCCGCCGCCGATGCCGGATCCCGCTCGATGGCCCGAAGTGCATTCTGTTCCGCCAGATGCAGCAGCTCATTGTTTCCCTGCGCCGTCACGAGCCACTCGCTGGTGAAGGTCCTCGCCAGCCCGGTAAATGACGGAGAAAAATCCGCCTTGTGCGACAATGACTGCTTGAATGCCTTCCGTGCCCGGCGGATATGCGGCAATGTCAACTTGCTCATCAGGCTCGAGCCGACCAGATAGGCGTGATAGGCCTCAGGATTGGCTTCGAAACGTAAGCGCTCTTCCTCGTTTTCAGCCAGCTCGCGGGCCACCGACATGGTCAGCTGCTGCGCGATCAGCCGTCTCTGACGCGGCAATATATCGGGCGTCATCGCAAAGCGATTGGCCCAGATAATCTCGTCCGTGGGAAAATAAACCAGCTGGGCGAATAATCCCTCTTCGGAAAGCTTTGTATCCAGAAGATAGGCGATCGAATGACGGGCGACCACGGCAGCCTTCTCGGAGTCGCGGCGGATCTGGCCGGCCGTATGTGGCGCGACGATGGAAATGTTTCTGAGCGCGCAGAGTTCGATCGTGACGTCTTCGATCAGGGCGTTGGCAAGCGCAAGTCCGGCATCGGCATGTTTCGACGTCGGGGGAAGCAGCACCAGGCGAGGCAAGATCAGCGGCATCGGCGATATACGCTCGATGTCGGCAGGTGTCTCACCACCGGCCTCTGACCGCTTCACCTGTACCCGGGCATGATCGTCGCCGTTCGACAAGCTCTCATTGAGGGACGAACTGCCAGATAGCCGGTGCAGTAAGGCTCTGACCTGCTCGTCTTTCGGATCCCGTTCGAGGATCTGCAGGGCGGCGTTGGAAATGGTGCGCGTCGCGCCGGGCTTTTGCGCATCCGGCAGCGCATCCAGCAATGCCTGCCGCAATTGCAGCGCCTGAGTGTCCCGTTGCGCCCTGATCCACGCATCTATCAACTTTGTCGCTGGTTTGATATTTCCGATGAACCCGCGCTGGGTCAGTTCGGCGATCGCGTTCAGCCGCTCCAGCGGCGAACCGCCGGCGCGAAAAATATCCAGATCGCTGGAAACTACCTGCGTGTTGAGACGAACCGTGGTGGCGGTGAAATCGAAGGGCATTTCGGCGCGTCCGCCGTCTGTCTCGCGGATGCGGGAAAGCAGTTTGCGCAGATTGAGCCGCGCCAGATCAGCTTCGACGTCATTCCATAGAAACTGAGCCAATTCATAGCGGCTGTGTTCATGGCCCGCGCCGGCATAGAGATGGGCCATCATCAACAGGCCCTTGATCGGATAGCGAACCGGATCGCCATTCGTCTCGATCAACCGCAGATCGCCGAATGTCTGCAGATGGAGCACGATACGTCCTCAGCTGTTCATAACCGAATCGTGCAACTCAATGTCGCTTTCAGGCAATCCCGCGGCTGCCAGGCTTTTGGCCAACGCCACCAGCTTTTGCCTGATATTCGGGTCCTCGATGGCGATGAATGCCTTGTTGAGCGCCAGTCCCTCTTTCGAGGACAAAAAGCTGTTCAATTCACTCGTCTCGCCATCGATCGGCCCGGCGCCGCCGTTCTCGAAGAAAAAGCCGACGGGCACGCGAAGAATCTCGGATATGCGCTGAAGACGGCTGGCGCCTATTCTATTCGTTCCTTTTTCGTATTTCTGGATCTGCTGGAAGGTAATGCCCAGAAGTTCGGCCAAGCCGTTCTGGGTCATCCCGAGCGTCTTCCGCCGAACTCTCACGCGATTGCCAACATAGACGTCGATCGAATTCGGCGATTTAGCCTTCATGTGAATAAGTCTCCCGCGTTATCAGCACGCCCAGCTGTATAATGGAGAGTTTAAGCAAGAATGCAACTAAAAGTAAATATTTCGTAAGGGTTTTTTTCAGCAGTGCAGACAGTAAAAGCAACCTGTGGATTATTGCAACGGGCGGCATTTGGCGCGGGTGCGCGCCGTGCTTTATCGCGCACGTCGCAGCGGACGAATGCCGTCCGAAATCAGTGCAGCTCCGACGCCGTGTCTAAGAGGCTTTTGCGCAACAGCGATCATCGACTTGGCGAAAACGGGAATCCTTCCGACATATTCAAAATGAACATTGTCGAAGCCGGCATCCAGCAACAGCGTACTCAGCGTGTTTTTCGACCAGAACTTGATATGCCCATGATCCGTCAACGGCATGAAATGGTCGTCCATTTTCCCCACCGCAGCCAGGGCAAGGTTCTTCAGATACCCATGATAGGGCGTCGAAATCACGGCGATGCCGCCCGGCTTGACGAGATCGTACATCGTCGAGGTGAAAGCCTTAGGATCGTAGACATGCTCGACGACCTCCAGGCTGATGACGGCATTGAATGTGCCATATTCCCTGGAAAGGTCGTCATACGCCGAGCCGACATTCAGCGGCAGTTCGGGATAATTGATATTGGCCTTCGCGATGCCATCGCTGGAAGGATCGACGCCGACGACATAATATCCCTTTCCTGCAAGAGCCGCAGCTGCCCCGCCGGTACCGCATCCCAAATCAAAGACGTCTTTCTCAAGAGAACCGTCGAAATGGCTCTCCAGCACATCGAGCACGGCGGGCAAGATGTAGGCGTGCGCGGTGGTCGGTTTGGCGTGAACATAGCTGGTTGCGTCTAGCTCGACGGACATATCCCTTCCCCTCGGCGATTGCGCGGCAAACCCTATCGAAGAATACGTCGAAAATTTGATGGAAATCACCAAAACCCGTCCGATTCCAAGGATATCCAAAATATAATCTATGGTTTCATAATAAAAATAAAAACTTTTGCGCGAAAATAGACAGAGAATATAGTATATACTTACATATGGATAGTTATCATATAATAATTCAGAAATTATCCAGAATATCCCATCTTAATCATAATAACGATAAGAATAATCCGTCGAAATCACGCGGAAGCCGAGCTAACGCTGATCGATTCATAGACCGAATGGTGAGATCATTCGCCATCTGCCACCGCGATTGCTCCTAGCTATATTGGAGATTCCCAATCGACATCAGGTTGAAGCGCCTCCGCCGAAATCTGCAGCGCTCGCTTCCTGATGACACACAAAGGTGCCCAATTGCCGACACGAAGCCAAAGATATTTAACGGCTGAATGTATATGCTTGGCCTAAAGCGCGTCGCGATCTTTTAGATTCGCTCCTCGCGCTTTAGGTCTTTGATTTTACGCATGTCGTTGTCGCAAAACCGCTGCACACTTTTGCGCGACATGCTTTGGTGCAATTCCAGCAAAAGTGCGCGGCGGTTTGAGTCCGGAATTGCGCAAAAACAAAAAGATAGAGGGTTCCGTGGCTTGGAGAAAAACGGAAATGCTCTAGACCGCCCGATCGAAACCCTTCTCGCACGCCGGAGAAGACAAGCTTGCCCGATACTTCGTCGTCCGCATATGCGAAACAGCCGGTGAGAAAACCGCGGATTCCCGTTGTCTTCTGGTTGCTGCTGACGATTTCCCTCTCGCTGGTTATGGGAACGGTGCTGCTTTCCAACGACATGAAACACTTAAAGACGGTCAGCCGTTATTTTAGCTTCGATCTGTTTCTCCCTGAGGTCAGGCCGCCGCCGCCCAAAGCTCTTCCCCGTCCGGCGCCTCCAGCCACCTTCGCGCTTCCCTTGCATGTCATTGAACCGCCGGCCGCACAGACCGCGTCGACTTTTCTACGGACATGGCGGATATCCGGCGCCGCAATGTGTGCGGCGCTGCGCAATGCCGGCATCGAAACCACCGATTGGGCGGCGACGAGCTTCAACGCTGATACGTTCGAATGCTTTTTCGAGCAGAGCGGCAAGCGGGAAAAGGATCAGCTCCCGAACTCCATCTTCGTCATCGTTCGCGGCGACGCCGCCGGCACGATCAACAATATGCGCGTGAAGATCGTCAATCCCGAGACCGATCAAAATGGCCAGCTCGATCCCGGCATTCTGCGAATTTTCCAAATCATGCTGCGGCAACCGCAATGGCTCGATTTTCACGAGACCCTGAACGCCATCAAGAACCTGAGGGATATCAAGGAAGACGGCTTCGGAGCCAGTATCAGCTTCACCCGCGAGGTGCTCAATCCCGGGAATTACAATTTCACACTCTCGCTGGATGCGACTTCAGGACCACAGAAAAGAACGAGAAATTACTTTTCCGGCAGAATATGGCTGCCATTGCCCGACCATGCGGTCGACATCAACAGCGCGCAACCGGAATCAGTCTCCGAGCCTTCCAATGCCGGGGCCCCGGCAGAAAGTCCGGAGCATCGGCATTAGAGCAATTCCAATGGTGCGCCGGCTTCACAGAAATTGTGCAAAAACAAAGAGATAGAGCACTAAAAGGCGGACATCTTCTAGATTTCTGACTTCCCGCCGCGCGCCGACTTATCTCGCCATGTAACTTGCATCGTCGTGATCTCTGGCCAGAATCTTGTAAAGCTCTTTCAAACTGTCCGCACTCGGCCCTTCGGTGCTGTCCCCACCCGCCAGGCGCCAGACACGCTCGACATTGAGGTCCTGCGTGACTTGCGCAAGGTCTTCGTTCAGCGAGCGAATGACGATCTCCGATTGACGCAGCCGCCACGACATTCTGACGAGCGCTGCAAGCGGGAGGAAAATGACGCCGATGATGCCGAGAACAAGGGCTGCGAACTGCCGGTCATCGAGGAGCGATAGATCGTTTCGAACAGGCGCCATAAAAAAAACGGCATTTTGAATTGCCATATAAAAATAGCTCATCAGATAGCTGGACCAATCTTCCATCACGAGCGCCCTCCCCGAGCGGTTTATATCTTGGAATATGCTGAAAAGTCTAGCAGACACCAACAATATCCCCTGCGGCGAAAGTATATTTGAGGTTGCATTACTCTGCTGAATTGAACGCGAATCCCGTGATGGATCGGTGCCGACGAGCCTGGCCCTTCAAATTCCACCGCGGACATGAAAAAAGCTAACAGTGAGAGATAGAATGAATAGAAGACGTTTCCTCGCCTCGGTTCCGCTCGCTCTGTTGTATGTTCGTGCGGGCCAGGCCCTAGCGCAGGTGCCTGCCTCTGCAGGGCTGCGCGCCCTCGCCGATAGGAAGTCGTTCCGATTCGGATCGGCAATCGACCTGCAAAACATCAACGATCCAATCGCTTCCGAGATTTACATCGACAACGTCAATTCAATAACGCCGCGAAACGAGCTGAAGTGGAATGCGACGGAAAAGAGACCGGGTGTTTTCAGCTTCGGTAGCGCCGACCGCATGGTTGCATTTGCACGTAAAAACAACATGAGGGTTTATGGCCATACGCTGATCTGGTATCGCGTCCCGGGCTGGGTGTCTGATATCACGGACGCAAAGACCATTCAGGCGGCCATGAACCGTCATATAAAACAGGTTGTCACTCGCTATAAGAACTCGATCGATGCTTGGGATGTGGTGAACGAGCCGTTGGAGTATGATGCAGCGGATCTGCGGGATTGTGTTTTCCGACGCCTTCTTGGCGACGATTATATCCGTATGAGTTTCGACATGGCGCACCAAGCTAATCCCGGCGCGACGCTGGTCCTCAACGAAACGCATCTGGAGAAAAAATCCGACGTGTTCGAACAGAAGCGTGCGCGCATCCTGAAAATCGTCGAGGATCTCGTCGCCAAAAAAACGCCGATCAATGCGGTAGGGCTGCAGGCGCATTTCCGCCCCGGCCTCGACCGGATCGATCCGGAAGGAATGGGACGCTTCTGCGCGGCGCTGAAGGACATGGGTGTCGGCGTTTTCATCACCGAACTGGATGCGTCCTGCCACTTCCTGAACCGCGACAAAGCCTTCACGCCGGCATCCTACGCCGATATTTTTAGTGACGTGATCACCGTGGCGGCCGAACATGGCGACTTGAAAGGCGTGACAGTATGGGGCATGTCGGAAAAATACGGCGAGCGCGATGAGAAAGCGGCCGATCCCGCTGCGGCTTGCACGAAGCGCGTTAATCTTTACGACGAAAATAATGCGCCAAGAAGTGCGATCGACGGTATCCGGCGGGCAATAGAGGCGATGTGATGCACAAGACAACGGAGACGCGAACAGATTCATGAAAAAAGCCGTTATTTATGTGGAAAAATTTTTGCCTGCCAGCCAGGCGTTTGTTCTCAACCAGGCGGTAGCGTTTCGTTCTTTCGAAGCTGAAATTCTTGCCGGCTCTCGAATTTCTTCGGCGCATACAAAAAAATCCACTGTTCCGGTTCATGACATCCGTCGCTCTCCCATTGCGCGGGCCGGTGAACTGCTACTGAAAATCCCGCAGATCGGCCTTCCCTTCCTCTTTCCTGCGATCGGCAAAGCCGATCTCGTTCACGCCCATTTTGGAAAGAACGGCTATGTCATCGGCCCGCTGGCCCGGGCCGCCGGCAAGCCGCTGATCACGACGTTTCACGGCTTTGACGCCACCTATGGCGGCGATCCGAAAAAGCCGGGCGGCTTCAATCAGGTGCGTTTCTTCGCCAAGGGCCGGAGTGAGATGGCCGGATGGAACAGTTGGAACATCGCCGTTTCCGATTTCATCCGAGACCGGTTGCTGGCACTCGGCTTTCCAGCCGATCGCGTCTATCGCCATCATATCGGCATCGATCTCGATCTCTTCAAAATGGAACCCCGTCCCCGAAAAAAAGGGCGCGTGGTTTCAATTGCCCGCTTCGTCGACTATAAGGGCCATCGTTTCATGATCGATGCGCTTTCGCGTGTGGCTGCCGCCGGCACCCCGGTCGAATTCGTCATGGTCGGCCAGGGTCCCTTGAAGGAGGAAATCGAAGCACTGGCGCGTCGTTCCTTGCCAAGCGTCACGATCCATGAAAATCTGTCGCAGACGGAGATAAGAGATCTGCTCGCCAGTGCGGAGCTTTATCTCCATGGAAGCGTGACCCTCGACAATGGTCACGCCGAAGCTTTCGGCCTCGCAAATCTCGAGGCGGAAGCCGTCGGTACTCCGGTCGTCGCATTTCGCTCGGGAGGCGTCGGCGAAGCGATTGAAGAGGGGAAAACTGGTTATCTCGTGGAGGAGCGGGATGTCGCAGGAATGGCGGACGCGGTCGGAAGACTGCTCAACGACCAGACCCTGTGGACAGCCTTTAGCGCGCGGGCACCGCTTCTGGTGGCCGAGCGCTTCGACTTACGTCGTCAGACGGGGACGCTCGAGGACTATTACAGTTCCGTGCTAGACGAATTTTCCAGCCGGGGTCGGACTTGATGGTGCAGACAGGAAAAAAGCCGAAGTGGGGACTGAACGTATTTCGGCCACTGCGGAACGGATTTGTGAAGGCCAAGTGGCTCTACTATACGAAATTCTGGGGAATGGACATCGATCCGACGGCCAGCTTTTCCTTGAGCGTGCGTTTCGACAAGACCAACCCTAGGGGATTGCATATCGGCGCGGAAACTTACGTCGCCTTTGAGGCAGCGATTCTGACTCACGATCTCACGCGCGGGCTCTATCTCCACACGAGGATCGGCAAGCGCTGCTTCATCGGCGCCCGCAGTATCATTCTGCCCGGCGTCGAGATCGGCGACGAATGCGTCATCGGCTCGGGCTCAGTGGTAACCAAGAGCGTGCCGCCGCGCTCGCTCGTCGCTGGCAATCCGGCAAAGATAATCCGCAGCGACATCAAAATCATTTCGCGTTACGGACGCATGGCAGAGGGCAGTGGTCATCCTCCCACCGCGGAATTCAAGGAAGTGGTGCGACCTTCGGACGGGTCGGAGCGAGTAAGATGAGCGCGATCAAGGTCACCATTCTTTTTTCGACCTACAATGGCGCAAAGACGCTACCTCGGATGCTGGAGGCACTAACCCAAACGACGCTTCCGCGCGACCAGTGGAAGATCGTGGCCGTCGATAACAACAGCAAGGATGCCACAGCCGAGATCCTTAAAACCTTTCAGGCAAGGCTTCCATTGGAAGTCTATTTCGAGCCCAAGCAAGGCAAGGAAAACGCGCTTGCGACAGGCTTCAAACATCTAGAAGGCCAACTCGCCATTTTAACGGATGACGACGTTATTCCGGACCCCGATTGGGTTGAGCAATTTGTAAGGCTCGCCGAGGAGCAGCCAGACTACAACATGTTCGGCGGACTAATTCTGCCGGAGTGGGAACAGCAGCCCGAGGATTGGGTTTTGAAATATGCTCATATGAGCATTCTCTACGCTGTCAACAGCGAGCTCGAGATCGGGCCCATCCCTGCCTATCTTATCTTTGGCCCGAATTCAGCGTTTCGCCGCTCCATCATCGGCGAGGACTATGTCGTTCACGCCAATCTCGGCCCCAATGCAGTCGTTAAACAATACGCCATGGGACAGGATACTGCGTTTGCGCTGCGCCTGGAGAAGAAGGGTGGACGCGCCTATCACTCTACGAAGCCTAGGATTAGGCATATAATCAAGAAAGAATACGTGTCGGAGGGCTGGATTCTCGGAAGAGCAGAGCGATACGGGAAGGGCATGGTCATCCTTCGACCGGAGCTTTTTGATAGAAAATTCAAAGTTAAAGGTGTCCCCGTCGGAGCATTTTTGACCTGGACGGCAATGAAACCTGTCATTCAGATGATGCGGTACGTGCCAAGAAGTAAACTATCCTTTAAAATAAAATGGAATCAAGGACTTAGGAAGGGAATCATTGAGCAGTTCAATGAAGCCAACAATAGATCTGCCGCGGGAGTTAAATAATTTGGCTGCCGTCGATATGGAAAATGACAGCAAGCATATTAGTAAAGATATGCCAAAATTTGATGTTGTGTATTTTTCTTGTAACTTTCCCGAATTAAGTCAAACCTTCGTTTACAATGAAATGCGGGGGCTGCGTGACATCGGAGTCGCAATTCATGTTGTGGCTCAGAAACAGGAAACCAGCAACCCATCTGATCTACCCAAGAAATATGGCTTTACTGACATTCGTTATGCCATCGACGGGACAGGCAGATCCAATAGGGCCAAGAGGGTCTCTTCCTTACTGAGAAATCTGTTCAAGCTGCCGCTAAAGACATCTTACCGCCTCCTGGCATCCATCGCTAGGCGGCGACACAGTGGCAATGGCACACCACTTTCGACTAGAGTTATACTTGCAACGATGCTGCAGCCAAAGCAAAATCGGGCTATCATCCATTGCCATTTCGGTACCGCCGGTCTTGTCGTCGCGCAGTTGAAGAAGGCAGGGCTGGTGGATGCTCCGCTAACCGCCGTCTTTCATGGTTACGACCTCACACAATATATGAAGGACAAGCGTGCGGACATATACGACGATCTGCTCGAACAGGCAGATCTTCTTTTGCCCATCAGTGATCTGTGGCACCGCCGTTTGATCGAACTTGGTGCATCACCTGAGAAGATCCGGACGCAGCGCCTTGGCATTGATTGTAGCGCCTTCCGCTTTAAGGAACGAGTAAAGCGACACGATGCCCCCCTGCGCTTTATTTCAGTTGGCCGCATGACCGAAAAGAAAGGTCAACGCTACGTCATCGAGGCGTTCGCTCGGTTGGTTGCGAACAGGCCGGATCTTGATGTTCGGCTGGACATGATTGGCGACGGTCCATTGCTCAAAAATATTCGCGAACTTGCCGACGATTTTATGCTGGGTGACCGCTTGGTCCTACACGGCAGCGTACAGCATGACAAGGTACGAACGCTTCTGAACGACGCTCATATATTTGTGCTGCCAAGCGTGATTGCTGCCGATGGCGACATGGAGGGGATACCGGTTGCCATCATGGAAGCCATGGCGCTGGGGCTTGCCGTTGTCAGCACGCACCATAGCGGCATCCCGGAACTCGTGGCAGACGGAAAATCTGGCTTGTTGGTGCCTGAACGTGACGTCGAGGCACTACGTGCAGCCATGGAGGCGCTCGCGGAGCAACCAGAAAAAATTGCATCGATGGGACGCGAGGGGCGCGCCATTATCGAGGAACACTATGACGAGCGAAAACAAGCACAAAAGCTCTTCGATGCACTAAGCAGCATAAGCTGACGCTGTGCCCCACACTTGGCTTCGTAACTAAGGTACGTTCAACTGATGTATGAACTTCAACGAATTGACGTATCGGTCGTTATTGCGGCGTATAACTGCGCGCCGTTTGTAGATCGAGCAATCAATTCCGCCCTGTCGCAAGAGGACGTCCGTATTGAAGTAATCGTGGTTGATGATTGCTCCACCGATAACAGCGCCGACGTTGTCCGCGCCCTGGTGGAGCAAGACAAGCGGGTCCGGTTTGTTCAGCTTGAAAAAAACGGCGGTCCATCAGCCGCCCGCAACGCTGGAATTTCGGCATCGCGTGGAACGTGGATTTCTGTGCTGGATGCTGACGATGCATATGCGCCTGGACGGATCAGCCGATTGGTTGAAGCTGCTGAACGGCATTCTGTGGACTTCGCAGCTGACAACTTCCTTTATTTTGACGCCCAATCCGGAGAAATTGGAAGGTCCGCCCTCTCCACGCTGCCGAAAGAGGAACTGGTCGATCTTCATAGTTTCCTACGCCAAGCGCGCCCTTATGCAACGGAAGCCGACTACGGCCTTCTGAAACCAATCTATCGGCGTTCATTCCTCATTGAGCGCGATATAACTTACCCGACAGAGTGGCGGCACGGGGAAGATTTTCTTATTTACGTCAACATTCTTCTGCACACGGGCCATATGCTGCTTTTGAGAGAACCTGGCTATATCTACACGACCAGATCCTCGGGATGGAGTCGCACGGCAGTCGACTATCGGGATCAGGTTGAAGCGACTGCCCGCCTGATGAAAGATCGAAGGGTCGCAGCCGACAAATCGGCAAAGCATCTTCTTTCAACAAGGAAAAAGGCACTCCTCCGCTTATCTACAGAGCGAGCATGTCACCACCATATGGTATCCGGAAACCATCTCGCTTTGGTTCGCGCTGTATTTGGCGATTTTTCGAACGCGGATATTCCATCGAGGATTCTAAGCCGCGCGATCATCAAGAAGATCGCAAGCAAATTCAAGAACGTATAGGACGTCATCCATGGACTTATTCTATTTCAAAGATCCGAAACTCAATTTTGGAGACGATCTGAATGCTTATGTCTGGAAGGAGGTTTTGCCAAAAAACGTCCTGGAATCGCCGGATCTGACCCTCGTTGGCATTGGGAGCATTCTCACCTCAGAGCGCCTAGAGAAGTTCGTCGGCGGCGACAGGAAAATAGCAGTTTTAGGTACCGGAGTATCTTACGGAACGCCCCCGTCTGATATGTCGGGCTGGTGTCTGGCGGCGGTTAGAGGCCCCCTATCGGCTGCGGTCTTGGGTCAGCCGAATCTATCGGTCACTGACGGGGCAATCCTGCTTGCCCTGACCAAGAATCTTTACACAAAACACCACAAGCCTGAAAAAATCATATTCATGCCACATAGATCGTCCCTTCAAAGAGGTTCGTGGGAACCGATCGCAACCGAATTGGGCTTGGAATATGTCAGCCCTCAAACAGATACACTCGAAATTTTGAGGAAGTTCGGCGAGGCAAAGCTGGTCATAACTGAAGCCATGCATGGCGCTATCGTCGCGGATACGATGAGAATCCCGTGGATTCCAGTTACGATTCATCCTCACATTGATGAGTTCAAATGGAAAGATTGGGCGTATTCAATGGACCTTGATTACAGACCAGTATCACTACCGCCCATAAGCGCAGATGATTTTATTTATTATCAAGGCCTTCGCGGGAACCTGAAGAAAATCGGCATCCACGGCACAGATACAATTCGGCCGGGCCAAGATAGGAACATATACTTAGATTACCTAAGTCGTCGATTTTCGCCAAGCTACGAACAACTACACCACCTCACGAACACCATACAGTATATCCGAAAGGCCGCTTCAAAATTTGCTCGAATCACCAAACCTTTATGCAAAGCTAACGCCACGCGGGCCTTGGGAGAGGCTATGAAATCTCCTCAGTACCTAAGTGCACAGGCATTGTTCGATGAGAAGCTCCTAAGGATGCAAGAGGCGATCAGGACGGTTGAAAAATTTGTATCCTGAGCAAGGGCTCGTTGAACAATTGGAGAATGCAAACTTGGCTGGCCAGAAGAACGAAAAAATCGGGGCAAGGGCGCTAAATGCGTCAGCGATCTTGCTTTTTGGTGTGATTTATAATCGCACTGTTTTCCTCGCAACGACGGTCGTCCTCGCTCGCCTTCTATCCCCGGAAGACTTCGGGCTGGTTGCATTGGGAACGAGCCTTTTAACGATTCTGCTTGCGATAACCGAATTATCCCTCGGCAGCGCACTCATTCATCAAAAGGAAATCACGGAAGATGATTTTCATACAGCCTTTACCTTAGGGGCGATCAGAGGCGTCTTGCTTGCAGCTCTTATGGTGGTGAGTGGCTACATAATGGCGGAAGCCTACCATGATGAGCGCCTAATCGGTGTATGTGCAGGTTTGGCCGTCCGACCACTGCTAACCGGCCTCGGAAGCCCGAAGTACATCACTTACTCTAAAGAATTGAGCTTCGGGACTGTAGCCTTCCAAGAGGGGCTGAATTTCACGATACAATTCGTCGTTTCCGTCGCATGGGCCTATCTGACCGACAGCTACTGGGCAATCGTTGCGGGAACGGTAGCGGCGAGCGTTGTCGGAACGGTCATGACGTATATGGCGTCACCTTACGTCCCGAAATTTTCATTCCGATCGCTATCCAAGCTTCTGCATTTTTCTATATGGCTGACGCTGAACCAAGCCGTCTCAGCTGTAGGCAACAGATTTGATAACTTCCTGGCCGGCGGGTGGCTCGGCATCGCGACCTTTGGCGCATACAACGTTGGTAACAATACTGCAGGTTTGATAACCCAGTCAGCTATTTTGCCCCTACAGCGCGTTCTATTCCCGAGTTTTGCGAAAATATCCCATGACAAGCAACGCGTTCAAAGCGCATTTCAAAGGAGTCAATCCTCGCTTTTCGCGATCGGCATGGCTGTCGGTGCCGGCCAAGCTCTGGTTGCCGAGCCCTTTGTGTATCTTGCTTTGGGACCTCATTGGCCCGTAGCGATACTCGTAATCCAGGTCATCGCTCCGATCTTGGGCTGGCAGATAGTCTTTGGCCCGGCAAATGCGCTCGCTTCCGCCCTTGGCGAGACAAAGATGCTCTTCAACAGGACGCTTCTTCTCCTGATCTTTAGAGTGCCAATTGTGTTTATCGGCTTGTATTTCTATGGACTGCCCGGGCTGCTCATATCGAGAGCAATATCGGGTGGGATCGTTGTTTCCATCGTCAATATCTACGTGGTTAAAAAACTTACCGGATTGACGTTGTGGGACCAACTTGGCGTCACTTGGCGTTCTTGGGTCAGTGGTCTTGCGATGGCGGCGGTCGTTCTGGGATTAGGCGCGAACTCCGCGCCGATTTCCAGTCACCTTGATGCGGCGTATGCGTTGGCCTGGATGATTTCTGTTGGTGGAATTGTCTATTGCGGGGTTCACGCATTTCTATGGGTAGTTGGGGGTCGTTCAGAGATCGGCATTGAAGCCGAGATCGCGAAGGTTCTTGCGAAAATATACCGCCGCTATCGAAAAATACCTCAAAGATCGCCGCTTTGACGTGGCAGCAGAGCGTTTCAGCGGGCAAAAACATGAGGCTTTTCTCTTTCGACCTCACCAAAAGGATTGGTCACTGATGTCGGATCTATTCGTCAGCGTGCTCTTTTCATCCTACAACGGCGCCAGCCGCCGGCTGCGCCATATGTTGGAATCCTTGGTGTGCCAGGACCTTCCCCATGACCGATGGGAACTGGTCGCGGTCGACAACAACAGCAATGACGACACGTTCGATCTTTTGACGTCGTATAGCGACAAGCTTCCGATCACCATCCTGCAACAGCGCAAGCCGGGAAAGTCCGGGGCGCTCAATTTGGCTCTGGATCGGGTGAATGGAGATATCGTCGTCATTACTGACGACGATATCCGCGCGGAACCTAACTGGCTGAAAGCAATCGTTGATTGCGCCGTCGCCTACCCGGGCTATGGCGTCTTCGGCGGCCGGATTGTCCCCGATTGGGAAAAAGAACCCAAAGGCCTCTTTATCAACTGGATTCCGATGGGATCGACATTTGCGATCGCCAATGAAACGCAAAGCGGGCCGTGTGACCCGACAAAGGTCTGGGGCCCGAACACGATCATCCGGCGAGAGCTGCTTGGAACAAGCGTGCGCTACCGGGAAGATATCGGACCTCTGCCGGGGGGGATGTTCGCCATGGGCGAAGATCAGGAAATCATCATGCGACTTTCCGGACGCGGCGTGAAACCCTATCATTGCGCTGAAGCAATTGTTCACCACTGGATTCCTGCATCCAGCGTGAACGAACTTTGGATTCAGAAGCGCGGCGAACGGCTAGGATACGGTATTCCCGCGCTCTTTCCGGATGAGGTTCCTGGAGGGGTAAGGCTACGCGGAGTTCCGCTGCGGACCTGGGTCGAAAGCGTGCAATGGTCCCTGCGGGCAGCCATGCTTTATCTCTTGCCGCAATCGAAGACGCGTTTCTGGGCTATCTGGAAGTATTACTACATGCGTGGGTATCGTGCCGGAATTCGCAGATACGCGCCCGCGACGCTAGCGCGGTGATCGGTGGCCCAGGAGGCGGTAAATTTGAAACTCTCGGTGCTGATCAACAACTTCAACTACGGCCGCTTTTTGCGCCCATGCATCGACAGCGTTCTGTCGCAGGCATACCCCGACTTCGAAGTGATCGTGGTCGACGATGGTTCCACCGATGATTCCCAAGAGATTCTTGCTTCCTATGGCGAGCGGATCCTGACCGTGTTGAAGGAAAATGGCGGCCAGGCCTCGAGCTTCAACGCGGGTTTTGCGGCCGCAAGCGGTGATATCCTCTTTCTCCTCGATGCCGATGATGCATTTTTGCCTGGCAAACTCGCTCGTATAGCCGAAATCTACGACCGCAGCGAGATTGACTGGTGCTTCGACCGGGTGACGACTGAGGAAAGCGACCAGCCTCCAGCAGAACTGCAAGTGACACTGTTCGACAAGCGAGACACGCTTCGCAGGGGTGGCTTTCCGTCGCTTCCGGTGCCGACATCCGGCCTGAGCTTCCGCCGCAGGCTGTTGTCCCAGATACTGCCGATGTCCGTCGCGACTGACGTCGTCCTCAGCGACAATTATATCAAGTTTGCTGCTGCCTTTCTGGGTCGCGGCGCGATCGTCGAAACACCGCTGACGTTTCAGCGCATTCATGAGTCGAACCGATACACGGGCACAAGCAGGGCAAAGACGCTGCGCCCACGGATCATGATCGCGACAGGGCTCGAACTGGCACGCCGCTACGACGGGCTGCAGGCACTCGGCAAGAGCCTCGTGGCCGGCGGAATTGCCGAAACGACATCGCTGCTGAAACTCCGGGGCGAAGCTCGCAACACGGTGGCCGGCGGTCCGTTCGGCGATGCTGCCGCGACCGAAGTGGCCTTGATGGCGGCGCGCAAGCGTTTGGGAAATATGCTGCGGAGAGGACAGTCATGAATCAGCAAGAGACTTTTCCGCATTCATCCGTCGGCACAGAAGCAGGCGTCGCACCACTGAAGATCGCCGTCGGTGTGCTGACCTATCGGCGCCTCGACGGGATTGCCAAGCTGCTTGACGTCATGACGCGCCAAGTCAGGCACCCGGCTCGCCCCTATCATCTCACCATGGTGATCGTGGATAACGATGCGGCGGGCAGCGCGAGGACCACGGTAGAGAGCTTTGGCCAAACAGGTGCCTACGACCTGATCTACGTCATCGAACAAAACCAGGGCATACCCTTTGCACGCAATCGCGCACTGGATTCGGCACCTCCAGGCACCGACCTCTTCTGCTTTCTCGACGATGACGAATGGCCGGTCGACGGCTGGCTGGATGCGATGCTGGAGACACGGGAGAAAAACCGCGCCGATTGCGTCTATGGCCCCGTCCAACCGGTCTATCCCGAAAACCCGCCGGAATATTTCATCAAGGCAAAGGTGTTCGAGCGCAAGAAGAACACGGACGGTCAACGCATTTCTTATGCGGCCTCGAACAACGTCATGTTCGACTATCCCCTGATCCGCTCATGGAATCTGCGTTTTGAAGAGAAGATGCGCTTCACCGGGGGCACGGATTACCTCTTCTTCAACCAAGCCATCCGCCGTGGCATGCAGGTCTTCTGGGCTGACAAGGCGCTTGTCCATGATATCGTTCCGGCCAGCCGGATGACCTGGAAATGGGTATTGCAAAGACAATACCGGCTCGGCAATACCTTCGCAGTCAGCGAGGTCCTGCATGGTAACCTCAAGCGTCGGATCTATCGCGCGGCCTATGGCGCCACGAGAGTGATCCTCGGACTGGTCATGCTGCCGGCGATCTTGATTTCACCCTATTGGGGCATGCGAGCCCTCACCCATGTTCTGCGCGGCGCGGGCATGGTTAACGGGATTCTCGGCCATGCATACCAGGAATACAAGCCCAATGCCGCTCTCTGATATTTGTTTGCGCGAGCGCCCTTGGAAGAGTTTTGACCCTTATTATGTTCCAGTTGAAAATATAATGAGTGATTGGCTGTCCATGAACTTCAAGGCTTCAATCAACCGGGCCAAAAATGGTACACTTCTATTGAACTATCGTGACACAATCGCTGTTCGTACAGAACGGTTTTTCGCCCCTATCATCGGTCAAATATAGGAGATGCCTGTCTATGACTGAGAAGAAATTGAAGGTTCTCGCTGCATCGTCAGGAGGCGGCCACTGGGAGCAGTTGATGGCCATGCGCGGCGCATTCGAGGGCTGCGATATCGTCTTTGCAACGACCATCCCGGGACTGCTTGCAAAATACGATATTCGGGACGGACTAGTGCTTCCCGATTGCAGCCGCGACTCGATTACCATGTCGATCCGGTGCTTTTTCAGCGCCTTTTCCATCGTCATCAAACAGAGGCCCGACGTTGTCATCTCGACCGGTGCCGCGCCCGGGCTTTTTTGCCTGCTTGCCGGTAAATTGACGGGCAAGCGGACGATCTGGATCGATAGCGTCGCCAATGTCGAGAAGCTCTCCCTATCAGGAAAACTGGCTGGCCATATTGCGACGCTCTGGCTCACACAATGGCAGCATCTTTCACGGCCGGATGGCCCCCACTACGCAGGAGCTGTCCTTTGATCCTTGTCACCGTCGGAACGCAGCTGCCGTTTGATCGCCTCGTCAAATCTGTCGACACCTTCGCAAAGGAACTGTCCAAACCGGTTCTGGCGCAGATCGGCAAGGGCACCTACACGCCACAGAACATGAAATGGATCAAGAATATCGAGCCCGCGGACTTCGATAGAGTCTTTTTCGATGCAAGCGTCATCGTCTCTCACGCGGGAATTGGCACTGTGCTTACGGCGAAACGTTTTGGAAAGCCGATCATTCTCGTTCCCCGGCAGGCATCTCTCGGCGAGCATAGAAACGATCATCAGCTTGCCACGGTAGGCCAACTCGCAGGCCGACCGGGTATCTACGTTGCACATACCGATGACGATCTCAGGAACTATCTGCTCGAAGACCTGGATAGCCCGTCTCACGAAGATTCGTCGGAGGCCGGTCGGGCTTCACTAGTCACCTACCTGAAAAACTATATCGCAGCAGTCTGAACCTTGAGAGCCGTCAGGGACAGCGACGGGCATGAGAGAATTTTTCATTCTCCGCAATTGTTGCCGGCGATACGTTTGACGAGTTCAGGCGCGATGATTTTGGAGGCCATGTCAGGCAGAGGATGCGCGCCATCAGGAATTGCCGCGGCCAGATCATCCGGCGTGAGACGCTCCCAGTGCGGCCGGTGGTCGACAAACTCCAGACCACGTTTTTCCGCCTCTGCCTGATGGGCAGAGACATAGCTGTCGGCAAAGGGGCGGATTAGCCCACGCAATCCTGAAAACGGATTCATGGCCATGACGATGATCCGCGCTTGCGGCAGGCGCTGCCGGAACTGGTCGAGGATGTCGCCGATATTCTTTCGGCTTTGCGCAAGCGACACGAACCGATGCAATGTCGCATCATTAGCGTAGAGTTCAATCAGGATAATATCCGGCTGCGCGGCAACGACGCGATCAATCTGGGTCAGGGCCCATAGCGACGTCTCCCCGCTCTTTGCAACGCTCTCGACTTTCACGGGCCTTTGCAGGCAGGCTGAAAGCCCTGTCTCGAGAGCGGGCTGCCATCCCCCGCGGGCCGTCAGGGATGTTCCGAAAGCCACTATTTTCAGTGGCGGAAGGCTCTCGGCAAAGGTAGCCCGAGTCATTGAAAATATTACGAGGCAGGCGAAAAAGAGAATGAGCTCACAAACCAGTCGTCTCTCAGTTTGCACCGCTCGCCAAAGCCGCAAATATATCATAAAGACACCATATCTCGGCGGAGCCTACACGTTACGCGGCAGCCGATCCGGCTGGAAGAGGCTCCAAACCCTACGCTGGAGCTTGTTGAGCACGAGTTGACAACTGCTTTCCGAGCCGTTGGAAAGGCTGCTCAATCCACCTGAAAGAGAGGTAAGCTAGGGCGACCGTTCCAAGAACCGTAATAATCAGCAACGAGACAGCATGCGTTATCGGCTCCTCTATTCCGGCTTTCTCCAAAGCGTTCATTCCGATGGTGAGCGGGATCATGTGCGCCAGATAGACGGAATACGATCTCTCACCGATCCACAAAGCAACACGGCTGGTGAGTAGCTGAGACAGCCTCGACTTGTAAGCGTTTATGTGGGCCAATACGCAAGCCGATACGGCAACCCAAATAGAGATCGGAAGTACGCTGGGCACCCTGAGAAGGACCAGGGCTCCGATAACAAAAATGGCGATAGTGGCAATCGTGGAGATTTGAATCGACCGCGTTTTCTGCCAATTCAGTAGATGATGTGTAGCGATGCCTATCGCAAAAAAGATGGCATATCTCCCGACAAAGCCCATGGGCATCGCCCTGCCTATGAAGGCCAAGACCAAAAACACCGCCAAAAGTCCGAGGGCCATGGACCATGATCGCCTCGCCGCGAGAAGCGCCGGAATGACAAACGGAGCGATTAGGTAAAATTGCCATTCAAGCGAAATGCTCCACGCCTGACCAAGAAACGCATATTCTCCTTGGGGAATGATGCGGTCCGGAATGAGGCTGTGAAGGGCGGGGATGTGGGTGGCGATGTTCGGCCAAAAATAGGAGATCGACGAAGCAAGAATATGCGATCGAGCCTCTTTCATCGCCCCAGCTGGGGCATCCTGCCAAACAAAGGGCAGCAACAAGGTTATGGCGACGGAGGCCGACAGGTAGACCCAATAGACAGGGAAGATGCGCAAGGCTCGGCGCGCAATGTAGATGCCGTAAGGCTCATGAGACCGGTCTATCAGGACCGCAATGGCGAACCCGCTTAGAATGATGAACACGTCGACCGCTTGTCTATTGGACAGGTTCGCGGGAATGTGGGGAATAGAAAGGAAAATGGATGAGGTGAAATGACCAAGCAAAACCCAAATGGCCATTACTCCGCGAAGTCCGTCGTATTCCCTGATGTGCCGCATGTCCGGGCTCCCAGCTATTTCAGCTCAGAAACAGCCTTGATATTGCATTGCAGCAAGAAAGCATAGCGTAAATCGCGCGATCTACCATCTTTCGGCGATGGGCACCTTGTATGACGAAATGCCCGTCACTTCGCATGACGGGCTTTTCTTTTCGCTGCCTTTGCTGTGATCAATGCTTCCCAGTATCCGGCCACCGAGCCGTGAATCGCTCTAGGTGACTTTAATGAAGACAGCCGCCAATCACTCCTGACGAAATACGTGCTGCATCTGATCGGTCAGCGGCTTCGTCAGATAGGATATGACGGTCCGGTCGCCGATCTTGATAAAGACCTCGGCCGGCATGCCGGGATAGAGCTTTATCGTCTTCATCCTGGCAATGCTTTCAGCTTTCGGCTTGACGCGCAGTGGATAGTAGCTGATGCCCGTGCGCTCATCCTTGACGATATCAGGGGCGATTGAGGTAATTTCACCGCTCACATCAGGCGTCGTGCGTTGATCGAAAGCACTGAAACGCACATCGACGGACTGGCCGACGTGAACCTGGTCAATATCGCGGGTGGCGACTTTCGCCTCGACCGTAAGTTCGTTATTTTCGGGAACGACGAGCATCAACGTCTGACCGGGATCGATGACGCCATTGACGGTGTGAACCGAAAGTTCGTGAACTCGCCCAGTCAGCGGCGCGGTAATGTCGAGACGGTGCAGCTGATCGAGTGCGGTTCCGCGGCGCTCTTCATATTCGGCAATCTGTGCCTCGACGTCGGTCAGGTCCTTTGCGATCTCCGAACGACGATCCTCATCCAGCTGGATCGACTGGCGATCGATCTCGATTGCCTTACCCTCGGCCTCCGCCTTTGCTGCGATTTCCTGGCCGCTGTTGCCCTGGAGATCGGCGCGTGCGCGCTTGAGCGTATTCAAACGCTGAAGCGTGACGAGCCCCTTCTTGTAGAGCGTATCAATGCCCTCAAGCTCCTGTTCGATCAAGCCCAACGCATCATTGGTGGCATTGATCTGAACGACCAACCCCTTTACCTGCTCGCCCAGCTGATCCTTGCGCGATGCCAACTGGCTCTTCATTCCGATAAGCGCCGTCCTGCGACTGTCGAACAACTTCTGCTCACCATCGAGAAG
The DNA here is from genome assembly GCF_056406515.1 of Rhizobium sp. P1_B8. Lineage (NCBI taxonomy): Bacteria > Pseudomonadati > Pseudomonadota > Alphaproteobacteria > Hyphomicrobiales > Rhizobiaceae > Rhizobium > Rhizobium sp. P1_B8. The sequence goes on along the minus strand of NZ_JBFTZZ010000001.1, from coordinate 210,101 downwards.
CTTCTCCGCGGAGGTGCTAGATGTCAGATCACTGATGTTTTCCTCGACCTCGAACGAATCGGCGCCGATCCGTTCCGCCTTCAGACGGGCGCGGCGCGCATAAAGCTGAGCGAGCGTGCTTTCGACAATCGAGAGGTTCGCTCTTGTCGTCGTCCCATCGAGCCGTATCAACACCTGCCCTGCCGTCACGTGGTCGTTTTCGGCGACCAGCAGTTCCGACACGATACCACCTGTCAGGTGCTGAACCTTCTTGACATCGCCGTCGACGACGATCACGCCCTCGCCGATGACTGCGCTCGAAAGCTCTGTCGTCGCCGCCCAACCGCCAATGCCGCAAACGAGGGCTAGCGACAACGCACCGACAACGGCAACATGCCGATTGAGGGAGCGTTTCGATTCACTGATAACTTTACTCACAATCTTCCCTCTGGCCTATTCGGCCGCATTCATGCCGTCGACCACGACTTTAAGCTGAGCCACGCGCTCGGCAATCGGCGTGCGCGCCGCTTCCGGCCGGCTGACCCTTGCCAGAACTTCCTCTTTGGGACCGAACGCGATCATGCGGCCATCCTGCATCATCAACACGAAGTCGCAGACCGCCAGAACGCCGGACCGATGTGCGATGACAACGACAATGCCGCCGCGCGCCCGCACGCTCATGATCGCGGCACTCAGCGCTCGCTCGCCTTCTTCATCGAGATTGGAGTTCGGCTCGTCGAGCACGACGAGGAATGGTTCGCCGTACAGCGCTCTTGCAAGCGCGATACGCTGCCTCTGGCCGGCCGAAAGCGCGGCACCACCTTCTCCGATTTCGGTTTCGTAACCGTTCGGCAGACGAAGGATAAGATCGTGTACACGCGCCGCCCTCGCTGCGGCAACCACTGTCTCGGGCGACATCTCCTTCGCGAAGCGGCAGATATTCTGAGCAACGGTGCCCGAGAAAAGCTCCACATCCTGCGGGAGATACCCGATATGCCGGCCAAGTGCGTCGCCGTCCCACTGGTCGAGTGCCGCGCCATCAAGGCGAATGGATCCTCTGACGGTCGGCCAGATGCCCATCATCGCCCGCGCCAGCGACGACTTGCCCGAGGCACTGTAACCAATGACCCCAAGCGCGCTCCCTGCCCTTAAGCCGAAGCTGACATCGGAGATGACCAGGCGCTGACCCGCCGGCGGTCCGCTCGCCAGGCCCTCGACAGTGACTTGCTTGGTAGGAGCCGCGAGCGCGAGAGGGGCTGGAATCTCAGGAATGGTCTTCAGCAGGCTCGAAAGCCGCGCCCAACTCTGCTGAGCAGAAACGAATCCACGCCAATTTCCGATCGCCGCTTCGACAGGCGCCAGGGCGCGAGAGGTCAATATCGAGCCGGCGATGATAATTCCCGAAGAGGCCTGCCCTTGAATGACCAGGATTGCGCCGGTCGCGAGCGTTCCCGATTGCAAAGCAATACGGAAAATCTTCGACAAGGTCGCATATCCATTGCCGACGTCCGATGCCTGCCGGGTGATCGTCCGGTATTCGCTGTTCTTGCGGTCCCAGATTTCGGCCATCGTGCCTGCCATGCCCATGGCGTGAATGACCTCGGAGTTGCGGATCGAGGTCTGCGCGAAGGCATTCCGCATATTGGCGGAGTCAGACTGCTTTTTCGAGAGCGTCCGCGTTCCCTGATTGGTCATGAACGTCAGGATGGCGAGAACCAGCGATCCACCGATCGCGATATATCCGATCGCCGGATGGAACAGGAAGCAGATCACGATATAGAAAGGCAACCACGGCAGATCGAACATCGCTGTCGGGCCCATACCGGACAGGAAGGTTCTGATCTGGTCGAAGTCGCGCAACGGCTGAAGCCCGTCGCCGCCGATTTTGACCTTCAGCGGAGCCTTGATAAGTGCCCGGAACACACGTCCGTTCACCATCTCGTCAAGCGAACCGGCAACACGCACGAGCATCCTGCTTCGCAGAACCTCGAACGCTCCTTGAAAGGCGTAAAGCATCAACGCAAGTATTGCCAGGGCAGCCAGCGAGGGTATGCTTTTGCTGGGGATGACCCGGTCATACACCTCAAGCATAAAAAATGAACTTGTAAGATAGAGGATATTGATAAGCGCACTTGCTATTCCAATGAAAACAAGCCCCCCCTTGCATTTCCTCAAGGCTTTGGATGGCTCGCTCGCATCCGCTGTTGAACTCTGAAACACGAAGTAATCCCTCTCTTACCGCATAACCCACAGGCATACATGCCAGCGCACTGCAGCTACGGGTCCATCAAGCCCGATCAATAACACAGCCGCATCTGGCTTGTCGGCACCGGTGCCGATCTTCCGCTTGCAAGCTCACATCTATTATATGAATCCCACCGAAAAATGGCCAAGAAATTCCAATTTATAGCGCGCGCGATTTCAGGGGTTCTAACTTGACGCTACGCTAAATATACCGGCCCAAGCAAGTGAAAATCGCAAACCGCCCAATAACGGGCCAAAGGGATAGCCGTGCCGCGTGCTTAAACACGATGTTTACTCGGGCATTAACTATATATTCAGTCCATATTTTACTCTGAAGATGAACGGCTGAAATATTAAGTCAGCGACCATTCCCCGACTCGACCGCCGGCGAGCACTCATCATCGAGCTTTAATGTCGAGATAAAACGGCTGGCAAGGCGGCCCCGCCGACCCGTCCCGTCTGACTCAGACCAGCAGATGTGAGCCATGAAATGCATCCACGTTGATGGAGACGCTCAACGAGTCCGTATCGATGTGTGAAGCACCGTCGGAGATCTTGTACTGGAAGGATTCGCTGACGTTTCCGCTAATGCCGGCGAGTTTTGCCGCATCGACCGTATAGGTATAGTCGCCATCGCTGTCGACATGGATGACGCCGTATTTCCCGGTCAGCGTCAGCCCATGCTTGTCCACAGCACTGTCACCGAAGCGGCGGAGCAGCACGGTCCCGTTGGAGGCATTGTCGTTTGCGAGAAGATTGCCGTGATAGGCGCTGCCGGTGTCGGTCGAGATTTTCAGGTTGTCATGAACCGCGACGATTCTTGGCGTCGCAACCAGCGGCGCGGTATGCGTTTCCGTTGCGGGTGCCGGGGTAATTGTTTGCGGCTGCGCTGGTACTTCCACATGCTGCTCGACGACTGGCACGGTAGGCGTCTGCTCAATGTTGGATGACGTATTGCTGTTCGTGCTGCCAGCGGCGCCGTCAAGCTCGGCCTGCGCTTGTTCGAGCGTCTTGTTCTCGCCGATGGAGAACGTGTTCTGAGCAGCAATTGCGAGCGGCATCGTCAGCGTCGATACCAGGCTGTCGATGATATTGTCATGAAAAGAACCCGATGCGGACCTGTCAACCTTCAGCGCTGACGAGGACAGGTCGTCAAAGACATTGTCATGGATATCGATGTTCTCACGAACGTAGTTTGGATAGCCCGCTGCGCTAACCAGCACGCCATAAACGCCACCATGCACATAGTTTCCGCTGATGTCGTAGTTCTTCGCATCGCCCTGATCTCCAAGGCCGATACCGTAGGACCAGATATAGCCCCCGTATCCCGAGATGTCGTTGTCGTGGATGGCGATATTCGTGCCCGCCTGGGCACTCAACCCAAAGCCACCGCCGATGAGCGTGTTGCCATCGACCACGGCGTTTACAGCCCTGACCAATACGAGGACACCCTTGGCGCTATTGGTCTCCGTCTGCTCCAGATGATTGTCCTTGACCAGAATATTGCTGCTATCATTGAGCTGGATAGCGTCTGCCGCTGCACCCTGGCTGTTGGTGACGGTATTGTTCACGAGGGTGACACCGTTGACCTTGTCCATCCAGATGCCATCGGCATGCACCCCGGTCAGCTTGCTGTTCTCAATCGTAATGTTCTGGCTGCTTTGGAAGCTGATCGAGCCGGGCTTTCCAGCAAGGCCTGTATTTGTCACCTCGACGTTGCGAACCGTCCAGTTCGACACATTCCCTGCATATATCGCGTTGGCGCCGGTATCGGCGATCTTGATGTTCTCGATGACGATGTTCGAAGCCTTGGAACCGTGGATGCCGTCATTGCTGCTGTGAATGACCGGCGCATCGCCAACACCGTAACGGCCGATCGTGATCGGAGCGGCAACGCTGCCGGAGTATTTCAAATCGAACTGTTCGTTGAACACGCTTCCGGCAGCCAGGAGCACGCTATCGCCCGGATTGAGCTTGAGCGCCTCGACAGCGGAAAGCGTCGCGAAAGCCGCCTGCTCGCTCACTCCACTATTCTGATTGGATCCCGTTGCCGAATTTACATAGTAGACGGTCACGCCATGATCTCCCAAAGATACTGGAAAACCTTTTACCCGCGGACCTCTCTCTGCCTCCTAAAATGGAACACTAAAATGCGTTCTATCTCGCGATAATTCTTACCTTCGCTGCAAAATATCTTTCATTTCTCAGATATTTCGCATTGCAAAAAAAGTTGCACTGCACAATTATGAACAAGTTACCTGATATCGGCAGCGGCAATAAGATTATGTCCTAGAACACGCATCTTAATTTGTAAAAATTACACCTCGAAAGAGACATTACTTGATAAACACATGTTACAAGAGAACAACATCAGTTACTTCGCCGAAAAGCATGAGATAGAGCGGGCAACCAAACAAAACAGCGATATCACGCCATAGCCCGTAGTGATTACATCAAACATCTCATCTGCACATCAGAACCTCAACGTATTCTTATAAATTGCCGCTGAATAAACATTCTTCCCTCCTGAAGAAATATGAATTCATATCTCTCATTTGACAATTTCACGTATTATTAATGCAACAAACCCCAGGCGTTTCATTATCTTATGCGAGTTGCAGGTGTGTCATTATTGTACAATACAGCAGAAAATGTTCACTTGCTGTTAATTACGCCCTTGACTCTCTGTATTAAGATATCCTTAATCGGGCAGCTCGCTAAAGGTCAGAATTGACCTATCAAAGAACTATTCAAGGAGAGAACCGATGGCTGTTCACGCAACCGACGATAGTGCAACATTCCTGGAAACCGACGCCATTTCAGGAAATCTGCTTTCCAACGATTCATCCGATAACGGACACCTGTTCCTGCGCGCCTTCGACGGCGCGAGCGTTGGCGCCAAGAGCGGCAACAGCCAAATCACAGAGATCCAGGGCGACTACGGCACCTTCTTCGTCAAGCCCGATGGCAGCTACACCTATGTCTTGAGCGACGCTGCCAAGATCGGCTTCACCAATGGTGAATTGCTCCAGGAGAAGGTCTCGTACAAGATCTCAGACGGCAGCGGTCATACCGATTTCGGCCTGTTCACCCTGAACATCCAGGGCGTAACCCAGGTAAAGCCGATCGCGGTCGACGACCACTACAGCTTCACCGAAGGCGACGCCATCGGTGGGAACGCCCTGGACAACGATATTCCCGGCGACAATGGTAAGCTTTTCCTCCGTCAGTTCGACGGCAAGGCCGTAGATGGCAATCCGAGCGTAACGACCGACGTCGCCGGCACCTATGGCACGTTCCATGTTAAGGCGGATGGAACATTCACCTAKGATCTGGCAGCAGATATCGCTCCGGGCGATCACGTGACGGAAACGGTCCAGTACTACAAGATCTCCGACGGCCAAGGCCACACCGACGTCGGCGTTCTGACACTCAACATCACTGGCGCGGACGCAGACGTCTGATCATTCAATAACCAACTAAAAAGCAACGCCCGTCGCGCGGAGGACGGGCGTTGCTTTATATAAGTTGAGCCGCGTCACGAGAATGAGCGGTAGGTGCTCAACGGTCGGCAACCATTTACACCGCTTCGAGCTTTTTGCAATATTCGGAACGACCACCCCGGAACGCACGAATTATATGCAGTCCGGTGCCGTTTGAGCTTGGAACTGTCTCCAAACGCCTGCTTCGTTGATTTACTTGCTGCAACGCTGTCGGAACCGCGCCGTCGCAGCGTCTCCAACGCTCGCCCAGGTTCGATCGAAGATCGGACGAAGCTGCGGACTGATCTGTCTTATCGTGGCATTGACCCTGCAACGATCGCCCAGTTTCAGCATCGTCGTGAGATCGCTGTCAAGCGCGCTCTTTGCCGCGGCAAGTGTTGCATCGGTGAAATCATTCCAGAAGTAAAATCGCGTCAGGATCATCACCTGGTCGTAAGGCGCGAGCACGACCGAACGCTTCATCATCCCCGCAATCGCGACCGGTTCTTCCGCAATTGTCGACTGCACGGCCGCAAGACGAAGCCAAAAATTACTGTTCGTCGGCATACACGAAAGCGCATACCGTAGATACTGGCGCGCACTCGACGCCGCAGCCGCCCAGGCGTCGTAGTTGACGTTGACATTCTGCCGATCGAGTTGCGCCAGAACGAGGGTTACGCCAGCAGCCACAATGTCGGATCGGCAATAATGACCGTCAACGGCGTCGACACTACGCGACGCATATTTGGTCACGACATCGTCCGCGACGGTCTCTCCACGCTCGATTCTTTCGGCGACGATCGAGATGCTGGCCGTTCTTATCGAAGCGTACAGCTCTCGACCGGCCAGCACCACAAAGACAACGGTGACGATAACGAAAGCGATCCTTGTAACCGAAACGAACTGACCGCGGAACATCAGCTTTCGGTATAGTATCGCGAATAGCGCTTATAATAATACTCGCTCGAACCGAATGTCCGGTAAAGTTTCATCTGCGATGGGTCGACCTTGGTCAATATAGTACCGACGCATTTCGCATAGAGTTCCGGCTCGGACAGCAGGGTCGACTGCACGACCTTGCGCGATGTCTTTCCCCACTCGATAACGAAAACCACCGCATCGAGCTTCGAATTGATGGCGCGTGCATCCACAACCGGCGCCAAGGGGGGCAGGTCGACGATAATATAATCGAAGCTTTGACGCGCCGTTTGGAGAAGCTGATCCATGCCGCGTGACGCAAGCAGCTCCGACGAATGCGGAACACGATACCGTGCCACCGTCGGCAAAAATGCGAGCTTTGTTTTGGGATCGAGAAGGATCAGATCCTTGAGCGGACGGCTGTCGACAATCGCCTCGAGCAAGCCGGCCTCGGCATGGCGGCCAATCGCCCGGGTGGCACCGGGATTGCGCATGTCACCGTCGATAAGCAGGCAACGCGCACCCTGCATTGCCAGAAGCTTGGCAAAATTGATGGATGTCGTCGACTTCCCCTCGCCGGGCAAGCTCGACACGACGCCGATGACCTTGCAGCGCTGATCGGCAGCACTGAGGTCGATGGCAATCTTGGCGCTTCGAAGCGTCTCGGCAAATGCCGAGAGCGGATGCTCCTCGACATAGGTCGTGGTCTTTCCGCCCCTGGCGATGCTTCGCGGATTGCTGGGATCAACGAGCGTCGGATCGTCGACGTTATTTTCAATCAGTGGCATGACACCGAGAGACTCGACATCAAGCACGTCCCGGACATCATCGCCGGTGCGGAAGAACCGATCCCGGAATTCGCGGAAGGCCGCTATACCACTTCCGAATGCACATCCCAGGAACATCGCGAAAGCAACGACCAGAGCTCTCTTCGGAGCGCTCGGCTTCGTTGGCGTCTCCGCCGTCGTGATGATGCGCGCAGCCGTAATCGGAAAGCTCTGCTGTTGAATTGCTTCCTGATAGCGCGTCAAGAAGCTCTGATAGAGATTCTTATAGGTATCGCGCGTGCGCTCGAGTTCGCGAAGCTGCACCTGCGTTTCACCAGCCGTTGCAGCAACGCCCGTCGCCTGTGTGACACTGTCGCGCAAAGAATTTTCCCGAGATTTCGCGACCTGCAGCTCGCTTTGATAGCTCTCGGCGATGCGGTTCAACTCATCGAACATGAGCCTTTTATATTCTTCCATTTCCGCACGAAGCCGAACCGCCTGGACGTGATCGGGACCGAGCCGCGCCTCAATTTCAGTTTCGAGCTTGGAAGCCTCCAGATACTTCTTGCGCAGGTCGTTCGAAATGGAGCTATCGAGCACATCCGTGACGATCGCATCGGTCTGCTTGGCGTCGATGATCGACTTGACGCGCGCATATTTTGCCTCGGCCTTCGCCGTCTCGGCCTGCGCATTGATCAATTGGGTATTGATCTCGGAAAGCTGCTGATCGCTAATCAGCGTACCGGATCCAGCCTCGACAAGTCCATGCTCGCTGCGGAATTTTTGCACGGCCAGGTCAGTGTCCAGCGCCTGCTGCCGGAGCTCTTCGATACGCTCCTGTAGCCACTCGCCGGCCCGGCGTGTAGCCTCGTATTTCGAATTGAGCTTGTCGACCAGATAGACGTCGGCGATGGCAGCCGCGATATCACGCGCTAGATCCGGTGACTGCGAGGTATAGCTGACATCGAGAACATAGGATTTGCCAACGCGTTCGACGTCGATATTGCCTGCGACGGTCTCCGCCGCGCCTCGCCGCCTCATTTCCGGATCAGGTGCGACGGCTACGTCATCGGCAAACCACGACCGAAAATTCATGAAGGATTTCAACGTTGAGACAGAAAAAAGCGAGCTTTTCGGTCCCATGAACTCGGGATTGTCGACGAGTTTCAGCTTGTCGACGACGGCATAGGCGATGGTGTCGGACTTCAAAAGCTCGACCTGACTGAGGACAGTACCTTCGTCATCGTCCATCTGGCCGAAAGCCGCCAGCTGGTTGATCACCTGGCTATCGCTGCGGTCGATCAACACGCTTGTGTCGGCGGTGTAGACAGGCACCGAGGTCAGGACATACACAATGCCCAGAATGGCGAAGGCGAAACCGCACGCCGCAACCATCCGCCACTGTCGGCGGGCGATTGCGATGAGCTTGTCGAAATCGATGAAGTCAGCTTCGTTTCCCGTATCGCGGGAGGGGTCGATACGTGGCGTAAGTTTATCTGGCGATAGCAATTTCGATCTCCAACAAAGGCGTCAAGTGCTAAGATCTACGGGCAATTCCAGCTATTGTATGACCGGGACACTCTGACTCGTCGACTGCGTCGGATCGGTGGACGACTGCCCTCCCGCTCCTGTGCTGACGATCGTAGTCGTGGTCGTTGAACTATCTGCGCCGGCATTTGAAACCTTCAGCGTACCGGCGGTCGTCGCGCTGCCGTCAAACGGCGTACCGTCGTCTGCCCCAGGCCCCGTCTGGCCAATCGACCCATCATTGCCGATACCGGATGCGGCTGCTGCAGCACTTCCACCCGGACCAAGAGCTGCGGTTCCGCCTTCGGCGAGAACCTTCGCAAAGGCGGCAAGCAGCGGCGCGAGATTGGGATCGGCAATCGCGGCGTCGGCAACGGCTTTTTCGATCGCCAGCTTGAACTGCGGATCCGGCACCTGACAGCTGTTTGCGGCCCGCGCCAGACCGGAGCCGATAGCCGCCATCTGTGCGGCGCTAGCCTTCTTGGCCTGCTCGATCACCAGCGACAGCGCGTCATTGCTACTCCCGACCAGCGCGCGAACACGCGATGACAAAACCAACGGATCGGACATGTCGAGCAGAACGGCGGGATTAGCTGAAAATCCACTAATATCGCCGGAAGCCAGACTTGCCGGACCCAAGCAAGCTGCCGCAAAAGCGCTTGAATTCATGCCGGCAAACATCGCGACGACAATTCCGCTATACGCAAGCTTACGATAAACACCAGACCTTGCCATAACCATCGTCCTTCATCAAATCCGCTATATAGGCCGCCGTCATTGATCGTTCGCGATCGATGACAGCCCGCCTATTTCAATCAATTTCCAAGATCCTGGACCGCGTTACGGGTATCATTCGCATCGTCGGTCACGCCGGAAACAGTGGACGATACCGAGTTTACGATGTCAAGGAACTTGACCAATTCAACAGAGTCCGAATTGGAAATATAGATAATATCCTTGTCTTCCATCTTGAATTGCTGAACAGCAAACAAGGTTGCCGGATCGCGAAGATTGGCGCGGATGATCACCGGAACCGTTTCACCCGTAAACCTCGTCGCGTCCACGTGCATCGCTGCAACCGTTTTCTTGGGGACAAGGCGGTAGAGCAGGACCTGAGCCGGATCAGCGCGGTCGTCGCGCAGGCCGCCCGCCTTGGCGATTGCCTCTCCAAGGGTCAGGTCGGATTCTTCGAAATCGAAGCGGCCACTCGTGCCTGCGGCGCCGAGCATAAGATAGGTACGGCGCTCATGATCGATCGAGATCGTATCATCCGGTGCGACATAGATATTTTCGGCCGGGTTCTTCAACAGCGTCGTGTAGGCGACAGTTGCCGTCTTGCCGCGACGCTGCAGCGTCACATTCGTCTCGATATTGTTGGTCGTCAAACCGCCCGCGGCGGAAATGACATCGAGAACACGCTCACCGGCCGGGCTGATCTCGATGCGCTGGGGATTGTTGACATCACCGAGCACGGCAACCTGACTGGAGCGGCTCGTCGTCGTCGTAATAACCACCTGCGGCTCGATCGCGCGGCTCGCCAGGCGATCTTCGACGTCCTGCTCCACAGTCTCCTTGAGGCGACCGGCAGCCGGAACCCGACCTGCATAGGGAATTGTGATCGTCCCGTTTCTATCGATAGTCTGGCTCGGCAAAGAGATGTAATTACCCGGTCGACTACCGGCATCGGACGGAATGAAAAGACCGCCGGACTGAGCTTCGAAGATGGCGACCTCAACGACGTCACCGTAACCGAGCGGAATTTCAGGCGCCCCGCCTCGACCACCGCCAAACCCCTTGAAGGAGGTCGGCTGGGGAGCGGAAAAATACGACAGGACGTTCTTGCTGAGATCAATCAGGGCGTAGTCGATACCGACCCGACGCTCCTTCGTTGTCACTTTCACTGCTGCATCCCGATCAACATCTTTGTGATCGGGGCCGGATCTTGGCAACGATGTGCAGCTTGCCAATATAGTCGTTAGCGCTACAACAATGGCGACGCGTGTACTACCGATACGAGAACAACCCATAGAATACCCTGTGTTGACGCCCCTGACGCTACTGCTCCGCAATCTGACAAAATACAAGGCGATCCCCGATCAATAACACTGAAAGCCGATTAACATTCCCCTAACTGTGGCAGGCTGGCAACGCCGAGCCCTTTAGGAAGCGAAAACCGACTTCGGTCCGACTTTTCTGGCGTCGCAACAATCCGAAGGCTGCACCCGCTATAAAATTTCTTGGGTTTCAGAGTCAACCGTTCGCACCTGCACAATCGATCTTTTCCGAAAATCTTATTAAAATCCATCCATTTAAACTTTAAGTGGTTAACGGCCCCTCATATGCCATGTCCGCCTCTCCGTTGCTGCGCCCGAGGCTTATCGCGACAACCGCACTGAGGAAGGCGGAGTAAAACACCGCAAAACCCGGTATCTGCAGCGAAAAGTCGACCGCCGCATGAAGGGCGACCAAAACCGTCGCCGCCAGGCCAAGAAGAACATAGTGCCTCAGACGCCGTCTTTGGGCGAGCCCGCGCCAGAACACCCTGGCAAGCACCGAGAAGGTAAGGACCGCCGTAATCGGGAACAATATTCCGAGGCCCAGAAATCCTTCAAGATAGAAATTATGCGCGCGGTCGAAGACCCCGAAAATTCCGCAAGCCGGATCGCGGTAGGCGGAAAACACCGTCCGGAAGGTTCCGAGCCCCGTCCCCGTCCACCAGTGATCCGAAATGGCACGCCATATGCCAGGCAGAATGCAGAACCGATCATCATCCTCGAGCCGCCGCTCTTGCGCGCGCAAAATCGCCTGGCCTGCAAACACCGTCAGTAACACTACGACGAACCCAATCGCCGAGAGGAGCTTCAGCATCGAACGCCATCTTGGCGCCGGTCTCAGCTGACGTCTCGAGCCGTTCCAATTGATGACAAGCCATGGAAAATAGATGAGAGCGGCAACAAAGGTCGCAAAGATCCCGGCGCGCGAGCGGCTCAGCATCAGCGCGGTGAAGCATGCGCACAAGAGCAGGATATAGATCCACGATCTCAAGAGAAGCGCGTTTCGGCCCGGCTCGCCGGGCGGATAGTTCGAATAGGCTCGGGTAATGTCCCTGACCAGGGTCAGCATCAGCAGCGTTCCAAGCCCGAGGAAGGTCGCGGCGGTATTGCGGTTGACGAAGACCGCGGTCAGGCTGTCGAGGTAGGCGCGTTTCTCCACGACGATCAGGATGTTGGGAAACAGCAAAAACTGCAGCAGGCCGAAAACAGCGATGATGCCCGCGGTAAGCCCGAGCCCGGTGAGCACTTTCCGCGCGCGCTGATCGGTATCGCATAAGAGAAGCCCGGTCAGAAATGTGACGAAAGGCAGGGCGACCCAGAGGATCGACGCGAGCGTGTCGGCCGGTTCGACCGAGATCGCCGCGGACTGGGCACCTGCCAGGTCACGCGCGGCATTCCAGGCGGGATTCGCCAACCAATTGGCGGGCGGTTCGATGGTTTGGATGAACGCCCAGCCCGCCAGGACGACGAGTAGAAACAAAGCGATACTGAAAACCCATCTGCTTTGTCTCGGCTCTCCGAACAGCAGTCCCGAAATGATGGCGAGGGCAAACATCCCGATCGCGGCGAAGGCGAAGGGAAAGGGTGTAACGCTCCCGAACGGTATGAGCGTCAATATAACGAGGCCGATGAAGGCAAAAAGCAAAACCTCTCGCAAGACCCGCTTATTGATGAGGTTGGAGAACATGTGAATTCGTTTACCAGAGTAGACGGCGACCAAAGCCATTGCAACCAAAGAGATTAATTTACTCGTACTAACATAAGTTGAACATCAAGCACTTGCGTGCTAAAGTGTAACAGAATTCCACATCGTTTAAAATTGTCGCGAAAGGTTTAAGCCAATCGAGACAAGGCCCGGCTATGCTCCTTCCAAGCAGCAGAAACGGGACAGATATTCTGCGCCCAATACTTGGCAGATCATCAGATCGCCATGCCATTGACCGAGAAAAAAGGCAAGCCTGATCTCAATCGGTTGTCCTGACGGGGATTTAAGAGATGAAGAAAACATTCGTTACACTTCTGGCGCTGGCCCTTACAGCCGGCAATGCGTGCTCGGCGTTTGCCGCCGGTCCCGCAGGTTTTGCCCGCGGTCTGACCGGTAGTTCGGCGGTCAGCTATATCTCCGAAAAAGGCAAGATCATCCCACCCTTCGCCCAGGTATTGTTCTGCGCCCAGAACCCGGCCGAATGCCGTGACAACAATGGGCTCTCGGTCGTTGCGCTCACCGACGAGCAGATGCTGCAGCTGAAAAATGTGAACAGCACGGTCAATCGGACGATGATCGGGCGCAACGACTCCAGCAGCGAACTGAACGGCGACGTCTGGAAGGTGAATGTGCGCAGCGGCGACTGCGAAGATTTCGCATTAACCAAACGCAGCCGGCTGATCGCGATGGGCTGGTCGTCGCGCGCGTTGCGGATCGCGACGGCATATACGCCCTCCGGTGAAGGACATGCGGTCCTCGTCGTCAGAACCGACAAGGGCGATCTCGTCCTCGACAACAGGAAAAGCAGCATCAAGAACTGGCGCGATACCGATCTGCGCTGGGACAAGATTCAATCGGGGACAGACCCCTACGTCTGGTACCGGCTATAACGGCCGAGGCAGCGACATAGACTGATTGATCCTGTTTCCGGATTGAAGTCGAGCCTGCTCTGACGAGCCGCTCGACTTGTCATATCGCCCACACAAACCTATGTTTTGGCTATCGACGGGGCAGCGCGCGGCAAGCTGCGGTGCCCGGAGTTCGATTTTCGATGTGGGTTTCAGGCGATCTTCGGTATTGTCTTTTCGTCCAGATTAACTATGACGATCGTCATGCTGCGACGCAGCATGACGTTCTACTCTAATGATTTGAGGGAAATATGCGCATCACGATGATTGGATCAGGTTATGTCGGCCTCGTTTCAGGCGTTTGCTTTGCGGATTTCGGCCACGACGTCATCTGCGTCGACAAGGATCTGAGTAAGATCGAAGCCCTTCGCGAAGGCCGCATTCCGATCTACGAGCCGGGTCTGGAGCAATTGGTCGCTGAAAACACCAGCACCGGCCGGCTGTCATTTTCGACGGATGTCGGCGAAAGTGTCCGCAGCGCTGACGTCGTGTTCATCGCAGTCGGCACGCCCTCCAGGCGCGGCGACGGCCATGCGGATCTCTCCTATGTCTACGCCGCTGCGCGCGAGATTGCCACCTATGTGGAAGGCTTCACTGTTATCGTCACCAAGTCGACGGTACCGGTCGGCACAGGAGACGAAGTCGAGCGTATCATGCGCGAAACCAATCCCACGGCGGATGTCGCCGTCGTTTCCAATCCAGAATTCCTCCGCGAAGGCGCCGCCATCGAGGATTTCAAGCGTCCTGACCGTATCGTCGTCGGGCTGAACGACGACCGGGCACGCGAAACCATGACCGAGGTCTATCGCCCGCTTTACCTCAACCAGGCACCCCTGGTCTTCACCACCCGCCGCACCTCGGAACTGATCAAATATGCGGCCAATGCGTTTCTCGCGATGAAGATCACCTTCATCAACGAGATCGCCGATCTGTGCGAACGGGTCGACGCAAACGTCCAGGACGTTTCGCGCGGGATCGGTCTCGATGGCCGTATCGGCTCCAAGTTCCTGCATGCCGGGCCGGGTTACGGCGGTTCGTGCTTCCCCAAAGATACGCTTGCTCTTGCCAAGACGGCGCAGGATTACGATGCGCCGATGCGTCTCATCGAGACGACCATCTCGATCAATGACAACCGCAAGCGGGCGATGGGACGCAAAGTCATTTCGGCCGTCGGCGGAGACATTCGCGGCAAGAAGATCGCGATCCTTGGGCTGACCTTCAAGCCGAACACCGATGACATGCGCGACAGCCCGGCCATCGCAGTCATCCAGACCCTGCAGGACAACGGCGCGCAAGTGGTCGGCTACGATCCCGAGGGCATGGAAAACGCCCGCAAGGTGATCGAGAACATCGAATATGCGAGCGGACCCTACGAAGCGGCGGCTGGTGCGGATGCGCTTGTCATCGTCACCGAATGGAACCAGTTCCGCGCGCTCGATTTCAACCGCCTGAAGCAGTCGATGCGCGCTCCGATCCTGGTCGATCTGCGCAATATCTACCGCAGCGACGAGGTCCGGAAGTACGGGTTTACCTATACTGGCATCGGCACCAATCTCTATCAGGATGTGACCAACACCTGAAATAGCCTGCTGAAGAGCTGATCTTCCTGACGCCGCGGAACACAATCCGCGGCGTTTGGTTTTACAGCACCGTCGTCTTTCAGACGCGCAAAGGACGCACTAACTCTTTCAATCCTCGCATCCTGCTCCCCGAAAATCGATTCCGATTTTTGGGAAGCAGGTCGCTAGAGGATCCCGACCCGTGTTCCCTTTATCGTCAGCACGGTCAGCCGGCCCGTCGCCGAAACCGCAGTGTCGATACCGATCCGTTGCGGCCCGAATGTCGGGGTTCGCGCCGGAGTATGCCCGTGGATCACGAGGACAGGAAGCTGCGGTCCTTCATCCAGGAAGGGCTGACGGATCCACATGAGGTCGCTGTCTTTCTGCTTTTTGAGGTCGATGCCCGGCTTGATGCCCGCATGAACAAAGAGGACCCTTCCTATCCGCAGCATGATCGGCAGCGATTCCAGGAATTGGATATGTCGTTCGGGTATCATGTTGCGAATGACGCGGGCAATTGTTTCGTTTCCAGCCGCCGACTGCAGCAGATGCTCGATATCGATACCGTATGAGTGCAGCGTCTCCGGTCCGGCAAAGCCGAGCCATTCGAGAATGCGCGCCGGTTTGCGATAGAGCTTCACCAGCTCCGCGTCGTGATTGCCGCACAGGACGAAACGTTGAAATCCCGGCGGCGGGGTCTTGCTCAGGAACTCCAGCACCGCGCTCGAATCAGGCCCGCGATCGACATAATCGCCGAGCATGACGATGAGTTTCGGTCCCGGAATGCGCGCGGCGTCCTCCTCGATGCGGCGTTGCGCCTTGACGAGCTCATTATAACATCCGTGAACATCGCTCATCGCGTAGACCGCAGCGAATTCGCCTTCGGCAAACGTCAACCGAGCGCGTCCTTTGCGGTTGCCAGCCAGTATCGGTATCTGTTGTCGCCACGGCCCTAGATAGTTAAACATGTAACCCATTTATGAGACCCGACCGAATGGTGGGTTGTCTGAAATAATCCATCTCTTATCCATCGCTGCAACGGCATGAGGCTCAGTATTCCATAAGAAGTTGGCCTGATCGCGGCCCCACCGAAGTTGTAACCGGAACCACCACATTGGTGGCGACATAGTTCTTCGCCATTTGCTGCGCCGCTTGCGCCACGTTCGCCTGGCCGGTCGCCACCGAACGCTGCGCATCCAGCACATCAAGCAAGGATGATTGTCCATCCTTGTAGCTCCCGATTGAAAGCGCAAGAGTCTCCTGCGTGGTCTTCACCTGAGCGCGCTGCGCCTGAACGGTTTGTGTGTCGCGGTGAACGGACGACAATGCCTTCTCGACCTCTTCGATGGCGGTCAGAACGCTTTGCTGCCACGCGAGATACTGCATCTTCGAATCGGATCTAGTAATCTCCACATTCGCGCGCAGCCGTCCGCCATTGAAAATCGGCAGGGTGGCCCGAACGACCAGGTGGGCAGGGCCGCTCACGCAACTCGCCAACGAAAGTAAGCCGACTGTCGCGAGAAACGGCCATTTGTAATCATTCATACTTGGGAGTGCTGCGGTTAATATTACGCTATAATTTGCTATATGATGGTTAATCCGGCGTTAAACCGGCGATTATTGCGTTTCTCGCGACTTTATCGGCCAATATTCCCCAAATGGAGGAGGCGCAGGCATCGAATATCCACAGGCAAGGCGTCCGAAAAAGCTGTAAAAATCAACTATAACGAGAGCCATCAGGAAAAAATAAACGTTAAAGAAGATCATGCTTGACGCCCCCGCGGCGCAGCATAATGATGGCGCGTTGCGAGTGTGAATGACATTTCTTGATCAGGAATCTCAGATCCAAAACTGCGGGGTGCAAAGTGGAAACTGCGGTTGATTCGAAACTTATCGAGGCGATCACCTACGACGAAGACAGCCGGCATCTACGGGTCTATCTGACCAATGGTCAGAGGCGAGAATATGAAGGCGTTCCCAAGGGCGTCGTCGTCGGGTTGACGATGGCGGAATCACCGGGAAATTTCTACATGAAGGCAATCAGGGGCAAATATCCTCCTCGCCCCTAATGTCCTATCGATCACGACGATAGGATCCTTGTTCCAGCAAAGATGCGGGACCGGCATTCCCGGTCCCGCAATCGTTTTCCCGCCGAGCGGCGGTGCACGCGTCAATAACCGCCGAGGAAATCGCGAACCGCATCGATCTCGAGCGGCGCAATCTCGTGACCGCCGGGATGCCAGACCGTTCTGACCTCCGCCCCTCGGTGTTTCAGATGTTCGGACAGCGCCTCGGTCATGGAAACAGGCGCGATCGGGTCTCGCTGCCCGGCCGTCATCAGCACCTTTCTTCCCGCCAGCGTCGACTGGGCTTCGGGTTGAAACGGAATGAGCGGGTGCATCAGAACCGCGGCATCGAAGATACCCTTCTCGATCAGCACATTGGCAAGAATGTTTGCGCCATTCGAAAAACCCAGGCCGAGAATATCGGAAGCCTGGTACTCGTCCGCGAATGCCTTAACGTAGGCCGCCATCTTCTCCGTCGCCCGGGAAAGGTCCGCCATGTCGTAGACCCCCTCCCCGGTGCGGCGGAAGAACCGCGCCGCGCCATGTTCAGAAACGTCGCCGCGCGGCGAGAGAATCGTCGCTTCGGGCAGCAGGCGCCGACCGAAGTCGAAAAACTGGTTCTCGTCGCCACCGGTGCCGTGCAGCAGCAGCAGGATGGGTTTATCAGGTGCGCCGGCATGCAGCCGGTGCACATATCCAGTTTCGGTCATATCGCCTCTCCCTATGCTTCGAGCGGCTGCAGGTGCTGCTCGAGCAGCGCGCGAAGATGGGCGTGCTGCTGCGGCAATTTCAGTGCTTCGCCGAGATGGGCCGTATCCTCGTCACGGTCGAAGCCGGGCTCATTGGTCGCGACCTCGAACAGCACGCCGCCCGGCGTGCGGAAATAGATCGCCCAGAAATAATCGCGGTCGATCACCGGCGTGACCTGATAGCCGGTGTCCATCAGCGCCTTGCGCACTTCGAGCTGCTTCTCGCGGTTTTCGACGGCAAAGGCGACATGGTGGACCGAGCCGGCGCCGGGAAGCGCGCGGGCAATGTTCGGCATGGTCTCGAGATCGATGCGATGCGCCCCATTGCCGGAGGGCATGATCAGCCGCTTGACGCCGTCCCTTTCCTCGGCAACTTCATAGCCCATGAACTTCAGGAGTTCGGCCGTGGCGCCCTCGTCCCTCAGCCGCATGGCGACGGAGTGGAAGCCGCGAATGGCATGGTCCTCGCTGATGCCGCCATGTGTCCAGGCCTGACGGGCGTCATCCTTGACCTCGACGAGCGCAAAGCCGTCGCCATCGGGCCCGGAGAAGTCCAGCCGCTTTTCGCCGAAACTTTCCTCGGCCTTCAGGCCGCCGACACCAAGCGTGGCAAACCGATCGCTCCAGAAGCCGATCGAGCCCTGTGGAACGGAAAACACCGTCGTGCCGACTTCGCCGGTACCGGGGCGGCCCTGCGCCATCTTCGGGAACGGGAAATAGGTCATGACCGTGCCGGGGGCACCGGTCTCGTCACCATAATAGAGGTGATAGACATCAGGCGCGTCGAAGTTCACAGTCTTCTTGACGCGGCGCAGGCCGAGCGCATTGGTGAAAAACTGGTTGTTGGTGCGGGCGTCCTCCGCCATTGACGTGACGTGGTGCAGACCCTTGATCTGATCGAGCATATGAAACCCCTTTCATGCCCGCCGTTGCGGGCTTTCGATGAGGCTAAGATGCGCGCTGAAGCGCCCACAGAACAGACCCGCAGACCAAAACGCATTGTCTTCTTTTAGTGAACGAACACCGACTCGCGTTCACATCTCAAGCATGTCGCGCAAAACTGTGCAGCGGTTTATGCGATAACGACATGCGTAAAAACAAAGAGCTAAAGCGCGAGGAGCGTATCTGAACGATTGCGACGCGCTTTAAGCATCATGGGGATTGGCCGGCAATTGCCAGTCGATCGGCGCGCGCCCGCGCGATTGCAGGAAGGCATTCGCCTTCGAAAAATGCCCGCAGCCGAAAAAGCCGTTATGGGCCGAAAGCGGCGAGGGATGCGGCGCCCTGAGCACAAGATGGCGCTTCGTATCGACGAAGGCGGCCTTGCGCTGAGCATAGGAGCCCCAGAGCATGAAGACGACGGATTCGCATTCATCGTTGACCTTGCGGATGACGGCGTCGGTGAAGCGTTCCCACCCCTTGCCCTGATGGGCAGCCGCCTGCCCTTCCTCGACGGTCAGCACGCTGTTCAGCAGAAGCACGCCCTGTCTTGCCCAATGTTCGAGAAAACCGTGACGTGCCGGTGCTATGCCGAGATCCGTCTCCATTTCCTTGTAGATATTGACGAGGGAGGGCGGTATGCGCACGCCCGGCCGGACACTGAAGCACAGCCCATGGGCTTGCCCGAGTCCATGATAGGGATCCTGGCCGAGGATGACGGCCTTGACGTTGGAGATTGGCGTCAGATCAAGAGCGCGGAAATATTCGCTGCCCTTGGGGAATATCCGCTTGCCGACCTGCTTCTGCGCGATGAGGAAGGATTTGAGCTGTTGCATGTAGGGGCTTGAAAACTCCCCCTCCAGCGCAGCCTTCCAGCTCTCCTCGAGACTGACGGATGTATCGCTCATCTAGGAAAATCCTTCGCATAGGACGAAACAACGGACACACGGTTCTAACAAAATCGATCTACGCTGCAATGCCTGCCGGCTCGGCGATAGGTTCACACCTTGAGAATTCGGTGAGCGAGGATTGCGAGAGGCTGTCCGAGGCACCGTCGTCCGTGTTTAACTATATGATAGCTTCGGTATTTACGCCGGCAGGCGGCCTGAGTAGAACCTTGATTGTGAAATCGGAGTCATGTCTTCCTATGAAATTCGGCACGAGCGGCCTTCGCGGACTTTCAGTGGATCTAAAGGGACATGCCTCCGCCCTTTATGCCACAGCGTTCGGCAAATATCTGATCGGAACTGGCAGGGCCAAAGCTGGCGATGCCATTCTGATCGGCCTCGATTTTCGCGATTCTAGCCCTGAAATCTCGGGAAATTGCGCCGATGCACTCGCTGCGCTCGGCTTCCGGATATTCGACTGCGGCAATGTACCCACACCCGCACTCGCCCTCTATGGCCTTGAAAGAAACGCCGGCTGCCTGATGATCACGGGCTCGCATATTCCGGCGGACCGCAACGGCATCAAGTTCTATCGGCCGGATGGCGAGATCGACAAATCGGACGAGGCGGCGATTACCGCATTGGCTGCCGAGATCGAACGAAACGGCGAAACGGTGGTACAAGCACCGGCCGTGACGGAAGACCACGAGGCCGCTTGCCGGCAGCTCTTTTTCGAACGCAATGCCGCCCTGCTTCCGCAAGGCGCGCTGTCCGGCCTGAAGATCGGCGTCTACCAGCACAGCACCGTCGCCCGCGACCTGCTGGTTGACGTTCTCGCCCATTACGGCGCCGAGATCACCGCTCTCGGACGTTCGGAGAGCTTCATTCCCGTCGACACCGAAGCCGTTTCCGACGAGACGATCACGCTGATGAAGCGCTGGGTGTCCGAGCACAGGTTCGATGCGATCGTCTCGACTGATGGCGACGGCGACCGCCCGCTGGTCGCAGACGAAACCGGCACACCGCTGCGCGGTGACCTACTCGGTCTTGTGGCAGCCAATTTCCTCGGCGCCGGCACGGTGGTGACACCGGTTACCTCCAATTCGGGCATCGAGGCCGCGGGCTCTTTCGCCGTCAGGCGCACCCGCGTCGGCTCGCCCTTCGTCATCGCTGGCATGGAAGAGGCCGTAGCGGCCGGCGAAGATCATGTCATGGGCTTTGAAGCCAATGGCGGGCTGCTGACTGCAACCCCATTCGACATCAACGACAGAGCCGTGCGAGCCCTGCCGACGCGCGATTGCTTTATCCCGATGCTCGCGATCCTCTCGCTCGCTGCCATTCGCAGGCAGCCGCTTTCTGCCGTTGCCGCGTCCTATCACCTGCCCTTTGCCGCGGCCGATCGCCTGGAGAATTTTCCGCTGGAGACGAGTGCCGCGCTGATGGCGCATCTGCGCGCTTCGGAAGAAAATCTCTCGGCTTTCCTGCAGCCGATCGGCGAGGTAGCGACAAAATCCGACATCGACGGACTTCGCGTGACGCTAAGGGATGGCGGGATCATTCATTTCCGCCCGTCGGGCAATGCGCCGGAAATGCGCTGCTACACGGAGGCCGGCAGCGAAGCTGCAGCCCGGGACCTGCTGAATGCCGGGCTCAATCGAATAAGAGACTGGGCAGGCGCCCGGCAACATGCGACGAACAAGCCGTTTATTTCAAGGAACCCGCCTATGACGCAGAAAATCATTCCCGTGATTATGGCCGGCGGCAAAGGCACGCGGCTCTGGCCGCTTTCCCGTGCCACCGCACCGAAACAATTCATCCAATTTGTCGGCGACAAGACGTTGTTTCAGGAAACTCTCGAACGCGTTTCCGATCCCGAACTCTATGAAGCCCCGATCGTCGTCACCAATGAGGAATTCCGCTTCCTGGTCGCCGAACAAGCTCGCGAGCGCGCCATCCCGCTCGCAGCGATCCTGCTCGAACCAGTCGCCCGCAACACAGCCGCAGCGGTGGCCGCGGCCGCAACGCTTGCCGCCGACCTGTTCGGCAAGCACACCATCATCCAGATGCTCGCCTCGGATCACGAGATCCTTGCCGACAAGAGCTATTTCGATTGCATCCGCATCGCCCGCGATGCCGCTGCCGATGGCAAGCTCGTAACCTTCGGCATCACCCCGACGGAGCCGGCGACGGGTTATGGCTATATCGAGATCGGCGATGCCCTCGAAAACGGTGCACACAAGGTCAAGCGGTTTGTCGAAAAGCCGGCATTTGAGAAGGCCGAGCAGATGCTCGCCGACGGCGGCTTCTACTGGAACTCAGGCATCTTCATGTTCCCGGTGCCGGAACTCATCGCCGAACTGCAGGAATATGCGCCCGATGTGCTGAAGGCGGCCAGCAAGGCCGTTTCGAAAGCAAGCCGCGACCTCGATTTCACCCGCCTCGACGCCGACCATTTCGCCAAGAGCCCCGATATCTCCATCGACTATGCGATCATGGAAAAGACGTCCAAGGCCGCAATCGTCCCCTCGCCGTTCAAATGGTCGGACATGGGTAGCTGGGATGCCGTCTGGAAATCAGGCGCACGCGACGAAAACGGCAACGTCGCCGCCGCAAACACCACCGTCGTCAATACCCGCAACTCGCTCGTCATGACCCATGGCGTGCATCTTGCCGTCCAGGGCATGGATGATGTCGCCGTCATCGCCAGCGAAGACGCCGTCTATGTCGGACCGCTCAAAGACAGCCAGAATGTCGGCCAATTGGTCAAGATGCTGGCCTCTAGGTCCGCCACGGCGAAATTCGCCGAAACCCATCCGACATCCTATCGCCCCTGGGGCGGCTATACCTCCATCTTCAACGGCGATCGTTTCCAGGTGAAGCGCATCTTCGTCACGCCGGGCAAGAAGCTGTCGCTGCAAAAACACCACCATCGCTCCGAACACTGGGTCGTCGTCAAGGGAACGGCTGAGGTGACGGTCGGCGAGACCGTGCGGATGCTGCGCGAGAACGAAAGCGTCTATATTCCGCTCGGCGAAGTCCACCGCCTCGCCAACCCCGGCAAGATTCTTCTCGAGCTCATCGAGGTTCAGACGGGCTCCTATCTCGGCGAGGACGACATCATCCGCATCGTCGATGAGTTTGGAAGAACGTAAAATCGCAGCCGGAGCGATGGTCGGGCCTTTTCCGGCGCAACCATCCTCACTGTTGAATTTCCTCTTGGGGTTCTCGTAGAATGGATGTACCGACAGACATGACCGGAGATATCCCCTTGATGCGTACCTTGCCCGTCCTCGCCGGATTTCTTGCAATCATGGTGGCGGGAATGGCGTTTGCCGAAACGGCAATCATGCGAACCGCAAGCGAGTCGGAAATTCGCCAGCACCTGCCCGGTACGTCCGAATTGAAAGAAGGCAAGAACGGCTACGAATATCGCGACGGCAATAAGAATGGCTACAAGATAACCAATGGCCAAGTGTGCGTCCTGTTCCCGAGCAAGAAGACCGATTGCGTCAACGTGAAGACCGACGGCAAGACGTTTCAAATGATCGACAAAAAAGGCGGCCGAACCAGATTCTGATTTGTAGCCTCGGCAAGATTTCCTTGCCCAGGCAAAGTCATTTTGCCGGTGAGGTTTCGCCGTCCTTGTCGAGAACGAAGTCGGCGACCAGGCCAGAATGGTTCGAGCCGAGATTATCCTTGAGACGTTTCAGCGATGTCAGATGAAGCGGCGCGCGCGCAAATATGTGGTCGATGGCGATCCCGAGCGCGCCGGCGCCGATCGGCCATGTTGCCGGTTCTGGCGTGATCGTTTTCAGCTTCTGCTCACGCAGGAAAGCTTGGATGCTCGGGGCGATCGCCGAGGAATTGAAATCACCTGACAGCACCAGAGGGCCGTCGATCGAGCCAAGCGCTTTGCCGAGATCGTCCAATTCAGCCATCTGGAAATCGTCGAAATATGGTTTGGTCAGGTGCGCTGAGACCAGATTGATAGTCTCGCCGCCGAAGTCGACGCTTGCTATAACAAGCCTGTTTTTTCGCAGACTGCCCATACTTGCGACCTGCCGGCTGACGAACGGGCGTTTGGAGAGCACCAGCGTATCGCATGTATCCTTCCCGGCATCGCAGCCGATATGGTAGGGATAGGCCTTGAACAATTGCTGCAGGTGGAACGTCAGCGGCTTGGCTTCGAGCAGATTGACGACATCGGCATTCGACGCGATCACCATGTCGGTGATTTCAGTCGAGTTTTTCCAGTTATCGATCGCGATGTTGAACGACATCAGACGAAAAAGCGGCGGCTTTTTCATCGCTCTGTCGTCCTGCGAGAACTCGCCCAGCATGATGACGCCGTGAGCGGCGAGAAAAAGCGAGGCAAGCAGAAGGATAAAGCCGTAAATCTGCCTTTTGATGCCCAGAACGACGAGACTCGCGGCGACGAACACGACGCCGAGGTGAACCTGAAAGCTGTAGACGAAGGACAGAAGCCAGAAGTTCGTGACATAGCGTAACGACACGATCGCGATGGCAACGGTCAGAAACGCGCAGAGAATCCAATAAATTATATCTCTCATCGATCCTGACCTGCTTGCAGACGACCGGCCGGCCATAACATGCAAGCAATCATGTTGCAATGCAGCATAGCGGCCGAGAGCCGCGGCTGATCGGCAGACGATATCGATGGTCTCGCCCTCATCCGGCAAGGCAGCGGCGGACAGGCCGCCGACAGTAGAGACAGCGCTGTGACCTTCTCTTTCAAAGACCTATCGACTCGGCCTCTTTTTATCTTGTAAGTGGGGTCACTTGATACGGAATCGGCTCTTTGCCGCCGGCAGGGAGCCGAGAAAAGGTGGGAATGCGCTACTTCATTACAGGGACTGCCGGCTTTATCGGTTTTCATCTGGCCAGGCGCCTGCTGCAAGAAGGGCATGACGTCACAGGCTTCGATGGCCTCACTCCCTATTACAACGTCAAGCTCAAGGAGATGCGCCATGCGGCACTCTCCCAGTTTCCGACCTTCAAACCCGTCATCGCGATGCTCGAGGACCGCCCAGCACTGGAAGCGGCCGTTCTGGAAGCCAAGCCCGACATTCTGATCCACCTCGCCGCACAGGCCGGCGTGCGCTACAGCCTGGAAAATCCAGAGGCCTATCTTCGTTCGAACGTCGAAGGCTCGTGGAACATCATGGAAATCGCGCGGCGCGTCGAAATCCGCCATCTGATGCTGGCCTCGACATCATCGATCTATGGCGCCAATGCGACCGTCCCCTTTCGCGAGACCGATCGCGCCGACGAGCCGCTGACCATCTATGCTGCGACCAAGAAATCGATGGAGCTGATGGCGCATAGCTATGCCCATCTTCACAAGATTCCAACTACGGCATTTCGTTTCTTCACCGTGTATGGTCCGTGGGGCCGGCCCGACATGGCGCTGTTCAAATTCACCAAGAACATGCTTGAAGGCCAACCGATCGAGATCTACGGCGAAGGCAAGATGAGCCGTGACTTCACCTATATCGACGATCTTATTGAAGCGATCGTCAGACTGTCGGCAATCGGCCCGAGCGAGGAAAACCGTCTCGACGACGCGGCTGTCGAAACGCTTTCGCGCCAGGCGCCCTTTCGCGTCGTCAATATTGGCGGAGGCCAGCCGGTCAGCCTGATGGATTTCGTCGAAACGGTAGAAAAGGCGCTCGGCCGTCCTGCCATCCGCAAGATGCTGGCGATGCAAAAGGGTGATGTGCCGCGTACCTTCGCCGCCCCCGATCTGCTCGTCGCACTGACGGGCTACAAGCCCGATACGACCTTGGAGGTCGGCGTCAAGGCCTTCGTCGACTGGTATCTCGACGTGCGCGGTGAGCTCGACACCTAGAGCTCTCTGTTTTCACGCAACCGCTGCGCACTTTTGCTGAAATTGCTCTAGGTGCGGACGATCGTAGGTCGGATCGGCCTAAGTTCTGGCTAAGTGTCAGCGAAGAAACGCAACTGCCTGCACGGCCTCGACCGCCGTCGAAAACA
This sequence comes from Rhizobium sp. P1_B8, assembly GCF_056406515.1. NCBI lineage: Bacteria > Pseudomonadati > Pseudomonadota > Alphaproteobacteria > Hyphomicrobiales > Rhizobiaceae > Rhizobium > Rhizobium sp. P1_B8. Next base: position 184,302 of record NZ_JBFTZZ010000001.1, on the reverse strand, counting down.
CGTAACCGACGACAACGGTGAGGCTCTGCGAATAGGTCTTGAGCCGGGAGCCCTCGCCCTCGACGGTCGCGGGGCTGCGCAGGACGAAAGGAACGCCAGGGCGCACGAAACCGGCGCGTGTCGTCAACGGAACTTCGGGTGAATGGCCGATGGCGGAGGTGTACATTAGGTCGCGGGCAAGGCTGGCTGGACCGATGGCGAAGGCCGGCTCGGAAGCGGCGGCGATGGTCAGAGTCAAGGCGATGGCGGCAAGAGTTCTGTGCATGTCGAAGTCCCCGTTTGCGGATCGGCGGGCTTTCGGTTTGCCCGGCTCCGAACGATCGATGCGTCTGTCCACGCCTCGGTCGCTTTCATGAGGCACTCTACACATCAGTATTTTCAGGGCTTTTAAGCGGATCGGTCAAATTTTACGAAATTTGACTTTCTGTCCGGAAGGGCTCGGGACGCACAAGGAAATATCTCTGCTGGCCTGCAGGCCAACAACGCAACATCAGAAAACGTGTTGATGACCTGGACGCTGCATCGCAGTCTACAGAATGCGATCCAGCTTCTTGTTGAGGTGCAGGTTCGGCATCAATCCTGCGCTTTGCGCGGCATGATAGGATTCTCGCGCCGCATCGAACGAGATCGACCACATGATGGCGCTGAGCAGCAGCGCGATGATATAAATCTGAATACGCATCGAACCGGCGATACGGAAAGAGCAAGGCAGTTTTGTGTCAAAACATAGCCACAGGAATCACAAAAAGTGGCACTTCTTTTATTTCGCAGCCGGCAGGCGCCAGACATATTAGTGTCGTGAAAATTAGCGATATTGTATCGCTACCTGTTAGCAGCCGACCCCGAGGCTTGGTTCCTCTTCCCACCCCGAGAACCCTGAGAGGTCCGTTCTCCACGGGCCTCTTTGCCTTCTTTCCGGAACAGCTGAGATCGCCAGATCCGATAGACGCTGAACCGCGCATCTCGATCCCAATCAGGCACGCGTCCCGCCATGAGCGATGTCACGTTACTTTAGTATCGTTAGCCTATATGTGTTGAAATGGACTCAACCGACGATAGAGTTGGTTCACTCGAGATCTGGGGTGCGCATGCCTGCAGAGCCAATTGCCCCGGCAACCGGTGGCATGGCAGGCGCATGCGATCTTCATCGTCATGGCGGATGCAATCGTGGTCTGAGCAAACAACGGGCGGGAGGCAGGCATGGGAAGGATTACCAAGGCAGGCGCATGGTGCAACGGCGAGGTCGCCTACCTCGCCTGGATGGCTGACGGCCCGATTGCCGATTGCCTCGGCTTCATGATCACCCGCGTACACGAGACCGGGCCGGAGGCCGGAGCCCGGCGCATCCTGCCGACCTGGATCGCTTTTACCGACCAGTCGAATCCAGACTGGCTGGAGCAGGACAGTTCGGTCTGGCCGATCCAGCAATATCAATGGCGCGACCTGACGCTGCGCCGCTCCCGCGACGAGGCGACCGTTCGGCCGATCGATTTCAGGATTCACTATGAAATTACGCCGGTCGGCCTTGCGGGCCCCGGCCGGAAACCGGTTCCTGCCTCCGACACCGCCCCCTATCGCGACGAAAACGGCAAGCCGCGTTATGTGGGGCCGCCACGGCCACTCTTTTTGCTGGACGAACCCTTCAAGACCGAGAGCATCGACGTCACCCATGATTTCCCGGGCGGCGGCGCCATCAAGGCGACCTATACCAACGGCATCCTTTCGACGCAGAACCTGCTGCGCCAGCTGGAAAAGGTCCAGGGCGTCAAGCCGGAGAATATTGCCCCCGGCCCGGCGATGCGCATTACCGAAGGCCTGCTGAAGACGCTGAAGGCCCACATCCCAAAGAAGGGCGATCCGATCCGCCTGTTCCTGACCGCCGATGTGCTGAGCTTCCTGACGATGCTGATCGACCGCGCCGAGACGGGCAACGGCGAGCTCTATCTCGCACTCTACGAGCTGCACGACCCCGAACTGATCGAGCGGCTGACGGCACTGGTCAAGGCCGGCAAGGCGCATGTGATCCTCTCCACCTCGGGCTCGACCGATCTCAACAAGAAGGGCGACCCGCTGCCGAGGAAACCGGTCGTCTGGGACACCGGCAACCATGATGCACGCATCGGCCTCCATGCCGCTGCTCCCGCGGCAGAGCGCATGCAGGATCGCCTCTTCAACAACAACAGCCATATCGGCCACAACAAGTTCGCCGTCTATGTCGAGGGTGGCGTCGCGCGAGCCGTGATGACCGGCAGCACCAACTGGACCGAAACCGGCCTCTGCACCCAGTCGAACAACGTCATCCTGATCGAGGACAAGAATGTCGCCGCCCGTTTCCTCGCCTATTGGAAGCTTCTGCGGGACGATCCGCAACCTGTGGGCGTTCCGCTGACCGTTTCCAACCATGGGGAGACCGCCGAGGGCTTTGCCCCGAGCAAGGGCGTCCAGGGCCCCGCCCTGCGCTTGGCGAATGCCGCGCCGACCGGGCCGGTGACGCTGAAGGACGGAAAGACCACCGTCGAAATCCTGTTTTCACCCAACACCAAGGCGCCGAGCAAGAACAAGACTTCACCGACACCCGTCGATCTCAGCCGCGTCTATTCGCTGATGGAGCATGCCGACAGCGCCATCCTGTTCCTCACCTTCTATCCCGGTGTGCGCGGCGAACAGAACGTCATCGGCCAGGCAGCGGAGCTTGCCGTCAAGCGACCGGACCTGCTCGTCCAGGGCGCGATCAGCAATCCGGCAGCACTGCCGCCGGCAAAACCCGGTGAACCCACAACCTATGTCCATCAGCCGGGTGGCGAGGTCAGGGACCTGCCGCAGCGGGCGATCTGGTGGCCGGACGGCGATACCGGCCGTGTCGTCATGGTGCGCGCAGCGGCCATCTCCGCCCAGTTCGGCGATCTTCGTCCCGAATTGCTGAGCGCCGGCCACGCGATCATCCACGACAAGATCGTCGTCATCGACCCGCTCCATCCTGACAATTGCACTGTCATCACCGGCAGCCACAACTTGGGTTACAAGGCCTCCTACCAGAACGACGAGAACCTGCTGATCGTCCGCGGCAACCAGTCGCTTGCCGTCGCCTATGCGATCCACATTCTCGACGTTTATGACCACTATGTCCTGCGCGCCAAGCTGCAGGAGGAATTGCGCCAGTCGTTGATTGCCACGGGCCGGCCGCCCAAGGCGGAATCGGGTGGCTTCCTCAACGCCAAGGCAAGCTGGCAGGGGCGTTGGTTTGCCCCTGCCAAGGCTCCGTCGAGCCGGGATTACTTCCTAGGCCTCTGATCGCCACCCAAGCATTGCGTCCATCGAATTGAAGACATCCGGATAGCGGATGCCTTCTTCTGGTTCTTGCCTTCGCATCAGCGAAGGCAAGAGTGATAGCGCCGCCTAAAACTATATCAATCGATTGACTTATTTTCCTGTCAATGTTATAAAATTGTCATGACCCAAGAACACGACAACCAGCCACCGGCCTCCGCCCGTGCAGAGATCGCACGCCAGAAGATGCTGTCCGCTGCCCTCGACGTCTTCGGCCGCTATGGCTTCGACGGCGCCTCGACGCGCCAGCTCACGGAAGCGGCCGGCGTCAACCTGCAGGCCATCCCCTATTACTTCGGCAGCAAGGAAGGCCTCTACATCGCCACGGCCGAATATCTGATGATGCGGATCAATACGCATATCGGTGACATGAGGGCGCGCGTCGGCGCGCATCTGCTGGCGCTCGATGCTGCGGGCAAACCGCTTGGTGAAGCTGAGGCCCGCCATTTCCTGACCGAGATTTTGCAGACCATGGTGACGCTGTTCGTCGGCAGGGAATCCGAATCCTGGGCGCGCTTCCTGATCCGCGAGCAGATGGAACCGACGGAAGCCTTCACACGGGTCTATCAGGGCCTCATGCGGCCGATGATTGAGATGGGCCGGCGGCTGATCGGCGCCATCCTTCATGAGGATCCCGCCTCGGAACATGTGCGCCTGCGCACCTTCACCCTTCTCGGCAGCATCCTCGTCTTCCGCGTTGCCCATGCAGCCGTGCTCGCCCAGATGGATTGGGATGGCGTCGGCCCCGAACAGGTGGAAACCGTGCGCTGCCTGGCCGCAGAGCTGGTCGATGCCATCGGCCCGCTGAATGGAAGTGCAGCATGAAACGCATCCTTCCCATCGCCATCCTTCTTCTCGTTGCGGCAGGGGCCGCTGCCTGGTGGTACGCCCTGCCCCAAAAGCTCGGCTGGTTGCCAGAGGCCAGCCGCGAATTCGTCCTTTACGGCAATGTCGATATCCGTCAGGTCTCGCTCGGCTTCCGTGTCAGCGGCCGCCTCGCCGAACTCCACGCCGACGAAGGCGACGTCATCAAGAGCGGAGACGTTCTCGCAAAGCTCGATGCAGCTCCTTATGAATTCGCGGTCCGCTCGGGCGAGGCCAATGCCGCAGCCCTTCAGGCGACGCTCGACAAGCTGAAGGCCGGTCCGCGGCCGACCGAGATCGCCCAAGCGCGCGCCGCCTATGACGAAAGTCTCGCCGATCTCCGCAATGCCAACCTCGCCTATGACCGCGCCCGCCAGTTGCGCCCGCAGGGCACAATCTCTGAGGCGAGCCTCGACCAGGCGACTGCCGCAAGGGCGATGGCCGCCGCACGCTCCGATTCCGCCAACGAAGCACTGAAACTGCTGCTGGAAGGCTCCCGTGTTGAGGATATCGCCTCCGCCGACGCCCAGTTGAAGGCGGCTCAGGCAACACTCGCCTCCGCCCGCACTTCGCTCGATGATACCGAGCTGCGCGCCCCGAACGACGGCGTCATCCTCTCGCGCGTGCGGGAAAATGGCGCGATCGTCTCGCCGGCGGACACGGTCTTCGTGTTATCTCTGACCGAACCTGTCTGGGTGCGCAGCTATGTCGCCGAGCCTGATCTCGGCCGCATCCATCCCGGCATGAAGGTTTCTGTCGCCTCCGATACGTCGCCTGACAAGCCCTATGAAGGCACGATCGGCTTCATCTCGCCGGTCGCCGAGTTCACCCCGAAATCGGTGGAGACGCCGGAGCTCCGGACCGACCTCGTCTATCGCCTGAGGATCGTCATCGACAAGCCCGGCCCGGATCTGCGCCAAGGCATGCCGGTCACCGTTCGCTTTCCCACGCCGACAGCGGGCGGACAATGAGCGCCGCCGAAACCGGCCGGGACGACAAGCCGCTCGTCCGGATCGACGGCGTCACCAAGCGCTTCGGCACCGCGCCGGCCGCCCTTGACGCCGTCTCCGGCGCGATCGGCGGCGGCGCGATCACCGGCCTCGTCGGCCCTGATGGCGCCGGCAAGACAACGCTGATCCGCCTGATGACCGGTCTGATGTTGCCCGACGTGGGAACGATGGAGGTTCTCGGCTTCGATACGCGCAAAAACGCTGCCGGCATCCAGGCGGCGATCGGCTACATGCCGCAGCGCTTCGGTCTCTATGAGGACCTGTCGGTGCAGGAAAACCTCGATCTCTATGCCGATCTGCGCGGCCTGCCGAAGAGCGAACGAGCAGGCGCCTTCGACGAATTGCTCACCTTCACCGACCTCAAACGCTTCACCGGCCGGCTGGCCGGAAAACTCTCCGGCGGCATGAAGCAGAAGCTCGGCCTTGCCTGCGCGCTTCTGAAGAAGCCGCGCCTGCTGCTGCTCGACGAGCCGGGCGTCGGCGTCGATCCGATCTCGCGCCGCGACCTTTGGAAGATGGTCGAGAACCTGACGAAGGAAGGCATCGGCGTGCTCTGGTCAACCGCTTATCTGGATGAGGCGGAAGCCTGCGATCACGTGCTGCTTTTGAACCAGGGCAAGCTGCTCTTTTCGGGAAAACCGATGGAAATGACCGAGCGCGTCAAGGACCGGGTCTTCAGGGTATCCGATGTCAGCGGCCGCCGCCGGCAGGTGCTCGCCGAACTCCTGCAGGCCGATGGCGTCATCGACGGCGTGATCCAGGGCGAGGCGATCCGCATCGTCGCGGCGAAGGGCAAGAAGCCCGATATCGGCAAGGCGGGCGATGGCGCAACGCTCGCCCCTGCCCCGCCGCGCTTCGAGGATGCCTTCATCGACATGCTGGGCGGCGGTCCCGGCGGCCGCTCGCGGCTGGCAGAGGCGCAGGAGCCAGTGAAGGATGATGGCGATCGGCCGGTGATCGAGGCCAAGGGACTGACCAAGCGCTTCGGTGATTTCACCGCTGCCGATGACATCAGCTTCGATATCCGCCGTGGCGAGATCTTCGGCCTGCTCGGTCCGAACGGCGCCGGCAAGTCCACCACCTTCAAGATGCTCTGTGGCCTACTGAAGCCGACCGGCGGCGAAGGCCGTGTTGCTGGTTTCGATCTTCGCCGCGATGCCGCCGAAGCCCGCAACCAGCTCGGCTATATGGCGCAGAAATTCTCGCTCTACGGCGATCTCACAGTCATGCAGAACCTCGAATTCTTCTCTGGTGTCTATGGGCTTCGCGGAAAACACCGGCGCGAGCGCATCGATCTCATGGCCGGCATCTTCGATTTCGACCGCCATATCGGCCAACCGGCCAAGGACCTACCACTCGGCCTGAAGCAGCGGTTGGCGCTAGCCTGCGCCGTCATGCACGAGCCGCGCGCCCTCTTCCTCGACGAACCGACTTCCGGCGTCGATCCGATTACCCGGCGCGAATTCTGGACGCATATCAATGCGCTGGTCGAAAAGGGCGTCACCGTGCTCGTCACCACCCATTTCATGGACGAGGCGGAATATTGCGACCGCATCTCGCTGATCTACCGCGGCCGCTCGATTGCGCTCGGCTCGCCCGATGAATTGAAGGCCCGGGTCGCGACCAAGGAGCAGCCGGACCCGACGATGGAGGATGCCTTCATCGCCCTCGTCCAGCAATCGGAAGCGGAGGATGTCGCATGAGCGCCTCTTCCGGCAGGCTTCGGCGTCTTTCAGCTCTGGTGCGCAAGGAAAGCTTGCAGGCGATCCGCGATCCGAGCAGCATCCTCATCGCCTTCGTGCTGCCGCTGATCCTGCTCTTTCTCTTCGGCTACGGCGTCTCGCTCGATACCACCCGCACGCGCATCGGCCTCGTGACCGAGGATATGACGCCGCTGACGCAGGATCTGTCGGCCAGTTTCCAGGCCTCACGCTATTTTGATGTCGCCATGGGACGCGACCGGCGTCTGTTCGAGGAAGACCTCGTGCTCGGCAAGGTGCGCGGCATCGTCGTCATTCCGGCCGACTTCACCACGCGCTACACCGCCGGCAATCGCCCCGATATCCAGGTGATCGTCGACGGCTCCGATCCGAACACGGCGAATTTCGTGCAGAATTATGCCCAAGGCGCCGTCGCCAACTGGGAGCGGCAGAGGCAGGCGGACGTCGCCGTGCAGAGTCCTGCCATCTCGGTCGAGCAACGCTTCCGGTTCAATCCCGAACTGACCAGCCGCAATTTCCTCGTGCCGGGCTCGATCGCCATCGTCATGACGCTGGTCGGCACGCTCCTGACCTCGCTCGTCGTCGCTCGCGAATGGGAGCGCGGCACAATGGAGGCGATGATGGCGACGCCGGTGACGGCGGTCGAGCTGCTCGCAGGCAAGATCCTGCCCTATTTCCTGCTCGGCCTCACCTCGATGACGCTCTGCGTGCTGCTTGCGGTCTTCCTCTTCGGCGTGCCGTTCCGCGGCTCTGTCGCTGCGCTTTACGCATTGTCGGCCGCCTTCCTGATCCCGGCGCTCGGCCAGGGCCTGTTGATCTCGACGGCAACGAAGAACCAGTTCCTCGCCTCGCAACTGGCGCTGATAACCGCCTTTCTACCGGCCTTCCTGCTGTCTGGCTTCCTTTTCGAGATCAATTCCATGCCGACCGTGATCCAGTGGATCACCTTCATCGTGCCGGCGCGTTACCTGATCCCCAGCCTGCAGACGGTGTTCCTCGCCGGCGACATCTGGCCGATGTTCCTGCGGGCGATATCGGTCATGCTGACGATCGGCGCCATCATGTTCATGCTTGCCGCCCGCAGCACCAGAAAAAGGATCGGCTGAGATGTGGACAAGGCTTTACGCCCTGATCGTCAAGGAATTGCTTGCCGTCCTGCGCGACCCCAAGGGCCGCGCCATCCTGATCGGCCCGCCGATCGTCCAGCTTCTCGTTTTCTCCTATGCGGCGACGCTCGAGGTCCGCAATGTCGACGTCCTGATCCTCAACCGCGACAGCGGCCACTGGGGCCAGGAACTGATCGAGCGCATCGATGGCTCGCCGACTTTCCGGAAGATCGAGATCGCCTCCAGCCAAGCGGAGGTCCGGGTGGCGATCGACAACCAGACGGCCATTGCCGCCGTCGAGATCGGCCCTGACTTTTCGCGCAATATCGAGGCGGGAGCGCCGGCCGACCTGCAGATGGTGCTTGATGGTCGCCGCTCCAACGCCTCGCAGATCGTCGCGGGCTATCTCTCGCAGATCGGTGCAGCGCTCGCTGCCGAGACCCCGGCCGGCAAACGCGCCGGCGCCGATATCGTGTCGACCGTGCCGCGCAACTGGTTCAACCCGAACCTCACCTACCAATGGTTCATGGTGCCGAACCTGATCGCCAGCATCGCGCTGCTGATCGGCCTGATCGTCACGGCGCTGTCGATCGCCCGCGAACGCGAACTCGGCACCTTCGACCAGCTGATGGTCTCGCCGCTGCGCATCCACGAGATCCTGATCGGCAAGCTGATCCCGCCGATGATGATCGGCCTCTTCCACATCACCGTCTATATCCTGGCCGCAGTCTTCCTCTTCGAAGTGCCGCTGCGCGGCTCGCTCTTCCTGCTTTACGGCAGCGCGATCTTCTATCTCGGCTCGGTCGCCGGCCTTGGCCTCTTCATCTCGGCACTGTCGATGACGCAGCAGCAGGCGATCCTCGGCGCCTTCCTTTTCATGGTTCCGGCCATGCTGCTCTCAGGCTTTGCGACGCCGATCGAGAACATGCCGGGGTGGTTGCAGCCGGTGACCCTGATCAACCCGCTGCGCTATTTCCTGGTGATCGTCAAAGGCGTCTTCCTCAAGGATATTCCGCTGAGCGAGGTGGTGAACCAGACGATCCCGCTGGCGCTGATCGCCACCGTTACGCTCAGCGCCGCCGCCTGGCTCTTCCGCCGGCGGCTGGAATAACGCCTCCCAACCCCGGCTTCAGCCGCCTCACATAATGTGAACCGGCCTTCCAAAGCGTGACTCTCTCCTGCTGGAACCTCGGATTGGCGTGGTCGTTACCCAAACGCAACCCCAGCAAAGGAGAAGCAAAATGTACAAGGTCCTACTTGTCTCCAGCGCCCTTGCGCTGTCGTCACTTGCAACCAATGCGCTCGCTGATGGAGCCGTGACCGGTGCAGCCGGTGGTGCCATCACCGGCGCAATCGTCGGCGGCCCCGTGGGTGCTGCCATTGGCGGCGTGGCCGGTGGTGTCGCCGGTGCCGTTGTCGATCCGCCGCCGCGCGAGGTCGTTACCTATGTCCAGCAGCAGCCGGCCCCGACCGCCTCCGTGGTAGTCCAGGAACCGATCGTCGTCGGCAAGCCGCTTCCGGCAGACGTCGTCGTGACGCCGGTGCCTGACAATCCGAAATATGCCTACACGGTCATCAACAATCAACGCGTGATTGTCGAACCCCGCAGCCACCGTGTGGTGCAGGTCATAGAATAATCAGGCAACCGAAGCCGCCTGTTGCGGCTCGGCAACTTCCGGCCCCGCTTCGGCGGGGCCTTTTTTCGTGCGCTTGCGCCACCTGCCGATCAGCGAGAACAGAACGACAAGGTGCCGTGGCAACTTGGAGCCTTTCCTAGGAAAGGCTCCAAACCCCTGTGGCAGCGCCTCTATCGGAATTCGGTCGCCGTAAAGCTTGCCCTGTTTGAGCGATAGAATATGCATGCTGGAAAGCATGAGCCGATCCTCCATCCTGATTGATGGGATCAGCGTCGCCGAAGCGACGGGGCTGGGTCTTTAAAGTCCGACTAAAAGCTGCAAAAACTTGCAAAAGCCTATAGCCGCGGCCGCATCCCGGCGCGCGCCAGCCCTTCCAGAACCGGCGCAAAACGCTGCGGATCCTTGGCCGGCTGACCCGCCAGAATGCCTTCCAGCGTCACATCAGGTGCCATCGCCTCGAGCGCATGGAGGAACTGGCGCGCCTGCTCCATATTGCCGAGATGCGCATGTGCGGCGATCAGCATCCAGTAGGTCGGGTCGAAATGGGCGTTCAGTGCCAGCGAACGAGAGGCGTATGAAATTGCCGCCTCGTAATTGCCGCGAAAGATTTCGGCCATGGCGATGCCCGTCAGCGAAAAACGCGCATCCGGATCGCGGGGTCCCAATCTCACGGCACGGTGCAGGCGCTCGAGCGCCTGATCGATATCGCCACAGTGCAAGGCTGCAATTCCGGAGCATGCCGCGACCATAAGATCGTTGGGATTAGCGGCTGCGGCGGCCTCCAACACAGCCATGCCGCCTTCATAATCCTTGCCCGTCTGCAGCAATGCCATGCCGCAATGGGCCATCACGCGGGGATCGCCGGCCGAATGCTGAAGCCCGCGACGGGCAAGGCTGATGCATTCCGCCTTGTCGTCCGTCCCGAGCCGTGGCCAACCCATGGTAATGCGATGTTCGAGCGCCCATGCGGCATGGGAAAGCAGCATCGCATTTTCCGGCTCCATGGCGAGCGCTTCCTGCAGCAAGGCATAGGCGGCGGCATTACTTTCGATCGACTCGTCGATGATCGCGGCAAGCGCACGCAGATAGAGATCGTAAACTGCCGGACTGTTCGGCCGGTCACGTCGTGACCTCTGGATTTCGGCGATCTCGATCGCCGGCTCAACGATCGAGGCGACGCGTTCGGTGATATGGTCCTGGAAGGCGAAGATGTGGCTGATGCCGTCTTCAAAATGATCGGCCCAGAGATTGGTCGCGGTCACGCCGTCGACCAGCTGCACATTGATACGCACCTGCCCGCCTTCCCGCCGGATGCTGCCTTCGAGCACGTAGCGTATTCCGAGCTCCGCCGCCACCTGTCGCACATCGATGCTGCGTCCCTTGTAAATAAAGGCGGAATGGCGCGAGACGACCGAAAAGGAGCGGAAGCGCGCAAGGGCGGTGATGATCTCCGTCACCACGCCATCGGCAAAATAATCCTGGTCGACATCGCCACCGAGATTGACGAAGGGAAGAACCGCGACGGAGGGCGGCTGCGGCGCCACGGGCGCCATCCCGGCATCGTCCTGGCGCGGCAGGCGATAACCGACCCTGGGAACCGTGACGATCCACTCCGTGCCATCGGGTCTTGCGCCGAGAATCTTCCTGAGCGTGGCAATCTGAACCGTGAGGTTGCCCTCCTCCACGGCAAGCCCCGGCCAGGCCCGGTCCATCAGATCCGCCTTGGTGACGACGCGGCCCTCAGCCTCCAGCAGCAAACCGAGCAGAGCTGCCGGCCGTGGTCCCGTCGCAACGGATTTCCCTTCCCGCGACAGGCTTCCTGTCACGGGATCGTAAAGGAACGGACCAAAGGAAAGCGTCGAGCTGCCCATGCAGAAGCATAGCGTGAAAATCTCGCAAACTGAAAGCGGATCGACGCGCTGATGCATTGCAAAAGCCGCCGTTGGAACGGCGGCTTGTCAGTCAAGCAGGATCAGACCTTCAGCTCGCGCCGCTCGCGCTCGGTCACCATCGCAAGATCGAGCACCTTCTGCAGGTTGGCGGCGTGGCGAAAGTTCGGATCCGGCTGGATGCCGCTTGCCACGGCCTCGGCAAAACGCTCGTAGTTGGTCGCCACCGGTTCAACCTCGATCTTCGTCCAGGTGGCGGTTTCGACATCCTCGCCGAGGCAGCCATGCAGCTCGGAACCGCTGGGACGATGGATGACCTCAAGGCTGCCCCTCTCGCCATAAATCCGCAGCTTCAACTCGTTCAAATGCCCTGTCGCCCAACGGCTGGCATGGATGACGCCGAGTGCACCATTGGCGAAATCGACAGACATGGTGAAGCTGTCATTGGCATCGAGCAGATATTCGCCGATCTGGCCGCCCGGCGCCTTGTTAAAGGTCTTCAGCCGCGCAAAGACGTGGTCGATGTCGGTCGCCGCACCATAGGCGGCGAAATCGAGGATATGGATGCCGACATCGCCGAGCACGCCGTTCGAGCCGTGGCCGGTGGAAAGCCGCCACAGCCAGGTCGATTCCGTGCGCCAGTCGCCCCAGGCGCGCGACACGAGCCAACTCTGGAGATAGGAGGCTTCCACGTGCCTGATCGTGCCGAGCTCGCCGGCGAGCACCATCTCACGGGCGCGCTGTAGCGGCGCGACGTTGCGATAAGTCAGGTTGACCATGTTGATGACGCCGGCTTTCTCGGCCGCCTCCGTCATCTCCAGCGCCTTCGCATAGTTCTCCGCCAGCGGCTTTTCGCAGAAGACGTGCTTGCCGGCGGCAATCAGAGCCATCGTCGTCGGGTGATGGATGCGGTCGGGCGTCACGTTCGTCGCCGCATCGAATTCACCCCAGGCGATCGCCTCCTCCAGTGAAAGAAACCGCTTTTCGATGTTGAACTTGTCGGCGAAGGCCGAAAGCCGCTCAGGATCGGTGTCGACGGCACCGACCACAGTCACGCCGTCGATAAGGGGGAAGCGGGCGAGCTGGTTTTTCGCCATCACCCCGGTGCCAAGAACGAGTAATCGCATGGATGCTCCTCAGCGGTAACCGGCTTCGCCGGCCTGGTGCAGTTTCGGGCCGCGTTCGACGATCGGCTCCAGTGCTTTTTCTACCGGGACATTTGGAGCGTCGGTGATACCAGTCAACGCCCCCTCAGGGTTATAGGCCCACTTCACGCCGTTGATCAGCACCTTCTGGACATTGACGTCGTGATAGGTCGGATAGGTCTCGTGACCGGGGCGGAAATAGAAGATATTGCCGGCGCCACGGCGCCAGGTCAGGCCCGAGCGGAACACTTCGCCGCCCTGGAACCAGGAGATGAACACCGTTTCGAGCGGCTCCGGCACCGAGAACTGCTCGCCGTACATTTCTTCGTTCTCGAGCTCGAAATGCTCGCCGATGCCTGCTGCGATCGGATGGCGCTGATTGATTGTCCACAGCCGCTCGCGTTCACCCGCCTCGCGCCATTTCAGCGCGCAGGGCGTACCCATCAGCCGCTTGAAGATCTTGGAGAAATGCCCCGAATGCAGCACCAGCAGGCCCATGCCTTCCCAGACGCGCTTGGCAACACGCTCGACGACGACGTCGGAGACCGCGCCGTGATCCTTGTGGCCCCACCAGCTCAGCACGTCGGTTTCGGCAAGGCGGGCTTCGCTGAGGCCGTGTTCCGGCTCCTGCAGCGTCGCTGTCGTCGCCGAGATATCGGAATCGGTATTCAACGCGTTGGCGATCGTCGTGTGCATGCCTTCGGGATAAATATCCCGGACGATGGCATTGGTATTCTCGTGGATATTCTCTCCCCAGACGACGGTGCGAATGGCCATGATGTGCTCCTGTAGAACCTGGAAGTATCGATAGGCGGGAAGGCAGGATTCAAAGCGCTTTGGAAAATGGCGCTGGCTGCGCCTCGTCTCCTCCACGTCCAAAGAACACATAGACCTTTGTCGGTATTTTGACAAAGGGGAAAATTTACCGGCCTGAGGCGGAGAAACGGCCTGAAAATATCACAGCAATATCAATGCGAAACGGATTTCGAGAATAGATTGACGACCACAACGCCCGATATGATCAGCCCGAGCCCCACGACTGCCGGCAGGTCGAGGCGCTGCTTGAAGAAAACCAGACCGACCGAGGAAATCAGCACGATTCCCAAAGCGCTCCAAATCGCATAGGCGATACCGACGGGGATACTTTTCAGCGTCAGCGACAGGCAATAGAAGGCAGCCGCATAACAGGCGACGACGAGTGCCGTCGGCCCGATGCGGGTGAACTGCTGCGATAGCTGCAGCGCGGTCGTGCCAATGACTTCGAGCACAATAGCTGCAAACAGCAGCCCGTAGACGGCGGCCTGGCTCATGGCGAATCCCTTTCGAATTACTTGCCGGTCAGTTCGACAAGGCGATCGATGAGATCCCGCCTCAGAACGCCGTTGATATCATGGCTTTCCAACGTATCTGCGAACCAAAGTCCGTCGGCGGCGAAACGCACGACTTGTGCGTCGAGGGAGGAGTCTGTGCCGATATATTCCTCCGCCCGCGCCTGTACCCATTGGCGCCAGCGAAGACGCAACCGGGGTTCGGCAAGAAGCGCGATCGTCACCTGCGTCCAATTCCTGGAATCGTCGGGACGATCCTTGAGACCGGATACCGCCCTGAGATAGGCGCGGGTGAAGCGGCCCTGCGGCAGCGGATCGCCGCGCATCAGTTCCTCTATATCGGCGTCGAACTTTTCGAGCAGGCTCTCGAACAAGGCGTCGAGCAGCGCATTCTTCGTCGGGAAGTGATGCAGCAGCCCGCCCTTGCTGACGCTGGACGCAGCGGAAACCGCATCGAGCGTGACGGCGGCCATGCCTTCGCTGGCAGCAAGGCGCGCGGCGACCTCCAGCAACTGCTGGCGCACGAGGACGGGCTGCTTCTTGCGATGATGAGCGTTCGACATGCAAATTAAAAGATACCGTCCGGACGGTTTTGTCAAGGAGAATCGGCCACAACCCCTGCCGTGCCTGCATTATGCGCGAAATGCCGCGGCACCTTGATGACAGTTGCGATCATTTTCCGCCCGGTGCATGAAGGGCCTGGGTATTAGGATGGCATGGGATGGTTTCGTGACGGAGAAGGTCACCACACTCTATGAGGCGATCGGCGGCGATCCTGTCGTACGGGCGCTGACGCACCGCTTCTATGAGCTGATGGACACGCTGCCGGAGGCGAGAAACGTGCGCGCCGTGCATCCGCCGAGCCTTACCGGCAGTGAAGAGAAATTCTACGAATATATGAGCGGTTATATCGGCGGCCCGCCGCTCTATACCGATAAGCGCGGCCATCCGCGCCTGCGCAGCCGCCATTTCGTCGCCGAGATCGGCCCTGTCGAACGCGACGAATGGCTGCTCTGCTTCCGCCGCGCCCTGGACGAGACGATCGCAAGCCAAGCGCTGCGCGATCTCATCTGGGCGCCGGTGGAACGACTCGCCTACCATATGCAGAACAAGGCGCCTGACCACAAGGAACAACCATGAGCTTGAACGCGCGTCTGGAACCGGTGCTCTATCTCTTTGCCGGCCTGTTCGGCGTAGCCGGCGTGGCGCTTGCCGCCCTTGCTGCCCATGGCGGCGGCGAGGCCAATCTTGCGGCATCCGCATCTGCCATGTGCCTTGCCCACGCCCCTGCCCTGCTGGCATTGGCTCTCGGCAACACCAGGCTCAGAACCGCCTGGCTGGCCGGTTTCCTGTTGATTGTCGGAACGCTGCTTTTTGCGGGCGATCTCGTCACCCTGCGCTTTACCGGCTCCGGCCTCTTCCCCTATGCCGCGCCGACCGGCGGCTGGGCGATGATGCTTGGCTGGCTGGCCGTTGCGGCAGGCGCTGTCTTCCGCGTCAAGGCATAGGGCATTTCCGTTATTCCCGAGCGAGGGAATTTCTCTATGTTTTGTTTTCTCGCAATCCGGACCCAAAACCGCTGCGCACTTTGGCTGGAGTTGCTCTAGTCACGCGGCTGCGGCACACGGCCGAAGCGCAGCAGATTGCCGTGCGGATCATGGATGTAGAACTCCTCCATGTTCCATGGCCGCACCTCCATATTGCTCAGGCGCTCGACGCCCTTTTCGCGATATTCCGCGTGGAGGGCGCCGATGCCGCCGCCTCGGAGATAGACGGAGCTGTTCTGGCAAAGCGTGGCATCCTGCGTCCGCCAGAAATGCAGCTCCATGTCGTCGCGCCGCAGGACGAGATAGTCCGCCGCCCGATAGACGATCTCGGTAAAGCCGAGCGCATCGCGGTAGAAGGCAAGCGTCTCATCGATATCGAGCGACGGCAGGACCGGCAGAACCGCGATGCGATCCGGCCCTTCGTTCATATGCCGTCGACGACGTTGAAGCCTTCGAAGACTGGCGGTCCCTTGTAGATCGCCTTGTGATCGCCGGCATTGCGGTGCGCTGCACGAAAGCTCTCGGACTTCGTCCAGTTCTGAAAATCCGCTTCGCTTTTCCAGACCGTGTGCGAGGAATAGAGCGTGTAGCCTTCCTCGTCGTTGACCTTGCCGCGCAGCAGGCGGAATTCGACGAAACCGGGCACCTCGGGCAGGCTGGAATCGCGATTGCGCCAGACCGTCTCGAAATCGCCTTCGCTCCCGGTTGCAACCTTGAAGCGGTTCATTGCGATATACATGAAATCTCCTTACGCCTTCCTCTTGCCCGCCCTTGCCGCACGCGAGGGAAAGGCGAGAACATTATCGCCGTTTGCCGCCGCCGGGCCAAGCGGTCTTGTTGCCGCCTCTCCGGGCATGCGCGCTTCCCAGGTCGGAAAGAACATCACATTCTGGTAGATCTGCTGGCGTTCGGCATGCTGCTGGAAAAGCTCGTAGAGTTCGGGCACGAGGCCCTCGCCTGTCTGCGCGGCAAGCTTGTGCAGGCCGATCATGGTGAAGCCGTCGGGGCGCTGGTCGTTCATCGGGAATTGTCTCGTTCGTTCATCGTCTGCAGCGCACGCTCCAGGCTGGACTTGCTGCCGTTGCGAAGCGGGATGAAGGCCTTGCCGAACTTCTTGCAGCCGGTCTTCACGCGCAGGCAGGCATCGTGGCTGATACAGTCGATCGGGCAGAACACGCAGTCGACCGAGGGAAGGACGGTATCGATGCGCGAAACCGCTTCGCGTAAGCCCCCGTCGTGATGAATGAGCTCTGCACCGAAATTGCTGCATATCTGACGAAGATGCGCCACCTGGCAGTCACGGCCGCCGACATAGAGGAAACTGCGGCCATCCAGTTTGGATCGCCCAAGGGATGCCTGACCGGCGTCCTCGCCCGCGCTGTCGCGGACCTCCCGGTTCGAACCCTTCTTGCCCTTGCGAGCCATATACCACCCGTTCGCTCGTTGATCGTCACACGATTCCTGCGTGTGCGAGCGGACCTTATTAAACTTGATTTTTAGAGTAAAGTATAAAGTTGATTATTTTTATCATATTATCTAGTGACCTGAACTTCCTGGGCGAAAGTCCAGCTAGGCTTACCCCACTCGGAGGGCAGCGGCGGAAACGGCGCCGCGCGCCGCACACCATCCAGAACAGCTTTATCCAATTCTGCAATACCCGAACTGCGAGCAACAGAGACCGACGCTACCCTGCCTGTTCCGCTAATCGTCAATTGAATCCTTACGGTCATACCGCCGCTCTTGTTTTTGTATTCATCAGGCACGCGAACAGCGCGACGGATCCGCTTCTGTATCTTACCTGGGTAGTTGGCTACGGCAGCACTTCCCATACCGTCAGTTCCGCCTGTCGTGGTTGACGTGCCGTCAGTTTGCGGCCCGTCCTGGCCGTTGACCATGCCCCTCGTCGAGTCCTCACGATCTGAGCCCTCTTTCCCACCAGCAGGCTTGGCCCTCTTCTGAGACTGCTTCTTTTCAACCGGTTTCGGTTTTTCAGCCTTCGGCACCGGCTTGTCTTCAGGTTCCGGCGAGACTTCGACAGTCTCGACAGGCTTTACTTCTTCCGGCGGAACTGCGGTGGGCTGGACAGCCGTTGGCACTACTTCTTCCGGTACTGTTGCCTGCGCGATATCAGGCATGGGCTGTTCGGGCACAGCCGTTGCCATCGGCTGAGCGACGAAAGATTCTGCAGGGCTCTCGGAGACAAGCACCTCTGGCTCGGCGGCAACAACGGCCTCAGGGGAAACCCGCGTAACTTCCTGCACCGACTGAACGGTCTCCATCGTTTCAGTTTCGACCGGCTGGGCCTGCTCCGGCGGCACGGTCGTGGCATCTAGTTCGGTGGCCTCCTCCGATTGAACTGTATCCGGCTCAACCTCCTCAGAGGCAACTTGCTCGGGCTGGCGCTCTAACTCTGGATCGCCGGCCGATGTCTGGTCAACGTCAGAGTCGCCATACACGACGACGCTGACAGCCTCACCAGCATCTTCAATCGCTTCGTTCGGCGGCGTCGGCATGAACACGCTAAGCGCAACCACCAGACCTGCATGAAAAAAGAACGAACCAATACAAGTCAGCGCCATCCGTCGCCGCACCGGCGCTTTCTCGTCCTCCTGCTTTTCCACCGCCGCATCCAGCGGCGGCGCAGGAACGGAGGCTATCGGCTCGGCTACCGGATGATCGGGAAAGGAGGGTATCTGCGCGAAACGCGCATAGTGGACCACAGCCTCGCCAGCCGGCTGCCGCTGCACATTGCGCAGGTCGGAAAGCTCGTGGCCGGGATGTATGTTATTGTCGTTCAGACTGCCGTCAGCGTCCGGCTCCCCGATGAGCACCTGTCTCGATCTGGACTTCGCTGAAATTGCCATTTGTATGCCTCGGACAGTCTGACCATGCCCGCCGGGATTCATTCCCGGCGTATTCTTAGCCCTCGAAGGGAACGGAAATCTGTGAACGGGTAACAAGACCCTTCATGCATTCGCCCGTCGCCGGGCCGTCGCAGACCGGCGTGTCGTTGATGATGATGCGCGTGACCGTTTCGCACTTCACATTCGGCATATCGAACTGGCGCACGCGCCTCTTGCCCTGCGGCAGATCGCGGAAGTCGAGCACGGTGATGCGGTCGACGGCATTCTTGTCGTTGAAGAAAGCGAGCTCGAAGGAGATCTTGTTGATCGGCGCCTGAAGATTGTTCTCGGCGACGAAGGTCATCATGCAGCCCTTTTGCGACGGCGCCAAAGCGTTGAGTTCGACATCCAGCTTGGCGGTTGCCGCATCCTGCGCCTGGCATACGCTTGAAACCGCCATCACCATGCCGGCTGCAACAGCCGCAAACCTAACCGTCATCATCTTCTCCGCCATTGTCGCGAACCGCCGCCAGGCGGCTTCATATCAGCAATCTCAAAAACTTGACTGTATTAGTCTCCTATTGCGTCTTTAAAAAACTATGAGTAAGAAAGTCAAGATAATTGTCATCACAACAGGGGACCCTGATCACCGGTCTCACGGAATTGCCAACTGAAATGATGGTTGAAAAGCCAGATAACTTTAAGCACGTGCCGCTGCAGAGCGAGCCTGCGGCGCAGCACCGGATCGTCGAAAGCGCGGATCTCTTCCGCGGCACGAACGAGATCATGATTAGACACGACGGCTTGGTCTATCGCCTGAAGATCACCCGTCAGGGCAAGCTCATTCTCAATAAGTAGGGTAGGACATGACCGAACAGACAAGACCGGCGCCAGCCGAAATCCGCGCGTTTCGCGCCGAGAATCCGAAAATGCGCGAGCGCGATATCGCCGCGCAGCTGAAGATTTCCGAGGCAGCCCTCGTCGCCGCCGAAACCGGCATCAGCGTGACCCGCATCGATGGCAGTGCACTGAAGCTTCTCGAACGCGTGGCAGGCCTCGGCGAAGTGATGGCGCTGTCGCGCAACGAAAGTGCCGTGCACGAGAAGATCGGTGTCTTCGAAAACATCAAGAGCGGTGCGCAGGCCGCGATCGTTCTCGGCGAGAATATCGACCTGCGCATCTTCCCGAGCCGCTGGGAGCATGGTTTCGCCGTATCCAAGAAGGATGGCGACCAGGAGCGCCTCAGCCTGCAATATTTCGACAAGACAGGCAACGCCGTGCACAAGGTGCACATGCGCCCGAGCTCGAATCTCGAGGCCTATCACGCGATCGTCGCCGAGTTGAAGCTGGAAGACCAATCGCAGGAATTTGTCGAGGCTGAAACCTCGAACGCCGCCGATGATACTGCCGACGTCAGCCGCGACGAACTGCGCGACAACTGGAGCAAGCTCACCGATACGCATCAGTTCTTCGGCATGCTGAAGCGCCTGAAGATCGGCCGCCAGGCGGCGGTGCGCACTGTCGGCGACGACTATGCCTGGAGGCTCGACAACAGCGCAACGGCAGACATGATGCATGCCTCTGTGAAATCTGGCCTGCCGATCATGTGCTTTGTCGCCAATGACGGCATCGTCCAGATCCATTCCGGCCCGATCTTCAACGTGCAGTCGATGGGACCGTGGATCAATATCATGGACCCGACTTTCCACCTGCATCTGCGCCAGGATCACATCGCCGAGACCTGGGCCGTGCGCAAGCCGACCACGGACGGCCACGTCACCTCGCTGGAGGCTTACAACGCAGAAGGCGAGATGATCATCCAGTTCTTCGGCAAGCGGCAGGAAGGTTCCGACGAACGCGCCGCATGGCGCGAGATCATGGAAAACCTGCCGCGGGCAGCAAGCGTGGCCGCATAAGGATCGCAACGATGACGATGCGTAACAATCTGCGCCGGATCCGCCCTTGGGAACTGGCCCTGACGGCGGCCGTCATGGCGCTGCCGCTGATCCCGACGGCGCGCCCAATCGAAGGCTTCGCCTTCGTCCGCGCCGCCCACGCTGAAGAAAAGAAGCTCGACACCTCGCGCCTGGTTTCGGTCGGCGGCGACATCACCGAGATCGTCTATGCGCTCGGCGAAGAAAGCCGGCTGATTGCCCGCGACACGACGAGCATGTATCCGGAGGCGGCGTTGAAGCTGCCCAACGTCGGTTACATGCGCGCGCTCTCGCCGGAAGGCATCCTCGCCATGAACCCGACGGCGATCATCGCCGTCGACGGTTCAGGCCCGCAGGAGGCGCTGACCGTGCTGAAGAATGCCAGCGTGCCCTTCGAAACCGTGCCGAGCGCTTTTACCCGCGACGGTATCATCGCCAAGATCGACCGTGTCGGCACGCTGCTTGGCGTGCCCGACAAGGCGAAGGCACTTGAAGCAAAGGTCGCGGCCGATCTCGACGCGGCGATCGCCGATGCCGAAAAGCGCCCGGAGGCCGAGCGCAAGCGCGTTCTCTTCATCCTCAGCGCCCAGAACGGCCGGATCATGGCATCGGGCACCGGCACGGCCGCCGATGGCATCGTCAAGCTCGCCGGCGCCATCAACGCCGTCGGCGCATTCCCGGGCTATAAGCCGCTGACGGACGAGGCGATCATCGAAGCCAAGCCCGACATCATCCTGATGATGAACCGCGGCGATGGCGCCGGCACCAAGAACGAGGACCTGCTGGCTCAGCCGGCGATCGCGCTGACGCCGGCTGGCGAGAAAAAAGCGATCATCCGAATGGACGGCGTCTACCTGCTCGGCTTCGGCCCGCGCACCGCAGCCGCCGCGCGGGAGCTCAACACGGCGATCTACGGGGGCTGATCATGGCCCTGCCGCAAGCCATGACGGAACGAAGGCGACCATTCCCGATGGCGGACATCCGCGAAATCAGGCAGGCGGGCGA
The DNA here is from genome assembly GCF_056406515.1 of Rhizobium sp. P1_B8. Classification (NCBI taxonomy): domain Bacteria; kingdom Pseudomonadati; phylum Pseudomonadota; class Alphaproteobacteria; order Hyphomicrobiales; family Rhizobiaceae; genus Rhizobium; species Rhizobium sp. P1_B8. The sequence goes on along the minus strand of NZ_JBFTZZ010000001.1, from coordinate 162,946 downwards.
CAGGACGCGGCTCGCCTTGCTGGCGATCGCGCTGCTCGTCGTCGGCTCGGTCTTTTCGATGCTGTTTTCCGTGACGACAGGCGCCTCGGATGCCTCGATTCTCGACGTCATCAGCAACATGTCCGGCTCTGAGACTGCGCTGAGCACGCGTGACCGGATCATCATCTTCGATATCCGCCTGCCCAGGGCGATCCTCGGCTTCCTGATCGGCGCCTCGCTGGCCGTCTCCGGCACGGTGATGCAAGGCCTGTTCCGCAATCCGCTGGCCGATCCCGGCCTGGTCGGCGTCTCCGCCGGCTCAAGCCTCGGCGCGGTGGCGATGATCGTGCTCGGCGGCGGCCTTGCAGCTCCACTCCAGGCGCTTCTCGGCATCTACGCTCTGCCGGCGGCCGCTTTCGGCGGCGGCCTCGTCACGACGCTACTGCTCTACAGGATCGCCACCCGTCATGGCCAGACCTCGGTTGCGACAATGCTGCTTGCCGGCATCGCGCTCGGTGCGCTCGCCCTCGCCATAACAGGACTGCTGATCTACATGGCCAACGACCAGCAGCTGCGCGACTTGACCTTCTGGAGCATGGGCTCGCTTGCCGGCGCCACATGGACGAAAATCGCTGCCGCCAGCCCGATCATCCTGTTGTCCTTCATCGCCCTGCCCTTCATGGCCCGCGGCCTCAATGCCATCACGCTCGGCGAAGCGGCCGCCTTTCATATGGGCGTGCCGGTGCAGCGGCTGAAGAATGTCGCGATCGTCGGCGTCGCCGCGGCGACCGGCGCGTCCGTCGCCGTCAGTGGCGGTATCGGTTTCGTCGGGATCGTCGTGCCGCATATCCTGCGTATGGCGATCGGCCCCGACCATCGTTTCCTGCTGCCGGCCGCAGCACTGCTCGGCGGCTCTCTTCTGATCTTCGCGGATGTCCTGGCTCGCACCCTGGTTGCCCCGGCCGAGCTGCCGATCGGCATCATCACCGCGGCGGTCGGCGGCCCGTTCTTCCTGTGGATCCTGCTGAGACAGCGTTCGCGCCTTGCCCTGTGAGTGACCCCGGTGAGTGACCCCGTGAGTGACATTGCGATGATCGAAGTTTCCGGCGTCTCCGTGCGCCTTTCCGGCAAGACCATCATCAGCGACGTCGCCTTCACGGCAAAGGCCGGCGAACTGACGGCGATTGCCGGGCCGAACGGCTCCGGCAAGACGACGACGATGAAAGCCATCTCCGGCGAACTTGCCTATAGCGGCTCGGTGCGCATCGGCGGCGACGAGGTGAAGGGGCTGAAACCCTGGCAGCTTGCCGCCATTCGTGGTGTGCTGCCGCAGGCGAGCACCATCTCCTTTCCCTTTACCGTACGCGAGATCGTCCGCATGGGCCTGACATCAGGCCTCAACCTGCATCCCGACAAGGCCGAGCAAACGGCCGCCACAGCACTAGCCTCCGTCGACTTGACCGGCTTCGAAGGCCGTTTCTATCAGGAGCTCTCCGGCGGCGAGCAGCAGCGTGTGCAGCTTGCCCGCGTTCTCTGCCAGATCGCCGAGCCCGTCGTCGACGGCAAGCCCTCCTGGCTGCTGCTCGACGAACCGGTCTCGAGCCTCGACATCAGCCACCAGTTGACCATCATGACGCTTGCCCGCAATTTCTGCGAACGCGGCGGCGGTGTCATCGCCGTCATGCACGATCTCAATCTGACGGCGCTCTTTGCCGACCGCATCGTGCTGATGAAATCCGGCCGGCTCGCGGCCGCCGGCAGGATCGTTGAAGTGCTGACGGACGAAACGATGCTGTCGGTATTCGGTTGCGCGCTGCGCATCAACCAGGTGCCGGCCGACGGCACGCCCTTCGTGCTCGCCCACAGTGCCGTTTCCCGCCCCTGAGCACTGCTCCGGCGGAACTTTTGATCGTCCGGCACGTTTTCGGCATGATCTGGGTCAATGCCGGGCGATATCATTCATGCAACGGACGGTGGTGACCCTCGTGCGAAACAGGCGGGCTTGCGCGCGCCCCAGCCAATGGAGACAGCCATGAGCTATTCTATCTTCCAGTCCGCCCGCAGCCGCCGCAACGGCACCTTCCACAATCTGGAATCCGGCATCGAGGAGCAGATCGAGGCGCTGCGCGACGAACTCGCGGAACTGACGCGCCTCGTCGGCAAGAGCTCGCGCCACCAAGGCGAGAAAATCCGCAGCCAGGCCGGCGCCGGTTACGAAGAACTGCTTGGCCGCAGCGAGGATCTGCTGCGCGAATTGCAGCACGGCTATGAGCGCGGCGCGACGGAAATGCGCGATACCGTACGCAAGCATCCGCTGGCAACCATCGGCGCCGCAGCCGCTTTCGGCCTTGCCATCGCCTTCCTCGCCCGGCGCTGAGGAAGCGCGATGCTGTTTTCGATCCTCAGCCTGCTGACGGGCGCAAGCGTGCACCGGACCGTTGCGCGCGCCAAGCGCAATGGCATCTTCATTGCGCTTGCCGTGCTCTTCCTTCTCACCGCCTACGCGCTGGCCGTCACCGCCGGCGCCATCTGGCTCGCCGGCATCTACGGCCCAGTCGGGGCTGCCCTCTTCCTGGCCGCCTGCGCGCTGCTGATCGCCATCATCGCCCTGGTCGCGATGTCGATCATCAACACCCGGGAAGCACGCCGCGCCCGTGAACGCCGTGCTGCGGTGGAATCTCTGGCAACGGTCGGACTCGGCCTTATCCGCGCCCAGCCGCTGCTGACCGCCGGTGTTCTGGCAGCAATCGTCGCAGCCAATCTGGTGGGCTCGAAGCGCGACGATTGATTGAGGGACTCGCTCTATGCGTACTCGCTACGAAAATGGAGAGAGTGAACACTTTCCCCCTCACATACGAGCGGAAAATTAGGCAAGGGCGCCATCTCACGCTCCCTCACGCTGTGCGCGTGTCACAGGAATGAGGGAGCGTGAGGTAGTTGCCTTGAACAGCTATCCACGACTTGGATATGCGCCCTTCTCCCAAAACAAAAAAGCCGGCGCCCCGAGGGGCGACCGGCTTTCCTCCCAAATATAACTCTTGTCAGAACGCGAAGGCCTTCGACGTTAGCGGCGCCGAGGTGGCGTCGGGGCCAAAATCAGCCTCGCCTGATATCTGCAGCAACTCCTGCAGCCGCTGGCGGGCCCGGTTGACGCGGCTCTTGATGGTGCCCACGGCACAGCCACAGATTTCGGCCGCCTCCTCGTAGGAAAAACCCGAGGCGCCGACGAGGATGATCGCCTCGCGTTGATCCGGCGGCAGCTGGTCGAGCGCCTTCTTGAAGTCCTGCAGATCGAGAGCGCCATATTGCGAGGGGTGCATCGCCATCGATTCAGTGAACAGCCCGTCGCTGTCCTGCACTTCGCGGCCGCTCTTGCGCATCTGGCTGTAGAGTTCGTTGCGCAGGATCGTAAAGAGCCAGGCCTTCATATTGGTGCCCATCTCGAAATGATCCTGTTTGGCCCAGGCTTTCATGATGGTGTCCTGGACGAGATCGTCGGCACGGTCGTGCCGCCCGATGAGCGAGATTGCGAAAGCGCGAAGACTTGGGAGTGCCGCCAGCAGTTCCCGCTTGAAGCTGGGTTGCGATTTATCTTCCATGCGGGCGATCCTATTCGGCCATCTTGGCAGAAGCCATCATTTCAGCATGGTCGAGCTTTTCGAGAAGGTCGAGAAAACGATCGGGGATCGCCTCATCCTGTGCGGCCGCATAAAGCGACCTCAGCCTGACGCCGATCTGATTGTTCGGGTCCAAGATGTCGCTTGCCCGCAGCTCCAGCTTTCGCTGATCGGCTGCTTCTTTCTTGCGTGTAGTCATCAATTCGTCTTCTCGCCGGTTGTCTGTTCGCGGGGCGTGGATGGGATCAATCACAATTTCAACCATCGACATCGAACGTTCGATTGTCGATGTCGCTGGTATTTGCCGCTGCATGGGTCACAACGCTACGCCCTTTCTTCGTCGGCTGGAATAATGCGGCGCGACGAAAAAAGTTCCTGCCATTCCGGAACTTTTTTACCAAGGCGGCGTTAACCGCTCATTGAAGCCAATGCCGGCCTGTATGCAGGAGCCATGAATGACACTTTCTACTCGGATTGCGCCGCACCTTCCTTATCTGCGCCGCTATTCCCGCGCCCTTACCGGCACTCAGACTTCGGGCGACGCTTACGTCGCCGCCGTTCTCGAAGCCATCATCGCCGATCTGTCGATTTTCCCGGATACGGCGAATGACCGGGTCGCACTCTACAAACTGTTCACGCAACTGTTTGGTTCCACCGCAGTCCAGATTCCAGAGCCGACCTCGCCCTATGCCTGGGAGCAACGCGCCACGCTGAACCTTGCCAAGGTTTCGCCGCGCGCCCGTCAGGCCTTCCTGCTCGCCTCCGTAGAGAATTTCCGCGTCGCTGAAATCGCCGAAATCCTGGAAACCGAAGAACAGGATGTCATGCATCTGCTCGACGTGGCGTCGCAGGAGATTTCCCGCCAGGTCGCAACCGATATCATGATCATCGAGGACGAACCGCTGATCGCCATGGATATCGAGCAGATGGTCGAGAGCCTCGGCCATCGCGTCACCGGCATTGCCCGTACGCATGCCGAGGCCGTGGCGCTCTACAACAAGACCAAGCCGAGCATGGTGCTGGCCGACATCCAGCTTGCCGACGGCAGCTCCGGTATCGACGCAGTCAACGACATCCTCAAGACGTCGAGCGTGCCGGTGATTTTCATCACCGCTTTCCCGGAACGGCTTCTGACCGGCGAGCGCCCGGAACCGACTTTCCTTGTCACCAAGCCCTTCAATCCCGACATGGTCAAGGCACTGATCAGCCAAGCGCTTTTCTTCAATGAATCGACCAGAGTAGCCGCCTAAGACGCAATTTTCCGGCCTTCGGAACCAAATCGCCAAGGCAGGCGTTCCGGTGCTACCGGGACGCTCCGGTGGCTTTAACGGTTTTTGCAGCGCTTTGTTCTAGAGTTGGCAGGCGGTGTCTGTAAGGGCGCTCCCTTCAGCGACGTTCAAGATGTCACAAGGAAAGGCGGCCGCGTGAATACGACTGAACCATTGTCCGGCATGCCTTTCACCTTCGAGGGCAAAGCCGCAATGATGGAACGCGCGCTCGGCAGCGCCGGGATTTCGATCCTCTGCCAGGACGCCCGGCTGTCGATCTTCTACGCCGAAAATCTGCCGCCGCATTTCGCAGCGCTCTTTATGCCCGGCTGCAGCGACGCCGCCCTTTTCGGCGACGCCCATGGGCGATATCTGACCGCGCTGAAACACAAGGTGCTGGAAACCGGCATCCCCAACAATGCCGAAGTTGAGATCGACGTCGACGGCGAAAGGCGCACGTATGAACTGAAGATCCAGCGCACCGGCGAACGCGTACATGGACTTCTGTCCGTCATGACTGAAGTCACCGAAAGCCGGCATCGCGAAAAAGTTCTGAAATCGCTGCTTCGCGAACTCTCGCACCGCTCGAAGAACCTTCTCGCCATCATCCAGGGCATTGCCACGCAGACGGCGCGCAACACGCTCTCTCTCGACAGCTTCCTCCTCAAGTTCCGCGGACGGCTGCAATCACTTTCCAACTCGCAGGACCTGATCACGGATTCCAGCTGGCGCGGCGCCTACCTCTTCGAACTCGCCGAAAAGCAGTTCGCCCCCTATTGGCCGGAGACGGCCGGCTCCATGCCGATCTATGGCATCAACGCTCACCTGACACCGAATGCCGCCGTGCATCTCGGGCTCGCCCTCCACGAACTCATCGTCAACTCCGCCTCCTTTGGCGCGATATCAGGCGGCGCCGCCTCCATCACGCTGAATTGCCGCGAAGCCATGATCAACGACAGGAAGGCAATCGAAGTCGCCTGGGCGGAAGTTCTGCACGATCAGTCGGAAGTCCACGAATTTAGCGACAACAGCTTCGGCCGCACCGTGCTGGAGCGTGTCGTGCCATCGTCGGTCAATGGCAAGGCGGAGTTGAACCTCGTTCCCGGCCGCATTGAATATCGTCTGACCATTCCGGAAACCGAATTCGAGATCTTCAAGCGAGTGTAAAAGCCCTGGAGACAATCGAGAACGAAAAACAGCCGGTGCGAGGGCGGCGCACCGGCTGTCTTCACTCACCGGGAGGGGACCGTGAGTACGTCCGGATAGTGGGTTGGGGGCGCGCATGTTGGGTCGATGCGATCACCATCCGGATATCGCAATAACGACGACATCAAACTTTGGTTCCCTGCCATCCGAAAAAAATTCGACTTTTTTGAATCTTTTTTCGGATGCCCTTCCCTCGTCGCGCGTTCAGCCGTTTTGCCGATGCAGGCCGAATAAATTCTTCCAGCAAAAACAGCGGATTACTGGCGTGACGGCAAGAGAAAATCGTCAAAATTTTACCGTTTGATAAATTTTTAAACCTGAGTTACGCTTTCCCTCACAGGCCGTTTACCAATAATGAGGGAACTTCAATGGAACGACTGGAAACGGGGATTCATGCCGGCCGGCTTTCGCCCGCCGAGTATGAGGCTAATTTTTCCGATCTTCATCCGCGCCTCGACAATCACGAGGCGCTGGTCGCCGCCGACCGCTGTTATTTCTGTTATGACGCGCCGTGCATGACGGCCTGTCCCACCTCGATCGACATTCCGCTGTTCATCCGCCAGATTTCGACCGGCAATCCGATCGGCTCGGCAAAGACGATCTTCGACCAGAACATCCTCGGCGGCATGTGCGCCCGCGTCTGTCCCACCGAAGAACTCTGCGAACAGGCCTGTGTGCGCAACACGGCCGAGGAGCGGCCCGTCGAGATCGGTCGCCTGCAGCGTTATGCGACCGATGCCGCCATGCAGGCCGGCAAGCAGTTCTATGCCCGGGCCGAACCGACCGGAAAGACGATCGCCGTTGTCGGCGCAGGCCCAGCCGGCCTTGCCGCCGCCCATCGCCTGGCCGTCAAGGGCCATTCCGTCACTATCTATGATGCCAGGGAAAAATCCGGCGGCCTCAACGAATACGGCATCGCCACTTACAAGACCGTCGACGACTTCGCCCAGAAGGAAGTCGATTACGTCCTCTCGATCGGCGGCATCGAGGTCCGGCATGGGCAGCGTCTCGGCCGCGATTTCTCGCTTTCCGATCTGGAAGGGCAATATGATGGCGTCTTCCTCGGTATCGGCCTTGCCGGCGTCAACGCGCTGCGCATCGAGGGCGAGAACCTCGCAGGCGTCGACGACGCCGTCGATTTCATCGCGGCTCTCCGTCAGGCCGAAAACAAGAGCGAAATCGCCGTCGGCCGCCGCGTCGTCGTCCTTGGCGGTGGCATGACGGCGATCGACGCCGCCGTGCAGGCAAAGCTGCTCGGCGCCGAGGAGGTGACGATCTGTTACCGCCGTGGCAAGGAACACATGAACGCCTCCGAATTCGAGCAGGATCTGGCTAGCTCCAAGGGTGTCATCATCCGCCACTGGCTGGCGCCGAAATCGATCCTGTCACAGGACGGCAAAGTCGCCGCCATCGAGGTGGAATATACGAGGATTCGCGAAGGCCGCCTGGTCGGCACCGGCGAAACCGGTGTCATTGCCGCCGACCAGATCTTCAAGGCGATCGGTCAGACCTTTGACGCCTCTGGACTCGGTTCGTTGCGCATGGAATCCGGCCGTATCGCCGTCGATGGCGAAGGCCATACCTCGCTCGACCGCGTCTGGGCGGGCGGCGACTGCGTCTTCGGTGGTGAAGATCTCACGGTTTCCGCCGTCGCCCACGGTCGCGACGCGGCTGAATCCATCCATCGTGCCCTGTCCGCAGCAGCCGCTCCGGCTGTCGCGGTTGCTTGAAGGGGAGAATGAACAATGGCTGATCTCCGCAATAATTTCGTCGGCATCAAATCCCCGAACCCGTTCTGGCTGGCGTCTGCGCCGCCGACCGACAAAGCCTACAATGTCGAGCGCGCCTTCAAGGCCGGCTGGGGCGGCGTGGTCTGGAAGACGCTGGGCGAGGAAGGCCCGCCCGTCGTCAACGTCAACGGCCCGCGCTACGGCGCGATCTGGGGCGCCGACCGCCGCCTGCTCGGTCTGAACAATATCGAGCTCATCACCGACCGCGACCTCTACACCAACCTTCGCGAAATGAAGCAGGTGAAGATGAACTGGCCGGACCGGGCACTGATCGCCTCGATCATGGTACCCTGCGAGGAGCAGGCCTGGAAGGCGATCCTACCCTTGGTCGAAGAGACCGGCGCCGACGGCATCGAGCTCAATTTCGGCTGTCCGCACGGCATGTCGGAGCGCGGCATGGGGTCGGCGGTCGGCCAGGTGCCGGAATACATCGAGATGGTCGTGCGCTGGTGCAAGCAGTACACCCGCATGCCCGTCATCACCAAGCTGACGCCCAATATCACCGATGTCCGCCGCCCTGCCCGCGCCGCTAAGGCCGGCGGCACCGATGCCGTATCGCTGATCAACACGATCAATTCGATCGTCTCCGTCGATCTCGACAACTTCGCCCCCAACCCGACGGTCGGCGGCAAGGGCAGTCATGGTGGATATTGCGGCCCGGCGGTAAAGCCGATCGCGCTCAACATGGTGGCCGAGATCGCCCGTGATCCCGAAACCTACGGCCTGCCGATCTCCGGCATCGGCGGCATCACCACCTGGCGGGACGCGGCCGAATTCCTCGTGCTCGGGGCCGGCAACGTTCAGGTCTGCACGGCGGCGATGACCTACGGCTTCAAGATCGTCCAGGAGATGATCACTGGCCTCTCCGACTGGATGGACGAAAAAGGCCATCGCAGCCTCGACGACATTACCGGGCGCGCCGTCCCCAACGTCACCGACTGGCAGTATCTGAACCTCAACTACATCGCCAAGGCGAAGATCGACCAGGACGCCTGCATCAAATGCGGCCGCTGCTACATCGCCTGCGAGGATACCTCGCACCAGGCGATCACCAACTTCGTCGACGGCGCGCGTCATTTCGAGGTGATGGACGAGGAATGCGTCGGCTGCAATCTCTGCGTCAGCGTCTGTCCGGTGGAGAACTGCATCACCATGGAGCAGCTTCCCGCCGGCACTCTCGACAAGCGCACCGGCCGCGTCGTCGACCCCAACTACGCCAACTGGACGACGCACCCGAACAACCCGATGGCGCGCCAGGCGGCGGAGTAAGGATCTGCAACGCCGCGGAGATCTGCGGCATGTCGTGACTTGTGAAAACGGCGCCCTTCACGGAAGGGCGCCGTTTGTTATTTGTGGTCAGTCCATACGATTGCGGATTACAGCTTGAAACTCCTAACTTCGTTGCCTCTCTCGATGGTTCGGTTGGCGATGAAGCGTCCGGATTTGGCCGCCTCCTGCTTCTCCACTTCGAGATGGCGCAACATCGCCTCAAGACGCCGGAGCGCCAAGGCTTTATTGCGGTGCTGGGAGCGCTCGTCGCGCGCCGTCACAACGAGACCGGTCGGCCGATGCAGAACGCGAACCGCGCTATCAGTCGTATTCTGGTGCTGCCCACCCGGTCCGCCCGCCCTCAGCGTCTCGAAACGCAGGTCCGCCGGATTGATCGTCACCTCGCCACCATCTGGTTGTGAATCGATACGCTGAACAGCCACGTACCAGTTCTGCCGTTTGTGGCCCGAACGTATCGGGCTCTTGAAGGTGAACCGGATCGTACCGCAATAGTCACTGGCGATCCGCTCCGCCTCGGAACCGTCCAAGCTGACGATCGCCGACTTCGCACCGTGTTGATCCGGCGTCGGGCCAAGGCTGGTCTCGAAAGAGCAATCAAACCGGATAGCCTCCCGCTCGATGATGCCGAGAAGCGCAGTGAGCGCCATGCGGCATTCCACCGGACCGTTGCCTGAGGTAATGAGAAGATCAATAGCGCTCATGGCCACGCCCTCCCTCCCTGCGATATTCAGGTTTTCGCCGGCGCTGCTCGACCTCCGCTTCGTCAACGGCCTTCTTGAAGGTGACAAGTGGCCGCAAGCTGGCGTGCCTGACGACAAGGCTCTCGTTTTCCAGATCAGTCACCACCTGCTCAGCATCCTTGTATGCGGAGGCCGCCTCCTCGACGACAAGGGAGCGATCGTCGCAGATGGCGATACCGCCCCAGGAATTGCGCAGCAGTTGTTCTCGTTCGGACCGATTGCGGCCGACACGCCCGTGCATGGTGGCGCGGTCGTATTTGCGACCGGCCCCGTGAGAGATGCCGCCCAGCGAGCGGACAACGCCTGAGGTCGCAAGGACCAGATGGCTGAGGCTTGCACGAGATCCCGCAATCGGCGCGAGTTCGCCGGCTCCAACCGCCGCCGCGCCCTTGTAGTGCACGAAACCACGATTGGACGGGCGAACGAGATTGTGCGGCACGTCGCTGATGAGGCGCAGATCGGCCCGAAGCGCCGCGGCAGCCCGCGCAGCGATCAGCTGACGGTTCAGTGATGCCCAGGCTACGCACCTGTCATGATTCGCAAGCCAAGCGGCACCGGCCTCCGAACCGGGGTCGAGACCGTCAACGAGCCTTGAATGACCGGCCACCGTCTCCGAAAATACAGTGGCGCCAAGAGCCCGCGAACCGGAGTGAACCAGCAGATAGAGCCCCTGATCGTCGAAGCCGGCAGCAGATCCACCATCGGCAAGATCTTCCACCGCCTGCAATTCGCAAAAATGATTGCCGCCACCGATCGTGCCCAGAGCGTTGGGTGCCAGATCGGTGGGCAAATCCGCCTGCGCAAGCAGGTCGGAGACATCTGCGATCGCCTGCGCCTCAAGCCGGCGAAGCCGTTCCGCCGCCTTGTCGACCTTCAGCTTGCGCAAAGGCAGGTCCAGGCCGAAGAGCGACATGCCGCAGCCGATATCGTTACCGATCAACAGCGGGTGCAGCTGGGACGACAACAATGCAACGCCGGTCGCACCATATTTTCCGGGGTGCAGATCCGGAAAGGCGGCGATTTCCAAAACACCCGGCAGCCGGGACATTTCGTCAAGTTGGTCTAAAGCGGCGCCTTCGATCCATGCGCTACCGGAAAAGAAATGATTGATGACTGCCGGATGTGCCGACGACGTCATCGGAGAGCTTCCGCTCCCAATGGAATTGCCCATGATAATGAACTCTGGATGTGAGTGGTCTTTCATCGCCAAAATGGCGATGTTCAACCGGCATTCATCGGCCGGTTGGCCGAGTTAAGCCGAAACCCTCTCGGGGCGTACTGAGATATTTGTCATCGTGGCGCTCCCTTTCCAGAAACAATCGAGAGCGCCCCTTTAAGTGAAGTGGCAAAGAAATGCAAGCATGGGATGCTCTAACCGCCGAATGACTTCCGATAGGCATTGGGGCTCGTCCCCAGTCGCCTGCGGAAATGATGGCGCATCGTCGCCAGTGTTCCAAAGCCGCTGGCGGCGGCGATATCGTCGAGCGAAACGGCAAGTTCCCTCTCCAGCAGATCGCGGGCATGCCGCAGCCGCTCCGTGAGCAGCCATTCGCCGACGCTGACACCCGTTGTCGCTTCGAAGCGCCGCTGGAAGGTGCGCATGCTCATGCCGGCTCTTTTGGCAAGCAGGCTGATCGGCTGGTCCTCGGACAGGCTTTCGCGCATCCATTCGATCAGCGGCCCCAAGCGGATGCCCTCGCGCTCCTCGGGAACCGGCGCATGAATGAACTGCGCCTGTCCGCCTTCGCGGTGCGGCGGCACGACGAGGCGTCTTGCCACGCTGTTTGCGGCTTCCGAACCGAAATCGCCGCGCACCACATGCAGGCAAAGATCTATGCCGGCCGCACTGCCCGCCGCCGTCAGCAGGCTGCCTTCGTCCATGTAGAGAACGTCGGCATCAAGCGTGATGTCGGGATAACGTGCGGCGATCGAGGCGACATAGCGCCAATGTGTCGTCGCCCTGCGGTTGGCAAGCAGCCCCGATCCGGCAAGAACCGCAACGCCCGAGCAGAGCGACATGATGCGCGCGCCGCGCTGATGCGCTGCCCTGAGCGCTGTGGCGAGTGGTGCTGGCACCGGCGCATCGATTGCCCGCCAGCCGGGCACGACGATCAGGTCCGCCTCATCGAGCACCTCCAGGCCCTTGTCGACCGCGACCGTCAGTCCTCCCGCAGCGCGAAGCGGCCCCGGCTCGATGGCGCAGACGGAGAAGCGATACCAATCCTCACCCATCTCCGGGCGCGGCAGGCCGAAGACCTCGTAAGCGATGCCGAATTCGAAGGTGCAGAGCCCGTCATAGGCAAGCGCTGCGACCAGCGGTCCTTTCGTCTGCTGTGGCGATGAGTTTGGCATGATCTTTACGCTGTCAGTCATGATGGCCAATTTCGCAAAGCTTTAGCATCGGCGATACCAGGCGGCAATTCGAACCCAAAAGGAAATCGCAATGCCAAGCCCCGTCGCAGAAATCCCCGCCGCCGCCGCTGAAATCGCCGCCGCCCATTTTGGAGCCAAGCTTGCCTTCGAGACCGATTGCTCCGATGTCCACGCCGCCTTTGCATCGGGCAAGGTCGATTTCGTTCTGCTCGACGCGCGCTCGCCGACGCTCTTTGCACAGTCCCACATTCCCGGCGCCATCAACCTGCCGCATGGGAAGATGACTGCGCATCGCATGTCGGCATGGCCCTCCGATACGCTTTTCGTCGTCTATTGCGCCGGCCCGCATTGCAACGGCGCTGATAAGGCCGCACTTCGCCTCTCCCGCCTCGGCCTGTCGGTGAAACTGATGATCGGCGGCGTGACCGGCTGGGCCGATGAAGGCTTCGCCTTCGAAGAGGGCGTTCCCGCCGCCGCCTGAGCAGCCTCCCTTCTCCGCCGACAGCGCCGCGCATCTTTTCAGACGCGCGGCGCTGTCGCACTTTGAATTGCGGCATAATTTTATGCAGCAGGGAGAAGGGAAAATCGCGACCGTCAGAACTCGACGACCACCTTGCCGAAAGGCCCGCGATAGAGATGATCGAGCGCCTCAGGGAATTCGTCGAAGGCATAGCGCTTGTCGATCACGGGCTTCAGCCCGGTCTGGTCGATTGCCCGCACCAAGTCTTCCAGCGCACGGCGATGGCCGACGGAAATGCCCTGCACAACAGGCGCCTTGAGCAACAGCGGGCCGGCCGGGCCGGAAACCTCGAACCCCTCGAACACGCCGATAACGGAAATGCGGCCATTGATCGCCACCGCCTTCAGCGCCTGGCCGAGATGCGGGCCGCCGACGATCTCAAGCACGTGATCGGCGCCATAGCCGCCGGTCAATTGATAGAGTTGTTCGACCCAGTCGCCCTCATGGCGGTTGATCACGTGATCGGCGCCGAGGGCAGCGGCGCGCCCGAGCTTCTCGGCGCTGCCTGATGTGATGAAGACCTCCGCACCATGCACCTTGGCGATCTGCAGACCGAAGAGCGCCACGCCGCCGGTGCCTTGCACCAGCACCTTGTCGCCAGCCTTCAGACCGCCGCATTCGATCAGTGCGAACCAGGCAGTCAGCCCGGCGCAGGGCAAGGTGCTCGCCTGCGCCGCATCGAGCGTGTCAGGCGCGCGTGAATACCACTCCTCGGAAAGCACGGTATATTGCGAGAGCACGCCAGGATAGAAGCCGCCGCGTGTCCTGTAGGGTGGCGTGCGCGCATCGCCCAACCCGCGTCCGTCGATCCAGTCGGGCGAAAACGTCGAGATGACCCGATCGCCCGGCTTGAAACGGCTGACTTCGGGTCCGACCGCCTCCACAACCCCCGCCATATCGGAAGCTGGTACGAAGGGAAATTGCAGCGGCAATCCCATGCCGCTCTCCAGCACCAGCCGGTCGCGGAAATTGAGCGAAACGGCTTCCGTCCGGACCAGAACCCTGTTTCCCGAAACCGGTTCGAGCCTCCGCTCGCCGATCGTCAGCTGGCGCTCCGGTCCGATCGTGTCGATCTGCCATTGCCGTGTTGTCTGCATTGTCTTGCTCCTTGTCCATTGCAGGGAGCCGAAACCATACCGTTGAATATTTCGCACCAGTTGCGATATTAATTCTCCAGAATGGTTCCAAAGAGGAAACAAATGGAGCAGTTGAAGGGTATCTCGATCTTTGTCGAAGCCGTCGAGGCCGGTGGCTTTTCGGCTGCTGCCGAGCGGCTTCATCTCACGCGTTCGGCGGTCGGCAAGACCATCGCACGGCTGGAACAGCGTCTCGGCGTGCGGCTTTTCAACCGTACGACGCGCATGCAGAGCCTGACCGAGGAAGGCCGCTTCTTCTACGAGCGCTGCCTGCGGGCGGTCGAGGAAATCCGCCTGGGCGAAGCCATGTTGGAATCCGGCCGGCGCGATGTGCGCGGCCGATTGCGCATCTCGATGCCCGTGCTCTTCGGCCGCCATTGCATCTCGCCGATTCTCGCACGCCTGCTCGATGAACATCCGAACCTCGAACTCGACCTTTCCTTCAACGACCGCATCGTCGACCTGCTCGAGGACGGCTTCGATCTTGTGATCCGCAACGGACCGCTGAAGGACAATCCGGATCTGATGGCCCGGGCGATCGCCCGCCAGCGCATGACCGTCTGCGCATCGCCCGCCTATCTGGAAAAACATGGCGCACCGCAGACAGTCTTCGATATTCCCCAGCATGAGGGCATCGTCTACAGGCGGGGCGATGATGACAAGGGTTGGATCTTTCCGACTGCAGCCGATCCCGGGCGGCGGCTGGCGCCAAAGGCGCGACTGCGGCTCGACGACCTCGCTTCGATTTCCGATGCGGCCGTCGCCGGGCGCGGTCTTGCCTGGCTGCCCTGCTGGCTGGTCCGCGAGGAGGTGCTGGCGGGCCGGCTCATTCAGGTGTTGAAGCATGAACCGGCCAATGTCTTCGATGCCCATGCCGTTTGGCTGCGCTCCCCGGTGATGCTGCCGAAGGTGCGGCTCGCGATTGATACGCTCGCCGCGGGGCTGCCGGCAATGATGGGCTGAAGCGCTCGCCACGCGTCTGCGAGCGGCGAGAAACCCATGTTATTCCTAGGCGTTTCTCTGGAAATAACGCGATGCCGCAGTATATCCGCTAGTTCGTCGTCCCTTTTGGGCGGCGGCCATATCACTCGGAAAAACGTCAGCATGTCACTTCGCAGCGCCCTCCGCGCACAAACTGCAGATTGCCACGCCGTGGTCGACACCCTCTTCGGCAGTTTCAACCTCTCACGCACCCAGGATTACAAAGCGTTCCTGCGCGCGCATGCCCGGGTCGTACCATCAGTCGAACATGCGCTTGAGGAAGCCGGAATCAACAGCCTGCTGCCGGACTGGCCGGAACGAAGACGCGCGCATCTGCTGGCCGCCGATATAAGGGAACTCGATGATCGATTGCCCGTACCGCTTCCGCGACCGGCATTGCGCTGCGAAGCGGCAGTCTGGGGTGCCGCCTATGTCCTTGAGGGCTCCAAGCTCGGCGGCGCGCTGCTCGCCAAGGCCGTGCCTGACCACCTGCCCAGCAGCTACTTGAGCCCGCAAGGGCCGAAGGGCGCCATGCGGCTTTTCATGGATCGTCTTGACGCGAGCAAGGTGGACGATCCCGGTGCTGCTGTCGCCGCAGCCCGCGATGTCTTCGATCTCTTCCTCAAAGCGGGGCAAGTCGAACTGGAAGCCGTCCCATGAGCGGCACGCACGAACCCGTCGATCTCACCAATTGCGACCGTGAGCCGATCCACCAGCTCGGCTCGGTCCAGCCCTTCGGCTTTCTCTTGGCGGTATCCTCAGACTGGATTGTCATCCGCGCCTCCGCAAATCTGGCGGAGTTTCTCGGAGTGACAGAGGCCAATGCGCTCGGCCGTCCCGTTATCTCTCTGATCAGCCCCGAAGCACTCCACGCAATCCGCAACAAACTTACCACGCTGCGCGGTTCCGACGTCGTCGAGCGTATTTTCGGCATTGCTCTGACGCCCGATCAAAACAGTTTCGACCTTGCCGTGCATCTGAACGAAGGTCAGGTCATCATCGAAGGCGAGCGCTGCCAGGAAGACCGGCACGACGCTGCGTCGCTCTCCATGCGCAGCATGATGTCCCGCCTCGATCACACGGAAACACTGGAAGCTTTCTTCCGCGAAGGCGCAAGACAGGCGCGGGCGCTCACCGGCTTCGATCGGGTCATGGTCTACCGTTTCGACGAAAGCGGTTCCGGCGAAGTGGTGGCGGAAGCCGCTCGGGCCGGCATCGGATCGTTCCTCGGGCTGCACTATCCGGCTTCCGACATTCCGATACAGGCGCGCGCGCTTTATCTGCGCAACCTGTTCCGCATCATTGCCGATGTCGACGCCATCGCGGTCCCGATCCTGCCGCCGCTGGACGAGCACGGCCAGCCGCTCGACCTCTCCATGTCGGTCTTGCGTTCAGTCTCGCCGATCCATATCGAATATCTGAAAAATATGGGCGTTGGCGCCTCGCTTTCCATATCGATCGTCGTCGACGGGAAGCTTTGGGGGCTATTTGCCTGCCATCACTACGGTCCACGTCTGCCTTCGGCCCAAAGCCGCTCCACCGCCGAACTCTTCGGCCAGATGTTTGCCTCGCGCCTTGAAAGCCGCGAACGGCGACTGGCTCTCGATTACGAGACCAAGGCGCGCCGCATCGCCGACCGGCTCCTCACCTCCGTCGCAGACAATGCCAGCCTGCTCGACGATCCGGCTTGGCTGATCGAGGCGCTCGCCGACGCCATTCCTGCCGACGGGATCGGCGTCTGGATCAACGGCCGGCTGGCACTTGCCGGCATCGGGCCGGATGAGAGAAGTTTCGCAGCCCTCGTCCGACACCTCAACCGCAACGCCGCCGGCCGCATCTACGCCGTGGACAGGCTCGCGGAAACCTATCCGGATCTTGAGGTCGACGATGCGGTGGCAGGCATGCTCGCCATCCCGATCTCACGATCGCCGCGCGACTATGTCGTGCTTTTCCGTCAGGAATTGGTGCGCACCGTTCGCTGGGGCGGCGACCCGCACAAGCCGGTGGAATACGGGCCCAATGGCCCGCGGCTGACACCGCGCAAGAGTTTCGAGGCCTGGTCGGAACTGGTGCGTGGCCGCTCCCTCCCCTTCACGGAAGCAGAGCGCCGTGTCGCCGAAACCATCCGCGTCACATTGATCGAGGTGGTGTTGCGCCTCACCGACGAGGTCAGCATGGCGCGCCAGACGGCAAACGAGCGTCAGGAATTGCTGATCGCCGAGCTGAACCACCGCGTCCGCAACATATTGAGCCTCATCACCGGCATCATTCGGCAGTCGCAGGCAACGTCGGTCAGCCTTGGCGATTACATTCGCCAGCTCGAGGGCCGCATCCAGTCGCTCGCCCGCGCCCATGACCAGATCACCCGCGATCATTGGGCGCCCGCTTCGCTCCGGCAATTGCTGCTGGCAGAGACCGCCGCCTATCTGGGGAAAAATGCGCAACGCATTCAGATGGGCGGCGAGGACGTGCTGCTGGAACCGCAGGCTTTTTCCACCGCCGCCCTTGTCTTCCATGAGCTGATGACCAACAGCGCCAAATATGGCAGCCTTTCCGGTACCGGCAGCGGCACGGTCCAACTCCGCTGGCATCGCGACGACGAGGGTAATCTGCGCATTGGCTGGCGCGAAAAGGATGGCCCGCCCGTCGTCGAACCCAAACGTCATGGCTTCGGTTCGACCATCATCCGCCGCTCGATCCCCTATGACCTTGGCGGCAAGGCGGAGGTCCGCTACGTCGAGGATAGGCTCGAGGCCGATTTCTCTATTCCGGCACGACATGTCGTCGGCCCGACGAGCGAACGGTCAAATCCGCTTCCGGTCGGAGCGACCGGACGCAAGACGATTCCCGACGATCAGCCGCTCTCCGGCCTGAACGTGCTACTGGTGGAAAATAATCTGATCATCGCCATGGATGGCGAAGACATCCTGCGCCGCCTGGGCGCCGACGTAGCAACGGCACCAAGTGTCACTGAGGCGATGGAAATTCTCGCCGGCCAGTCCTTCGATCTGGCGCTTCTCGATGTCAATCTTGGCGATGAGACGAGTTTCGGGATTGCCGACCGGCTGGCAGCCGATGGCGTGCCCTTCGTTTTTGCCACGGGGTATGGGGAAGGCATCGCCCAGGCAAACAGCCACTCGGACGCGCCTGTGCTACAGAAGCCTTATACGATGGAAGGCGTGACGGATATTCTTGCCCGGGTGCCGCTTCCGAGGAGAGGGTAAAACTCTCAGCCGCCAAGGGGATCCGGTCGCAGCCCGCCGATGAAGAGCTGTTCCAGAAACCGCGCCGCATCCTCGAAACGCCCTTCGCCGGAATGTTCCTGCCCCAGCACGGCACGCACCTGGACGTCGAAATCGGCGTAATGTTGCGTCGTCGACCAGATGGAGAAGATCAGGTGGTAGGGATCGCATTTGACGATCTTGCCGGCTTTCGCCCAGGCGCGGATGACCTCGGCTTTCTCATCGACCAACTCCTTCAGCGGCCCCTTCAGCTCGTCCTCGATATGCGGCGCGCCCTGCAGCACCTCATTGGCGAAGAGCCGGCTTTCGCGCGGAAAGTCGCGCGCCATTTCCAGCTTGCGACGGATGTAGCTACGGATTTCCGCTTCGGGATTGCCCTCGGCGTCGAAGGCCCGTAACGGCTCCAGCCAGGTGTAGAGCACCCGGTCGATCAGCGCCCGGTGCATGGCTTCCTTGGTGCGGAAGTAATAGAGCAGGTTGGGTTTCGACATGCCGGCCACTTCGGCGATCTGGTCGATGGTCGAGCCGCGGAAGCCGCTTGCCGAAAACACGTCGAGCGCCGCTTCCAGGATCTGCTCTTCCTTCTCCTCCTGGATTCGCGTCCGCCTCAGGGTTTTCGCTGCTCTCGGTATGGTCACAGGCTGTCGTTTCCCCTTGAAATTCAACTTCTTCGCTCAAATTTGGGTTGGGGACGACCCTCGCCGCGTCCTTGAGCAACTGCCCGCATTTTTATCAGCAATTTTCGTGATTTTCGTCTTGAGCCCGGCGGTGGAAGTTGTAATGTTTACCAATCGGTCAAATTATCCGTCAGATGCAAAACAAAGGCAACTGGCGATTTTCCGGCGCTCGACAAAACCAATAAGGGGGCGCAGGAAAGGACCACGGGAACAGGCGGGCATGCCTCTTTGCATGACTGCCGCAAACAGGTGAGGGCATAAAGAATGGTGGCAGCACCAGGCGAGAACATGCGCGTCAATGGCGACCGTCTCTGGGACAGTCTCATGGACATGGCGAAGATCGGCCCCGGCATCGCTGGCGGCAACAATCGCCAGACGCTGACGGATGCCGATGCGCAGGGCCGCAGCCTTTTCAAAAAATGGTGTGACGATGCCGGTTTGACCATGGGTATCGACCGCATGGGCACGATGTTCGCCACCCGCCCGGGCACCGATCCCGATGCCCTGCCCGTCTATGTCGGTTCGCATCTCGACACCCAGCCGACCGGCGGCAAATATGACGGTGTGCTCGGCGTACTTGCGGCCCTCGAAGTCGTCCGCACCATGAACGATCTCGGCATCAAGACCAAACATCCGATCGTCGTTACCAACTGGACGAATGAGGAAGGCGCGCGTTTTGCCCCTGCCATGCTGGCGTCAGGCGTTTTCGCCGGGGTGCACAGCCTGGACTTTGCCTATAACCGCAGGGACCCCGACGGCAATCTGTTCGGCGACGAACTGAAGCGCATCGGCTGGGTCGGCGATGAAGAAGTGGGCGCCCGCAAGATGCACGCCTATTTCGAATATCACATCGAGCAGGGGCCGATTCTCGAAGCCGAGGAAAAGCAGATCGGCGTCGTCACCCATTGCCAGGGCCTCTGGTGGCTGGAATTCACGCTGACCGGCAAGGAAGCCCATACCGGTTCGACACCGATGAACCTGCGCGTCAATGCCGGTCTCGCCATGGCCCGCATTCTGGAAATGGTCCAGGACGTGGCGATGGGCGAACAGCCGGGCGCCGTCGGCGGCGTCGGACAGGTATTCTTCTCGCCGAATTCGCGCAACGTGCTGCCCGGCAAAGTGGTCTTCACCGTCGACATCCGCTCGCCTGACAAGGAGAAGCTTGATCGCATGCGGGCAAAGATCGAGGCGAAGGCGCCTGAGATCACCGATGCGCTCGGTGTCGGCTGTTCCATCGAAGCGATCGGCCACTTCGAGCCGATCACCTTCGATCCGAAACTGGTCACGTCGGTGCGCGAAGCCGCCGAGCGGCTCGGCTATAGCCACATGAACATCATCTCCGGCGCCGGCCACGACGCCTGCTGGGCCGCCAAGGTCGCACCCGCGACGATGGTCATGTGCCCCTGCGTCGGCGGACTCTCGCATAACGAGGCTGAGGAAATCTCCAAGGAATGGGCGATGGCGGGAGCCGATGTGCTGTTCCATGCGGTGGTGGAGACGGCGGAGATTGTGGTGTGATGGCTTATGTAGCGCCCGGAGCCCCCTCATCCGACCCTTCGGGCCACCTTCTCCCCGCTGGGGAGAAGGGATCGGTAGACGTAGCGGTCTCCCCCTTCTCCCCTCGGGGAGAAGGTGCCCGAAGGGCGGATGAGGGGGCCCCGGGCGCAACGAAAATTATCAAGCAGGATATCCGGAAGCATCGCACCAACAAGACCGACCAGGCGAGAACTCTTCGCCGCAACGAAACTGAAGAGGAATACCACCTCTGGAGCGACCTGCGCGCCCGCCGCTTGAACGGCTATAAGTTTGCGAGGCAAGTTCCCCTCGGCCCATTTATAGTCGATTTCCTCTGTCGTGAAAAACAATTGATCGTCGAAGTCGACGGCTTCCAGCATGCCGATAGCGCCTCCGATCAACGCCGAACCGAATGGCTCAATGTGAATGGCTATTCCGTCCTGCGCTTCTGGAATCGGGAAATCTCGCGCGAACGCCGCTCAGTACTCGAAACGATTCTAGCGGCCTTGCAGGGCCGGATCGAGGTCAGCTCAGAACTGCCCGGCTTCTATTCGCCAGCCGAATGTGCAGACAAGAACGGGGAATAATCATGACCACAGTCATCAAAAACGGCACCATCGTCACCGCCGACCTGACCTATAAGGCTGACGTGAAAATCGACGGCGGCAAGATCATCGAGATCGGGCCGAACCTCTCGGGCGACGAGACGCTGGATGCGACCGGCTGTTACGTCATGCCGGGCGGCATCGATCCGCACACGCATCTCGAAATGCCCTTCATGGGCACCTATTCCTCCGACGATTTCGAAAGCGGCACGCGCGCCGCCCTTTCCGGCGGCACGACGATGGTGGTCGATTTCGCCCTGCCCGCCCCCGGCCAGTCGCTGCTCGAGGCGCTGACCATGTGGGACAACAAATCGACCCGCGCCAATTGCGATTATTCCTTCCACATGGCGGTCACCTGGTGGAGCGAGCAGGTCTTCAAGGAGATGGAGACCATCGTCCGCGACAAGGGCATCAACACCTTCAAGCACTTCATGGCCTACAAGGGCGCGCTGATGGTAGACGATGATGAGATGTTCGCCTCCTTCCAACGCTGCGCCGAACTCGGCGCTCTGCCGCTGGTGCACGCCGAAAACGGCGACGTCGTCGCCTCGATGTCGGCAAAGCTGCTCGCCGAGGGCAATAACGGCCCCGAGGCGCATGCCTATTCCCGCCCGGCCGAGGTGGAAGGCGAAGCCACCAACCGCGCCATCATGATCGCCGATATGGCCGGTTGCCCGGTCTATATCGTCCACACCTCCTGCGAACAGGCACACGAGGCGATCCGCCGCGCCCGCGCCAAAGGCATGCGTGTCTATGGCGAACCGCTGATCCAGCACCTGACGCTCGACGAGAGCGAATATTCCAATCCCGACTGGGATCATGCGGCCCGCCGGGTGATGTCGCCACCCTTTCGCAACAAGCAGCATCAGGACTCGCTTTGGGCAGGCCTTGCCTCCGGCTCGCTGCAGGTGGTCGCCACCGACCATTGCGCCTTCACCACGGCCCAGAAGCGCTTCGGCGTCGGCGATTTCACCAAGATCCCCAACGGCACCGGCGGCCTCGAAGACCGCATGCCGATGCTCTGGACGCATGGCGTCAACACCGGCCGGCTGACGATGAACGAATTCGTCGCCGTCACCTCGACCAACATCGCCAAGATTCTCAACATCTATCCGAAGAAGGGCGCGATCCTTGTCGGCGCCGATGCCGACATCGTCGTCTGGGACCCGCAACGTTCCAAGACCATTTCGTCCAAGGCCCAGCAGTCGGCGATCGACTACAACGTCTTCGAAGGCAAGGAAGTAACCGGCCTGCCCCGCTACACGCTGACACGCGGCGTCGTGGCGATCGAGGAAGGCGCGATCAAGACCCGCGAGGGCCACGGCGAATTCGTCAGGCGCGAGCCGGTCACGGCTGTCAGCAAGGCGCTTTCCCAGTGGAAGGACATCACCGCGCCGCGCAAGGTGACTCGCAGCGGCATTCCGGCAAGCGGCGTATGACGATGGCGCATGACGATACGGCCATCAATCGGAGACCGCTTCCTCTATGCCAATGACCTCACGCCGGCACCAAAGCGTCCAACTCCGGCAGAAGCACGACGCTTTCCTGCTCGTTCGGATCGGTGCGCGCGATGATCGCCGTGCACGGCGTGCTGCTGAGGTTCGCCGGCAGGTGCGGCACACCGGCCGGGATATAGAAAAGTTCCCCGGCATGGACGATGACGTGATGTTCAAGTTCGTCTCCGTACCAGGTATGGGCCTCGCCGGAGAGCATGTAGATCGCCGTCTCGTGCGCCTCGTGCAGATGCGCCTTGGCGCGCACGCCAGGCGGGATCGTCAGAAGGTGCATGCAGATACCCTTGGCGCCGACCGTCTCGGCGGCGATACCTGCGAAATAGCTGAGCCCCTGCTTGCCGTCATAGGCATGATTGGGGCGAACGATGTGGCAGGTGGGCTTTGATGTCGCGTCCATCCTCATCCTCCATGGAGTGTGTCGTCGATAAAACCGGCGGTAATGATAACATGCAAACCGCGCTCCCGCGGGGAAAACAAGACTGGTCGCATTGATGCAAACACCCTCCGTCGTATCCGCCAAGGATCTCTGTCTCACCTACCAGGCGAATGACGGCCCGGTGCGTGCACTGAGCAATGTCAATCTCGACGTCCGCAAGGGCGATTTCGTTTCTTTCATCGGTCCATCGGGCTGCGGCAAGACCACTTTCCTGCGTGTCATCGCCGATCTCGAAAAGAGCACGTCGGGCGAGATCTCGATCAATGGCATGACGCCGGAGGAAGCCCGCAAGGCCCGTGCCTATGGCTATGTCTTCCAGGCGCCGGCGCTCTATCCCTGGCGCACCATCGAAAACAACATCGCCCTGCCGCTGGAGATCATGGGCTATTCCAGCGCCGACCGGATGAGGCGCGTCGCCGAAGCGCTCGATCTCGTCAGTCTTTCGGGCTTCGAGAAGAAATTCCCCTGGCAGCTTTCCGGCGGCATGCAGCAGCGCGCCTCGATCGCCCGCGCGCTCGCCTTCGACGCCGACCTGCTGTTGATGGACGAGCCCTTCGGCGCCCTGGACGAGATCGTGCGCGACCATCTGAACGAAGAGCTGCTGAAACTCTGGACCCGCACCAACAAGACAATCTGCTTCGTCACTCATTCCATTCCCGAGGCGGTGTATCTCTCGACCAAGATCGTGGTGATGTCTCCGCGCCCGGGCCGCGTGACCGATATCATCGACTCGACCCTGCCGGCCGAGCGCCCGCTCGACATCCGCGAAACTCCCGAGTTCCTGGAGATTGCCCACCGCGTCCGCGAAGGGCTGAGGACGGGGCACGCATGAGGAATAGGGGTTTGATTTCCGGGCTCTGCAGGCTCAACACCACATGGGAGCGAATCCCATGAAAGCCGACACCCTCAAGGACAAGATCGTCCCCGTCACCACCATCCTGCTGGCGCTCGTCGCCATCTGGTATGTCGCCGCCATCCTCATGAACGCGCCGTTCCAGCGCGACATGGACGGCCGCGCCGGCGCCACACCTTCGACCCTCGAATTCATCGGCAAGACGCTCGCCCAGCCGAAGCCGATCCTGCCGGCGCCGCATCAGGTGGCGCAGAACGTCTACGAGAACACCTTCCTGCGCAGCCTTTCGAGCAACCGCAGCCTCGTCTATCACAGCTGGGTAACGCTCTCCTCCACTCTGCTCGGCTTCGGCTTCGGCATGCTGCTCGGCATCCTTCTCGCCGTATTGATCGTCCATAACCGCGCCATGGACCGCTCGCTGATGCCCTGGCTGGTGGCGAGCCAGACCATACCGATCCTCGCCATCGCGCCGATGATCGTCATCATCTCTTATAACGTGCTGACCGGCGACAATGCCGTTGCACATCTCCTCAATCTCGATTCCGACGCCTCCCGCCTCGTCTCGAAGGCGCTAATCTCCACCTACCTCTCCTTCTTTCCGGTCGCCGTCGGCATGGTGAAGGGTCTGCGTTCGCCCGAGATCATGCATCTCGACCTGATGCGCACCTACTATGCCAGCCCGATGCAGACCTTCTGGAAGCTGCGCGTTCCCGCGTCGATCCCTTTCCTCTTCACCTCGATGAAGGTTGCGATCGCCGCCAGCCTCGTCGGCGCCATCGTCGGGGAGTTGCCGACGGGTGCTGTCGCCGGCATCGGCTCGAAGCTGCTCGCCGGCTCCTATTACAGCCAGACCATCGATATCTGGGCGGCGCTTGTCGCCGGATCGCTGCTGGCCGGCATCCTGGTTGCGATTGTCGGCGTTGCGGCGAAAATCGTCGACCGCGCCATGGGCGGGAGGCCGGCATGAGACATCTGACCTTCTCCTGGCAAGGCGTGGTTGCTCTCCTCCTCTGCATCGGGGCACTGACGGCCCTGCCGCTCCTGGCCGAGGGCGCGACGCGACCCCTCACCGACGGCACGGCAAGCCTCATCTTCATCATCGTCATCGCGGCTGCCCTGCTGTCCCTAGCGCCGCAACCGCCGGCCTATCGAGCCACCGTGCTGTTTATCGGCGCGCATGGCGCCGCCTGGATGCTGCTTTCCGCTCTTTCCGGCAACGAGGGCGCAGGGACGCGGGCTTTCTTCCTACTGCTCTTCGCCTGCTGGCTGCTTGCCTGGCGATGCGTCACCGAGCTGTCGAAACTGCAGCCCGTCACCACTTTCGGCAAGTCGACACTGCAGCTGCTGATCCCGGCGATCTTCGGCGCCTGGATCCTCATTCTCTGGGAGGCGGTCACGCGTGGCGCCGGCGTTCCCTTCATCCTGCTGCCGCCACCGAGCGCCATCGGCGCGCGGTTCATGGCGTCGCTGCCGATCCTCGGCGCGGACGTCAGGCAGACGATCTTCAAGGCGGTGCTGATCGGTTATATCGTCGGCTGCCTCAGTGGCTTCGTCGTCGCGGTGCTCGCCGACCGCATCGCCTTCTTGCGCCGCGGCCTTCTGCCGATCGGCAACATGGTTTCGGCCCTGCCGATCATCGGCGTCGCCCCTGTCATGGTCATGTGGTTCGGCTTCGACTGGCCGTCGAAGGCCGCCGTCGTCATCATCATGACCTTCTTCCCGATGCTGGTGAATACCGTCGCCGGCCTTGCCGCCTCCGGCAGCATGGAGCGCGACCTGATGCGCACCTATGCCTCAGGCTATTGGCAGACGCTGCTGAAGCTCAGGCTTCCAGCGGCAATGCCCTTCATTTTCAACGCACTGAAGATCAACTCGACGCTGGCGCTGATTGGTGCCATCGTTGCGGAATTCTTCGGAACGCCGATCGTCGGCATGGGCTTCCGCATCTCCACCGAGATCGGCCGCATGAATGTCGACATGGTCTGGGCGGAAATCGCCGTCGCGGCGCTGGCCGGCTCGATCTTCTATGGCATCATCGCCCTGACCGAACGGGCGGTGACGTTCTGGCATCCGTCTATCCGTGGTGGCTAGGCGCGCACGGACTCCAGAAACGGGTCCGGGCATAACTTCAGAGGGTAAGGATAAGAAAATGAGAAAGTTGATGGTTGCAATGATGGCGAGCGCGATGTCGCTTGCATCGGCCCATGCCATGGCCGCCGACAAGGTGGTGCTGCAGCTGAAATGGGTCACGCAGAGCCAGTTCGGCGGTTACTACGTCGCAAAGGACAAGGGCTTCTATAAGGAAGAAGGCCTCGACGTCGACATCAAGCCAGGCGGCCCCGATATCGCCCCCGAGCAGGTGATCGCCGGCGGCGGCGCCGATGTCATCGTCGACTGGATGGGCGGCGCCCTGGTTGCCCGCGAAAAGGGCGTTCCGCTCGTCAACATCGCCCAGCCCTACCAGAAGGCTGGCCTGGAAATGGTCTGCCGCAAGGACGGCCCGATCAAGACCGAAGCCGACTTCAAGGGCCACACGCTCGGCGTCTGGTTCTTCGGCAACGAGTATCCCTTCTTCGCCTGGATGAACAAGCTCGGCCTATCCACAGAAGGCGGTCCGAACGGCGTCACCGTGCTGAAGCAGAGCTTCGATGTGCAGCCGCTTGTCCAAAAGCAGGCCGACTGCATCTCCGTCATGACCTATAACGAATACTGGCAGGCGATCGATGCCGGCTTCAAGCCGGAAGAACTGACGGTCTTCAATTACACTGAAATGGGCAACGACCTTCTTGAAGACGGCCTCTATGCCATGGAAGACAAGCTGAAGGACCCGGCCTTCAAGGAGAAGATGGTCAAGTTCGTCCGCGCTTCGATGAAGGGCTGGAAATATGCCACCGAGAATCCCGACGAAGCCGCCGAGATCGTCATGGACAATGGCGGCCAGGACGACAACCATCAGAAGCGCATGATGGGTGAAGTCGCCAAGCTGGTCGGCGACAGCTCCGGCAAGCTGGATGAGGCGCTCTATGCCCGCACGGCAAAGGCGCTGCTCGACCAGAAGATCATCAGCAAGGAGCCATCAGGCGCCTGGACGCACGACATCACCGACGCCGCTTCCAAGTAGTTTCGGCAAGATGCTAAGCGAAACGCGCGGGAGTTTTCCCGCGCGTTTTATCTTTTTCTAAAGCGCGTCGCGATCTTTCAATTTCGCTTGTTGCGCTTTAGGTCTTTGTTTTTACGCATGTCGATATCGCAAAACCGCTGCACACTTTTGCGCGACATGCGCTAAAGCATGATGCCGAAAAGTGTACGCGGGTTTCGGACGACATCGTGCTCTATTTATTTGATTTGGATGGTGATTCAGAGTTAAGGCCGGTCGGCCTAAATCATCAGCAGCCGGCAACCGAAAAAAATCCCTTGCAACTGTCGCATTTATCGGGCGTCAAACGTCTTAGAGATAGAGGCGCGATCAATCTTCGTAATGTTGACATAACCTTGCGGTGATTGATTGACGTCAGAATGGTAATTATTATCGCCTAATGGGGAATTGTTTTCTGCCGGACTTGTAGATCGAGCAAATCGATACCACCTACAGGCCGAATTTGCCGACGAGGGATGAAGACGGCAAAGGATCGGCGGATACCTCTGAGAATGCAGGAAGGGCAGTGGCCTGATCGCGCGCTGAGTGGCAGACGCTCGAGTTCGGCCAACCTTATCATAAGATTGGACGAAGACGCATGGCACGCAAGCCGATTGGAATTCTAGGCGCCTTTACTCTTTTTGCAGCGGTACTTGCTGCATCTACCGCATTATCGCAGGAAGCGCCGGTCGCAAAACCGCAGCAGAACCTGCCGGCGATCGTCGTCACCACGGCGGTGAACCGCACCCTCGTCGACCGTGTCATCGGCACCGGAACGGTCAAGCCCGTCGAGGAAGTCTATATCCAGCCGCAGGTCGAAGGCCTCTCGATTCGCACGCTGAAAGCCGATGTCGGCGACAAGGTTCAGGCGGAAAGCACGCTGGCGACGCTCAACGATGACGCGCTGGTCTTGGAAAAGAGTCAGATGATGGCGACGAAGGCCAAGGGCGAGGCAAGCCTCGCCCAGCTGCGCGCCCAGCTCATCGAGGCGCAGGCCAATGCCGAACAGGCAAGGCAGCAGCAGGCCCGCGCTCAGGAAATGGGCAAGAAGGGCACCGTTTCCACCGCCCAGGTCGAACAGGCCGATGCGACTGCCGCCGCAGCCAATGCCCGCGTCGTCTCCGCCGAACAGGCGATCGAGGTCTCCGAAGCGGATCTCAAGGTCTTCGACAGCCAGATCGCCGATGCAGATTTGAAGCTGGCGCGCACCGATGTGAAGACGCCGGTCGCCGGCACGGTCTCGGCAAAGAACGCCAAGGTCGGCGCCATTGCCGCCGGCAATGGCGATCCGCTGTTCACCATCATCCGCGACGGCGATATCGAGCTTGTCGCTGAGGTCGCCGAAAGCGATGTTGTCAGGATCATGGCCGGCCAAAAGGCAACGATTTCGCTTTCCGGCAGCCGCGACAAGCTTTCCGGCGCCGTCCGCCTGGTTTCGCCGACTGTTGATCCGGTTACCCGCCTTGGCCTCGTCCATATCTCCATCGATGATGACAGCAAGGCGCGTTCCGGCATGTATGGCAGCGCCGAGATCATCGTGCGCGAGACGCAAGGCGTAGCGCTTCCCCTGACCGCGGTACTCACCGGCAACGAAGGTTCCTCCGCCCGCAAAGTCGAGGACGGCGTGGTGAAATTCGCCAAGATCGAGACCGGCATCCAGGACGGCGCCTATGTCGAGGTCATCAATGGATTGAAGACCGGCGACGAGGTCGTGGCCAAGGCGGGCGCTTACGTCCGCGACGGCGACCACATCACGCCGGTGCGTGAACAGCTCCCGGCTTCCAACTAAAGAGACCATCCGCGATGAATTTTTCAGCCTGGTCCATTCGAAATCCCATTGCGCCGCTGCTGGCCTTCTGCCTGCTGGTGTTCATCGGCATGCAGTCCTTTAATTCGCTGCCGATCACGCGTTTTCCAAATATCGACGTGCCGCTCGTCTCTATCAGCGTGACGCAGAGCGGCGCTTCGCCGGCTGAACTCGAAATGCAGGTGACGAAGGAGATCGAAGACGCGGTCGCCTCCATCACCGGTATCGACGAAATCCAGTCGACGGTGACCGACGGCAGCTCGCAAACCAACGTCATGTTCCGGATGGAAGTGCCGACCGAACAGGCCGTACAGGACACCAAGGATGCGATCGACCGCATCCGCAGCGATCTGCCGGCGACGGCCGAAGCACCGATCGTCTCCAAGGTCGATGTCGAAGGACAGGCGATCCAGACCTTCGCCGTTTCCTCGCCGGCCATGTCGCTCGAAGAACTTTCCTGGTTCGTCGACGATACGATCAAGCGTTCACTGCAGGGCCAGGCCGGCATCGGTCGTGTCGACCGTTACGGCGGTGCAGAGCGCGAAGTACGCATCGAACTCACCCCTGACAAGCTCAATGCCTACGGCATCACCGCCGCGAGCGTGAACCAGCAGCTGCGCGGCACCAACATCGACCTCGGCTCAGGCCGTGGCCAGGTGGCGGGCAGCGAACAGGCGATCCGTGTTCTCGGCGACGCCCGCAACGTCGCCGACCTCGCCAACACGACGATCGGCCTGCCGAACGGCCGTTTCGTCAAACTGTCCGATCTCGGCGTCATCAAGGACACCTATGAGGAGCCGAAATCCTTCTCGCGCTTCAACGATACGCCGGTCGTTACCTTCGGCGTTTTCCGCTCCAAGGGCGCCAGTGAGGTCAGCGTCGCCGAAACCGTGGCGCAGAACCTCGACAAGGTGCGGGCCGAAAACCCCAATGTGAAGATCGAACTGATCGACGATTCGGTCTATTTCACCTACGGCAACTATGAGGCCGCCATTCATACGCTCCTTGAAGGTGCGCTGCTCGCCGTCATCGTCGTCCTCCTGTTCCTCAGGAACTGGCGTGCGACCCTGATCTCTGCAATCGCCCTTCCGCTGTCTGCGATCCCGACCTTCTGGGTCATGGACATGATGGGCTTCTCGCTGAACCTCGTCAGCTTCCTCGCTCTGACGCTGGCCACCGGTATCCTTGTCGACGATGCGATCGTCGAAATCGAAAACATTGCCCGCCACATCAAGATGGGCAAAACGCCCTATCGAGCGGCGATCGAGGCGGCTGACGAAATCGGCCTTGCCGTCATCGCCACCACCTTCACCATCATCGCCGTTTTCGTGCCTGTTTCCTTCATGCCGGGCATTCCGGGCCAGTACTTCATCCAGTTCGGTCTGACCGTCGCCTTCTCCGTCTTCTTCTCGCTGATGGTCGCGCGACTGATCACCCCGATGATGGCCGCTTATCTGATGCGCGCCGAAGACGGCATGGAAGACCATCACGACAATGACAGCCTGCTGATGCGGGGATACACCCGTCTCATACGTGGCACGACTGGACGCTGGTACACGCGGTATGCGACGCTGATTGTCGCGTTCGCTTTCCTGGTCGGCTCCGTTTTGCTGCTGATGCAGGTTCCCGGCAGCTTCCTGCCGCCGGAAGATGCCTCACGCATCGTTCTCTCCGTCGAGTTGCCGCCCAATGCGCGCCTTGACGACACCGAGAAGACGACGGATGCGATCTATGACAGGGTCAAGGACATCAATGGCGTCGAAAGCGTCTTCGTCCTCGGCGGCGCGTCGCCGAAGGGTGATCTCGAACTGCGCCGTGCGACCATCACGCTGGCACTCGACAAGCTCGACCAATCGCTGGTCAAGAAGATGGTCAACGACGTGCTCGGCCATATCCCCGTCATTGGCCCGAAACTGCCGAAGGTGGAGGTCCACGGCCGTGAACGCCCGCAATGGGATATCGAAAAGGAAGTCTTCGCCAAGCTGCGCGATATTCCCGACGTCCGGATCCTGAAGCTCAATGACCGCGGCGAACGCGACCTCTCCTTCAACTTCCTTTCCAAGAACGACAAGGACCTGAACGACGCCGTAGGCATTCTGGAATCCAAGCTGCGCGCCGATCCGCTGCTTGCCAATGTCAGCGCCGACGGCTCCCTGCCCCGTCCGGAGCTGCAGGTTCACCCGCGCATGGATGAGGCGGCCCGCCTCGGCATTACGCCGCAGCAGATCTCCGAGACGATCCGCGTCGCCACCATCGGCGATGTCGATGCCGCCCTTGCCAAGATCTCGCTCGACGATCGCCAGATCCCGATCCGCGTTCAGGCCGCACTCGACATGCGTCGCGATCTGGCGGCCATCCGGACATTGAAGATCCAGACCGCCAGCGGCGGCACCGTTCCGCTCGCGAGCGTCGCCAATATCGACTATTCGGAAGGCGTAAGCTCGATCAAGCGCAACAACCGCAACCGCGTCGTCTCGATCGGCTCCGACCTGCCGCAGGGCGTAGCACTCGACACGGCTTCGGCCCGCTTCCGTCAGATCGTCAACGACGCCAATATCCCGGCCACGGTGCACCTTGCCGAAAGCGGCGACACCAAGGTGCAGACCGAGATGCAGCAGAGCTTCGTTAACGCCATGTTGATGGGCCTGCTGCTGGTGCTGACGGTGCTGATCCTGCTCTTCAAGGACGTGATCCAGCCCTTCACCATCCTGTTCTCACTGCCGCTCGCCATTGGCGGCGTCGCAGCCGGCCTGATCCTCACCAGCAATCCGCTGTCGATGCCTGTCATGATCGGCATCCTGATGCTGATGGGTGTCGTCACCAAGAACGCCATCCTGCTGGTCGATTTCGCAATCGAGATGCGCCATCAGGGCATGCCTCGTGTCGAGGCCATGGTCGAAGCCGGCCGCAAGCGCGCCCGGCCGATCATCATGACCTCGATCGCCATGTCGGCGGGCATGCTGCCTTCCGCGCTTGGTGTCGGCGAAGGCGGCTCGTTCCGCGCGCCGATGGCAATTGCAGTGATCGGCGGCATCATCGTTTCGACCGTACTCTCGCTCGTCGTCGTGCCCTCCTTCTTCCTGATCATGGACGACCTGTCCCGCCTGCTCGGCTGGGCTTTCGGCCGCCTGGTCGGCAGGAAGGACGAGGAGGAGCTGCCGCTGTCGCGCGAGGATCTCACCCGCGTCACCCGCGAGAACCGCAGCGAAATCGACTCGCTGGAGGAGCGCCTGACCGCAATCGAAAAGCCGGAAGGCAAGCGCAAGAGCGCCAAGGGCAACGACACCAACGTGCTGCGCCTGCCGCCCTTCGCGGCGGAATAGGCAAAGCCCAGGAAATGAACGGGCCGGGAGCGATCTCCCGGCCCGTTTCGTTTTTGCTGTTCACTTCTGGCGATTGACCGAAATCAAATCCACCGCCATCTCCTTCCCGTATTTTGCCCGGCATGCACATGGAATTGGAAAGACCGGCCATATCAGGAGACCGGGAGATGAACAGGACGCTGACATTCAACGGCCAAGAGGCCGCTGTGCTCGCCAGGGCCGCCCTCATGGCCGGGCTCGACCACAACGAGGCTGAAGCCCTGCGCGCCTGCGCCACCGTTCGCCTCTGCGACCCGCATGACGTTCTCATCGAGGAGGCCGACAAGGCGGCCTATTTCTATTGCGTGCTGAGCGGTTATGTCAGGCTCTATCGTCGCAACGGCGACGGCAGGCAGGCCGATATCCGCATCTGCGAGCCCGGCGACAGCTTCGCGGAATGCCTGATCCACGCCGACGAAACCTATCACTACGGCGCGCAAGCAATGGATCATGCCGTGCTGGCGTGCTTTGATATCGCAAAGGTTCGGCTGTTGCTGGAGGAGCGGCCGCGGATCGGCAAGGCGATCACGCGCAGCCTGTCACTGCATCTGATCTCGATGATGGAATGCCTGGCAAGCGACCGCATGCAGACCGCGCCGCAGCGCGTGGCGCATTATCTGCTGACCCACTGCGCCGAGAACGGTGCGGCCGCTTCGCTGCGGCTGCCCTTTCCGAAAAACCTGCTCGCCCGCAAACTTGGCCTCGCACCGGAGGCGCTCTCGCGCGCCTTCTCGGCGTTGAAGACGAAAGGTGTCACGGTGCGCGGCCGGACGATCGCCATCAGCGACGTCAACCTGCTCCGACGGATCTAACCGTCAGAGCATGATGCCGAAAAGTGTGAGCGGTTTTCGGACGATATCATCCTCTAATTCTTCGACTTTGATCCGGCCTAAAATCTGGATCTAGAGACCGCCCTGCTCCCTGAGGAAGCTGACGATCGAGCTGACACCGTCGCCGCGCTTCATGTCGGAGAAGACGAAGGGGCGCGAAGCGCGCATGCGCGTCGCATCCCGGTCCATCACCTCGAGATCGGCGCCGACATAAGGCGCCAGATCCTTCTTGTTGATGACGAGCAGGTCCGACCGGGTGATACCAGGCCCGCCCTTGCGCGGGATTTCCTCGCCCTGGCAAACGGAAATGACATAGATGGTGATATCGGCAAGATCGGGCGAAAAGGTCGCCGCCAGATTGTCGCCGCCGGATTCGATGAAGACGACGTCGAGATCGGGAATCCGCTGGTTCAGGCCGGCGATCGCCTGCAAATTGATCGTCGCATCCTCGCGAATGGCTGTATGCGGGCAGCCGCCCGTTTCGACACCGACGATGCGGTCCGAAGGCAATGCCTGCATCCGCACCAGCGCCTCGGCATCCTCTGTCGTGTAGATATCGTTGGTGACGACGGCGACAGAATAGTCGTCGCGCATCGCCTTGCAGAGCTTTTCGGTCAGCGCCGTCTTGCCCGAGCCGACCGGCCCGCCGATGCCGACACGCAAAGGTCCGTTTCTTGATTTCATATTCCTTACTCCAATCGAACCTTGATGATAGCGAAGCCGCCCGCCGGCGCCACCGTCAAATGACGCAGCCACAGCGATAATTTCAGACAATCACGAACGGAACAGCCGCGTCGCCTGCGTCTCGTGGCGCAGGCTGGCAATATCGGCCTGCACCGTCGCCGAACCCAGATCGTCAAGCGCCGAGGCTGCCGCCCGCCGGGCGACCTCCGCGATATGGTCTTCCAGACCGGCAAGAACGGCGAGGCCATCCCTTTGCCCGGCGACACCGAGGCGGATGCCGGATGAAACCGCTTGTGAGACATAGGCATGCAGAAAGGCGGCGAGCGCCTTCTCGGGCATTATGCCATGGGCGCCTGTAACCGCCCCGACCGCAATGGGATAAGCGACCTTGTCAGGTAGCCGCTCGAACACCCCGTCCGGCCAGGCCCGCGCCGCTGCGAGGAAAGCCTCGCCGAGCAGCATCGTTTCCTGATGCCGCTCGCGTGATCCGGCCAGCGCCTCGGCGAGTGCAGCGACTTCGGCAAGGCGTGCGGGCTGTGCCTGTTGCCTATGGCTTTCGGCCAGAAGCACCGCATCGTTCCAGGCCGAACCATTGCCGACCAGCGTGCCGATCCAGGCCGCAAGCGAGGCCGCATCCGTAACGAGCCCGTCGGCCACCGCCCGCTCCAGCCCGCCCGAATAGGCAAAGCCTCCGATCGGAAAGGCTGGTGACAGCCATGCCGTCAGGCGCAGCAATGCCTGCAGCTCGCGATCCCTGGTCATCAAGGCTCAGTCGTGCTTGTGGTCATGATCATGACCGCGATCGTGGCGGTGCTCATGCTCATGCTCATAGCCATGTTCGTGATCATGGTCATGGCTGTGACTATGATCATGCCCGTGGTCATGCCCGTGGTCATGATTGTGATCGTGATCATGCCCATGCGAATGCCCGCCTTGAGAATGATAGGCGCCCCGCGCCGGCTGGAACGGCTCGTCGATCTCGAGGACGACGGCGCCGAGGCCCTGCAGCATGGTGCGGATGACATGATCGCGGAGGATGACGATGCGGTCTTCCTCGATCTGAGCGGCAAGATGCCGGTTGCCGAGATGCCAGGCGAGCTCGACCAGATGGGTGCGGTCGCGACCGCGGATTTCGAAAAGTTTCTCGTCGGCGGCGAGGATCTCGATCAGTTCGCCGTCGTCGCGCACCAGCAGGTCGCCATTGGCGAAAAGCACCGGATCCTTGAGATCGAGCATGACCATCTCGCCATTTTCCAGATGCAGCAGCTTGCGGCGCAGATGGCGCAGATCATGCGGCAGCTTGACCTGGGCGATCGGGTGGGAGGAAGGGGTTCCGGCGGGAAGATAGGAGGTGACGCGCTGCATGACATGTCCGTTTTGCTGAGAGGACGACCATGCAAAATAGCTCTTCCCGATGCAAGCACCAATGGCCTTTCGTCCGGCTTGGGCTTTTATATTCCGTAAGCCTGCATCACATTGTCGCTCTCCGGGCCTCTGTTCTCGCCATCAACGCCGTTATCGACGAGCCCGTGCCAGGCGTGATGAAGGCCTTCCCGTTCGTGTACGACGCGATTGCGCCCGAGCGCCTTGGCGAGATAGAGCGCCCGGTCGGCGGAGGCATAGACCGCCTGCTTGTGGCGCCCGGTGACCAGATCGGCAACACCGCCGGAAACGGTGATGCGGATCTCGTGCCCCTCTGCCTTGATGGCGCCGCTAGCGATCCGAGCCCGGACACCCTCGATCCGCTCCATCCGCGCCTCTAGAGGTTCGCCGGAGACGATGACGCCGAACTCCTCGCCACCCAGGCGTGCGACGACGGACATCTCATCGAAGGCGGATGTCAGCATGGCCGAAACTGCGATGATGACGGCATCGCCGCAACCGTGGCCAAAGCGGTCGTTGATCGCCTTGAAACGGTCGACGTCGAAAATCACCAGCGACGCGTTGCTATCGACGTTATCGAGCGCCTCAGTAAAGGCACGCCGGTTGTGCAGTCCCGAAAGCGTATCCGTGCGGCTCAGCTTTTCGAATTCCGCCCGCGAGAGCGCAAGATCGCGCATGGCAAAGCCGGCAAACAGCGACAGCATGCCGGAAACCGTGCCGCCGATCAGCCAGGAAAAGATCGCGCTGAAGCCAATTGCGTGTGCGAGCGTCACCGGCAAAAGTCCGAGAAGATCGAGCGACGGCATCGTCAGCGCAATAATGACGCCGGAGAGAATGACGGCAAGAAAGCTCATCTTCAGGGCGAAGACATAGACGTTCCTGCGGTATTGAAGATCGCCAAAATCGGCCTGCAGCGAAATCCAGTTTCTCATGAGAATCAACCTTCTTGCCCGGCGTTTCAAGGCATTGATAAGAGCCCAATTGCTGCGGGGGTCTTAATCAACTCGTTAAAATTCGAGCCACTTTGGACGATTCGGTGGACAGAATTTTTCTAGCAGGGGATGCAGCTTTCCAATCCCTGAATCGAACACTATCGAGATACACTTAAGCTATTGATATATAACTGATTTATTCAATTGTGCAGTGCCGTTGTTCCAGAATGGTTTAGCTGGGGAAAACAGCGATTTTTTCACCGATTTTTACAACCGGATGGAGAGTGCTGTTCACAATTCACTTTAAGAGCGGGATGGCCCGACGGTTGCTTCAATTGTAGACAGCAACAGACAATCGCAATGCTTGTGGAAACGGGTTCCATAAGCCGGTTCGAAGCCCGGCCGAGCGGAGGGCAGCGGCAGTCCAGGTATTGCAGCCGAAGAGCGCATTGAAGTATCCCTTTGCCTCGAAGAACCGGTCGATCTCGCCGTAGCCCGCATCCGGGATCGGCACGACCGCGCCCGCGTCGCGCACGAAACTGTCCGAGATAAAGTCGCGCAGCCGCATCAATTGATCGTCACTGACATTGAATGCCGCGACGTTGGACTGCGGCTCGGTGATATGACCGGCAAGGTCCACATGCAGCACTGAACGGTCGATCGTCAGCGCGCGCAGCACCGGCAGTGCTTTCAGTTCCGCCCATGTGGGCGTTTCCAGATAGAAAGCACGACCGCCCCAGCCGATAATGAGCCACTCCGCATTCGGATGGGCGAGCGGAAAATCGGTATTACCGAGGAAGGAAAAGGCAGCCCGCGTTTCCTCGTCGAGCGGAATGGCAATATCGGTATGGATTGGTCCCGACAGCAGAAGAATCCGATGTGTCACTGCGACGGACGACGCCTTGACCGGCGCAATCAGCGGCCGGGGAATGAAGGTTCCGCAGGCCACCAAAAGCACAAGCAGGAATACGATCCGCAACAACCAGCGGATACCTGTCCTCATCGGAACCGCCCGTTGCACATCGGACGTGGGTCTAGAATAGGAAATAGCGCTGCGCCATCGGCAGCACCGTCGCCGGCTCGCAAGTCAGCAATTCCCCGTTCGCCCTGACCTCGTAGGTTTCCGGATCGACCTCGATCTCGGGTGTAAGGTCGTTGTGGATCATCGATGCCTTGGAGATGCCGCCGCGTGTATTCTTCACCGCGACCAGTTCCTTGGCGACGCCGAGCCGGCCCTTCAGGCCGGCATCGAGCGACGCCTGGCTGACGAAGGTGACGGAGGAATTGGTGAGGCTCTTGCCGTAGGAGGCAAACATCGGCCGGTAGTGCACCGGTTGCGGCGTCGGGATCGAAGCGTTTGGATCACCCATCGGCGCGGCCGCGATCGAGCCCCCGAGCAGCACCATGTCGGGCTTCACGCCGAAGAAGGCCGGATTCCACAGCACGAGGTCGGCACGTTTGCCGACTTCGACCGAGCCGATCTCACGGCTGAGGCCATGGGCGATCGCCGGGTTGATCGTGTATTTGGCGATATAGCGGCGGACGCGGAAATTGTCGTTGTCACCCTTCTCCTCCTTCAGCCGGCCGCGCTGACGCTTCATCTTGTCGGCCGTCTGCCAGGTGCGGATCGCCACTTCGCCGACGCGGCCCATCGCCTGGCTGTCGGACGAAATGATCGAGAAGGCGCCGATATCGTGCAGAATATCTTCGGCAGCGATTGTTTCCTTGCGGATGCGGCTTTCGGCAAAGGCGATGTCTTCGGGAATCGACGGCGACAGATGGTGGCAGACCATCAGCATGTCGAGATGCTCGGCGATCGTATTGACCGTATAGGGCCGTGTTGGATTGGTCGACGACGGAATGACGTTTGGCTGGCCGCAGATCTTGATGATGTCAGGCGCGTGGCCGCCGCCCGCCCCTTCCGTGTGGAAGGCATGGATGGTGCGGCCCTTGATGGCGCCGATCGTATCCTCGACGAAACCGCTTTCGTTCAGCGTATCCGTGTGGATCATCACCTGCACGTCGTATTCGTCGGCAACCGACAGGCAGCAGTCGATGGCTCCTGGCGTCGTGCCCCAATCCTCGTGCAGTTTCAGCGAGGTGGCGCCGGCCAGCACCATTTCGGTCAGCGCCCCCGGCAGCGAGGCATTGCCCTTGCCGGCAAAGGCAAGGTTCATCGGAAAGGCGTCGGCCGCCTCGATCATGCGCGCGAGATGCCAGGGACCGGGCGTGCAGGTGGTGGCAAGCGTGCCGTGCGCCGGTCCCGTGCCGCCGCCGAGCATGCAGGTCATGCCGCTCATCAGCGCTTCCTCGATCTGCTGCGGCGCGATGAAATGGATATGGCTGTCCATGCCGCCGGCGGTGATAATTTTGCCTTCGGCGGCGATCGCCTCCGTGCCCGGGCCGACGATGATATTGACGCCAGGCTGCATGTCGGGATTGCCCGCCTTGCCGATCGCAACGATGCGCCCGTCCTTGAGCCCGATATCGGCTTTGTAGATGCCCGAATGATCAACGATCACCGCATTGGTGATGACCGTGTCGACCGCGCCATCCGCCCGCGTCACCTGGCTCTGGCCCATGCCGTCGCGGATCACCTTGCCGCCGCCGAACTTCACCTCCTCGCCATAGGTGGTGAAATCCTTCTCGATCTCGATGAAAAGCTCCGTATCGGCAAGGCGCACCTTGTCGCCGGTGGTCGGTCCGAACATGCCGGCATAGGCGGCGCGCGAGATCTTATAGGGCATCCATCAGGCTCCTTGGGAGGAAGAAACAGGTGTATCTCCGCCAAGCCGCGTGAGGCGGCCGGCGGCAATATAACTATCGACAAGCTGTCGTTCGGCCGCAAATGGGTGCCATTCCCAGCCGGAGTGGCCGAAGCCGGCAAGTACCACCTCGGCCTCGGCATATGTGTTCAAAACCTCGGCAATGACGATCATGCCACTGCTCGGCACGACATAGGGCGCCGGAGCAAGGGCCGAAAGCGAGGCATCGACGGCCTCGTGAACCGATTTGCCGATGACGATGTGCGCCTTGTCGGTGTCGACGCAGAAGGCGCTAAACTCATCGGTATAGTCGTCGCAGAAATCTTCGAGTTCCGGATGCGAGACGGCAAGCGGCGCCCGCATCGAGGCGAATTTTTCCGGGTCGCGCACGCTCCAGATTTCGCGAGCCGAAACGACGCCGGGATGAGCGCGCCACTCAAGAGAACCGAGCATCGCCTTCGCCGGCCGGCCGGTATTGCAGACTGCGACGGCATCCGTGCGCCGGCCGCCGGTGTCATAGGAGCGGCAATCGTTGAAGCGGACGACGAAATCGGCGGCATCGATGATGCCTGCCTCTGCCTCCGCGATCTCACCATTGCCGACGATCATGATCTTCCTGATCACCTTAATTGCTCATCGTGTCTTCGAGCTCTTTCAGCTCTTTTGTACGTTTGTCCGTGATGTTGGCGAGACATCCGGCGACCAGCATCGGCTCCATCGTGCCGCCACGGGCCTGAAAGCCGAAGGCGTCGCATTCGGCGTCCCGATAATCGATCCAGGCGCGCTGCGCCTTGACCAGCGCCTGCTCTGCGCCCTTCATATCGCCGTCGAGATCCTTGTCGATCGCCACCATCGCGGCCCGGGTCTTCTTGTATTGCGCATTCAGCGCCTTGTCGGCGACCTCATGGCGCGCCGCCTCGCAGCCAGTCATGTCCGATTGCGTCTTGGGATTGTTGCAATCGATATCCTGAGCGGAGGCAGCACCTGCCGTCAGCAGCATCGCCGCCCCGACGAGGCAGACATTCAAACGCATGCATTCCTCCAGCCTATTGTTCTTAAAGCTTACCCATCACCAGCTGACGGAAGCCATAGACCTCGCGCTTGCCGGAAAGTGGGATCAGCGTCACCGAGCGCGTTTGCCCCGGCTCGAAGCGCACGGCCGTTCCCGCCGGAATATCGAGCCGCTTGCCATGCGCCGCCGCGCGATCGAAGGAAAGCCCGGCATTGGTCTCGGCGAAATGATAGTGGCTGCCGACCTGCACCGGTCGGTCGCCTGTATTGGAAACCTCCAGCGTCACCGTCTGCGCGCCGGCATTCAGTTCGATGTCGCCGCTTGCGGCAATGATCTCACCTGGAATCATCTCGTCCTCCTTAAGCCGCCTTGGGCGCACAGCCCTCGGCCTTCAGCACACGCTTCCTCGAAGCCGGATTTTTAGCAAGCATGGCCGCCGGCCGAATAGGTCTCGCGACGAGATTGCCGCCGCAGTTCGGGCAGACACCCTTCAACACACCGTCCACGCAATCCGCGCAGAAAGTGCATTCATAGGTGCAGATCCGTGCCTCAGTGCTATCAGGCAGCAGATCCTTGTCGCAGCATTCGCAATTGGGCCTGAGCTCGAGCATTCCTATCTCCTCACCGAATCGGCTCGTGCACGGTGACGAGCTTGGTTCCATCCGGGAACGTCGCCTCCACCTGCACGTCGTGGATCATCTCGGCAACGCCCTCCATCACCTGGGAGCGGCCGATCACATGGGCGCCGGCTTCCATCAGCTCGGCAACCGGGCGACCGTCGCGAGCGCCTTCGACGACGAAATCGCTGATCAACGCGATCGCTTCGGGATAGTTCAGCTTGACGCCGCGCTCCAGCCGCCGGCGTGCCACCATCGCCGCCATTGATATCAACAGCTTGTCTTTTTCTCTCGGAGTGAGGTTCATTGCTTGCCCATCTGCTTCATGCCTGGAACAGGATGATCCTGTTCTACATTAAAGAGTTAGAGTATGACGTCGCCCGAAAACCGCTCACACTTTTCGGCATCATGCTCCAGATTCATAGATTCCAGACTTTCGGCACAGGCGCACCATTTCGCAAGGCGGAAATGATCGGGATCAGGATTTTTCTGAGTGAGAAGCCGTCGGCTGCTGCAAGGCGAACAACGAGCTTGCCGTCCCAGGCGCTTGCACCGCCCATCGATCCTTCGACGAGCGGCCGGACTTTGCCAAGATAGGCTTCCGAAAGCGGCCCGGCATAAAGCAGCGTCGCAAACGCCACCTGCCCGCCGAGCACGGCCTGGCGCGCGGCAAGGGCCGCTACGCCGTCGGACAACCTCAGTTCTTCGGCATGGATCAACCGCCCCGAGCGGCGGATGCGCCAGCGGTCGCGAAACAACCCGGTCTCCACCGTCTCACCCATTGCCTTGCGGCCGAGCAGCACGGCTTCGACGGCCAGAAATTCGGAGTCTTCGTCAAGATCGACATCCAAGCGGCGGGAAAGCGCTGCCCGGTCGAAGAGGATCGTTTCCTGCGGCAGCCAGTCGACACGGGCTTGAGCTCCAACCTTGATGCTGGTCGTCACCTCGGCGGTACCGGCCGATGCCTTGTAGATCTTCTCGCAAGCCTGGGTGGTAACGTCGATACGCGTGCCGGTGCCGGCATCAACGCTCCAGTCCATCCGGTCGCCGCCCGTCAGTCCGCCTGCTGTGTTGATGATGACTGCTTCCATCGAGGCATCGAAGGTATCCGGCAGGCGGATCTTCGCCGCCCCTTCCTGATAGAGTTCACGAATGCGCGTGCGGCCATCGAACAGCTTCGCCGCCAGATGCCCGCGCCCTTCCGCTCTCTGCGGTCTCGTACTCGCCGCCACGGTCGTCATATCGTCCCTTTCGGTCGCGCCACCGTTTTCATTCAATCGCGCGGATGACGGAAAGCAAGCAATTCCTATGCCGTCTGGAGCAGACCAGCAGAGGCAGAGGAAGATTTTCCAGGCTCCGTGTCCCTTGCTGCAAAATGCGGCGTTTGCCGGTCAGACAGTCAGATGGCGGCGGGCCTCCGGTGTATCCAGCGTTTCGGCAAGCCCTTCATGGACGATCTCGCCGCGATCCATGATGTAGACGTAGTCGGCGAGCTCTCGACAGAAATCCAGATATTGTTCGACGAGAAGGATCGCCATGCCGGTGGAGTCA
Source organism: Rhizobium sp. P1_B8 (assembly GCF_056406515.1). Lineage (NCBI taxonomy): Bacteria > Pseudomonadati > Pseudomonadota > Alphaproteobacteria > Hyphomicrobiales > Rhizobiaceae > Rhizobium > Rhizobium sp. P1_B8. The sequence goes on along the minus strand of NZ_JBFTZZ010000001.1, from coordinate 121,125 downwards.
CGCAAGTAGCGGATCGCCCGGCCGATGTCCTTGATAATCGAGGGCTGAATGCCCTCGGTCGGTTCGTCGAGCACGAGAATCCTAGGCCGCGTCACCATGGCGCGCCCAATCGCCAACTGCTGCTGCTGCCCGCCGGAAAGATCGCCGCCGCGACGTGACAACATCGACTTCAGCACCGGGAAGAGACTGAAGATATCATCGGGGATGTTGCGGTCGCGGCGGCCAAGCGGGGCAAAGCCGGTTTCGAGGTTTTCCTTGACGGTGAGCAGCGGGAAGATTTCGCGCCCCTGCGGCACATAGCCGATGCCCTGCTTGGCGCGGGCAAAGGGCGGCAGGCCGTTGAGCCTGGTGTCGTTGAAGGTGACCGTGCCCGCCGACAGCGGATGCTGGCCGGTAACGGCGCGCAGAAGAGAACTCTTCCCCACGCCGTTACGCCCCAGCACGCAGGTGATCTTGCCCATCTCGGCCTTGATCGAGATGCCGCGCAGCGCCTGAGCGGCGCCATAATGCAGGTTTGCGTTTTCAACTGTCAGCATGATGCCGTCTCCTGAATCTTTGTGGGTCCGCAATAGACCCCTCCCCAACATTCAATGGACCCATCATCCCTCACCGCCCCAGATAGTTCTCGATCACCTTCGGATCGGAGCTGACGAAATCGATCGACCCCTCCGCCAGCACCGAGCCTTCCGCAAGGCACGTCACCTTGACGCCGAGGTCGCGGATGAAGCCCATGTCGTGCTCGACGACGACGACCGACCGGGTCTTGGCGATATCCTTGAGCAGGATTGCGGTTTCCGCAGTCTCCGCATCGGTCATGCCGGCCACCGGTTCGTCGACGAGCAGAAGCTTCGGCTCCTGCGCCAATAACATGCCGATCTCCAGCCACTGCTTCTGCCCGTGCGAGAGATTGGCGGCGAATTCGTCGCGGCGGTGCGTCAGCCGCACCGTGTCGAGGATTTCCTCGATGCGTGCCTTGTCCTCGCCCGAAAGCCGGTAGAACAGCGTCGAGAACACACCACGACGTCGGTTCAGCGCCAGCTCCAGATTGTCCCACACCGTATGGCTTTCGAAGACTGTCGGCTTCTGAAACTTGCGGCCGATGCCGAGCTGAGCGATATCGGCTTCATCCTTCTTGGTGAGATCAATCGTACCGTTGAAGAACACCTCACCCTCATCGGGCCGGGTCTTGCCGGTGATGATATCCATCATCGTCGTCTTGCCGGCGCCGTTCGGGCCGATGATGGCGCGGAGTTCACCGGGCTCGATGACGATCGACAGCGAATTCAGCGCCTTGAAGCCGTCGAAGGAAACCGAGACGCCGTTGAGATAAAGCACGCTATTGGGTTTGACGTCGGGAATCATGGCGCTCACTCCGCTGCCTGGATTTTCGGCTCGATACCGTCTTCCTCAGCCGCCGGTGGGGCCGCCTTGGAGACAAGCTTCCGCTTGCCGAGATATTGCGAAATCGTGCCGACGACGCCCTTCGGCAGGAACAGCGTGACGGCGACGAAGAGACCGCCGAGTGCAAACAGCCAGAACTCCGGGAAGAGGCCGGTGAAGATCGTCTTGCCGCCGTTGACGAGGATCGCGCCGATGATCGGCCCGATCAGCGTCGCCCGCCCGCCGACCGCGGTCCAGATGACGACTTCGATCGAATTGGCAGGGGCGAATTCGCCTGGATTGATGATACCGACCTGCGGCACGTAGAGCGCGCCGGCAATGCCCGCCATCATCGCCGAGACGACGAAGGTGAAGAGCTTGAAATGCTCGACGCGGTAGCCGAGGAAGCGCGTGCGGCTTTCGGCATCGCGCACGCCGACCAGCACCTTGCCGAACTTCGAGCGTACGATCGCCGAAGCGATCATCAGCGATAGAGCGAGGAAGATCGCAGTTGCGGCAAAGAGGGCTGCACGCGTGCCGTCAGCCTGTACGTTGAAACCGATAATGTCCTTGAAATCAGTAAGGCCGTTATTGCCGCCGAAGCCCATGTCGTTGCGGAAGAAGGCCAGCAGCAGCGCGTAGGTCATCGCCTGGGTGATGATCGAGAGATAGACGCCGTTGACGCGTGAGCGGAAGGCAAACCAGCCGAAGACGAAGGCGAGCAGACCGGGTACGACGAGGACCATCAGCGCCGCAAACCAGAAATGGTTGAAGCCGTACCAGAACCAAGGCAGATCCTTCCAGTTCAGGAACACCATGAAGTCGGGCAGAACAGGATCTCCGTAGCTGCCGCGCGTGCCGATCTGGCGCATCAGATACATGCCCATCGCATAGCCGCCGAGCGCAAAGAAGGCACCGTGGCCGAGGGAGAGGATGCCGCAGAAGCCCCAGACGAGGTCGAGCGCCAGCGCCAGCAGCGCATAGGTCAGATACTTGCCGAACAGCGACATGATATAAGTCGGCACGTGTAGCGGATTGGTCGGCTTCGTCATCAGGTTCAGGACCGGCACGAGGACCGCGACCAGAAGCAGGAGGGCGATGGCAATGACGATCTTGCGATCGAGTGATCGGAGAAGGAAGGCCGTAATCATGCTTCCACCGCCCTTCCTTTGAGTGCGAAGAGCCCGCGGGGACGCTTCTGGATGAAGAGAATGATGAGGACGAGCACCAGGATCTTGCCGAGCACGGCGCCGGCAAAGGGCTCGAGGAACTTGTTGACGACGCCGAGCGAGAGTGCACCGACCAGCGTACCCCAGAGATTGCCGACACCGCCGAAGACGACGACCATGAAGCTGTCGATGATGTAGGATTGACCGAGGTTTGGCGAGACGTTGTCAATCTGGCTGAGCGCCACGCCGGCGATGCCGGCAATGCCCGAGCCGAGCGCGAAGGTGAAGGCATCGACCCAACCGGTGCGGATGCCCATCGACGATGCCATGCGGCGGTTCTGCGTAACGGCGCGCATCTGCAGGCCAAAGGCGGACCGCTTGAGCAGCAGGAGCAGCGCCACAAAGACCACCATCGAAAAGACGATGATCCACAGTCGGTTCCAGGTGATGGAGAGCCCGCCGAGATCGAATACGCCGGACATCCAGGTCGGATTGCGGACCTCGCGGTTGGTCGGGCCGAAAATGCTGCGCACCGCCTGCTGCAGGATCAGCGACACACCCCAGGTGGCGAGCAGCGTTTCGAGCGGCCGACCGTAGAGATAGCGGATCACGGCGCGCTCGATCAACAGACCGACGAAGCCGGTAAAGACGAAGGCCGCAGGCACAGCAAAGGCCAGCGAATAATCGGCAAGCTCAGGAAAGGCGGAGGTTATGTATTCCTGCACGACATAGGTCGTATAGGCACCGATCATCACCATTTCGCCATGCGCCATGTTGATGACGCCCATGACGCCGAAGGTGATGGCAAGGCCGATCGCGGCAAGCAGCAGCACCGAGCCGAGAGACAATCCGTACCAGATGTTCTGGACGATATCCCACAGCGCCAGGCTGCGATTGATGGAACTGATATCCGCCTGGATCGCCGGCTTCAGGTCTTCAGGCGCGGTTTCGAGTGTGGTCGTGAGGATGGTCAGCGCATCGCGATTGCCGCGCGCTGCGATCGTATCGATCGCAGCCTTCTTGTCTTCGACGCTCGCATCCGTCTTGAGCAGCAGCACTGCGCGCGCCGCTTCCATCGTATTCTTGATCTCTGCGTCCTTTTCGGCCGCCAGCGCCGAGTTCAGCAGGTCGAGATTGGCGGGGTCGGCATCTTTCAGGAGGCCCTGCGCCGCGGCAAGCCGCGCGGAACGGTCCGGGCTCATCAGGGTCAGTTGGCTGGTGGCGGCGCTAATGACGCCGCGAAGCGCGTTGTTGATCTTGACCTTCGTCATCAGATCCGGATCGACATCTGCAGCGAGTTCGCCGGTGATCGGATCGGAATAGGTCGGTTCGTCATCGGTACCGCCCTGGAGAAGAACCGGGCCGCCATCAGAATTGACGTAGAGAAGGCCGTCGCTCAACTGCTGCAGGATCTGGCTGACATGCTGGTCCTTGGAGGCGACCAGCGCTTTGATGGCCGCTTCGCGTTCCGGGAAGTCGCCGACGCCGAGCGCGTCGATGAGCACATGGATATCGTCCTGAGCCTGGGCTTCGCTCGAGATTATCACGCCCGAAAATGTCAGGCCCGAAAATGTCAGGCAAACCGTGATGAGGAAAATCTTTATGGCGCGATACATCGGCTTTCTCGCCCTTGATAGTGTTGGCCTCGCGGCGCAATCGCTGGGACGGAGCTTCCGCCCGGGATCAAACCCGGACGGAAGCCTTCAGGCAATCATTGGATCGGGGCCGTACTCAGGAACCCTTGCCACCGCACTTGCCCGTAGCAACGTTGAAGTTGCCGCAGGACATCGGCTTGCGCCAATCGGAGATCAGGTCCTTGGAATCAGGCAGGTAATCCGACCATTCGTCACCGACGACGGCAGGTGTCTGCTGGACGATTTCGAACTGGCCGTCGGCCTGGATTTCACCGATCAGCACCGGTTTGGTGATGTGGTGGTTCGGCATGACGGTCGCATAACCGCCGGAGAGGTTCGGAACGCTGACGCCGATGATGGTGTCGAGAACCTTGTCGGTGTCGGTCGTGCCGGCAGCCTGGACGGCCTTAACCCATGCGTTGAAACCGATATAGGCGGCTTCCATCGGGTCGTTCGTCACGCGCTTGTCGTTCTTGGTGAAAGCGTGCCAGTCCTTGATGAACTTCTTGTTGGCAGGGCTTTCGACCGACTCGAAGTAGTTCCAGGCAGCGAGATGGCCGACGAGCGGCTTGGTGTCGAGACCGGCAAGCTCTTCTTCGCCGACCGAGAAGGCGACGACGGGAATGTCGGTTGCCTTGATGCCCTTGTTCCCCAGTTCCTTGTAGAAGGGAACGTTGGCATCGCCGTTGATCGTCGAGACGACGGCGGTCTTCTTGCCGGCCGAACCGAATTCCTTGATCTTGGAAACTTCGGTCTGCCAGTCGGAGAAGCCGAACGGCGTGTAGTTGGTCATGATATCTTCTTTCGGAATACCCTTCGAAATCAGATATGCCTCGAGAATCTTGTTGGTCGTGCGCGGATAAACGTAGTCCGTACCTTCGAGAACGAAGCGCTTGACGCCCTCTTTTTCCATCAAGTAGTCGACAGCAGGAATGGCCTGCTGGTTCGGAGCAGCACCGGTGTAGAAGATGTTGCGCGAGGACTCTTCGCCTTCATACTGGACCGGGTAGAAGAGGATCGAGTTGGTCTCTTCGAAAACCGGCAGAACGGACTTGCGCGACGAGGACGTCCAGCAACCGAAGACGGCCGCAACCTTGTCCTTCTGGATCAACTCACGTGCCTTTTCGGCAAACAGCGGCCAGTCGGAAGCCGGGTCGACGACGACGGCCTCAAGCTTCTTGCCGAGAAGGCCGCCCTTCTTGTTCTGCTCGTCGATGAGCATCAGCATGGCGTCCTTGAGCGTGGTCTCGGAGATGGCCATGGTGCCGGAAAGCGAGTGCAGAATGCCGACCTTGATCGTGTCGTCGGCGGCAACCGCACCGCTGAAGGCAGCCGAGGCCGCCATGACGGCGCCGAGTGCAGCGCCCGTAATAGTAGTTCTGAGATTCATCTGGTTGAGCCCCTCTTCTTGTTCCGCAACAGGCCGGAAACGGAGATTAACTGTTGCTTAAGGGACTATCGGGCGCTGCAGCGCAAAAACACATACGCAAAATGACGTAGGCGCGGGGGTCAAACAGGCAGACCAGGGAAGGAAGGGCATCCCCATAGCGGGAGATGCCCTGTCTCGATACCGGAAATTATCCGTCGATCGTCAAGGTAACTGATGTCGGGCCGTAGGAGAGGGTCGCCTTGTGGCCGGAGACAGTGAACTTGCCGAAGGTGCCAGTCACGGCACTCGCCTTCAGGATTTCGATCTTCGTTCCGGGCGTTGGGGCATAGCCATCGGCAATCGTCACGTCGAGGTCGCCGGCCAGCACTGCCTTGCCTTCGACAACCAGCGTGCCCGCGCCGTTTTCGCCGAGCGCCGACTTCGCCGTGGCATTGGCGAGTTGCTGATAGTTACCGCTCACGGTCAAAGGCTTGTCGGCCGCCAGAACGAGCGAGCCGCCATTAACCGTCAGCCCGCCACGACCGAAGGCCGACTGCGACAAGGCCACCAGCGCGCCCTCTTCCAGCACGGTGCCGCCGGAATAGCTGTTGGCGCCTGAAAGCCCGAGGATGCCGTTGCCGCGCTTCACCAGCCTGCCCTTGCCGGTAATGTCATTCCGCCAGGTGTCGATCGAATTGAACCCGCCCTTTGCCGCGTCCATCGTCACGGTCACCTCCTGTTCGAACGCAGCGTAACCGTCGGCGGCGGCAAACAGGTTGAGACGGCCGTAACCTTCCGCATCGTCGAGGAGCGGGTAGCCGGAGGCGATCTCCGTCGTCTTCAGCACGTCGCGGCGCTGCTCGCCGTCCAGATAGGGCAGACGCGTTTCGAGAAGCGCTTCGGCGCCCTGCGGCACGCGAGCCGGCTGATCAGTCGCATGGATCGCCGGCAGGCCGTAGCTCAGGCGCTGCAGCACGTAAATGCGATTGGCGTCATGATCGGCGAAACGATCTGTAGCCAGCGGTGCTGCATGGGCCGCGACCTCGAGCGCGCCCGCATCTGCAACGCCTGACTTGGCGATAAGCCATGACTGCGCTTGGGCGTAAGCATCGCCCTTCAGCGCCGCATTGTCGGCCTTGTTCAGATTGTAGACGACCGTAGCCGTGCCGAGCATGCGGCCGCCCATCACGTCGAGAGGAGAATGCATGCCGGCGAGGATGCGGTCTTCACCCAGTTCGCTGGCGCGCGTGATCATTTCCTGAAAGCGCTGCGGCACGAGGTAAGCCATGGCGAGCGCATCCCGCCAGGCTTCAGCCGTATGCCCGCTGGGGAAACCGCCGTCCTCGACCGGCTTGCCGCTCTTGGCGGGCTCCAGCGTCGGGACGACCGACACGTCCTGACTCCAGCGATAGGGACGGCCATATTTGAAATAGCGCTTGGCCGGTTCCGTCGAGCCGTCACCGCTTGCGGCGTTGATGAAGTCGATTGCAAGGCCCATGTCGGGGTTGGCATCGGTCTTGTTTTCCGCGTCCGGCTTGCTGCCGGCGCCGCGATTGTTGCCCTTGTCGTCGTATTTGACCGTCGTCGCATCGACCGCCACCGCGGTGATCGTGGTGATCTGCTTCGAGCCGGCCTTCCAGGCATCCGTTAGCGGGCCGAGGCCGTCGACGATACTGGCATTCTTGCCGCGCCGATCGTCGAGATAGGCGGCCACCGCTTGATCGGCCGTCCGCGCCCGCGTCGCATTGACGACATAGGCGATGTTCGCATCATGGACGGCCTGGTTGACGATATGGCCGTCGGTTTTGCTGGCGGGAATACCGTCCCAATCCGTCTTGGCGACAGCCGGGCAATTGTCCTTGGCCGGGGCCTCGACACCCGCATCGACGAAAGGCGTGCGCGGAGTCCAGATTTCGAGGAAGCCGGAGAGAAGGTGAACGGCGGCGTTGGTGTCTGCCGTCGAGAAGCAGGCGTCACCGCGCTTGTTGGTGTTTCCGGCCTCCACATAAGGAACTTTGGCCGCTGTGGCCTGCTCGGCGCTGGCAAGCGATGGCACGATCGAAAGAAGGCAGACGAGGGCGGTGCTCAGGCGGCAGAGGCTTAAAACAGACATGGTGATACCCGAAATGGTTGAAGGAACGCCGGGAGAGTTAGAGCTCTTATGCGACGGATCAATTGCAAATATATTGCCATTCTGTGAACCAGTCGGTGCCCGCCTCTTGCCTTTCCCAACCATCCCGCCAAAACTGCCAGAGAGACGATGAGCCCAACCGGAATGCCGGAAAGGAAGACATGGCAGCGCGCCAACGCATCATTCCGGTGAGACGCGAATACAATCGCTGGGTCGCCAACCAGACGCTGGAAGATTACGCGTTGCGCTTCACCGCAAAGAGCGCTCGCCATTTCTCCTCGCAGCGCATCTCGCAGACGGCGATCGGCGCGATCTCCTTCCTGGCGCTGGAGGCGATCGGCGGCGCGATCACTCTCTCCTACGGCACCACCAACGCCTTTTACGCCATTATCGTCGCCTCGGTCGCCATGCTGGCGATCGGCCTGCCGATCAGCCGCTACGCCATCCGCCACGGCGTCGACATCGATCTTCTGACGCGTGGCGCGGGCTTCGGCTATATCGGCTCGACCATCACCTCGCTGATCTATGCAAGCTTCACCTTCATGCTGTTTGCGATCGAGGCATCGATCATGTCCGGAGCGCTGGAGCTCACCCTCGGCATCCCGCTCTGGATCGGCTACATCATCAGTGCCGTCATGGTCATCCCGCTGGTGACGCACGGCGTGCGGCTGATCAGCAAGTTCCAACTGATGACCCAGCCCTTCTGGATCGTGCTGAATATCCTACCCTTCATCTTCATCGCCTTGCTGGACTGGGAAAAATTCGATCTCTGGCGCGCCTTTGCCGGCATCCGCCATGCCTCCGGTCCGCCCGGCACCATCGCCGAATTCGATCTGGTGGAGTTCGGCGCTGCTTCTGCCGTCATCCTGGCGCTGATGTCGCAGATCGGCGAACAGGCCGACTTCCTGCGCTTCCTGCCGCCGGATCCACAGCGCAAGTGGCGCCATCGCCTGGCGATCTTTCTCGCCGGGCCCGGCTGGGTCATCATCGGCGCCCCGAAGCTGCTTGCCGGTTCATTCCTGGTCGTGCTGACCTTCACCTCGGGTGTGCCCCTCGATCGCGCCGCCGACCCGGCGCAGATGTATCTGACCGCCTTCGGCTACATGGTCCCCTGGCACAATGCGGCGCTGCTGTTGATGGCTGCCTTCGTCGTCGTCTCGCAGCTGAAGATCAACGTGATGAATGCCTATGCAGGCTCCCTCGCCTGGTCGAACTTCTTCTCGCGGCTGACCCACAGCCATCCCGGCCGCGTCATCTGGTTGGTCTTCAACGTCGCAATCGCCCTGCTTTTGATGGAACTCGGCATTTACCGGCTGCTGGAGGAGACGCTCGGCATCTTCTCGATTATCGCAATGGCCTGGCTCTGCACGATCTCCGCCGATCTCTTCATCAACAAGCCGCTGGGCCTTGCTCCCCCCGGCATCGAGTTCAAGCGCGCCCACCTCTACGACATCAACCCGGTCGGCCTCGGCGCCATGACGCTGTCGGCGACGGTGTCGCTGATCGCCCATTTCGGTGCCTTCGGCGACATCGCCGCCTCGCTCGCCCCCTACATCACCCTCGTCATCGCCCTAATCGCCTCGCCTGTCATCGCCTGGGCGACGAAGGGCAAGTTCTACCTCGCCCGCAAGCCGCGCCAGAGCTGGAAGAACCTGACGAGCATTACCTGCTCGGTCTGCGAACACCCGTTCGAGCCGGAGGACATGGCCTGGTGCCCGGCCTACGCCGCGCCGATCTGCTCGCTCTGCTGTTCGCTCGACAGCCGCTGCCACGATATGTGCAAGCCCGCCGCCCGTTTCAACGCGCAGGTCGGCACCGTCGCCAAGGCGCTGCTGCCGGAAACCATTCTGGGGAAGCTGACGACGCGCCTCGGCCGCTACGGCATCGCCGTCGTGCTCGCATTGACGGCCATCGGCGCGATCCTGGCGATGATCGCCCATCAGGTCGCCTCCGCCTCACCCGCGACCGCCGAAGTCGTCAACCGCACCATCTTCATCGTCTTCTTCGTCTTCTCGGTAATCTCAGGCGTTGTCTGCTGGTTCTATGTGCTCGCCCATGACAGCCGCGTCGTTGCCGAGGAGGAATCCTCGCGCCAGAACACGCTGCTGCTCAAGGAAATCGCCGCCCACAAGAAGACCGACGCCGCCCTGCAGAACGCCAAGGAGACGGCCGAGGCCGCCAACCGCGCCAAGAGCCGCTACGTCGTCGGGCTCAGCCATGAGCTGCGCACGCCGCTGAACGCCGTACTCGGCTACGCCCAGATCCTCGAACGCGACGAGACCATCCCGGCGCCGCGCCAATCCTCGATCAAGGTCATTCGCCGCAGCGCCGAACACCTCTCCGGGCTGATCGACGGCCTGCTCGATATTTCCAAGATCGAGGCCGGCCGCCTGCAGGTCTATTCCAACGAGATCAACATCCAGGATTTCCTCGACCAGATCGTCGATATGTTCCGCCCGCAGGCGCAGGCAAAGGGGCTCACCTTCATCCATGAGCGCTCGCCGGCCTTGCCGCAGTTCGTCCGTACCGACGAAAAGCGCCTGCGCCAGATCCTGGTCAACCTGCTCTCCAATGCCATCAAGTTCACCGACGAAGGCAGCGTCACCTTCGATGTCGGCTATCGCAGCCAAGTCGCGACCTTCACCGTCACTGACACCGGCCGCGGCATCACGGAGAAAGACCTGACCCGCATCTACGAACCCTTCCAGCGCGGCGAGGCTGAAAGCGTGCGGCCAATGCCGGGGCTTGGCCTCGGCCTCACCATCACCCGGCTTCTGACCAACACGCTCGGCGGCGAGATTTCGGTTTCGAGCGTGAAGGACGAAGGCTCGACCTTCCGCGTCCGGCTGATGCTGTCCGCCGTCATGCGCGCCGTGGCCGCCGCACCGCAAGAGAAGCGCATCGTCGGTTACGACGGCCCGCGCCGCACGGTCGTGGTCGTCGACGACAACGAGGACCACCGCGAGATGATGCGCGAAATCCTGGCGCCGCTCGATTTCATCGTGCTGACGGCGGCAGGCGGCGGCGAATGCCTGACGCTGATCGAGGGCATCATACCGGACCTCTTCCTTGTCGATATCCTGATGCCCGGCATGAACGGCTGGCAGCTCGTCTCGCGTCTGCGCGAGGCCGGTCAGACGGCGCCAGTGCTGATGCTTTCGGCCAATATCGGTGATGCGGCGGTTCTCAGCGACAGTGACGACAGCCATAACGATGCGATCGGCAAGCCGGTCGACATCCGCCAGCTGCGCGACAAGCTCGCCCTGCATCTTGGCCTGAAATGGATCTTTGCCGATGCCGCGCCAGCCGTTCCTGTTAAGATCGAAGCGCCGATGCTGAGCCCAGGCGCTGCCCATATCCAGGAATTGCTGCGGCTCGGCGAGATCGGCTATATCAGAGGTATCGAAGCCAAGCTTTCCGACCTTGCCAAGGTGGAGGCAAATCAGCCATTCACAGAGGAACTTCGCGCCTATGTCGCCGCCTTCGATCTCGCCGGCTTCATGACCTTCCTGCACGACTTCGACGAAAAGGTGGAACCCATTGCCTGAGCCGGCCCTCCCCCGCGACATCGTTCTGCTCGTCGACGACTCGGCCGAAGCACTCGGCTTCTTGACCGACGCACTCGAACAATCCGGCTTCTCGGTGCTGATCGCCACGTCGGGCACGGCCGCACTTGGTATCGTCGAGCGCATCACGCCCGATATCATCCTGCTCGACGCGGTGATGCCCGCCATGGACGGCTTCGAGACCTGCCGTCGGCTGAAGGCGAATGCCGCGGTGGCACAGGTGCCTGTCATCTTCATGACCGGCCTGACCGAGACCGAGCATGTCGTGCACGCGCTGGAATCCGGCGGCGTCGATTATCTCAGCAAGCCAATCAACATCGATGAACTGCGCGCCCGCATCCGTGTCCATCTGCGCAACGCTCGCTCGGCCCAAAGCGCCCGCATCGCGCTGGACGCGGCCGGCCGCCATCTGCTGGCTGTCAAGGGCGACGGTGCCATCCACTGGTCAACGCCGCAAGCCACACGGCTGGTCAATGCGGCCATGGGCAGCGACGACGGCATGGAAATCGTCGTCCACCATATCGCCGGCTGGATGCGCGACCGCGTCGCCGCGGTGCGCGACGGCATCATCTCCGTTGCCCATGCCGGCCAAGCGGCGCTGCAGCTCGCCTTCCTCGGCGCGATCGGCCCTGACGAATATCTCTTTCGCCTCACTGCCGCCAATCAGCGCAGCGACGACGCAGTGCTGCGCCAGCGCTTTTCGCTCACCCAGCGCGAATCCGAAGTGCTGCTTTGGATTGCCAAGGGCAAGGCCAACCGCGACATCGGCGAAATATTGGGACTGTCGGCGCGGACGGTGAACAAGCACCTCGAACAGATTTATGTGAAGCTCGGCGTCGAGAACCGCGCATCAGCCGCCGTGAAGGCCACGCATGTGCTGCACGAGATGTGAGATGGCGTTGGCGGCTGGTCGCTAAACCACCCGATCCGGCACATCCCTGCCCTCGAAAAACGCCGTCACGTTGTCGACCACCTTCATGCCCATGGCGGTCCGCGTCTCTTCCGTGGCGCTGCCGAGATGCGGCAGCACCATGACGTTCTCCATCCGCCGCAGCGCCTCCGGGACATCAGGTTCCGCCTCGTAGACGTCAAGCCCGGCGCCGCGGATCGTGCCCGCCTTGAGCGCTGCAATCAGCGCCGCCTCATCCACCACGTCGCCACGCGCCGTATTGATGAGAAAGGCGCCCGGCTTCATCGCCGTAAGCCGTGCCGCATTTATCAGGTGTCGGTTCTCCGCTCCACCGGGGCAATGCAGCGAGACGAAATCAGCCACCGCCAGCACGGCCTCGATCGTCGGCAGCTGCCGCGCGCCGTAACGCGCCGCCTCCGGTGGATCGACCGGCGAACGGTTGAAGAACACCACGTCCATGCCGAAGCCGAAATGGCAGCGTTGCGCGAAGGCCTTGCCGATTCGGCCGAAACCGATGATGCCGACCGTCTTCCCGGTCACCTTGGCGCCGACCATATGCGTCGGGCACCAGCCCTTCCATGCACCAGCGCGTACCTGCCGCTCGCCCTCACCGCCGCGCCGGGCAACGGAGAGCAGCAGCAACATGGCGATATCGGCCGTGCAGTCGGTCAGCACGCCCGGCGTGTTTGTGACCGCAATGCCTCTCTCCCTGGCAGCGGATATATCGATGTGATTGTAGCCGACGCCGAAATTGCCAAGGATCTTGGTGACAACAGGCACGCCGTCGAAGACAGCGGCGGGCAACCGATCGGAAACCGTCGGCAATACGGCATCATAAGTCGAGAGCGCCAGCCTTAGCTCGTTTTCACCGAGCGGAATATCGTCAGGATTGAACGTCACGTCGAAACGTTCGGCAAGGACGGCTTCCACCGTGGCTGGCCAGCGCCGGGTGACGAGAATGCGGGGTTTGGACATGACGGTTCCACTCAACGCTTCAAAACGATGCCAAGAGTTAGACCAGCCAGGCGAAAATTGAAACGTCCGCAAAAAGAAAGAAGCCCGGTCGGAACCGGGCTTCGATAATCATGTCCCATAAAGGGGAGCGAAGCTTACATGCCCTGCGGGAAGTAGCTGTACTTGCCGTCCGGACCCTTCTTCCATTCGTACATGATGTAGCCGGGGATCTTCGGATCGCCCTTTTCATCGAACGAAATGTCGCCGAGAACGGTCGGGAACGGGCCCTTTTCCTTCATGGCCTTAGCAACGGCCTCAGGATCCAGCGAGCCGGCAGCCTTGGCGGCCCCGGCAATCGTCTGCATCGCAGCGTAGGAATAGAGCGTGTAGGCTTCCGGATTGAAACCAGCGGCCTTGAACTTTTCGACGAGTTCCTTGTTTGCAGGGTTCGCCGTCGGATCGGGGCCGAAGGTGTTCAGCGTACCGGCGACGGCGTCGCCAGCGATCGAGGCCAGTTCGTTCGAAACGATACCGTCGCCCGAAACCAGCGTCGCCTTCAGGCCCTGGTCAGCCGCCTGGCGGATGATGAGACCGGCTTCGGTGTGCAGACCACCCCAATAGATGATCGAGACGCCGGCTTCCTTCATCTTGGCGATGAGGGCCGAGAAGTCCTTGTCGCCGACATTGATGCCTTCGTAAATGACTTCCGTCACGCCGGCGGCGTTCATAGCCTTCTTGGTTTCGTCGGCAAGGCCCTGACCGTAGGGGGTCTTGTCGTGAACGACAGCGATCTTGGCGTCCTTGAAGTGATCGGCAAGATACTTGCCGGCGATGGCACCCTGCTGGTCGTCGCGGCCGCAGGTGCGGAACGTGTTCCAGAGGCCCCGTTCCGTGAAGGTCGGGTTCGTCGCGGCCGGGGTGATTTCGAGGATGCCGTTTTCGGCATAGACTTCCGAAGCCGGAATCGAAACGCCCGAGTTGAAGTGGCCGATGACGAACTTGACGCCGTCAGCAGCGAACTTGTTGGCAACCGAAATGCCCTGCTTCGGGTCGGAGACGTCGTCGCCGAGTTCGATCTTGATCTGCTCGCCGTTAATGCCGCCAGCAGCGTTGATGTCGGCGGCCGCCTGTTCAGCACCCTTCTGGAGCTGAGCGCCGAACGCGGCGTTCGGACCAGTCAGCGGACCAGCGACAGCGATGAGAACGTCGGCCCACGCGTTGCCGCTGAAGGCGAGCATCGCCGTCAGAGCCACTGCCGACAGAAGAGACTTCTTCATATTATTACTCCCAATTTTTGGGCGGGTTCCGGTCCAAGGCCCAGCGCACTACCCACCATTGACTGCGCCAGGAAAGCTGTTCCACTCGGAAGGCAATTCATGCCTAGTTTCAACGGACTGTCAATGTTTGTCCTTCCACGAAAACGCGGAAGTCTTTTCGTACAGCCAGTAATAGTTGTTAACCATCTGATTGGTGCGGCGGTGGCGGAAGCCGGCCGTCGAGAAGACCAGCAGCGTCACGAAATCGAGGATATAGTAGAAGGTGCTAAGCATTGGCCCATTGAACAGGGCATGATGCAGGAACTGCATCGCCCAGGCGAGCAGAAATGTATAGACGATGACCAGCGGATAGTCGCTCCAGCCCTCGGCAACCGCTTTGCCGGCGCGCCAGGCCGTCCAGAAGCCTAAGAGCAAGACGATGACACGGATCGCCACAAGGGGGCCGACATCCGCTTCGAAGAAAAGTCCCTGCATGTCAAACTCTCCTTTCGACCTAGTGTCTTCCGCCTTCGAGATAGGCGGCGCGGACCTCGGGATTGGCAAGAAGCTCCTTGCCGGAGCCGCTCATCGTCACCTTGCCGTTCACCATCACGTAGGCGCGGTGAGAAAGCCTGAGGGCGGCGAACGCGTTCTGCTCGACGAGGAAAACGGTCAGCCCCTCCGCCTCGTTGAGCTTCTTGATCGCCTCGAAGATGCCCTTGACGATCAGCGGCGCAAGACCGAGCGAGGGTTCGTCGAGAAGCAGTAACTTCGGGCGCGCCATCAGCGCGCGGCCGATCGACAGCATCTGCTGCTCACCGCCCGAAAGTGTTCCGCCGCGCTGGGCGTGACGTTCCTTGAGACGCGGGAAGAGCGTGAAGATCTTCTCAACGTCTTCGGCGAAGTGTTTCAGATTGTCGAGGCCTGCGCCCATCTGAAGATTTTCCAGAACCGTCATGCGCGGGAAGATGCGGCGGCCTTCTGGCGACTGTGCAATGCGTAGACGGGCAATTTCATGCGTCGGCATGCGGGTGATGTCGCGGCCCTCGAAGACCACCGAACCGGTGCGGGCCTGCGGGCTGCCGCAGATCGTCATCATCAGTGTCGACTTGCCGGCGCCATTGGCGCCGATCAGGCTGACGATCTCGCCCTTGTTGACGTGGACATCGACGCCGGCCAGCGCGCGGATATTGCCGTAATAAGTTTCGACGCTGTTGACCTGAAGGAGCGGTTGACCGGTCATTACTTCATCGCCCATCAGTTTGCGCCTCCTTCGAGCTGCTCGACGGCTGCGATCACCTCTTCCACTTCTTCATCCTCGACACCGAGATAGGCCGCGATAACCCTCGGATCGTTCTTCACGTGATCCGGCGTGCCATCGGAAATCTTCTGACCATATTCGAGGACGACGACGTGGTCGGAGATTTCCATTACCACCGACATGTCGTGCTCGATCAGCAGGATCGACGTTCCTGTTTCGGCGCGAATGCTCTTCAGCAGCGCGTTGAGCGTTGCCGATTCCCGTGGGTTGAGGCCGGCAGCCGGTTCATCCAGGCAAAGCAGCTCCGGGCCAGTGCACATGGCGCGGGCAATTTCGAGACGCCGCTGGGCGCCGTAGGGCAGATCGCCGGCGGGGTCGTCGGCGCGGTCGATCAGGTCGGCCTTCTCGAGCCAGAAACGAGCGAGCTCGATTGCAGCAGCCGCTTCCCGCCTATAGGGGCCGACACCGATAAGGCCGAGGATCGTATAACCCGATGCCTTCATCAGCTTGTTGTGCTGGGCAACCAGCAGGTTTTCGAGAACGGTCAGGCCGGAGAACAGCCGGATGTTCTGGAAGGTGCGTGCGACCTTGGCTTCCCTGGTGATGCGAAAGTCCGGCAGGCGCTCCAGCAGGTATTGCTTGCCGCTCTTCTGGTTGAACGTGATCATGCCCATCGTCGGCTTGTAGAAGCCGGTGATGCAGTTGAAGACGGTGGTCTTGCCAGCACCGTTCGGCCCGATCAGCGCGGTGATATCGCCACGCTTGGCTTCAAAGGAGAAGTCGTTGATGGCCATCAGGCCGCCGAACTTCATCGACAGGTGTTCGACCTTGAGCAAAGTGTCATCAGACATCGTATTCGTTACGGGGCTCATCAACCATGGCCCTCCTTGATGAAGCTTCCGGATATCGCCTTGCGCTCTCTGAGGAAGGCTGTCGGCTCACGCGAGCCGACGAAGCCGCGCGGCTTGAACAGCATGACGACGACCATGGCGAGGCCGAAGATCAACATGCGGTAGAGTTCCGGCGTAAAATCGGGTCCGAAGATGAGTTTTAGGAAGTCCATGCTGCGCAACAACTCGGTGCCGCCGACCATGACGATGGCGGCAATCGCGATGCCGGTCAACGAACCCATGCCGCCGAGAACGACGATAGCGAGAATGACGGCCGATTCCAGGAAGACGAAGGATTCCGGCGAGACGAAGCCCTGGCGGGCGGCGAAGAACGAGCCGGCGAAACCGGCAAACATCGCGCCCGTAGCAAAGGCGGTGAGCTTGGTCGTCACCGTGTTGATGCCGAGCGAACGGCAGGCGATCTCGTCTTCGCGCAAGGCTTCCCAGGCGCGTCCGATCGGCATGCGGCGCAGCCGGATGGTGACATAGGCCGTCAGCATGCAGAGCGCCAGGATCAGGTAAAAGAGGAAGATCTTGTAATAGGCCGAGGAGATCGGCAGGTGAAAGAGCTTGGCAAAGCCGCCGGCCGTCGCATCGAAGGGAATGCCGAAGAGTGTTGCCTTCGGGATGCTCGAGATACCGAAAGTGCCCTTCGTCACTTCAGTCCAGTTGATGAGGACGAGACGAATGATTTCACCGAAGGCAAGCGTCACGATGGCCAGGTAATCGCCGCGCAGGCGCAGCACCGGGAAGCCGAGAATGACGCCCCAGAGTGCCGCGAAGATGCCCGAAAGCGGCAGCAGTACCCAGAAGGACAGGCCGAAATAGCTCGAAAGCAGCGCGTAGGAATAAGCGCCAACAGCATAGAAGGCGACATAGCCGAGGTCGAGCAGGCCGGCGAGGCCGACGACGATGTTCAGCCCCCAGGCGAGCATTACATAGATCAGGATCTGGATGCCGAAATTGTCGACATATGTCAGCGAGCCCTGAGGGCCTTTGATCGCCACCACCACCATGGGATAAAGCAGCAGCGCGATCAGCGCGATCTTCAGGAAATGCCGGTGGAAGAAGCTCTTCTCGGTTGAGATGTCGAGTTCGCCCTGTCTCGACTTTGCCAGCTTGCGGCTATCGAGATGCGGCCGCAGGAAAACCACCGTGGCGAAGCGGCCGATGGCGGCGACCGCGACGAAGATCGCAAGCAGGCCCCAGCGCTGGACAATGATCAGCTCGTTGCTGATGTTCTGGTCGGTCTTGAGGCCGACATAGAGAACGAACATGCCGAACGACAGGACGGCGGCAAAAAGAGCTTCGGTAAGGCCTTTGCGGACAAGTCCGGCATCGGGCTTGCCTGCAGAATTTTCGATGTTTGCCATGACGTTATACCTTCTCGACTTCCGGCCGCCCGAGGATGCCGGTCGGCTTGAAGATCAACACGAAAGCCAGGATCGCAAAGGTCGCGACGTCCTTATAGGCGATGGTGAAGTATGCCGACCACAGCGACTCGATAAGGCCGATAAGGAGGCCGCCGAAGACGGCGCCGGGTAACGAACCGATACCGCCGAGAACGGCTGCCGTGAAGGCCTTCACACCGGGCGTGAAGCCGTCGTTAAACGAGGCGACGCCATAATACATCAGGTACATCGTGCCGGCGACGGCTGCGAGTGCCGCACCCATAACGAAAGTGATCGAGATCGTCTGGTCGACGTTGACGCCGAGCAGCGCTGCCATCTTGCGATCCTGCTCAGTGGCGCGCTGGGCACGGCCGAGTGCGGTACGATTGACGATGTACCAGAAGATCGTGAGCAGCACTGCCGTGATCACGATGATGATGATCTGTTTCAGCGACACCGAGATGTTGCCGAACTGGTAGACCGAGCTCACCATCGGCGGAATCGGCTTGTTGCGCGGACCCTGTGTCACCTGGATGAAGTTGGACAGCGTGATCGACATGCCGATCGCGGTAATCAGCGGCGCCAGGCGGAAGGAACCGCGCAGGGGACGGTATGCGACGCGCTCAATCGTCCAGTTCCACAAGCTCGTCATCAACATCGCGACGACAAGCATCGCCAGCAGCAGAACTGCCACCGGGAGACCTGCGAAGATGGATGTGAGGACGAGGAAGACGATAAGAGCGGCGAAACCACCGAGCATGAAAATGTCGCCATGGGCGAAATTGATCATGCCGATAATGCCGTAAACCATCGTATAGCCAATAGCCACAAGGCCATAGATGGATCCGAGCGTCAGCCCATTTAAGAGCTGCTGGACGAAATACTCCATATGTCGTTTTCCCCTGGATGCGAGCGAAACACGCTGCATCTCTTTTTGGTTCTTCAGTTCTCCGTTTCAGAGAACCTCATAGGCCGAATGCATAGCGGTTTCGTTGGAAATGTGAAGACAAAAAGGATTTACTCCGACAGATTCTTGTCAGAACAGGCCTAACTGGCGCGTTTTGAACCAAAATCCACAGAAAAACGGCAGAGCTGGGCCTATTTTTAGCCAGAAACTGCCACTGGCTTAACCATACGGAGATATCGCCGTCGATTTCCTGCCCCGCTTGCTGCGTAAGCTATTCCACAGAATTGGAAGATGGAGCAAATTCAGTCCCCAAGGCAGCCTCTTTGACGAATGCCATTTCACGAACAATGCCCGATCTTCGTCTGACAAGGCCGAAAACTTATGGTAGCATCATCAAGCTGTGTATTGAGGGATGCAGAGCATGACGGGGAACACCATATAACTTAAGTATCTGGTTGTAATAGAGATGGTTTGCGGACGAGCGACAACGGGGTGCTCGCCGCGTGGCGAACGGCAAAAGGACAATGCTGAGGACATTTGAAAAGGCGGCACTCGAAGCCGGCAAGGCCATCATCACGGTCTTGCGCGAAGGCTTCCCCGTCGCCATGAAGGCGGATGCCAGTCCGGTCACGGTCGCCGACGAGGAGGCTGAACGCATCATCCTCGCTCATCTCGCCAGAGATTATCCCGAAATACCCGTCGTGGCGGAAGAATCGGTCGCCGCCGGAAAAGTGCCCGACATTGCCGGCCGTGGCTTCTTTCTTGTCGACCCTCTCGACGGGACCCGCGAGTTCGTCGACGGACGGCAGGAATTCACCGTCAACATCGCCTATATCGAGAACGGCGCCCCGGTGGCGGGCATCGTCTACGCGCCAGCGCTCGGACTTGCCTTCTCGGGAGAACGCGGCCACGCCGAAAGGCTCGTCGTCGCGGACGATTTCACGGTTGGCGCACGCAGCACAATCACTGTGCGCGAGCAGCCTGACGACAGGCTGGCGCTTGCAAGCCTTCGCCACAACAGCCCGGAGACCGGAAGCTTCCTCGCCGACCACGCGATCTTCAAATGCACCAATATCGGCTCCTCGCTGAAATTCTGCCTGCTGGCCGAAGGCAAGGCCGACGTCTACCCGCGTTTCACCCGCACGATGGAATGGGACACCGCGGCCGGCGATGCGGTGCTGCGCGCCGCTGGCGGTTCGACGGTGACGCTGGACGGAACGCCGCTGACCTATGGCAAGACGGGAACCGCGGCCGATTTCGACTTCGCCAACCCGAACTTCATCTCCTGGGGCGGCAGGAAACGCGTCCTCGAACCGGCGTGACCATCCTTAGGATCGTTGAATACCGGCAAGCGGCGCGATTCTCTGCATCGTAACCATGAGCTCAGACCTGTCGCGACAATCCGCGACCGGCCTCGGGCATGCGCGCCTCAACTGCGCAAGCGTCCCTCCGTAAAGCGCATCCACGATCCCCTCTCCAGCTGTGAAGTGATTCGCGTTATCGGGCCTCACTGAGCGATTCGGGCCGCAAATTCGTTGCCCTGCATCTTTTCAAGACGCTGCGCGCCATCAATCTTGCCTTGATTTTGTCACATTTCGGCACGGCTTCGACAGTGATCGATATCTTCATCAGAAAAATTTCGCCCCGTGTTCCGTTAAGAAATATGCTTAAGAGACCTGGGTCACGTGTCGAAACGGCACTTCGCCACCCCCCTGTGAAGCCCTGCCAAAGGCCTAGAAACTTTGACAAAATTCCAATTCTTAACGAAATATCATGAGCTTGCCTCAACTTAACGCACATGCGAAAGATTTGCTGCGATGCGATATTTCTCTGGACACCATTACACAATTGTCGCATTTTTCCGTTTTAGTAGGGTTACCAAGACCTGAGTGCAGCCCTGGTGACAGGGTTAACCATTGATCGCCTATTGCCGCCGCGCCCCCCTCGAAGACAACAGAGTACGATCCTTGAGCATCACGGAACTAAACAACAGCATTTCGACAGACTCCTTCCGGCCGAGCCGCCGCCAGCAGCCGAGCCTGAAGATCCAGACCCCTGTTATCCATAGCGAGGCGCCGCAGGCGCCGTTGGTGGATCTGGTCCTGAAGCGGGCGTTCGACATTTTTTCGTCGTTGAGCGCCCTCCTCGTCCTCGCCCCGTTCCTTCTGTTCGTCGCCCTGCTGATCAAGCTCGACAGCCCGGGACCGGTGCTCTTCAAGCAGACCCGCTGGGGCAAGAACTGCAAGGCCATCAAGGTCTACAAGTTCCGTTCCATGCGCACCGACCTCTGCGATGTCTCCGGTGTTGCCCAGACGGTGAAGAACGATCCGCGCATAACTCGCATCGGCGCCATCCTGCGCCGGACGAATGTCGATGAGTTGCCGCAGCTGCTGAACGTGTTGCTGGGCCACATGTCGGTCGTCGGCCCGCGTTGCCATGCAATCGGCATGCGCGCCGGCGGCATGCTCTACGAAGAGCTCGTACCGGAATACCATCAGCGCCATGCGATGCGCCCCGGCATGACGGGTCTTGCCCAGATGCGCGGCTTGCGCGGCCCGACCGATCGTCCGGCCAAGGCGCGCGCCCGCATCGCCAGCGATCTCTATTACGTCGGGAATTTTTCGATCGTGATGGACATGCGCATCATTTTCGGAACCGTCGTGTCGGAGCTGACCCGCGGAAAAGGCTTTTAAGCTTTAAGCTTTGTGAGAAGAGACCGGCTGCCTTGTGCATGTCGCCGAAAAGTGTGCAGCGGTTTTGCGAAACCGACATGCATAAAACAAAGACCTAAAGCGCGATGCCACGCGCTTTAGAGCATCCGGCACCGGAATGCTCTGGCGACCGCCTGCATGCGGTTGGCCGAATCGAGTTTGCGCATCGCGCTCTTCAGATAACCTGCCACCGTATGCGACGAGAGATCGAGAACGATCGCGATCTCGTCGCTGCTCTTGCCGGCCGCCGACTACAGCGCCGCGCGTCTTTTTAGACGCGCAAAGGACGCTGTAGCACTTTGAATTGCCGCCTGATTCCTTAAGTCCATTCCGATTTAAGGAAGCAGGCGGCGTCGCAGGCATTCGATTTCGCGCCGGGTGAGCGTCTCCGACGGACCGTTTCCGGGTTGCCATTGCGCGAAACCTTGTCCAGAAGCTCCATGCAGCCGTAAAGCAGCGCCATCGCCTGCTCCCGCGTGGGCATAGGACAGTCGCCTGAGAAGGCGAAGATGTATTGTTTCAGGTCAGCGTCATGCAAGCGCGAAGGCGAAGGTATTCTTCAGCCCGTGCATCTGAAAGAGCGTGTTGAGTCTGCGGTTTTCCTGATTGGCGGCGCTGCCCGCAAACGACCCCTCTTTGCAGAAGATCGGCACGATCGTCCGCTTCATCGCGGTCACCAGTCTGCTGCAATAGAAGAGATCGGCGGCCTCGTAAAAGCCGACCAGGCTTAGCGGCCAGTTGCTGATCAGCCGGTTTTCGATGAAAGCCGTACGGTCGCCGCGCGGGAAAACCGAAAGCAGATAAAAATCGAAGCCCGCAAGCTTCGCCATCTCCCCGAGCCGTTCCTTGCCGTCGTTAAACGAAGCCCCGGCGCCCACGGCCTTCGACGGCGAAAATGCAGCATCCTCAGCGCAGTCGTCGACTGCGCGCTCAGGTCTTTCCATCTTCGTATCCTCGTAAGGCCAGCATCGGCTCGGCCTCGCTGCCGGCGGCGAGAAGCTCGCGCCGGAGCATCAGCAGAGACGGATTTCTGCCCCGCATCCCGAGGACACGAAGCGTCAAAAGCGCAAACTGGACTAATGCAGCGGGAAGAGCGGAGTCGAAGTTTTGCGCTCATTCATTTGTTGCAGCACTTAGAAGATCATCCCGGGAAATCAGCTAATCTTTATTCCGCATGGCTCCCATGCAGGCGCTATAAATTGACGTAGCGGCAGGCGGCCGCCCCCAAATCCGCGGCCCGAGGGCATCTAAATTTGTTATCAAAGTCTTACGATGGGTTTAGGCAATTTTTAAATGTGGCAGGCTAGAGTGGGGTTCGTGGTCTTGCGTTGTGTAGAGAGTCCAATGACCGAAATGATACGTCCCCGAGTAAAATATGTCATCGGCCCCGATGGCAGCCCCCTGACGATCGCGGATCTTCCGCCGCCCAATACGCGGCGCTGGGTGATTCGCCGGAAGGCAGAGGTTGTCGCGGCTGTTCGCGGTGGCTTGTTGAGCTTGGAAGAGGCCTGCGAGCGTTATACGCTCACGGTCGAAGAATTCCTCTCCTGGCAGTCGTCGATCAACAGCCACGGTCTCGCCGGCCTGCGCACCACGCGCATTCAGCAATATCGTCACTGATCACTCGCCAGCATCGACGACATCTATTTCGGGCCGGACGCATCTCCCATCAGGGAATGAAGAAGGCCCGAAATCATTGACGAGGCCGCATAGCACCAGAGGCCTGGCTGCGTGAAGGCATCCGCCAGCCCCGTCGTCTTCGCCGCCGCAATGACGATCGCGACCAGCAGCACGTCCATCATCGACCACTTGGACAGATGCGGTACGACACGACGATAGAACAGGCTGCCGGCCCCAACGCCGGTGGCCGTCGCTTCTGCGGCGATCCCGATCATCTTCAGAGACGGGAGCAGGATCGAAACCAGTGCAACAATCGCCGCCAGGAGACCATCCCCGCCTTGCCAAAGCGAGACGATGATTTCGATGAGGGACGGCGTCTCATCGAAGAAATACAGCGTCTCGAAACGGACCAGCGGCAACACGAGGCCGAGCGCCAGGAAGAACGGCCCGGCCACGAGAAGCACGGGGCGAATCATCGAAAGCGCCTTCATTGCCCTGAACCTCGTATCGATCCGATATTTTGCATGAACACTCCGTCTCCTGCCTGCACTGCCTCCACGGCTTGGCACGACGGCGCCGCCATGTCACGGTCCGCTACGACACTATCCGTTACGAGGAAAGACAATGAACATTCGAAACGAGGAAGGCGCCTCCGGCGGCCGGTATGCGGCCGAGGTGGAGGGGCGCGAGGCGGAGATGACCTATTCGCGCACATCGCCGAAGCTCATCATCATCGATCACACGGCCGTTCCCGATGCGTTGCGCGGCAAGGGCGTGGGCCAGGCATTGGCGCTCCACGCCGTGGAAGCAGCCCGCACCGGCGGATGGAAGATCATCCCGCTTTGCCCGTTCTTCAAGGCGCAGGCGCAACGCCATCCGGAATGGAAGGATGTCGTGAACTAGCGCATCTGGTCGAAAATCGGAGTCGATTTTCGGAAAGCACGATGCGAGGGATTAAAAGAGTTGGAGCGTCCTTTGCGCGTCCGAAAGGACGCACGGCGCTCTAATGCGCGTCGCTCAAAGACAGGCTGCGGGTTTGGGGTAGGCACATAAAAAGGCATGACTTGCGTCGCGTGAATCACGCTCGATGTGACCCGCTTTGGAGATAACTTCTTCAATCGCCTTCGGCGTGACAGCCTCGATTTCGGCGACAGTTGCGCTGAAGGCGCTGACGCCGATAGGCGAAAACACCAAAAGCCATGTATGACGGACAGCGCGCCCGTCATACATGGCTTCTCAGCGGCGATCCCAGGCGCCGAAACCGGCGCCCACCGTTTTTCTCTTACGCCCTTGCTCGGGCGCCGCTGTCACGCTCTTCCAGCGCCGTCGCCCTTGCATATTCCGCCTGCATCTCCTCGAGCGCCATTTCCAGCGTCTCTTCCTGCGTCTTCAGTTCCTTGATCGAAACCTGCAGGTTATCGGCCCGCTGACGCGCGGCCTTGGCGAAGGTCGGATAAGCAAAGTGATTCGGGTCGGAAATACCGGACTTCTTTTCCTCGACGACGATCTGGCTCTCCAGATCCTTCGTCATCCGTTCGAATTCAGACATCATCATTTGCAATTGCTGCAACTGACGTCGTTTTTCGTTCACCTGAAATTCCTTCAGGCGAACGAGACTTTCTCGCGACTTCATACGCATTACTCCCGTGATGCGAGACCCCGGCTCAACTTGAAACCGCCCTGCGCGCCGCTTTGACACGGTTTGCTAAAAAATTTCCTGCGATATTAACAAATACCTACCGCTGGTAACCTTTCGTTTACGGGCATCGTTAATGATAGGCCCTATGATTTAAGGGTCGGTAAATGCCAAGGCATGAAGTTCGAACCTTTTCATTGGCGAGTCGGATGAATCACTTAGCGCTGTTTCCTAATGTTAAAGTTGAGGAAAGCCTTTTTGAGATTCCTATTGGAAAACAGAGAAATGGAAAAATTATTTAATAAATTCGATACTCCTTGCCAGAGTGAATTAGAATTTGTTAACCATTTCGTGGCAGCTTCCAAATCACGTAGCGTGTTCGGTATCGTGTAGGGGGCCAGACCACCTTTCGGCGGCGGTAAAGGGGATAATTATGCGGGTACTTCTAATCGAGGATGACAGCGCGACGGCGCAGAGCATCGAGTTGATGCTGAAATCAGAGAGTTTTAATGTTTATACCACCGATCTCGGTGAAGAAGGCGTCGATCTGGGCAAGCTGTATGATTATGACATCATCCTTCTCGATCTGAACCTGCCCGACATGTCCGGATATGAAGTGCTTCGCACTCTCCGGTTGTCCAAGGTCAAGACACCGATCCTCATCCTGTCGGGCATGGCCGGCATCGAAGACAAGGTTCGTGGCCTCGGCTTCGGCGCCGACGACTACATGACCAAGCCGTTCCACAAGGACGAGCTCGTCGCTCGCATCCACGCCATCGTCCGCCGCTCCAAGGGCCATGCCCAGTCGGTCATCATGACCGGCGAGTTGATCGTCAACCTCGACGCCAAGACTGTCGAAGTCGGCGGCCAGCGCGTCCATCTGACGGGCAAGGAATATCAGATGCTGGAGCTGCTTTCGCTCCGCAAGGGCACCACCCTCACCAAGGAAATGTTCCTGAACCACCTTTATGGCGGCATGGACGAGCCGGAACTGAAGATCATCGACGTCTTCATCTGCAAGCTCCGCAAGAAGCTCGCCAACGCTGCCGGCGGCGCCAACTACATCGAGACCGTTTGGGGCCGTGGTTATGTTCTTCGCGAACCGGATGGGGCCGAATACGCCGAAACCGCCTGATTTTTTTCCGATCCCCCTTATCGGATAAACGAAGATCCCGCCTTTCCGGCGGGATTTTTCGTTTCTGCCCTGGGCAAATAAGAAGCCACCCTGACGGAAGATTTCAGGCTGGATCGGCCTGATCCTCTGTGTCTCGTTTAAGAAAATAGGACGTGGCGACGGCCGAACGCACGTGCACTTTCGGCATGATGCTCGAGGGACAACCGATATGAGCGGAAGATCTGCGTCAGGCGGCGATCGCGCGGTTTCCGAAAACCGCGGTCAGGATCTTGCGATCGAACGGCTTCAGCAGGAAGTCGGTCGCACCGGCCCGCTTGCCCGCCATCAGCTTCTTCAGATCCGCCTCGACGACGCAGTAATAGATCTTGACCTCTTTGCCGCCGTCCATGGCGCGGATGGCGGCGATGAGATCGAGGGCGCCTTCCATGCCGGAATCGACGATCAGATATTCCGGCAGCTCCGCCTGGCAGCGCTGCAGCGCCTCGCCGGCGTTGGAGGCTTCGCTGACGAGAAAATCGAGTTCGGAGAGAATGCGCTTGCCGACCTTGCGGACGATGTCCGAATTATCGGTGATCATGAACCTTTGCATGGCCGCTCCTTTGCCCCCGCATTCGTCGCAGCAAGAGGCCTCTTACAACCCTGGAGAATAGGTCCATCAGGCTAACGAATCGTTACCGGACGGGCGCCGACACGCGTCCGCACTCCGAAATCAGGTTGCCGCGGCCACTGCCGTGAACACCAGTTCGTCTGCGCTGGCGCTATGATCGAGCGTCATTCCGCACTCCTGTGCCAGAAGCACGGTGTAATAGGGCTGGATCGAATGGGCGTCGATCGCCTCCTCGATGGTACCAGTCGATATCTCGACGAATTTCGGCGGCAAGCGCATCAGCTTGCCTTTGGCCGTGAGCTTGAACCTGGCATCGAATTCGGGATTTTCGAGCGTTACCTCGAGTACACCGCCGCGCGGAATGGCAGAATAGGCAACGAGGAAGAGGTTGAGCAGCAGCTTGACACGATTCTTGGCGACGATGGCGCGCGGTCCATTCCAAATCACCTCGGTCTTCTTCTCGGCGACGGCAAAATCCTTGGCAGCGCGTTCGGCCTCGCCCGTGTCGATCGAGGCGCCGACGGAGCCCGACGCACCAAAGGCGAGGCGTGCGAATTTCAGGCGGACGGACGCATTGAGGGCGCTGGTGCGGATCAGGTCCATCGCATCGGAATCGGCGCCGCCCTCGTCCAGCAGTTCCAGCCCGTTATTGATCGCGCCGACGGGCGAGATGACATCGTGGCAAACGCGGCTGCAAAGAAGCGCGGCCAGATCCGGGCCGGACAGGGTGAGATTGGGGTTCTTGGACATCATCGTCTCCTGAGGGGCGGCAATTTCATTGCGCCCGGAATATACTTCATCAAAATTGCGCGAAGTTTGCGATCGTACTCGATGCCATAATGACACCATATTTGGTAAACCGATTGTTAAGATCATCGGCGCAAAATGCACCAATCGCCGCGAGCGGTTGCCCGCTCCTAGCCAAACGACGAACGGATGACACAATGCGCCCTCGATTTCCGCACCGATTCATCGGCTTCTGCAGGTTCCTTTCGGCCCTCGTCTTCTCCTCGCTGATGGTTGCCGCACCGGCCGCTGCCCAGGACAACGGCCAGTACACGATGCAGGAAATCGTTGACGCCGGCCACTCCTTCTTCGGTTCCGCCAGCGGCGGACTTGCCAAGGTCGTCGAGAGTGCCTTCCAGAAATACGGCCTGCCGAACGGCTATATCCTCGGACAAGAAGGCGGCGGCGCCTTCATCGCCGGCCTTACCTATGGCGAGGGCCAGCTGAACACCAAGAACGCCGGCGAACATAATCTCTACTGGCAGGGACCCTCGCTCGGCCTCGATTACGGCGGCCAGGGCTCGCGCGTGATGATGCTGGTCTACGACCTGCCCTCTATCAACGGCATCTATGCCCGCTTCGGCGGCGTCAGCGGCTCGGCCTATGTGATCGCCGGCTTCGGCATGACCCTGCTCAAGAACAACGACGTGCTGGTCGTGCCGATCCGCACCGGCGTCGGCGCCCGCCTCGGCGTCAATGTCGGCTATCTCAAGATCACCCAGGCGCCGACCTGGAACCCCTTCTGAGGCTGCAAAGCCGCCGGAATGTGCCGCCGTCCCCACCGGCGGCCTTGCCATGCGCGTCATGCCTGCTTAATCATCGCGGCTGACCCGTATCAACCTTCTTACCGATGGCCGCGCCGTGATCGAATATGCTCTCTTGTTCGGATTGGGCTTCCTGACCGCGGCCTTCCTCGTCTTTCTGGTCTCGCCGGCCGTTCACCGCCGTATTGTCTGGTATACAGAGAACCGGCTGAAAGCGACGATGCCGCTGAGCCCACAAGAGGTTCGCGCCCAGAAAGACATGGTGCGCGCGCTTTATGCCGCCGAAAATGCCCGCACCACCCAGGACCTTCTGCGTGAGCGCGAGAAATCCCTGTCGTTCCAGCTTCGCCACGACGCCCTCGCCGTCGACGCCGGCAGGCTTGCCGCCGAGATCGGCGATTTGCAGGCGCAGATCGGCGAGATGCATGTCGAAGCAGCCGACCAGCGCTCGCATCTGCGCAAGGACGAGAACTATATCAGCCAGTTGAAGACCAACCTGCATATTGCCGAGCAGTCCGCTGCCAACAAGGAAAGCGAACTGGCGACGATGCGGACGCGCCTGAGCAAGCTCGGTGAACAGGCCGATGGGCTGAGGATCGACCTGGCCGCGCGCGAGACCGAGGCGGAGAGCCTGAAATTCCGTGTCAACGCGCTGCGCGACGAACGCGACACGCTGCGCCAGGACGTCAGCCTGCTGCAGAAGCGCGCCAAGGATGCCGAACAGAAACTGACGCAGCAGCAGCATATGGTAATCCGTCTGGAGGATAAGGCCGCGCGCGAGAGCGCTTCCGCCACCGAAAAGGAAGCCCTGGTCGCGCGCCGCCAGCAGGAGATCACCAAGTTGAAGGAGCAGTTGAAGGCCGCCAACGCCGAAATCCGCAAGGTCAACCGGGTGCTGCGCGACGCCGGCCTTGCCGGGATGGTGGCGGACCTGCCGGGGGAAATGCCGGCCGAAGACACGGTCGCATCCGCGCTCGACACCGCCGTCGTCACGTCTGAGATCGGCGAAGATGTCCGCACGCGCAGTGCCGCCCTTGCCGAGCGGCTGGAAAAGGCAAAGGCCTCAACCGGGCGCGATGGCGCGATCCGCGAGGAGATCGCCTCGATCGCCGCCAATATGGTGGCGCTGACCGCACTTAACGAAGGTCCCTCCTCACCGATCCGCACACTGCTGTTGGATGCTGCGGAAAGGAATCCGAACGATCGCGTCAGCCTTGCCGACAGGGCGGCCGCGATCATCGCCGATCGCGCGCGCTGACGCCTTAGCGCGGGGCGCCATCATTTTTGAATTGGCGCAGAACCCTGAAAATCGATTTCGATTTGAGAAGGCATGCGTTAGATCCGGCCCATCGCCGAGGCCATGGAAAACAGTGCGATCCCCGTCGCCGTCGCGGCGTTGAGGCTGTCGAGTTCCTCCGACTGCGGAATGCGCGCGCTCTGGAACCGCGCAAGCAGCGCCTCCGGCAACCCCTCGCCTTCGGTGCCGACGACGAGCGCCATACGCGTCGAGGCCGGAATGGCGCGGATATCGGTCTTGCCGTGCGGCGAAAGCGTCCAGATGGCAAAGCCCCGTTCGGCAAGCGCCAGAAGCACATCCAGCGCCTTGCCGCCGCGACGGTGCGCAACGCCCAGCACCGAACCGACCGAGACACGCAGCGCCTTGCGGTAGAGTGGATCACAGGAGGTTTCGTCGAGCAGCACCGCATCGGCCCGGAAGGCAGCCGCATTGCGAAACATCGAGCCGGCATTGTCGTGATTGGAAATGCCACAACCGACGAGCACCAGCGCCTGCTCCGGCAGCGCGTCAAGAAGGGCAGCTTCCCCGCGATCCTCCCGCCGGCCGAGCGCGAGAACGCCGCGATGCAGATGGAAACCGACGACGCCGTCGAGCACATCAGCCCCGGCGACATAGACCGGCACATCGGCCGGAAACCGCTCCAGGATGGGCCGGACGCCCTCGACGCGGTTGCGCAGCAGCAGGATCTTTTCGGCGAAAAAGCCGCGGCCGGCCGCATGCGCCTCGGCGAGCATGCGCAGCACGACGGTGCCTTCGGCGATGAAGCGGTTCTCTCGGCCGGTCAGGTCGCGCTCGCGAATATCGCGGAATTCGGCGACGCGCGGATCGTCGGCGCTGTCGATGTCGATCGGGACAGCGGCCATGCCGGCCTCAATTGCCCGCGACGGTGACGTCGGCGACGGTGCGGCCGGTCCTGAGATCGTAGACCAGCGCCTTGCTCTTGCCCTCGACCGTTTCGCCGTAGAACAGGATCTGCCCGGCCGAAAACGATGTGGACTGCACCTTGAAGCCAAGCGGCAGGGAAACGGTTGCCGCAAGCGGCGCGTCTGAGGGCACGCCGGAGGCGGCAACAGTGGACGCCGTCTCCTTCGGCTCGCTGTGCATCGCCTTGTAGACAACCGCGCCGAAGACCGCCATAAGGCTCACGAACATGATGGCGCCGGAAACGATCTGCAGGCGGACCATCTTGCGCCGGACACTTTCCATCGCCGGATCAAGGGGCTTCTCTTCCTGGTCGTCTGGCTCGATTGCTGTCATCTGTGCGTCCCGTTCTAAAAAATACGTCGGAGAAGAAGCGTCTTGAGCGACCCCTTTAAACAAGCCGCCGGCAATAGAAAAGTCCTGACCGCCGATGAAAGCGCCGAAGGCCGGCTCGACGCCTGGCTGACGGCGCAGGTCGGCGAGGAATTTTCGCGCAGTCGCATCAAGACGCTGATCAAGGATGGCCAGGTTTTTCTGCGCGGCCAACCCGTCACCGACCCGCAACGCAAGGTGCGCACCGGCGATAGTTTCGAGATCACGCTGCCCGAGCCGGAAGACCCGACGCCGCAGGGCGAGGACATCCCGCTTGATATCCTCCATGAGGACGACGACGTCATCGTCATTTCCAAGCCTTCCGGCCTCGTCGTCCATCCCGGCCCCGGCAACTGGACGGGGACGCTGGTCAACGCGCTGATCCACCATTGCAGCGATACCCTCTCCGGCATCGGCGGTGTGCGCCGCCCCGGCATCGTCCACCGTCTCGACAAGGACACGACAGGCGTCATGGTCGTCGCCAAGAACGATATTGCCCATCGCCACCTCTCGCTGCAATTTGCCGACCACGGCCGCACCATGCCGCTGGAGCGGGCCTACCAGGCAGTCGTCTGGGGCCGGCCCCGCACGCTGTCTGGCACAGTCGACGCGCCGCTTGGCCGCGCCACCGGCGACCGCACGCGCCGCGCCGTCAAACGCCCCGACAGTCAGGACGCCGACGAGGCGATCACGCATTACCAGGTGATCGAGCGCTTCCATGAGAAGCCGGACGCGACCGCGTTCGCCTCGCTGGTCGAGTGCCGCCTCGAAACCGGCCGCACCCACCAGATCCGTGTCCACATGGCCCATATCGGCCATCCGCTGCTCGGCGATACGGTTTACGGCGCCGGCTTCAAGACCAAGGCCAATCTTCTGCCCGAAGAGATCCGCAAGGTCGTCAACGGTTTCGGCCGTCAGGCGCTGCATGCCTTCATGCTGCAATTCGAGCATCCCCGCACCGGCGAAATCATGCATTTCGAGGTGCCGCTGCCGGATGATATGGTCGAATTGGTCGAGGCGCTGCGGCGATAAAGGCGGCTCTGAATGCCGGCCTTCCAACTCACAGCTGCGTGAGCGGCACCTTGAATCGCCGTTTCGCCACACTTATCTGCATATAGACTTAGTGCGGGCTCGGAGAGAGCCGCACGTCCCGGTTTGCCTTTTTAACGCGAGGACGCGTTTCCATCGGGAACCGGAATTCACTTTAGGAGGGTGCACTATGGCCCGAAATACCTTGCCGTCCATTACCGCCGGTGAAGCCGGTCTCAATCGTTACCTCGACGAAATCCGCAAGTTCCCGATGCTGGAGCCGCAGCAGGAATACATGCTCGCCAAGCGTTATGCCGAGCATGGTGACCGGGACGCCGCCCACAAGCTCGTCACCAGCCATCTTCGCCTCGTCGCGAAGATCGCGATGGGTTATCGCGGCTACGGCCTGCCGATCGGCGAAGTCGTCTCCGAGGGCAATGTCGGCCTGATGCAGGCCGTCAAGAAATTCGATGCCGAGCGCGGCTTCCGCCTCGCCACCTATGCCATGTGGTGGATCAAGGCCTCGATCCAGGAATATATCCTGCGCTCGTGGTCGCTGGTGAAGATGGGCACGACCGCCAACCAGAAGCGCCTGTTCTTCAACCTGCGCCGGCTGAAGGGCCGCATCCAGGCAATCGATGACGGCGACCTGAAGCCGGAGCACGTCTCGGAAATTGCCACCAAGCTGAACGTCTCGGAGGAGGAGGTCATTTCGATGAACCGCCGCCTCTCCGGCGACGCCTCGCTGAACGCACCGATCAAGGCAGCCGAAGGTGACAGCGGCCAATGGCAGGATTGGCTGGTGGACGACCATGACAGCCAAGAAGACGTGCTGATCGAACAGGATGAGCTCGACACCCGCAGGCGCATGCTGGCGAAAGCGATGAGCGTGCTGAACGAGCGCGAACGCCGCATCTTCGAGGCTCGCCGTCTCGCCGAGGATCCAGTGACCCTGGAAGACCTTTCGACCGAATTCGACATCAGCCGCGAACGCGTGCGCCAGATCGAGGTCCGCGCCTTCGAAAAGGTGCAGGACGCGGTCCGCAAGGAAGCCCTGGAACGCGCCAAGGCCGTCCGCGTCGTCGAAGCCACGGCATAAGCCTGCCGCGCGATACAATTGAAGAAGGCGGGTCCCTTGCGGCCCGCCTTTTCATTTTCATTCACTTTTGTACCGCAGTCTCAGCGCTACCCCAAAGGTCCGGCGGCGTTGCTGAAGAAACCCTCACTGGCTCGTCGACACATCCCCGAGCGCGGTCCATTCCTTGATCGCGGTATTGAAGGCGTCCGTTCCCGTACCGCCCTTTTCCATCGTCAGCAGCGCGCGGCGGCCGTTGCGGTAGGTGATCGGAATATCGATCCAGTTGCGGGTCGACATCAGGTCGAGATTGGCCTTGCGCGCATCAGGGTAATCGTTGAGCGCGATCATATGGAAATCGTCGGTGATCTTGGCCGGAACCGCGATCAGCGCGTCGCCGCGGTCCTGCTCCGTGCGCTTCATCGAGATGCGCTGGACGCTGTCGATGCTGCCGCCTTCGAAATTCGGCGGCACCGAGAATACGATCTCCACGAGATGGCTTGCCGGCAGCGACGGATCGGAATTGCGCTTGAAGGTGACGAGAGCCGAAAGATTGCGTTCGGGAACGGTGACGTTGCCCTGTACCGTCGCCTCCTGCCGGCCGTCCTGGCCGGCCTCGTGCTGCACGCTCCAGACGACCGATCCCTCGATCGCCGTCGGCGAACTCTGGCCGATACGCTCCTCATAGAGGAACATCTTTTCCGACGAACCGACGGGTGGGGTCTGCTGCGGCGATGCCACCGGGCCGTTTGGCGTCGGCGTTTCGGCGGGTGCCACATCGGCCTGCGCACTGGCAGGCGGCGTATCTGCTGCCGCGACATTCTGTTCGGCGACCGATTTTCCTTCCGCGGTCGGTGTTCCCGGCACAGTCGCCGGTCCACTGTCGACCTCGGTCCCATCGGTCAGCAGCCGTTGGGTGAATTTCGAATTGGCCGCAGCGCCGTCATTGTTCATTGACGCTACCTGCGGGTTCGGCTGCGCCGGCGTCGCTGGGGTATTCTGCGCTCCTGGTGTGGTCGGCTGGGCCGGCGTCACCGCGCCCGGCTGGGCAGGCGTCGCCGAGCTAGCCGGCGGTGTTGCCGCCTCGTTCTTGGTCGCCTGCGACGGTGCCGAGCTGACGAGCCCGTCGACCATCGCCACCAGCGCCTCTCTGTTCATCCAGCCGGCATAGGCGCCGCCACCAATCAGGATGAGTGCGAAGATGAGCGTGATCACGGTACCGATGCCGAAGCGGCGACGCTTCGGCTCCATACGGAAACTCTTGCCCTGCAGCTTGGAGGCAACGATCTGATCGATATCCATCGACGGATTGGCGTCATCGTCATCAGCGGCGACCGAGCCGCGGCGGTCGTAGCCGCGCAGCGCCTTCGCCTCGCGCCAGTCCTCGCTCGGCGCGCCGCTAGCAGCCGCGGGCTTGCCGTTGTGCACTTCCGCGAAGATATCGACATCGTCGAAATGAGAGGCAACCGGCGCCTTCTTATTGCTGCCGGCCTCGATCGGCGGCAGATCGTCGAAGGCGGCTGTCTCCCAGGAGAAACTTTCCTTGGCGGCCGGCATGACGGCCGCGGGGGCCGCATTTTCGAGGCTCGATATCACCTCTTCGAAGGCGCGCGCCGAGGCATCCGCGGTGACCGGCGCCGCCTGCGAATATTGCCTGAGTTCCTCTTCCGCCCATTCGGTCTCCGCATCCTTGGGCGGCGGAGCCGGCGTTTGGGCAACGGGCTCGGCCCAGACCGGGTCGAAATGCGCCGCAGCATCGGCCTGCAACGGCTCCTCGCGGCTGTGCTCGACGAATTCCTGCTGACGATCGAAATCGGCGACCGGCTCCACCAGCCGGTTGGATGCATGGTCTATGCCGCGGGTGGTCGGCGGCAACGGCTCGACGGGCTCGTAAGCCTCCTCGGCCTCCGGCTCCTCGTTGTCCACCGCCACCGGCTCGGCCGCGATCTCGTCAGCTTCCAGGGGATGCTGCTCGTCGGCACGGTCTTCGTCGGCTTGCTCGCTGCGATGCGCGGCAGGCGGCTCCCAGCCGTCATGTTCGGCCGACACGTCTTCGGCAGCGACGTCGCGCGCCTCGCTAGCATGCCATTCCTCGGCCGGCGCTTCCTCTTCATGCGAGGGATGCCAATATGTCTCGGCGGGACCGGATGTCTCCGGCGAAACCGCTGTCTCGGCGGCAACAGGGATTTCGGCGGGAACAGGTTCTTCCGCGGAAAGGGGCTCCTCGGCAGCGACCTCTTCCTCAGCGTCCTCTGACGCGGCGGCTTCCACGTGATCGGGCTCGTCGGCGACCTCGGCCGCCTGCGGTTCCGGATAGGCTTCGTCAACCGGCTCCTCGACAGCAGTCTCCGGCGCAGGCGCCGGTTCGCTTTCGTCGTGAAGAGTTTGCTCTTCCGCGGATTCCAGCGCGGCGACGGCGGCGACCGGCTCATCAAGCGGCAGCGCCTCGGAGTGTTCGCCTTCCACCTCGCGGATGGCGGCCTCGAGCTTTTCGAGCTGGCGTTGCAGCATGGCTTCCGGCGGACGCGGCTTCATATTCTCGAGCTGCCGCTGCACTGCGCCGCGGGCACGTTCGTAGACTTTCACCCGCATCTCGGGGGTATTTTCAGCCAAGCCGTCAACGGCCCGCCGAATGACTGCAATAAAATCCGCCATCAGTACTTTCTCAAGAAGTCCGGTACCCTACCGAACCATCCTCCACAGTGACCCGTGAGCTTAATCCTCAAACGGATCGGTCACAAGTATCGTATCATCCCGCTCCGGGCTGGTGGACAAGAGCGCGACAGGCGCCCCGATCAGCTCTTCGACCTGGCGAACATACTTGATCGCCTGTGCCGGCAGATCCGCCCAACTGCGGGCGCCGACGGTCGATTCCTTCCAGCCTTCCAGCGTGATGTAGATCGGTTCGACCCTAGCTTGCGCTCCCTGGCTTGCCGGAAGATGATCAATCTGTTCGCCGTCGAGCATATAGCCGACGCAGATCTTCAATTCCTCGAGACCGTCGAGCACGTCGAGCTTGGTGAGCGCGATGCCCGTGATGCCATTGGTGGCAATCGATTGGCGCACGAGTGCAGCGTCGAACCAGCCGCAGCGCCGCTTGCGTCCGGTCACAACACCGAACTCATGACCTTTTTCGCCAAGGAACTCACCGATCGCGTCCTTCAGCTCGGTCGGGAATGGGCCTTCGCCGACGCGTGTCGTATAGGCCTTGGTGATGCCGAGGATATAGCCGAGCGAGCCGGGCCCCATGCCTGAACCGGCGGCGGCCTGACCGGCCACCGTGTTCGATGAGGTGACGAAGGGATAGGTGCCGTGATCAATGTCGAGCAGGCTGCCCTGCGCGCCTTCGAAGAGGATGCGGGAGCCCTTGCGACGCTCCTTGTCGAGGAAAAGCCAGACCGTATCACGGAAAGGCAGTACCCGATCGGCGATCGAGGTCAGTTCGTCCATGATCGCCTGGTGGCTGACTTCGGCGACACCGAGGCCGCGGCGAAGCGCGTTGTGATGCGTCAGAATACGGTCGACCTTGCCGGAAAGACTATCGAGATCGGCAAGATCCATGACGCGGATGGCGCGACGCCCGACCTTGTCTTCATAGGCCGGGCCGATGCCGCGGCGCGTCGTGCCGATCTTGGTGCCGCTGTTCGATGCCGCATCCTCGCGCATCGCGTCGAGCTCGCGGTGCAGCGACAGGATGAGCGTCGCATTGTCGGCGATACGCAGATTTTCGGGCGTGATCGTCACACCCTGACCGGCGAGCTTTTCAATCTCGGCGATCAGCGCATGCGGATCGACGACGACGCCGTTGCCGATCACCGCCATCTTGCCGGGACGCACGACGCCGGACGGCAGCAGCGAGAGCTTGTAGCTGGTGCCGTCGATGACGAGCGTGTGGCCGGCATTGTGTCCGCCCTGAAAGCGCACGACAATATCTGCACGCTCCGAAAGCCAGTCGACAATCTTGCCCTTGCCTTCGTCACCCCATTGCGAACCGACCACGACTACGTTCGTCATCCAACTCTTCCTGTTACCGGCGCGGAACCGCGCACCTGCTCAAACCCGCGCATCTATAAAGCTTTGTTTTTTGGAAAGCGACCCTGTTGTCACAGTAGATTGGGCTTTTTACGTGACAAATCAGCAGCCGACAGGCTATTTCCCCTCACAAAACGCCGCACGGCGATCGCGGAAAGACGGGAAGAACGCTCTTGCAAGCCACGGCCTATATCTGCCTCGTTATCGCCACCCTTTGCTGGGGCGGCAACTCCGTCGCCGGCAAACTCGCGCTTGGGCATATCAGCCCGATGATGCTGACCTTCCTGCGCTGGTTCCTCGCCGTGGCGGTGATCGCTGTGATTTCAGTACCGCAATTGCGGAAGGACTGGCCGGTGGTCAGGAAGAACCTGCCGCTGCTCCTCTTCTACGGCGTCATCGGCTACACCCTTTTCAACGCCATGCTATATTCGGCCGTGCAATATACGACGGCGATCAACGTTGCCATTGAGCAGGCCGGCATCCCGATGCTGATCTTCCTGCTGAATTTCATGTTCTTCCGCACCGGCATCTCGCTGGCGCAATGTCTCGGCTTCGGCATGACGCTGATCGGCGTCGCTTTGACCGCCGCGCATGGTGACCTCTCAACGCTGCTGCAACTAGGCCTCAACCGCGGCGACGGGCTGATGCTGATCGCCATTGCCGCCTATTCGGTCTACACGATCTTCCTGCGCTGGAAGCCGCCGCTCGACTGGCGCACCCTGATGGCGGTCCCGGCGCTCGGCGCGATGCTGACCTCGCTGCCGCTGCTCCTCTGGGAGGTCGGCCGCGGCGCTGCGCAGTGGCCGGACCAGGCCGGCTGGGTCATCACTCTCTACACGGCGATCTTCCCGTCGCTGGTTGCGCAGATCCTCTATATCAAAGGCGTCGTCGCAATCGGCGCCAACCGGGCTGGCCTCTTCATCAATCTCGTGCCGGTGTTCGGAACGCTGCTCTCCGTCGCCCTGATCGGGGAGAGGCTGCAGTCCTTCCATGTGATCGCGCTGGTGCTCACCTTGGGCGGCATCGCGATCGCCGAAAAGGGCCGTCCGAAAGCGTCGGCACAGACCGTGCCCGCCTCACCCATGGATTAGAGCCTAACCGAGTTCCAACGTTGTCACGCCGAAGACGTGCTTCAGCGGGATGGCGGGCGCTGGCCCGCGATACATGCGCGTCGTCTCGAACACCGGTTGAAGGCCGAGGCCTTCGGCAAGCGCGACCGCCTCGTGGTTCGCCGTGGGAATGTCGATGAAGACCGCGGCCCCCTTCGCCTCCGGGATCAATTCGGCAAGCAACGCTGCGGCGCTATCGGCATCATTGGCAAAGAGCGGGCCGATCTTGTAGCCCTCGTAGCAGCGGCGGATCGTGCCGTAGCCGCGGATCTTACCGCTCTTGCGCACCACCGCCGAACGGCGGCCCTTACGGCCGGTGCACCAGGAGGTGAGGAAGGCATCCCGCGGCTGCGGAAAGATCGCCGAATCATAGCGCTGCAGGCCTTCGAGACGTGAATCCAGCACCGACTGCGCGACAAGCGTCGAGACAGGCAAGGAGCTCGCGACCCCGCCGTAGCGAATGGTGGAATAGGCGGGTTCGAAGCCGGCCTTGCGGTAGTTTTCCTGCTGTGCGGCGACACCGTCGAGACCGATCGTGCGGTCTCCCGCGCTGGCGATGCCCGCCTCCCAGATCGCCTTGCCGTAACCCTTGCCGCGGAAATCGGGATGGACGATGTAGAGGCCCAGGAAGGCGAAACTCTCGCCATATTTGACGACCGAGATCGAACCGACGGGGACTTCACCGATCGAGCCAACGAAAAATCCTGACGGATCGGCCTCGAGGAACGCAAGCGAATCATCAAGGCCCGGGTTCCAGCCCTCCTGACGCGCCCATTCGAGCACGAGTTCCAGTTCGCCGGGCCGCATCGAACGAACGGCAAATTCCGAATTCATGCGACTTTCCTAGATTGAATGTCCCGCAAGTCCATCCCGGCAATGGCAAAGCAATTGTCAGGTCCCAGTTCCCCGATTGCACCTGCGAATGATGGAGAGCCGCGCTCATGGACTTGACGACGCGTATAATCATTTTTCGATGCAATGCAGAAATCTTCGTTTCCGAATTACCATGAAACAATGCCGTTGCAAGCTCAAGAAAATTACTTGTGCGCCAATTGTCTTCCTGCCGATGCAAATAAAACGCCGCGCCGAAAAGATATCGCCTGCCAAGTTGAAAGGCGAGGAAAGCATTTCGGCCGAAATCTCCTCCGCGACGCGGCAAAGGCGCCGTTGAAAACGGCGGCGACCACGGTCGCCCGCGAACGGATCACCGACCGTTCAGCCGCCCATCGCGGTCTTCTGCTTTTCGATCCCGCTCGCCATCGATGAGAAAAGACGGTCTGTATCTGCCGCCGGTGCGGGATAACCGAACGCATAACCCTGCAGGCCGTCGCAGCCGAGCTGCGCCAGCACGACGGCATGCGCCTCGGTCTCGATGCCCTCGGCGATCACCTCGACATCAAGCGCCTTGGCGATTTCCACGATCGAACCCACCACGCGCCGCTGCTCGGCCGAGCTGACGACCTCGGTGACGAGCTGCCGGTCGATCTTCAGCCTCTTCGGCCGCAGCTTGACGAGACCGATGAGCGAAGCATGGCCCGATCCGAAGTCGTCGATCTCGATGTCGATGCCCATCTGTTTGATATCGCCGATATGATCGAGCAGTTTTTCGTCGCTGTCGTCGAGGAAAATCGTCTCAACCAGTTCGAAGACGATCACGCCAGGCGGGATGTCGAGTTTCCTCAGCTTGTCGAGCAACGCCGGATCGGCAAGCCGCGAGGCGGAAATATTGACAGCGATGCGCGGAACCGCAAGGCCGCGCAACAGCCAGAATAGCCGGTCTTCGAGAGCGCTTTTGAGGATCGCCGCGTCGATCTCCGCCGCAAGTCCGTGCTCGTCTGCGATTTTCAGGAATACCCCTGGGGCGAGCACGCCCTTCTCGGGATGTTTCCAGCGCGCCAACGCCTCGAAGCCGATGACTTCCCGCGTCCGGGCGTCGAGCTGCACCTGATAATAGGGAAGGATCTCGCCGCGCTCCAGCCCGAGCTTCAGCTCTTCGGCGAGGCGACGCTTGGAGCGCAGATCCTCCTGCAATTGCCGCGTGAAAAATTCGACGCGGTTCCGTCCGAGCTTCTTGGCCTGGTAGAGCGCCAGGTCGGATTCGGCCAGCAGGTTGCGCGCCCGCCGATCACCGCTCCAGGAAACGCCGATCGAGGCGCCGGATTGCAGCATCTCCTGGCCGAAACGGATTTTCTTCCGCAGCCGTCGCTGGACATCCTCGGTGATCAGCCTCAGCTCCGTGAGATCGGTAAAATTGACCAGCACGATGACGAATTCATCGCCGCCGACGCGGGCAACCATGCCATTTGCAGGAATGGCAGCGGTGATGCGAAGGGCTGCTGCCCTGAGCACTGCGTCG
The DNA here is from genome assembly GCF_056406515.1 of Rhizobium sp. P1_B8. NCBI lineage: Bacteria > Pseudomonadati > Pseudomonadota > Alphaproteobacteria > Hyphomicrobiales > Rhizobiaceae > Rhizobium > Rhizobium sp. P1_B8. The sequence goes on along the minus strand of NZ_JBFTZZ010000001.1, from coordinate 80,857 downwards.
CCTGCCGCATGACCGTGGCTGTCGTTGATCTGCTTGAACTGGTCGAGGTCGAGATGCAGCACCGCGAGCGTCGTGATGCTCTTGTCGGCCGGCAGCTCCGCCAGCCGCTTGTCGAGAAGGCGCCGGTTCGGCAAGCCGGTGAGATAATCGTGATCGGCGACATGCTCGATGCGGGCATTGCTTTCCTCAAGCGCCAGCGCCCTCGCCTCGGCCACCACCTTCTGCCGCGCCAGTTCCGCGTTGAGCATTACGTCGGCAGTCACATCCCATTCGGCGCCAATGAAGGAGGGCAGACCTTCCGCATCGACATAGAAATGCGCGCGCGAACGCAAATGACGGATTTCGCCGCTCGGCAGCACGATACGGAATTGTGAGTTATAGGCGCCGCGCGTCGCGATTGCCTGCTCGAAGTCGCTTTCGGCCCGGTCACGATCATCGGGATGGATGGCATTCGACCAAAGCGAAGCCGGCACAAGACGATACGTCTCGCCGGTCTCATAGAGACGATGCATTTGCGCATCCCACAAGATCCCGTCCTGCTCGATGCTATGCTCCCAGACACCAATCTGGGATGCATCGAGAGCGAGTTCGAGCCGACGCAGAAGATCCTGAAACTCTCGTTCGGATCGTGTGGCTTTGTTCTCTGGCAACGCGGTCCCAGCCTTAGAAGCTTGTATAACGGCAATATGGTCTCAAGCCGGCATTAATGAAGCCTTGTCCTAGTGACCGAACTAGTGACTAGGTGAACTGTTCGTTACGACTTCCCCTTTTGGATCAAAGGGCTCGCAGTCTTTAGCAACTCAAGTTCAATGATTGTGCCGCGGCGGGTTTTTCGCAATCCGACGAAATTCCGTCGCCCCCTCCAGCACCGCGCCGTCCGACAATTGCGTCACCGAGCGGCGATAGATCTGCTGCCACGGCGTCGCATCCGCCGGCACCGGCGGGATGCCGTCGCTCTTGCGCCGTTCGATCTCTGCGTCATCGACCAGCATGTCGCAACGCCCGTGGTTGAAGTCGATGCGGATGATATCCCCGCTACGAAGCCAGGCGAGGCCGCCGCCGGCGGCACTTTCCGGTGAGGCGTTGAGGATCGAGGGACTGTCGGCCGTGCCCGATTGGCGGCCGTCACCGATCGTCGGCAGGCTGCGGATGCCGCGCTTCAGGAGATGATCCGGCGGCTGCATATTGACGACCTCAGCCGAACCAGGCCAGCCGATCGGCCCGGCGCCCCGGATAACGAGGATGGTGTTTTCGTCGATGCCGAGTGCGGGATCGTTGATGCGCTTGTGATAGTCCTCGGAACCGTCGAAAACCACCGCTTTGCCCTTGAAGACGCCCTCATACCCGGGTTCTTCAAGGTATCGCCGGCGGAAATCCTCCGAGACCACACTCATCTTCATGATCGCGAAATCGAAGAGATTGCCTTTGAGCACGAGGAAGCCCGCCCGCTCCTTCAGCGGCTCAGCGAACGGCTTGATGACCTCGCGGTCGCGCGCTTCCTTGCCCTGTAGGTTCTCGGCTATCGTCCTGCCCGTCACCGTACGACAGTTGCCATCGAGCTTTCCGGCCTGCAGCAGTTCCCACATGATCGCCGGCGTACCGCCGGCGCGATGGAAGCGCTCGCCGAGATAGGCGCCGGCCGGCTGGACATTGGCCAGCAGCGGGATATCGAAACCATGCACCTGCCAGTCGTCGGGATGGAGTTCGACGCCGGCGTGCTTCGCCATCGCGGCCAGATGCGGCTGCGCGTTGGTCGAGCCGCCGATCGCCGAATTGGTGCGGATCGCATTCAGGAAAGCCTCGCGCGTCAGGATATCCGACGGCTTCAGATCCTCGAACACGATTTCGACGGCGCGCCGCCCGGTACGGTAGGCCATCTGGCCGCGTTCGCGGTAAGCGGCCGGAATGGCGCCGCAGCCGGTCAACGAAAGGCCGAGCGCCTCGGCCAGCGCATTCATCGTTGAAGCTGTACCCATCGTATTGCAGTGACCGACGGAAGGCGCAGAATCGAGCGCCGCCTGAAGAAACTCTTCCCGATCGATCTCGCCTGCCGCATATTTCCGCCGCATCCGCCAGATCACCGTGCCGGAGCCCGCCAGCTCTCCCTCATGCCAGCCGTCAAGCATCGGCCCACCGGAGAGCACAATCGCCGGAATATCGACCGTCGAAGCAGCCATGATCGCCGAAGGCGTGGTCTTGTCGCAGCCGGTGGTCAGCACGACACCGTCGAGCGGATAACCGTAGAGGATTTCGACGAGGCCGAGATAGGCGAGATTGCGGTCCAGTGCGGCGGTCGGGCGCTTGCAGTTCTCGAAGATCGGATGCGTCGGAAACTCGATCGGAATGCCGCCGGCATCGCGAATGCCGTCGCGCACGCGCTTGGCAAGCTCGACATGCACCCTGTTGCAGGGCGTGAGATCGCTGCCGCTCTGGGCAATCCCAATGATCGGCTTGCCGGAGCGCAGCTCTTCCGGCGTGATGCCGTAATTCATGAAGCGCTCGAGATAGAGCGCTGCCATGTCGATATGATCGGGATTGTCGAACCAGTCCTGCGAACGCAGGCGCCGCTTCGGCGAATGGCTGTCCGTCACTTCTTTCCTCCCGGCCGGGCATTCTTCTCTTCGAGATGGAGGAGCAGGGCGCTGTGATCCTTTTCACCATTGCCATTGGCGACGAATTCGCTGAATTCGGCGTGCACCGCCGCCGTCAGCGGCAGCCTCAACGACAGGGTCTTGGCCGCCTCCATGGCGGCGTTCAGATCCTTCAGCTGATTGCTGGACGAACCGCCTGGAGTAAACTGCCGTTCGACCATGCGTTTGCCGTGCAGTTCCAGGATACGGCTCTCGGCAAAGCCACCGCGAATGGCGTCTCGGAAGGCCGCCGGCGAGCCGCCGCCCACTTCGATCAGCATCATCGCTTCGGCGACGGCGCCGATCGTCACCGCGACGATCTGCTGGTTGGCGAGCTTGGCAAGCTGGCCTGCCCCGCTTGGACCGACGCGGGTCACCCGCCCCATCGGGGCAAAGACATCCGCAAGCCGGTCGATCACGTCCTCGGCGCCGCCCGCCATGATCGCCAGCGTACCTGCTTCCGCCCCGACGACGCCGCCCGATACCGGCGCATCGACGTGATCGACGCCGCGGTCGGCAAGCCTCGCCGAATGGTCACGGGCGAAATGCGGGGCAATCGAACTCATGTCGATGACGGTAACGCCAGGCTTCATCGCATCGGCCGCTCCGCGGTCGAACAACACGTCCTTCACCGCCTCGGCGTTGGTCAGCATGGTGATGACGACATCGGCGCCTGCAACGGCATCCGCCGGTGTTTCCGCGCGAACCGCGCCATCTCCCGCAAGCGCCTCGGCCTTGCCGGGATCGCGATTCCAGACGGTGACTGCAAAACCCGCGCCGAGCAGCCGGCGAGCCATCGGCGCTCCCATCAGGCCGGTGCCGAGAAAGGCGATCCGCCTGCCCTCATCACCTTTTCTCGAACCTGTCATTCAGTCCTCCCAACTGTTGTCCGTCTTTGATAGTCCCCTCGCCCACCGTTGCAAACCGTTTTGGCGGACGTAACGCATTTTTGTGGTGTGTCCTTAGATGCGGATGATGTCGTCCCAAAACCGCGCACAGTATTCGGCATCATGCACTGAAAACGATACGGGCGAGAACCGAAGTTCCCGCCCGATTTACTCGACAAAGGAAGGTTGAATTCCGTTTATTCCGCCGCGAGCCGGATGACCTCCGCCTCTTCTTCCTTGTGTTCGTCCGGCTTGTGCTGGACGAGCGGACGGTTGCCCGTCAGCCGCCGCAGCAGCACGTAGAAGACAGGCGTCATGAAGATGCCGAAGAAGGTCACGCCGATCATGCCGGAGAAGACCGCGACACCCATGGCCGCGCGCATCTCCGCGCCGGCGCCTGTAGAGACAACGAGCGGCACGACACCCATGATGAAGGCGAGCGAGGTCATGAGGATCGGGCGAAGGCGAAGGCGGCTGGCCTCGATCGCGGCCTCCCGCGGTGTTCTTCCCTCGAACTCCAGTTCGCGGGCGAATTCCACGATAAGGATCGCGTTCTTCGCTGATAGACCGACAAGCACCACGAGACCGATCTGGGTGAAGATGTTGTTGTCTCCACCGGTGAGCCAGACGCCGGTCAGCGCGGCCAGCACGCCCATCGGCACGATCATGATGATCGCAAGCGGCAGCGTCAGGCTTTCATACTGGGCGGCCAGCACCAGGAAGACCAGCAGCAGCGCCAGGGGGAAGACCACGATGCTCGAATTGCCGGCGAGAATTTGCTGATAGGTCAGATCCGTCCATTCGAAGTCGATGCCGGCAGGCAAGGTCTCGTGAAGGATCTTCTCGATTGCCGCCTGCGCCTGGCCGGACGAGAAGCCCGGTGCCGGACCGCCGTTGATGTCGGCAGCGAGGAAGCCGTTGTAGCGGTTCGCACGCTCCGGACCGGTGCTCGGCTCCACCTTCAGGAGGGCCGAAAGCGGGATCATCTCACCCGATGCCGAGCGGACCTTCAACTGGCCGATATCTTCCGGCTGGGCGCGGAATTTCGCATCGGCCTGCACGCGGACGCTGTAGGTGCGGCCGAAAGCGTTGAAGTCGTTCACATAGAGCGAACCGAGGTAGATCTGCAGCGTCTGGAAGACGTCGGTGACGGAAACCCCAAGCTGCTCGGCCTTGGCGCGGTCGAGATCGGCATAGAGCTGCGGCACGTTGATCTGGAAGCTGGAGAACAGCCCGGCGAGTTCAGGCGTCTGGTAAGCCTTTGCAAGCACTGCCTTGGTTGCCTCGTCGAGCGCCTGGTTGCCGAGGCCCGCACGATCCTCGATCTGCAGCTTGAAGCCGCCCGTCGTGCCGAGACCATTGACCGGCGGCGGCGGGAACATGGCGATGAAGGCATCCTGGATGACTGCGAATTTCTGGTTCAGCGCCATGGCGATTGCGCCGCCCGAGAGATCAGGCGTCTTGCGCTCCTCGAAGTCCTTCAGCGTAACAAAGACGATGCCGGCATTCGAGGAGTTGGTGAAGCCGTTGATCGACAGGCCCGGAAAGGCGATCGCATTGGCAACACCCGGCTGCGCCAGCGCGATGTCGGTCATGCGCTTGATGACGTCTTCCGTGCGGTCGAGGCTTGCGGCATCCGGCAACTGGGCGAAGCCGATCAGATACTGCTTGTCCTGCGACGGCACGAAGCCGCCGGGAACCGAGCTGAACAGACTGTAGGTCGCACCGACCAGTGCCAGATAGATCACCATGACAATGCTCTTGCGCGACAAGAGACCACCCACGCCCTTGCCGTAGGCATTCGAGCCCGCGCCGAAGACACGGTTGAAGCCGCGGAAGAACCAACCGAAGATGGCGTCCATGAACCGCGTCAGCCAGTCCTTCGGCTGATCATGGCCCTTCAGGAGAAGGGCTGCCAACGCCGGAGACAGGGTGAGCGAGTTGAAGGCCGAGATGACGGTCGAGATTGCGATCGTCAGCGCGAACTGGCGATAAAACTGACCCGACAGGCCGGAGATGAAAGCGAGCGGCACGAAGACCGCGACGAGGACCAGCGCGATCGCGACGATCGGACCGGAGACTTCCTTCATCGCCTTGTAAGTGGCAGCCCGTGGCGACAGGCCATGTTCGATATTACGCTCGACGTTTTCGACCACCACGATCGCGTCGTCAACGACGATACCGATCGCGAGCACCAAGCCGAACAGACTGAGCGCGTTGATCGAGAAGCCGAAGACATACATGACTGCGAAGGTGCCGATGATTGACACCGGAACCGCGATCAGCGGGATGATCGAGGCGCGCCACGTCTGCAGGAACAGGATGACGACGAGGACGACGAGCGCAATGGCCTCGAGCAGCGTGTCGATAACCTTCTCGATCGAGGCGCGCACGAATTTCGTCGTATCGTAGACGATCTCGTACTTGACGCCCTCAGGCATGGCGAGCTGCAACTGATCCATGGTCGCATTCACATTGTCCGCGATCTCGATCGCGTTCGAACCCGGCGCCTGCAGGACAGCAACGGCGACGGCCGGCTTGCCGTCGAGCAGCGAACGCAGGGTGTAGTCCGCAGCACCGAGCTCGATGCGGGCGACATCGCGAAGGCGGGTGATCTCGCCACTGGCGCCCGTCTTGACGATGATGTTGCCAAATTCCTCAGGCGTGCGCAGGCGGCCCTGGGCATTAACGTTGAGCTGCAGATCCACGCCCGGCTGGCTCGGCGACGCGCCGATGATACCGGCGGCGGCCTGAATGTTCTGGGAGCTGATCGCACTGCTGACGTCGCTGGCGGCAAGATTGTGCTCGGCGGCCTTCTGCGGGTCGATCCAGACACGCATGGAATAGTCGCCGGCGCCGAAGACCTGTACCTGACCGACGCCTGCAATGCGGGCGAGACGATCCTTGACGTTCAAGGTCGCGTAGTTGCGAAGATAGGTGATGTCGTGATTGTCCCCGTCGGAGACGAGATTTACCACCATGATGAAGTTGGGCGAACTCTTGACTGTCGTGATGCCGAGTGCGCGGACTTCCGCCGGCAGGCGCGGTTCGGCCTGCGAAACGCGGTTCTGCACGAGCTGCTGTGCCTTGTCAGGGTCGGTGCCGAGCTTGAAGGTGACGGTGACGTTGAGCACACCGTCTGATGTCGCCTGGCTGGCCATGTAGAGCATGCCTTCGACGCCGTTGATCTGCTCTTCGAGCGGCGTTGCCACCGTTTCGGCGATGACGGACGGGTTGGCGCCGGGGTAGGTGGCGCGCACGACGATCGACGGCGGCACGACCTCCGGATATTCGGAAATCGGCAGCGCGCGCAGGCCGATCAGGCCGGCAACCAGGATGAGGACCGAAAGAACGCCGGCAAAGACCGGGCGGTCGACAAAGAATCTGGAGATGTTCATATCAAAGCCCTCTCCGGGGTGAACATGGATGCAACGTCCCTCTCCGGCGGTTTGGGGGCCGCCGGCGGGTCATATCATTTCGGGTATTGGCCTTCCCCCGGAGGGGAAGGCAAAGTCTTTACTGCGCGGTCGCGACCTTCTCTTCCATCTGAGGTGCGACGACTGCACCTGGACGGATGCGCTGCAGACCGTTAACGACGATCTTTTCGCCGACGTTGAGGCCGCTTTCGACTACACGCTGGCCGTCAGCCAGCGTGCCGAGCTGGACCTGCCGATAGGCGACCTTGTTCTCACCATCGACGACGAAGACGAACTTCTTGTCCTGGTCCGTGCCGACGGCACGGTCGCTGATGACGATCTTGTTCTCGGCCTTCGGCTGGCCCATGCGCACCCGCACGAACTGGCCGGGGATGAGACGCCCGCCCGGATTATCGAAGACGGCGCGCACGCCGATCGTACCGCTTGATGCATCGACCTCGTTGTCGATCAGTTGCAGCTTGCCCTTGATCGGCGTGCCACTGTCGGTCAGCGTGCCGACCTCGACCGGAATCTGCTCGACGGCAGGCAGGGCGCTATCCGTCTGCGGAAGCTGGGCAAGCGCGCGCGTCACCATCTCTTCGCTGGCATTGAAGCTCGCATAGATCGGATCGACAGAAACGAGCGTCGTCAGCGCCGGCGAGGTCGAACCGGCCGCGACGAGGTTACCGGCGGTCACCTCGATCTTGCCGATGCGGCCGGAAACCGGAGCCCGCACTTCAGTATAATCGAGATCGAGCTGGGCCGACTGCAGGGCAGCTTGCGCCGAACGCAGTCCCGCCTGAGCCTCGGCCAGCGAACTCTGGCGCTGATCGAGATCGCTCTGGGAGATGGTGCGGTTGTCGGAAAGCCTGCGGCCGCGGTCGAGTTCGGTCTGCGCCAGACTGACCTTGGCTTCGGCCGAAGCGACCTGGCCTTGCGCCTGCGCCACGCTCGCCTGGTAGGGGGCCGGGTCGATGGTGAAGAGCAGGTCGCCCTGCTTCACCAACGCCCCTTCGCGGAAAGCCACCGACAGGATGGCGCCGGCGACACGGGAACGCACCTGCACACGGTCGACCGCTTCCAGACGGCCGGAGAAATTCTCCCAGGCCGTCACATCGCGCGCCGCAACGACGGCAACCGTCACCGGCACAGCGGGAGCCTGTGCAGGGGCGGAGGCGGCCGTGGCGGTCGTGCTCATCGGCAGTTCGAAAAACAATGCGGCGCCGGAAACTGACGCAACAAGGCCTATGCCGGCGCCCACAAGGGCCCAGCGCTTCTTTCTGGACGTCATCGGTACTCTCCTTGCGGCTCAAGGCCGCCGAAATATCAGGTCTTCTTCAATGCAATTGCGGTTGAACGCTTACGTCCCGAAGGAAGCTTCCGAAATGGCGGCTGACGTTTTCCTGCCAGTCCGGCGCTCCGTCGGATTTCCCACCATAAATCGAGGGCCAGCCCGTCCCGGCGGGAAGGACATGCTGACGCACACCGACGCCGGCCTGTTTCAGGCGGGCACCGTAACCAATTGTCTCGTCGTGCAGAGGATCGTCCTCCGCAGTGAATATCAGCGCCGGCGCGACGCCCGAAATACGCGAACAGAGGCAAGGCGCCGCATAAGGGTGGCAACCGCCGCCGCTCAGATAGTGGCTCCAGCCCTCCGTCCAGCGTTGGCGCATGCCGATGGCTTCGGCCTTGCGGATCGAGGACGTGCCCATGAAGGGATCGAGCAGCGGCGAAATCAGGACCTGGCCGTCGAGCGCGTCCGGCATCTGGTCGCGCGCCTTCAGCGCCACGCCGGCGGCAACATTGCCGCCTGCCTCTTCGCCGGCGACGAAAAGCAGCGACTTGCGGTCGCCAAGACCGGCGCGTTTGTTGGCGAGATAGGTGAAAACGGAGAAGGAGACTTCCAACGCTTGCGGGAATATGTTGCCGGACAGGCTGCTATAATCGGCAGCAACGACGATCGCGCCGGCCTTGGCGAGACTCATCGCTACCGGCCGGTCGACATTCTTGTCGCTGTCCAGAAATGCGCCGCCATGCAGGTAAAGCACGATCGGCGGACCCTTGCCGTAATCGGCGCCCTGGTAGATGCGTGCGGAAACGGGGCCGATGGCCACCTTGTCCAGCATCATATCTTTCCATTCCACCGTCATGCTTCCGGTCTCTTTTGCATCGGCCACAAGCAGACAACGCCTGCCGCTTGCATTTTCTACAAAAAAGATATTGTTATTCCAACCAAGGAATAAGAAGCTATATCGCGATAACACTGTTCCAGATTTCGAACAATGGTGCAACGCAAACTGCGGATTTGAAACCGATGGATCAGCTCTCGGCAATGCGCGTCTTCATTCGCGTCGTGGAGACGGGCAATTTCACCCGCGCCGCCGACATGCTCGCCATGCCCAAGGCGACGGTGACCAATCTCATCCAGGGTCTGGAGGCGCATTTGCGCACCAAGCTTTTGAACCGTACCACGCGCCGGGTGATGGTGACCACGGACGGTGCGCTTTATTACGAACGCGCCGCCCAGATTATTTCGGAACTAGAAGAGCTTGATGGCAGCCTCTCCAATTCGCAGAGCCTGCCGAGCGGGCGGCTGCGTGTCGAGATGGCCGGCGCTTTCGCCGATTGGATCGTCGTTCCGGCTCTTTGCGATTTCTATCAGCGTTATCCCGATATCCGTATCGACCTCGGTGTCGGCGACCGCACGGTCGATTATCTTGCGGAAAATGTCGATTGCGCGCTACGGGCCGGCACGCCAGCCGACCAGTCGCTGATTGCGCGGCGCGTCTCCGAAGTCGAGATGATCACCTGTGCTGCGCCGAGCTACATCCAGAAATTCGGCATGCCCGAGCGGCCCGAGGATCTGGAGGCTGATCATTACTCCGTCAACTATTTCCGCGCCCAGAACAACCGGACACTGCCCTTCGAATTTCGCCGGCACAACGAGGTGATCGAAACCAGTCCGCGTTACATCGCCTCGGTCAACGATAGCCGCACCTATCTGACAGCTGCGTTGACGGGCCTCGGCATCGCGCAGGTGCCGATCTTCATGGCGCGCGAGCCGATGGCAAGGGGCGAACTCGTCCGCGTGCTTCCGGATTGGCGTCGCGATCCGCTGCCGCTTTACGTCGTCTACCCCCCGAACCGCCATCTCAGCAACAAGGTGCGCGTCTTCGTCGACTGGCTGGTGAAGCTTCTGGTCGAGGCGAGATTGAACGACGTCTGAGCGCCAAGATAAATACGGCCCGGGAAGGCAGGGGAAACCTTCGACGGGCCGCAATGTACAACTTTGAACATCAAGCCTGTCGCACCGTGGAAAGGGCGCGGCAGGCTTTGGAGGTCGGGAGAGAGCGGCAGGGAATTCCACTCTCTCGCGATAAAACAGATATACGCACTCCCCGCAGGATTGTAAGGAAAAATTCCGCAATCACGTTCACATAATTGCGATGACCGGTTGGCGCTCATGTTCCCGCACCAGCGGCAGGCCGGATTTCAATTCCCGACGGCCGGCTTCAGCAGGTCCTCGAGGCCGATGCGGCGGAACAATTCTGCCCGGACACGGTCGGCGACGCCGTTGACGATCTCCGCGCCGTCCTCGGATGGATCGATATGGACGCGGAACGGCCTCGTACCGAACGGCTTGCCGACGACATCGACAATGGCGACGGCTACCGTGCCGGCATCGGCGCCGGCCGGTTCGAGTGCTGCCAGGCCCTGCAGCGCCTGTTCCGGCACACCGTTGTAGGGTCCTTCATTATATTCGGCGGCGCGGGCGGTATCATCCGGCGAACCGGAATGGGCGAAATGGTTGGTGCCCTTGGTGAAGGCGCCGGGCACGATGATCGAGGTCTCGATGCCCCAGCGGGTAAGCTCGCCGGCATAGGAGACGGCAAGTGAATCCATCGCCGCTTTGGCGGCGAAATAGGGCGAGAGGTAGGGAGGCGTGCCGCCGCGGCTGCTCGACGACGATACCCAGACCACCAGACCCTTGCCCTGCTTGCGCAGATAGGGGAGTGCCGCGCGGTTGACGCGCTGGGTGGAGAGCACGTTGATGTCGAAGAGCTCGGCGAACTGTTCCGGCGTGAAGGCTTCGGCCGGGCCGAAGGACATATGGCCGGCATTGTGGATGATGACATCGAGGCGGCCCGCATCGGCGATAATCCTGGCGATACCTGATACAACCGAAGCGTCGGAGGCGACATCGAGTTCGACCGAGCGCAGATCGACGTTGTTGTCCCTGGCGAATTCAGCCGCATCGGCGACGGCCGGAGCGTTGCGGCCTTCCGTGGCGTGCATGCCGGCATAGACGGTATGGCCGGCCTTCGCGAGGGCGCGGGCGGTAAGAGCGCCGAAACCGCTGGAAGCGCCGGTGATGATGATGACTTGCTTGCTCATGATCCTATTCCTTCTGGGTTCGATTGGGGTTGGTTGAAGTGGAAGCTTGAGGTTGGCGGCGGCATCGAGACAGCCGCCAGCCCTTCATCAGATCACGCCGCCATTGGCGCGCAGCGTCTGGCCGTTGATCCAGCCGCCGTCCGGACCGGCAAGAAAGGCAACCGCAGCGGCGATGTCTTCCGGTGTGCCGAGGCGTTCCAGCGGGTTCATCTTCGCCATGCGGGCGATCAGTTCGTCCGACTTGCCGTTGAGGAAAAGGTCGGTGGCCACAGGGCCAGGTGCGATGGCGTTGACCGTGATGTTGCGGCCCCGCATCTCCTTGGCCATGATCGCCGTCAATGTTTCCACGGCAGCCTTGGTGGCAGCGTAAACGCCATAGGTTTCGAGCTTCAGGCCGACGACCGACGTCGAGAAGTTGACGACCCGGCCGCCGTCACGCAGCCGCTTGGCGGCTTCCCGCAGCGTATTGAAGGTGCCCTTCAGATTGACGCCGATCTGCCGATCGAAATTGGCGTCATCGGCCTCGGCAAGCGAAGAGAGCATCATGATGCCGGCATTGTTGATAAGCACGTCGACGCCGCCGAAAGCGGCTTCCGCGGCATCGAACATGCGGCGGACGGCTTCGGCGTCGCTGACATCGGCTTTCGCCGTCAGCGCCTTGCCGCCGGCCTGCTCGATCTCCTGGACCAATTCCTCGGCCGGAGCGGCATTGCCGGAATAGTTGATGACGACGGTGAAACCGTCCTTGGCGAGGCGTCGGGCGACTGCCGCTCCAATGCCGCGGGAAGCACCGGTGACCAGTGCCACCTTGCCGTTTTCTTTGGAAGCCATTGTCCTTCTCCTTCATCCTGCGCCGCAGCGCGTTTTCAATGAGGAGAAGATGCACCTGTTCATTATGCGGATAATCATGTATTCTTCGGCATCACTATCCGGGAATCGCGAACAAAAAGATGGACAGATTTGATGCCATGCGCGTGTTTTGCCGCGTCGTGGAACGCCGTAGCTTCACGCTTGCTGCCGAAGACACCGGCCTGCCGCGCTCGACCGTCACCGATGCGATAAAGCAGCTCGAAGCCCGCCTCGGCGTGCGTCTGCTCCAGCGCACGACACGCCATGTCAGCCCGACGCTCGACGGCGAAGCCTATTACCAGCGCTGCCTGTCGATCCTTGCCGATATCGAAGATGCCGAAGGCGCTTTCGCCGGCGCCAAGCCGAAGGGCCTGCTGCGCGTCGATGTGCACGGCACGCTCGCCCGGCATTTCGTGCTGCCGAGCCTGCCGTCTTTTCTAGAGACCTATCCCGAGATCGAATTCTACATGAGCGAGGGCGACCGGCTGGTCGACCTGGTGCGCGAAGGCATCGATTGCGTGCTGCGCGTCGGCACGCCGCAAGACAGCGACATGGTCGCCCGGCGCGTTGCCTTGCTCGATGAGGTGACACTCGCCTCTCCTGAATATATCGCCACCCATGGCCTGCCGCAGCACCCTGACCGGCTTGACGGCCATCGCATGGTTGGCTTCCGCTCCAGCAGCACCGGCAGCCTGTTGCCGCTCGAATTCATCGTCGACGGCACGGTGCGTGACATCTCCATTCCCGCCACCGTCGCGGTCAACGCCGCCGAAAGCTATATTTCAGCGGCGAGGATGGGCCTCGGCATGATCCAGATTCCGCGCTATCACGCCGAAAAGGACCTTGCCGCGGGCACGCTGGTCCGCGTGCTGCAGGATTTTCCGCTGACCCCGACGCCGGTTTCCCTGCTCTACCCCCGTAACCGCCAGCTTTCGCCGCGCGTGCGCGTCTTCATCGACTGGCTGGTAAAGGTCTTCGCTCGACAAAATTCCGAAAACGCGCTTCACTAAAATGCGCCTTGCTAATATGAGCGCCCACGGAGAACGGCCATGGCACTCAACGATATCACCGTCTACCAGACGGAAGACGGCTTCGTCGTCGAATTCGGCGGCGAAGGCGAAGACAGCATTGCCGTGACGCTGCGCAGCACGCCTGAGCTGACGTCGGAAAATGCCGTCTTGCGTGCCAAGGCCCTGCTTGCCGCAGCGATCGAACCTGTCCATGGCGACGGCGCGCGCGACAAGGACCCCGCTTTGCTCGAGGAAGAGCTGGAGGAGGGTCTGGAAGACTCCTTCCCGGCGAGCGACCCGGTCTCGGTCACATCATCCTCGATCCCGATGCGCGATCCGAATGCCGGCCGCTGATCCCTGTCGCGCAAACGCATGAAACGGTTTTGGGATGACGATAAGCGCGCTGAATGCTATCTGCGTCTGATATGACCGATGGTGGAACGATATCAGGCGCAATCGGCGCCGGCACGCTCACCGGCGAAAGCCTCAGGAAATTTTTCGAGCGCGATGCGATCACCGTCTCTCGTGACCTGCTCGGCTGCCATCTGACCGTGGATGGCGTCGGCGGACGCATCACCGAGACCGAAGCTTATTTCCCCGATGACGAGGCTTCGCACAGCTTCCGCGGCCCGACCAAGCGCAACGGCGCCATGTACGGCAAGCCGGGCAACGTCTATATCTACCGCATCTACGGCATGTACTGGTGCCTGAATTTCGTCTGCCATCCGGGCTCGGCTGCACTCATCCGCGCCCTGGAGCCGGAAACGGGAATTCCTGTGATGATCGAGCGGCGCGGCACCGATATGCTGACGTCGCTCTGCAGTGGTCCCGGCAAGCTCTGCCAGGCACTCGGCATCGATATCGAGATCAATGACAGGCCGCTCGATCGCCCGCCCTATGCGATCACGCCGTCCGCACCGGTGCCGATCGTCTCGGGAAAACGCATCGGCATCACCAAAAATGCCGAAGCACTATGGCGCTTCGGCATTCAGGGATCGCGTTATCTCAGCAAGCCGTTCCGCTAGAGCATGATGCCGAAAAGCGTGACGCAGTTTTCCGTCCGGAATTGCGGCAACGCCTGGAGTTCATTCCATCACGGCGCTGTGGTCGACGGCAGGTGCTGCCTTCGGTTTGCGTAGCAATAGCACCAGCGGGATGACTGCAAGCGACATCAGCATCAGCAGCTTGAAATCGTCCATATAGGCAATGATCGTCGCTTGCAGCGTGATGACCTCGTTGAGCGAGGCGCGGCCGGCCGCAGTCACCGGGCTGAGCCCCTGCGCAGCCACCGCATTGAAAGCGTGATTGAACGGCGTCACATAGGCCGCGATCGATTCATGATTGCTCTGCGTGTTCTCGACGATCAGCGCCGAGACGATCGAGATGCCGACCGCCGAGCCGATGTTTCGCGACAAGTTGTAGAGACCGGTGCCGTCGCCGCGCATATGGGCGGGCAGCGTGGAAAAAGCGATCGTAGTCAGCGGCACGAACAGAAAGCCGAGACCGGCGCCCTGGATGAAGCCGACCGAGACGATCGTCCATTGCGAGACGTCGGGTGTCCAGCCGGTCATGTCATACATCGCCCATGCGGTGAGCCCCAAGCCGAGCGCCAGCAACGCGCGCGTATCGACCTTGCCGACCAGCCGCCCGACGATGAACATGCAGAGCATGGTGCCGAGCCCGCGCGGCCCCATGACGATGCCGGCGGTGATGACGGGATAGCCCATCAGCGTCTGCAGATAGGGCGTCATCAGCGCCAGTGAGGCGAGATAGGTAATGCCGATCACAAAGATGAAGATCATGCTGATCGAGAAGTTCTGGTCGAGGAACAGCTTCGGGTTCACGAAGGATTTCTCCGCGGTCAGCGTATGCACGACCAGCAGATAGAAGGCGGCAGCGCAAATCAGCGCCTCGACGACGATCTCGCCCGAGGAGAACCAGTCGAGCTGCTCGCCGCGGTCGAGAAAGAGCTGCAGCGCGGCAATACCGAGGCTCATCATCCCGAAGCCGAACCAGTCCAGTTTGGCGAGCAGATCCCTCTTGGTCTCGGTGACGAAGACGACGATGCCGATGAAGGCGAGCGCGCCGATCGGCACGTTGATATAAAATACCCAGCGCCAGCTGATATTGTCGGTCAGCCAGCCGCCGATGACGGGCCCAAGCACCGGCCCGACCATGACCGAGACGCCGAAAAGGGCCATGGCCGAGCCGCGCTCCTCGACAGTATAGATGTCGAGGAGGATGCCCTGGGAAAGCGGCACCAGCGATGCCCCGAACAGGCCTTGCAGCAGGCGGAAGGCGACGATCTGGTTCAGCGATTGCGCCAGGCCGCAGAGAACGGAGGCCGCCACAAAGCCGGCGATGGCGACGAGCAGCACGCGTTTGCGGCCGAACTTGGCGGCGAGGAAGCCCGACGGCGGCGTCATGATTGCCGCCGCGACGATATAGGAAGTCAGCACCCAGTTGATCTGGTCGGCAGAGGCCGACACGCTGCCCTGGATATAGGGCAGCGCGACGTTGGCGATCGTCGTGTCCAGCGCCTGCATGATGACGGCGAGAATGACGCAAGCCGTGATCGCACCGCGATTGGCAATCGGCGTCGCCGGAGAAGCAGAAGCGTTACTCATGATCCTTGCCCTGAGGCCGACCCAGCAGCTTGTTGACGAAATCAGGCAGGCCGCGGGCATGGCCGGTCTCGACATCGACCACCGTGCTCATGCCGACGCGCAGCGGCGGCTTGCCTTCGGTGTCCTCGATGCTGACGCGCATCGGAATGCGCTGGACGACCTTCACCCAGTTGCCCGTAGTGTTTTGCGCCGGCAGCAGCGAGAAGCTGGAGCCGGAGGCCGGGCTGATGCTCTCAACCTTGCCCTTCCATGTCACGCCAGGATAGGTGTCGATATAGATCTCGGCCGTCTGGCCGGGCTTGACGTAGGTGAGTTCGGTTTCCTTCGGGCTGGCGGCGATCCACAGATGGTCGGTGGCAACAAGCGAGAAGGCCTGCTGCGAAGCCTGCAGGTAGGAACCGACCTGCAGCGCGTTGACATTGGTGACGATGCCGTCGAATGGCGCCTTGACGACGCTGTGGTCGAGTTCGCGCTGGGCATTGTCGACCTGCGACTTGGCCTGCAGGTAGAGCGGGTTTTCCTCGACCGGCTGGTCGGCATTGCCGCCGAGCTGGGCGAGTGTCGTTGCGGCTTCCGCCTTGGCGACGGCAACCTTTTGCTGCGCGGCTTCCAGATTGTGCTTGGCTTCGTCATAGGCCGACTGCGTCGCGCTGCCGTTGTTGACGAGGTTTTGCTGCCGGTCAAACTGATCCTGATAATAGGGCAGGTCGGCTTGCGCCTGGGTGATCTCGGCAAGCGACTGCTGATAGCTGGCCTTGAGATTCATGATCTGGTTGCGCTGCGCGCCGAGCTGCGCCTTGGCGCCATCGAGCGCAATCTTGAAAGAATCCGACCGCAGGCTGAAGAGCACCTGCCCCGCCTTGACCGCCTCGTTCTCATGCACGTTGATCTGGTCGACGAT
This sequence comes from Rhizobium sp. P1_B8, assembly GCF_056406515.1. Classification (NCBI taxonomy): domain Bacteria; kingdom Pseudomonadati; phylum Pseudomonadota; class Alphaproteobacteria; order Hyphomicrobiales; family Rhizobiaceae; genus Rhizobium; species Rhizobium sp. P1_B8. The sequence goes on along the minus strand of NZ_JBFTZZ010000001.1, from coordinate 64,142 downwards.
ACCCGAGACATCGGTGGTAAGCCCGACCATGTCGGCCTGGATATAGGCGTTGTCCGTCGACATCACCTGGCCGCCATTGACGTAATAATAACCGCCGACGACGAGCGCCACCGGCAGCAAGGCAAACAGGATCGGCCGCGTGAGACTGCGCCGGCGGCGGACCTTGTTGCCGCCAGGCGCAGCCACGGCGGCAGCCGGCGCTGAATTGGATGAAGGCGCTTCGGCTACCGTTTCCTGCTGTTTCTCTTGGTTTTCTTCGACAGGGTTCTTGGCACTGGCGTCGGCAACGACGCGGAGGGGGGATTGATCAGCCATCGTTCGTCTCATTCTCGTCAACCGGGCTCCGGCATGCCTGAACCAGGTTCGTCTTCATTACGGATAGGATGTGGAAAAGCTGCTCGCGCTGCTCGGCCGAGACGCCTTGCAACGCTTCCGCACGGGTGGTGTCGCCGAGCTCGCGCATTTCGGCGAGCAGCGGGTGCGCCTCGTCGCGCATGTAGAGAAGCCAGATGCGTCGGTCGGTCGGGTGCTGGCGGCGCTCGATCAGCCCGCGTTCGGCGAGCTTGTCGAGAATGCGCACCAGCGTGATCGGCTCGACTTCGAGGATTTCGGCAAGGCCACCTTGATGGATGCCTTCGTTATTCGAGAGATAGGCAAGCGTCTGCCATTGCGACCGGGTCAGCCCAAGGCACTTCGCGCGCTGCTCGAACCGCTTGCGCAGCAGCCGTGCGACGTCGTGGAGAAGGAAACCGAGGGTGGGAGTGGCGTTCATGAAAACCTGTGCCGTTATTTATAAGCATACTTATAATATCGGTAGATATATTGAGCATGCGTGTCGCACAAGGGCATGGACGGCAGATTCAACGGCAGCGGCTAAAATGCCGCAGACCGGTCAAGCATATCCTGTGGCTCCTCCCTTTCGCGTCCGATGCGCCGCGCCGACGTTATCTTTCAATTTCTCAGGAGCTCGACTGGGCCGAACTCGCCGCTCTCCCACCCGGCAGAGACGAGATCGTCGAGAGCTGATGCCCCCTGTAACGTTTTGATGGATTGCGGAATCGTTACCAATTGGCATTTGCAATTTTTCGCCGCTGCCGTTTATAGTCCAATTCCATAGGGTTACGATTTTTCTGATGTGCATTGCGTGCCGGCCTTCCTTTTCCAAGGGATTGAACGCCGGGGGAATCATGGGGGCAGAGGCCCTCGTTCAAAGCAGCAAGACCTGAACAGCATCACTTCATCTTGAGGTTGGCGGCAGTGAATCGGCCGTCGAGATTGGAGGACCGGTATGACTTACGCGCTTCGACAGATGGTGGTGCTTGGCTATATTGCCGCATTCATGCCTCTCCCCGCGCTGGCCCAGAGCGCCCCACCGCCCCCGCCCGTCACCGTCGCCAAGCCGGTCGTTCGCGATGTCGTCGACAGCGACGAATTCATCGGCCGTTTCGAGCCGGTCGACGAAGTCTCCGTTCGCTCGCGCGTCGGTGGTTACCTGCAGGAAATCCATTTCCAGGACGGCGCATTGGTCAAGCAGGGCGACCTGCTCTTCGTTATCGACCAGCGACCGTTCGTAACCGCGCTCAATCAGGCAAAAGCGACACTCGAATCGTCGCAATCGGCCCTGGTCTTTGCCGATGCGCAATATAAACGCGCGCAATCGCTTGCTGCGAGCGGCAGCCAGTCGGCGCAGACGCTGGATGATCGCCGCCGGGAATTCGATTCGGCCGAGGCCAATGTCCGCGGCGCGCAGGCCGCAGCCGATCGCGCCTCTCTCGACATGGAATATACCGAGATCAAGGCGCCGCTCAGCGGCCGCATCGACCGCCGGCTGATCTCGGCCGGCAACCTCGTGCAGACCGACCAGACTGTGTTGACGACGATCGTTTCGCTCGACCCGATCGATTTCTATTTCGACGTCGATGAGCGCCGCCTGCTGAATTTCGCCGACACGGCGCGCAAACTGGGCAAGGATCTCCAGCAGGGCGGCGGCGGACTGGATGTATCCGTGACGATCTCGGATCCCAGTGCCAAACCATTCAAGGGAAAGCTCGATTTCGCCGAGAACCGGGTCGACAATGAGAGTGGCACCATTCGTCTCCGTGCCCGCTTCCCCAACCCAGATCTCGTCCTCCAGCCCGGCCTTTTCGGTCGCATACAGGTCGAAGCCTCCAACACTTACCAGGCCATCCTCGTCCCCGACGAGGCCATCGGCTCGGACCAGAATGAGCGCGTCGTTTATATCGTCGGGACAGACGGCACGGTTTCGACCAAGCCGGTGAGACCCGGACCGCGGCTCTACGGCTACCGTGTCATACGCGAGGGCCTTGACGGCACCGAGACGATCATCGTCAACGGCCTGATGCGCGCCCGGCCGGGTGCAAAGATCACGCCTCAGATGACCGAACTGCCGCAGGAGCGGCAGGACACTGCGCCCGAAACCGCCGGCGCGGAGAGCGGACAATGAGATTTGCTCATTTTTTCGTGGACCGGCCGATCTTTGCGGCCGTGATCTCGATCCTTCTTCTCGTCGTCGGCGGCATTGCCTACACGCAATTGCCAGTATCGCAGTATCCGGAGATAGCGCCGCCGACCATCGTCGTGCGCACCTCTTATCCGGGTGCCGACCCTCAGACGATCGCCGATACCGTTTCGACGCCGCTCGAACAACAGATCAACGGCGTCGAAGACATGCTTTATATGTCTTCTTACTCCAGCGCCGACGGCGCCATGTCGCTGACGATCACCTTCAAGCTCGGCACCGATCTCGACAAGGTCCAGGTGCTCGTCCAGAACCGCGTTTCCATCGCCCTTCCCCGTCTTCCCGAGGAAGTCCAGCGGCTTGGCGTGACCACCGACAAAAGCTCGCCGGATCTGATGATGGTGGTGCACCTGCTTTCGCCATCGCACCGCTATGACCAGCTTTACGTCTCGAACTACGCCCGCAACCGCATCCGCGACGTTCTCGTGCGCCTTGACGGCGTCGGCGACGTGCAGATCTTTGGCGAGCGCCAGTATTCGATGCGAATCTGGCTGGATCCGGAAAAGCTCTCCGCTTACGGGATGACATCCGATGACGTCGTCTCCGCGTTGAGAGATCAGAACGTCCAGGTATCAGGCGGCAAGATCGGTGCCCCACCCGTCACCGGCAAGAATGCATTCGAATATACGGTGCGAACGGATGGCCGCTTCTCCGACGTGCGCGAGTTCCGATATGTCATTGTGAAATCGACGACATCGGGGCGGCTCGTGCAGTTGCAGGATGTCGCCCGGATCGAACTCGGCGCACAGGATTACGTCACCAACAGTTATCTCAACAACGATCCCGCAGTTGCTCTCGGCATCTTCGCCCGGCCGGGAACCAACGCCCTGGACACGGCCCATCAAGTCCAGACGCTCATGAAGGACATATCCCAGAATTTCCCGCCGGGTCTGGAATATCGTATCGTCTACGACACGACCGAATTCATCTCGGATTCGATCACCGAGGTCTATAGAACCATTGCAGAAGCGGCCATCCTGGTGGCAATCGTCGTTCTTGTCTTCCTGCAATCCTGGCGAACCGCGATCATTCCAATCATTGCCATCCCGGTATCGCTGATCGGCACCTTCGCCGTCCTGCTCGCCTTTGGCTTCTCGCTCAACATGCTCACCCTGTTCGGTCTCGTACTGGCGATCGGTATCGTCGTCGATGACGCGATCGTGGTGGTGGAAAACGTCGAGCGCAATCTGGCACGCGGCATGACGCCAAAGCAGGCGTCTCACGTCACGATGGACGAAGTCGGAACCGCCGTCGTCGCCATCTCGCTGGTGCTGATCGCCGTGTTCGTGCCGACAGCCTTCATTCCAGGCATCTCTGGCCAGTTCTACAGGCAGTTCGCGGTCACGATCTCCGTCACCACTGCAATTTCCGCATTGAATTCGCTCACACTGTCGCCCGCGCTCGCAGGCATATTGCTGAAAACCCATGACCATGAAACCAAGCGCATGAATGTCGCATCCCGTGTGGGAAGGGGGCTTGCAAACGGCTTCAACCATGGATTCGATCGGCTGAGTTCCGGCTATTCATGGACCGTTCGGCATCTGGTCAGCAGCTGGATTGGGTTGACAGCCGCAATGGTCACCTTCGCCTGCCTGCTCGGAGCGACCTGGTACATGGGCACGAAAGTTCCCGCGGGCTTTATCCCGACCATGGACCAGGGTTACGCCATCATCGTCATACAGCTACCGGATGGCGCCTCGCTCGCGCGTACCGATGCCGTCGTCAAACAGGTGGGCGATATCGCCCGCACCGTGCCCGGCGTCGGCAATGCCGTGCAATTTGCCGGCTTCAGCGGGGCGACGTTCACCAATGCCTCGAATGCCGGCGTCGTCTTCGTCCCGTTCAAATCCTTTGCCGAACGTGAAGAAGGCGGGGAGAACGCCAACAAGATCATCGGCGAGCTTTACGGAAAGCTGCAAAGCATCCAGGAAGCCTTCATCATTGCCATCCCGCCGCCATCCGTGCGTGGCGTCGGCAATTCCGGCGGCTTCAAGATGCAGATCTCCGATCTCGAGAACGCCGACATGACGCGCGTACTCGGCCTCGCCCGGCAGATGATGGGCGCGGCGGCAACGACCGAGGGGCTGACCGGCGTCTTTACGACATTCTCTGATGCAAGCCCGCAATATTTCCTGGCGATCGACCGCGACAAGGCGCGTTTCCTGAATGTGCCGATCCCCAATATCTTCAACGCCCTTTCCATCAATCTCGGCGTCGCCTATGTCAACGATTTCAATGCGTTCGGCCGCGTCTACCAGGTTCGCGCCCAGGCCGATCGGCAATACCGCATGGACCGGGAAGACATCCTTGCCCTGAAGGTCCGGTCGGCGACCGGCGCGCTGGTTCCGCTTGGAACCTTGATGGACATCCAGGATGCCAGCGGCCCGGCGCTTGTCCAGCGCTACAACATGTATGTCTCGGTGCCTCTTCAGGGCAATCCGACGCCGGGCACGTCGACAGGCGATGCCATCGCCAAGATGGAAGCGCTGGCGGCGAAGATCCTGCCTCAGGGAACCACCTTCGAATGGACGGAACTCGCCTATCAGGAAACCCACACCGGCAACACTGCCATCTACATCTTCGCCCTGTCCGTCGTCTTCGTCTTCCTGGCGCTGGCGGCACAATATGAAAGCTGGGTTCTGCCCCTGGCGATCATTCTCATCGTCCCGCTTGCGGTGCTCGCGGCATTGATCGGGGTCTCTCTGAGGGGAATGGACAACAATGTCCTGACGCAGATCGGCCTGATCGTTCTGATCGGCCTTGCGGCCAAGAACGCCATTCTGATCGTCGAGTTCGCCAGGCAAGCGGAAGACGAGGGCAAGTCGCCGGTGGAGGCGGCCATCGAGGCCAGCCATCTTCGCCTGCGCCCGATCCTGATGACGGCATTCGCCTTCATCTTCGGTGTTCTGCCGCTTGCCATCGCCACCGGCCCCGGCGCCGAAATGCGCCAGTCGCTCGGTACCGCCGTCTTTTCGGGCATGCTCGGTGTGACCATCTTCGGCCTGTTCCTGACGCCAGTCTTCTACGTCGTGCTGCGCGGCTGGCGCCGCAAGCGGCCGGCCACTGTAGAGCCAGCGAAGACAGAGCCGGTCAAGGAAGGGGTCGTCTGAGACGATCCCACCCGGCTGAGGAAACGGAAGTCAGGTCGAAAACAGATGCACCTTGCCCTGCCACAAGCGGGCGACGGTGAGTCTGCCGCTGCGGTAGGCGCGCGTATCGATATTGAGCCGCCTCGGCCGTATATCGGGTTCGTCGTTCGGCGTATGGCCGTGAACGACGAGTTTTGGTAGCGGCACCCGGCTTTCGAGAAACCGCTGGCGGATGAGGACCAGATCCTCGTCCGTCTGCCTGTCGAGCGGCAGTTTCGGATTGATGCCGGCATGCACGAAAATCACGCTTGGGGTTTCCAGCAGGACAGGCATCGCCCGCATGAAATCGATATGCGTACGCGGCAGCGACTGCCGTATGAAGGCATCGAGCTTCGCGCCAGTGGGGAAGACCAGCGGCAGGTGCTCCGGATCGAGGCCATAGGATTTGAGCAGCTCCGCTGACCCCATCTGCATCCAATCGTCATAGGAGATCCAGCCGTCGATATAGTCGAGCATGGCGACTTCGTGATTGCCGGCAAGGCAGATGCGGTCGAATCCATCCGGCGGTGGCTCCATGAGATGGTCGATGACCTGTGACGATTCCGGGCCGCGGTCGATATAGTCGCCGAGCGTGACGATCAGCTTACGCCCGGGCAACTGCCCGCCATCGCGCAGGATCGCCGCCTCGGCTTTCACAAGCAGATCGTAGCGACCGTGAATATCGCCGATCGCATAGGTTGGGATACCGGCAATATCCAGCGTCAGACGCGGTCTCGGCTGGCGCGCCATTTTCGAAACCTCGCTGTTGCGAGCACGAGAGTCGCTCATCATATTTCTCGATTAAGGAAGCCCCACTTCACCGTAAGTAGCGTGGAGAACAGGGCAATCAAGCTGGTAAGAAAATTCAAAGCACACGGGTTTTGTAGAAAAACCGGCCTTATCATTCGAGGGGCAATCCCTCACTCCTATATCCATAGAGAAAAGAGTGACCGATGGGAACGGTATCGCAGTTTCATGAGAGCCTGAGGCCTCCCGCGCATCGCATCGAAAGCGAAGAAGAGGCAATATCCACGGCCCGCGATCTCGCCGCCGCATTCCGGCGTCAGGCGAGCGAGCGCGATATCAACCGCATCCTGCCCTTTGCCGAGCTTGATGCGCTGTCGGTATCCGGGCTGACGGCAATCGCCGTACCGCCTGACCATGAAGGGCTCGACGTGTCGAACGCCCTGCTCGCCGAAATCGTTGCAATCATCGCCGAGGGCGATGCCTCGATCGGCGAGGCGCTGGAAAATCACTTTTGCGTACTGGAAACGCTCCGCACCCAGGCTGCCGAGGATTTGAAGGCATCGCTGTTTGCCCGTGTGCTGCTCGGCGACCGCTTTTCGGCCGCTACATTCACCGATGGGGCCGAGCTTACCGCCGAAGGTCCGGGCTACCGCCTGAGTGGGCGCACGCGGCAGGCGCCCGGTATTCTATTCGCCGACTGGATCGCCGCTGCTGCCACCGCCCCGCCCAGCCGACCGGTGACGCTCTATCTCGCACGCGATGATGAAGGCGTGCAGGTGGTCGACGATTGGGACGGCTTCGGCCAGCGCACCAATGGATCAGCGACCGCGATCGTCGGCACGCTTCACGTCAATGCCGATGCGATTGCCCCTGCCCCCTCCTCCGGATATTCGACCGGCATCTCGCTCGGCCTGCTGCTCAAGGCCGGCGTCAGCCTGGGCATCGCGCGGGCCGCATGGAGCGACCTGATGGCCGCGATTGGCGATCGCAGCGCGACCATCCTCCCCCGAATCGGCGAGCGCGCCATCCGCATCGAAGCGACGGCGGCAGCCTTGGAACGGGCTGGCCGCAAACTCGACATTGCCCAGGTCAATCCTATGGAGGCAGCGATGGCGGACGCGCATTTTTCCGCCTCGGCCGCCGCAATCCTTGCCGGGGAAACAGCGCTCGAGACAGCAAACGCCCTGTTTGAACTTGCAGGAGAAACATCGGCCGGCATCGGCCTCAATCTCGACCGCCATTGGCGCAATGCCCGCATTCACGCGCTATCGCTGCCGCGGGATAAGTTGATGCACACCGCAGGCGAATATATGTCGAAGGCCGGCGGCGCCTAATCAGCTGGCGGCGGAGATCGGGAATTGATCTTTGGCGCCTTCGATGCGGCCGCCGTCGGCGACGAACTGCTCGAGGGTCATATTGTCGAGAATGGCGGCGATCGCGTCACGAACATCGGTCATCGAGCGCCGCACCTGACAGGTCTCGGGATCGGCACAGTCGTCGCAGGCCTCGTAAGCCGTACGGCTGGCGCAGCGGATCGGCGCCAACGGCCCGTCGAGCGTGCGGATGACATGGCCGATGCGGATTTCGGAGGCCGGCCGCGACAGAGAATAGCCGCCGCCCGGTCCCTTCTTCGAGCGCAGGATGCCGACATTGCGCAGTTCGAGCAGGATGGTATCGAGAAACTTCTTCGGGATATTGTTGCGGGCGGCGATGTCATTGATGAAGGCGGTCTCGCCCGGCGCCAGCCGCGCCAGGTCGACCAGCGCCTTCAGCCCGTATTTTCCCTTTTTCGTCAGCATCGTCGTCGCCTTGTAGAAATCGCAGTATTTATCCTGCCAATAGCAGGCAAATAGCGTCAAAAGCGTGAACATACAACAAAATAGCTATTATTTATAGCTTGTATCGGCAACGTCCACAGAAACGCCCGGCAGCCTTGAGAAAGACCGGGCGCCGCGCGCCCAGCCGGCAGTCTCGGTCAGATCGTCTTCAGCATGCCGCCATCGACGAAATAGGTCGAGCCGATGCAATAGCTCGCGCGCTCCGAACTCAGGAAGACGAAGACATTTGCCAGCTCCTGCGGTGTGCCGAAGCGTTTGGAGGCGGCGTGCTCGTTGGCGACGCTCTGCAGGTAGCCTTCCCAGTTCCCGCCGGTTTCGGCCGTCAATTGCTTGGCGGTCTTGATCCAGTCGGGCGTCAGGATCAGGCCGGCATTGACGCAGTTGACACGGATATTGTCCTTGATGAGTTCGGTCGAGAGCGTCTTCGAAAACATCATCAGCGCCGACTTGCTGACATTGTAGATCGGCTCGTACCAGAGCGGCTGAACGGCACAGATCGAGGCGTTGTGCAGGATCACACCGCCGCCGCGCTCCTTCATCTGCGGGGCGATGCCGCGCGCCAGCCGCACGGCGGCCATCACATGCAAGTCCCAATAGGTCTGCCACTTCTCGTCGGGTGCCTCCATCACCGTCTCGTTCGATCCGGTGCCGGCATTGTTGATGAGGATATCGGCGCCGCCTTTTTCGGCCGCCGCCGCTATGATCGCCTCGGTTCCCGCAACCGTCGCCACATCGGCGACAACAGCGGCGGCGCTGACCCCGTATGTCTCGGCGATACGGGCGGCTTCCGCCTCGAGCCGTTCGCCGCCGCGCGCTGCCAGCACGAGGTTGGCGCCCTCAGCCGCCAGCCCCTCGGCGATCGCCAGCCCGATGCCGACCGATGCACCTGTTATGACGGCAGTTTTTCCCTTCAATCCGAGGTCCATGTCTTCCTCCGCAAACGGCCGGAGATTCCGGCCTGATGGGCTGAGTGTTCCGCCAATGAATCCCGGCGTCAAGCGCCCCGAACACCTCTTGCGGCAGGCGCCGATCTGTCGCATGCCAGCATCAACACTTGGGAGGAGTTTTCATGCGACGTTATTCGGCCTGCATAGAGTGGCTGTTTGCCGAAGAAGGCGACAGCTTTCCCGATCGCATCCGCCACGCCCATGCGGCCGGGCTGACGGCGATCGAATTCTGGCGCTGGACCGACAAGGATCTGGACGCGATCGAGGCAGCGCTGACGGAAACCGGCCTTGCCGTCACCAGCCTCGTCGCCGAACCGATGATCGCGCTGACCGACGCCGCCAACCGGCAGGCCTGGCTGAAAGGCCTGGCTGAATCCGTCACTGTCGCGAAACGTCTCGGCGCGCCGGTGCTGATCGCCCAGGCGGGTGACGATCTCCCGGGCTTGACTCGCGAAGAACAGCGCCGGGCAGTCACCGAAACGCTGAGAGCCGGCGCCGATATCCTCAAAGGCAGCGGTGTCCGCCTCGGCGTCGAGCCGCTCAATATCCGCATCGACCATGTCGGCTACTTCCTCGATTCGACCCGAGAAGGCCTCGACATCATCGATGACGTCGCCCGCCCCGAGATTGGCATCGTCTACGACATCTACCATTCCGCAGTGATGGACGAACGTACCGAAGAGGTGCTGAACGGCCGCCTCGACCGTATCATCCACGTCCATGTCGCCGATCACCCAGGCCGCAACGAACCGGGTTCCGGCGGCATCGACCTTGCTCCGCGCCTCGGCTGGATCTTCGCCAACGGCTATGACGGCGCCGTCGGTTTGGAATACCGGCCGACCAGGCCCGGTGTGGGCGCAGTCAAGTCCGCGATTGCTTCGCTCGGCGGTTAGGCTGAGCTGGCACCTTCGGCGAAGGCTTCAAGCTCGGGATCGAAATCGACCTCGACGACATTGTTGAAGACGGCGGTGGCCAGCATGATGCCGGCGAAGGCGACGAGATCGACGAGCACTTTGGTCTCGTAGCGCTCTTTCAGCTTTACCCAGAGTTCAGCGGGAACGGCGTTGGAATCGGCGACGATCGCCTTGCCGAAGGCGTCGAGCAGCGCCTCTTCGTCGGAAAGCTCCAGCGCGTCGGGATTGAAACCCTTGTTGATCAGCGCCCGGCGAAAGAAGGTGATGGCGATCTTCGATTGCGCCGCCTTCGAGATCGCATGCGAGAAAATCCAGATCGCCCGGTCGTTAATCGCGGGGTCGAGTTCGGCCCGTAGTGTGAACCATTCGGCATAGATGCGATGGGCGGCCGGCGAATGCAGCAGCGTGCGCTTCATGTTGGTCATCCGTCCGCGCAGCCCGATTTCCTCGTCATGCGCCGCACGAACCTCTTCCGAAGCGGTGTCGTAATCGATCTGCGGGAGATGGCTCATCGGGTCCGTTCTTTCCTTTGTGCATAGAAGCTATCGGGCCTTTGTGCATAGAAGCTATCGGGGCGCCGAGATATTGTGCGACAGCCCAGCGGCAAATCTGCTTGGCCGCCGCCCGGCGCCGGCCTAGACTGACCAAATCGAAGCTGGAGGCAAGGCATGAGCGACGACCACGAGCAGCATCATGTCGACTGGCGGGAACATGGCGTCAAGGTCATTCCCGGCAATTCGCTCGATCCGAACACCGCACAGACGCCGGGCATGAACCGCGCGACGGCGATCAACAATGCGCGCGCCGGCGCCGAGAAGATCTGGGCGGGAACGGTGACGATCCATGCCAATGCCAAGACCGGCGCCCATCACCACGGCGATCTCGAAAGCATCATCTACGTGGTCAAGGGCAAGGCCCGCATGCGCTGGGGCGAGCATCTGGAATATACTGCCGAGGCCGGCCCCGGCGACTTCATCTACGTTCCGCCCTTTGTGCCGCATCAGGAGATCAACGCCAGCCGCGACGAGACGCTGGAATGCGTGCTCGTCCGCTCAGGCCAGGAACCGGTCGTCGTCAATCTCGACATCGAGCCGGTCGAAAAGCCGGAAGACGTCGCGTGGATCGACCCAATCCACCGATAGGCAATTCACGTTCGAGCAAGCGGCTGACATCCTCAGCCGCCGAACGCTCTGCAAGGATCATCGCAGACCGCTTTAGGCGGGGACGGCGCCTGCGCCTTTCATAACAGGGTTCTCGATGATCCGGCCGGTATCGGCGGCATAGAGGTGGATCTGGTCGTAATCGATCGCGATGCCGATCGGATCGCCCGACCTCACCTTCACGGCCTCGGTCAGCGCCACGGCAAAGGGCAGCCCGTCGAAATCGGCGTGCACGACGCGGCTCGCGCCGAGCTCTTCGATGAAATCGGCCGTTGCGGTGAGGGCGCCGGGCGCATCCGGGGCCACCAGCCGGGCGGCTTCGGCGCGCATGCCGAGTACGACGCGTTTGCCTTTCAGCGGTGCAGCGCGTTCGCGCGGCAGTACGACCTTGCGGCTCTGATCGTAGACGAAGACGCCCTCGTCATTGATCGTGCCCTCGAGCAGGTTCATCGCCGGCGTGCCGACGAAGCCCGCGACGAAGCGCGAGACCGGATGATGATAGACCTCTTCCGGCGTGCCGACCTGCTCCACCCTGCCGCCGTTCATCACCACCAGCCGGTCGGCCAGCGTCATCGCTTCGGTCTGGTCATGCGTGACGAAGATCGAAGTGGCGCCGAGACGACGGTGCAAGCGGCGGATTTCGGCGCGCATGGCGATGCGCAGCTTGGCGTCGAGGTTCGACAGCGGTTCGTCGAAAAGAAACACCTTCGGTTCGCGGATCATCGCGCGGCCCATGGCGACGCGCTGGCGCTGACCGCCGGAAAGAGCGGCCGGCCGGCGTTCGAGGAAGGGTTCGAGGCTGAGCGCCTTGGCGACCTCGCCGATGCGCCGGCTCCGCTCCGCCTTCGAGACGCCGGCCACCTTCAATGCGTAGCCGATATTCTCGGCAACGCTCATATGCGGATAGAGCGCATAGTTCTGGAACACCATGGCGCAGCCGCGCTCGCGCGGTTCCAACTGGTTGACGACGCGGCCGTCAATGGCGATTTCACCGCCAGTGATTTCCTCGAGGCCGGCGATCATGCGCAGCAGGGTGGACTTGCCGCAGCCGGACGGGCCGAGGATGACGATGAACTCGCCGGACTGGATGTCGAGATCGACGCCGTGAACGACGGGATTCTTGCCGTAGTTTTTCTTCACGCCACGAATGGAGATCGGTGCCAAGGGAATACTCCTTCACTTCTCGGTGGAGATAAGGCCGCGTACGAACCAGCGCTGCATCAAAATGACGAGGATCAATGGCGGCGACATGATGATCAGGGTTCCGGCCATGGCGACGTTCCAGTCGGGCAGACCGAATTCGGACGGGATGAGGGTCTTGAGCTGCGTCACGGCGATGCCGAATTTCGGATCGGTGGTGATCAGCAGCGGCCAGAGATACTGGTTCCAGGCCCAGACGAACATGATGGTGAAGAGCGCGATCATGTTTGGCCGCGAAAGCGGCAGCAGAATATCCCAAAAGAACCGGACCGGGCCCGATCCGTCCATCTTCGAGGCCTCAGCAAGTTCGTCGGGAACCGTCAGGTAGAACTGCCGGTAAAGGAAGGTGCCGGTCGCGGTCGCGACCAGCGGCAGAACGAGACCGGGATAGGAATTCAGCAGGCCCCACTCGAGCTTGATCTGGAAGCCGGTGATCTGTGCAACGAGCCAGCTTATGCCGGTAAAGTCGAGGATCGTCTGGAAAGGCTGCAGCGCGTTGGCCGCAATCGAATAGGTCGGCACGATGCGGACTTCCAGCGGCAGCATCAGCGTGATGAAGATGATCCAGAAAATCACGTACCGGCCACGGAAGCGGAAGTAGACGATGGAGAAGGCTGCCATGGAAGACAGCATGACTTTGCCGGCGCCGACCGTTGCGGCGAAGATGATGCTGTGGAACAGCTTGTTGCCGAGATCGGCGCGAACCCACGCCGTCTCAGCGTTTTCCCAGAAATGCGAGCCCGGAGTGAGCGGCAGCGGCACGCGATTGACCGTCTCCAGATCCAGCGTCGACGCGATGATGACGATGGCGAAAGGCAAAAGCGCGATCACCATGCCGAGCGCGAGAAGCGTATAGCAGATGAAGTTGAATATCGGCGTGCGTTCGATCATGTCCGCGACCTCACTTGTAGTGCACGCGCCGCTCGATGAAGCGGAACTGGAAGATGGTGAGAAGGACAACGAGCACCATCAGGATGATGGATTGCGCTGCGGCGCCCGAATAGTCGAGGCCTCTGAAGCCGTCGAAATAGATCTTGTAGACCATGAGCTCGGTGGCGCGCGCCGGGCCGCCCTGCGTCATGACGTCGACGATACCGAAGGAATCCTGGAAACTCTCGGTGATGTTGATGACCAGCAGGAAGAACAGCGTCGGCGTCAGCAGGGGTAGCTGGATATCCCAGATCCGGCGCATCGGCCCCGAACCATCCATTGCGGCGGCCTCGATCAGCGAGCGCGGAATGCCTTGCAGCGCCGAGAGGAAGAAGATGAAGTTGTAGCCGATATATTTCCAGGAGAAGGCGACGATGACGGCGATCATCGCATCCTTGCCGTCGAGTGCGGGGTTCCAGAGGCCGGGCCAGACGTGGTTGATAACCGACAGAAGGCCGGCTTCCGGAGCCAGGATGAAGCGGAAGGCGAGGCCAAGAGCGGGAGCGGCAATTGCGTAAGGCCAGATGAAGACGGACCGGTAGACCTTGTGGCCGCGCAGTTCACGATCTGTCAAAAGCGCCAGGATGAGCGCCAGTCCCATGGCAATGGCCGTCGAGCTGAAGCCAAAGATCATGCTGCGGGTGATCGAGTCCCAATAGATCGGATCGGTGAGCAGCTGTCTGAAATTGTCGAAACCGACCCAGGCATTGCCGCCGCCCCATGGCTGCTCGAGCGTGAACGCCCAATAGAGCGCCTGTGCGCTCGGCCAATAGAAGAAGACGAAGATCAGCAACAGCATCGGAAATGCAAAGAGCAGTCCGATCGTCGTTGAGGAGAAAGTGACGCGCTTTTCCATGAGTAGTCGTTTTCGTCCTGGTTTGGTTTAAAGCATGTCGAGCAAACGTGTGCAGCGGTTTTGCGGTAACGACATGCGTCGAAATAATGATCTAAAGCGCGAGCGGCGCGCTTTAGGCGCGGGCGGGGTGTTCGCATCCGCGGCCGACTAAAGAACTTACAAAGACGCACCCGGCGCGCGAAACGCGGGCCGGGTGCGGCTCATATCAAGCGATCAGGGGAGCTGAACGTTCTTGTAGGTCTGCTGGAAGCGACGCAACAGCGTATTGCCGCGTTCGGCAGCCCCATCGAGCGAAGCCTGGACATCGGCATTGTTGACGAAGATTGCCTGCAGACCATTGGCGATTTCGGTGCGGACCTGCAGCAGGCCACCGAGGCGGATGCCGTGCGGAGCCGCGTCGCCTGCCGGGGAAGCGGTCAGGCTCTGAATGGCGAGTTCGCGGCCGGCATAAGGAGCCTTGTCGTAGAAGCCCTGCTTCTTCAGATATTCGAAGCCGGAGTTACGAACCGGGATGTAGCCGGTAACGGTCGACCAGGTAAGAGCTTCTTCCGGCTTTGCGATGAAGTTGAAGAAGGCAGCGGCAGCCTTGTATTCGGCGTCCGAGTGACCCTTCAGGACCCAGAGCGAAGCGCCGCCGACATAAGAGCTGTGGCGGGTTGCGTCGCCGTAGGTCGGGAGCATGGCAACGCCCCAGTTCATGCCCTGCTTGGCGGTGCGGCCAACATTGCCGTGGTCGCCGACCGAGGTCAGGATGACCTGGCAATCGCCAGCGGCAAAAGCTTCGACGAAGGTCTGGCCGACAGCCTTGTTCTTGATGACGGCAAGCTTGTTGTCGTACCAAGACTTGAGGTCCTTGACGTAGCTGACGAGAAGCGGGTTCTTGTTGAACACCAGCTCGCCGTCGAGACCTTCAAAGCCGTTCTTCTTCGTGGCGATTGCTTCGCCGTTTACGGCTTCGAACTGCTCGATATACTGCCAGACTTCGTTGTTGGAGATGTCAAAGCCGAGCGGGCAAGCATAGCCTGCATCCTTCAGAGCCTTGAGGTCTTCGCCTGCTTCCTTCCAGGTTGCCGGAGCATGATCCTTGCCGATCTTGGCGAAGGCGTCCTTGTTCCAGTAGAGCAGAGCGGTCGAGGAGTTGAAGGGGAAGGAGTACATCTCGCCCTTCGAGGTCGCGTAGTAACCGGAGATACCGGAGAAATAGTCGTTCCAGTCGACCGTGTAGCCCATGTCGGCCATCAGCTTGTTGGCCGGGTAGTAGGCGCCGGAGAGCATGATGTCGAGCGTGCCGGCGTCGGAGACCTGCGCGATGGTCGGCTGCTTGCCGGCGCGGAAGGCAGCGATGGTGTTCTGCAGGGAAGCGTCGTAGCTGCCCTGGCTGGTGCAGACGACTTCGTAGTCGGCCTGCGACTGGTTGAAGCGATCGCACTGCTCCTGGACACGCTTTGCAATGTCACCGGAATTACCGAACCAGAAGTCAATCTTGGTCTTATCGGCGGCGGCAGCGGGACCAGCAAGAAACGCTGTAGCGAGAAGGGCGCCAACGGCGCCGAGAAGCTTGGCTTGCATGAGAACCTCGAACGTAAAAGGGACGCGCACTTTCAGCGCACGCCCTATTAGCTGGTTCAAATTGCCGCGGCCAATGAATATTACATGACATGAAATGATCGAAATCCAGTTGTCACAAAACCTTCATACAGTCGTTATTCGCCAATCTTGGGGAAATATTTAGAGAAATTTCGCAGATTGCTTCAGCATGCAGTCAATAAATTAAACCTATATTCGAAACAATGGATTCTTAGGGGATATTTAATATTTATTTATATTACGACGGAGTGCCATTATTCACCTGCTTGGCTGTGACGAAACTTGCAAAAACGCTGACATTTTTGCCGTTGCACTGGTGTGCAACCTCAGGATTGAAGGGAATCCTTCAGGATCGCCGCAAAACGGGGATCGAATGCACGGCTGATCGGTCCGGCGGCAGCACCAAGCGCCACCGACCAAGGATCGGCCATGCCCGGCTGCAGGCGCGGCAGCGTCCGGCCACGACGCTCGGCGATCGAGGGCAGCAACGGGCCGATTGCCGCAATCAACCTGTTCACCAACGCTTCCGGCGCGCTGCCGCAGAGGATCACCGTCTGCGGATCGAACAGCGTCTCTAGGAGATGGATGCTCCAGCGCAGATCCACTGCTGCCGCCTCGACCCAGGCGTGGATGCTTTGATCGCCCCTCAAGGCGAGATCGTTGATCCGTGCATAAAGGCCCGGATCGGCGGGATCGATCGACAGATGCTGGTAGAGCGAGGCGAGCGAGGCGCGATGTTCGAGCGGCGTCGATTTTCCGTCGGCAAACAACAGTGCCATGCCGATCTCGCCGGCATTGCCGTTGGTGCCGCGGTAGAGCTCGCCGTTCAGAATGAGGCCGGCGCCGATGCCATAACCGACGAAGAGGCAGACGGCATGGTCGAGGCCATGGGCGGCTCCCACCATGCGCTCGGCGGTCGCCGCCGCCGCCGCGTCGTTTTGCAGGCCGACATCAAGCCCGGTGCCGGCAGTCAGCGTTTCCAACAACGGAAATTTCTGCCAGGTCTCCATCATCCACGGATCGTCGCCGCTGCCGGCGACCCCGAAGGGCCCTGGCATGGCGGCGCCTAGACCGACCAGCCGCTTTTCCGACTGCTGGACGATCCCGGCAAGTTTTGACCGCACGCCGGCGACGAGATCGAGGATGACCTTCGTCCCGTTCGACGGACCGCCTGGTGGGAGGCCGGCCTCATCACGCACGAGAACGCTGCCGACAAGATCGACGGCGACCGCCCGCGTCACATGCCGGTCGATCTGCAGGCCGATCGCAAAGGCGCCCTCGGGCACCAGGCCGTAGGGTGTCGACGGCTGGCCCCGGCCCCTTCTCACCGCCTCCTGGGAACTGACCAGACCGTCGCGCTCGAGTTCCTCGATGATATTCGACACCGTCTGTTTGGTCAGCCGCGTCGCCCGCGCCAGATCAGCGCGTGAAAGCGCACCGTTGATCCTCAGGGCATCGATCATCACGCGCCGATTATGCGCGCTGGTGCCTTCGTGATTGGTGCCGCTCTTGGCCCGGATCGGGCGGCTGTCATTCATGTGCAATTCCCTCTTGACTCCAATAGAATGTTGAAGAAGTAATAAGTCAAGACACTTGACTTAATAAGGAACCGGAGAGTTCCAGGGAACGCAGGAGCCCGCAAGGCGCTCCGACGACGCTCCGAGACGACAAACCGGCACGTTTTCGCGCGTGCCTTCTCGAACACCGATGGCGGAGGACCGCCCTCGGCAATGCGTAAATGCCAAAAACTGGAGGCTGCAATGCTGAAATCCTTTAACAAGACGCTTCTGGGTGCGGCCTTGATCGGCGCATCCCTTGCGCCGCACGCTTTCGCCGAAACCACGCTGAACGCGCTCTTCATGGCGCAGGCCGCCTATAGCGAGGCCGATGTCCGCGCCATGACCGACGCCTTCGCCAAGGCGAATCCCGACATCAAGGTCAATCTCGAATTCGTTCCCTACGAAGGTCTGCACGACAAGACGGTGCTGGCGCAAGGTTCCGGCGGCGGCTACGACGTCGTCCTCTTCGACGTCATCTGGCCGGCCGAATACGCCACCAACAAGGTGCTGGTCGACGTCTCCTCTCGCGTCACCGACGAGATGAAGAAAGGCGTGCTGCCGGGCGCCTGGACCACTGTGCAATATGATAGCAAATATTACGGCATGCCGTGGATCCTCGACACCAAATACCTGTTCTATAACAAGGAAATCCTCGAAAAGGCCGGCATCAAGACCCCGCCCAAGACCTGGGACGAACTGACCGAACAGGCAAAGACGATCAAGGACAAGGGCCTGCTCGCCACGCCGATCGCCTGGAGCTGGTCGCAAGCCGAAGCCGCGATCTGCGACTACACCACGCTCGTCAGCGCCTTTGGCGGCGATTTCCTGAAGGACGGCAAGCCGGCCTTCCAGACCGGCGGCGGCCTCGATGCGTTGAAATACATGGTCTCCAGCTATTCCTCGGGCCTCACCAATCCGAATTCCAAGGAATTCCTGGAAGAGGACGTCCGCAAGGTCTTCGAAAACGGCGATGCCGCCTTCGCGCTGAACTGGACCTACATGTACAACATGGCCAACGATCCGAAAGACAGCAAGGTCGCAGGCAAGGTCGGCGTCGTGCCGGCGCCGGGTGTTGCCGGCAAGAGCGAGGCTTCGGCCGTCAACGGCTCGATGGGCCTCGGCATCACCTCGGCCAGCAAGCATCCGGATGAGGCCTGGAAATACATCACCTTCATGACGTCGCAGGCGACGCAGAATGCCTATGCCAAGCTCAGCCTGCCGATCTGGGCGTCCTCCTATGAGGACCCGGCGGTCACCAAGGGCCAGGAAGAGCTGATCTCCGCCGCCAAGATCGGCCTTGCGGCCATGTATCCGCGTCCGACGACGCCGAAATATCAGGAGCTCTCGACCGCGCTGCAGCAGGCGATCCAGGAATCGCTGCTCGGCCAGTCCTCTCCCGAGGATGCGCTGAAGTCAGCCGCCGACAATAGCGGCCTCTGAGCAAAGCACGAAACCCCGGGCGGCGCCCGCCGTCGCCCGGTTCGATCTCGATAACCTGTGAATGAAGAAGGGTCGCCTTGATGTCGGGCACTTGGCTGACAACCCGCGCGTGGCTTTTGATGCTGCCGCTTCTCGTGGTCATGATATCAGTCATCGGCTGGCCTCTGATCGATACCGTCGGCCTCTCCTTCACCGACGCCAAGCTCGTCGGCACGGAAGGAAACTTCGTCGGCATCGACAATTACGCGAAGATGATCTCAGGCTCGAATTTCCAGCGCACCCTGATCACCACCGCATGGTTCGCGATCGTCTCGGTCGCCGCCGAAATGGTGATCGGCGTGCTTGCTGCCCTGCTGCTGAACCAGCAGTTTCGCGGCCGCACCGCGCTGCGCGCCCTGATGATCCTGCCCTGGGCACTGCCGACCGTCGTCAACGCCACGCTCTGGCGATTGATCTACAATCCGGAATACGGCGCACTGAACGCCGCGCTGACCCAACTCGGCCTGCTGGAGGCCTACCGCTCCTGGCTCGGAGAACCGGGCACGGCGCTGGCGGCCCTCATCGTCGCCGACTGCTGGAAGAATTTTCCGCTGGTGGCGCTGATCGCACTGGCCGCACTCCAGGCCGTGCCGCGCGACATCACCGCCGCCTCGCTGGTCGACGGCGCCGGCGCTTTCGCCCGCTTCCGCTTCGTCATCCTGCCCTATCTCGCCGGCCCGCTGATGGTGGCCCTGGTGCTGCGCACGATCGAAGCCTTCAAGGTCTTCGATATCATCTGGGTCATGACCCGCGGTGGCCCGGCCAACAGCACGCGCACGCTGTCGATCCTGGTCTACCAGGAAGCCTTCTCCTTCCAGCGGGCAGGCTCGGGGGCATCACTGGCATTGATCGTCACGCTGCTGGTCACGCTGCTTGCTGCCGGCTACGCCGCTCTGGTGCGCAAGACCGCCGGGAGTGCGGCCTGATGGAACGCCAGAGCCCACTCTTTTCTGTTTTCATTCATCTCTGTGCGCTGCTGCTTGCCGCCGTCATCCTGGCGCCGATCCTGTGGCTGTTCATCATGAGCATCTCGCCGGCCGCCGACCTTGCCGCAAAGCCGCTGCGCTGGTGGCCGCAGACGGTGGATTTCTCTCGCTACGGCGTACTACTTTCGACGATCGAAAACAGCGCCGGCGCCGCCTTCACCTCGTCGCTGCGCAACAGCATCGAAGTGGCGGGCATGGCGACGATCGCCGCCATCGCGCTCGCCATTCCGGCCGGCTGGGCTGTGTCGCGCACACCTTCGGTCGGCTGGTCGCTGTCGATGGTGATCGCCACCTACATGTTGCCGCCGGTCGCGCTCGCCGTGCCGCTCTATATGGGCCTCTCCCATCTCGGCATGCTGAACAACGTCTTCGGCCTCGCCCTCGTCTATCTGACAATTCTCGCGCCCTTTACCACCTGGCTGATGAAATCGGGTTTCGATTCCATCCCGCGCGAGATCGAATCTGCCGCGATGATCGACGGCGCCGGCCTGTTCCAGACGCTGCGGATCATCACGCTGCCGCTCGCCGCCCCCGTGATGGCGACGTCAAGCCTCTTTGCCTTCCTGCTTGCCTGGGATGAATTCTTCTATGCGCTGCTCTTCACCTCGGACCAGCGCGCCAAAACGCTGACCGTCGCCATCGCCGATCTCGCCGGCGGCCGCGTTTCCGATTATGGACTGATCGCGACGGCAGGCGTGCTCGCCGCCCTGCCCCCGGTGCTGATCGGTCTCGTCATGCAACGCGCCCTGATTTCGGGGCTCACCAGCGGCGGCGTCAAGGGATGAACATGACAGCAGAAAGAACCCGGCCGGCCGGGCTTGCCGCGATTGATCGCGAAATGGCCCGCCAACATGCCGATGCGATCGCTTCCTATGAAGCGGCCCAGCCGACGGCGGCCMGGGCCGCCGCCTCGCTGAAGAAAACCGGCCGGCTGTTGCTCATCGGCATGGGCGGTTCGCATGCCGTCAACCGCGCCGTCGAGCCGCTCTACCGTGCACGCGGCATTGATACCGTCGCCTTGCCGCTGTCCGAGCAGCTCGGCCAGCCGCTGCCGATCGCCGGTAGGACAATATTCGTCACCTCGCAATCCGGCGAAAGCGCCGAGGTCGTGCGCTGGTTCAACGAGACCGGCGGCACCGAGGAGACCTTCGGCCTGACGCTCGAAGGCAGCTCCTTCCTCGCAAGAACTGCCCCGTCGCTCATCGGCGCCGGCGGCACCGAGCTTGCCTTCGCCGCGACCCGCAGCCTGACGGTGACCTTCGCCCTGCATCTGGCAATCCTCGCCGCCCTCGGCGAAGATCCAGATGCCGCGATTGCCGCCCTCAAGGCGCCGGAAGACCATGACATCACCGCCGCGCTCACCGCGCTCGAAAATGTCGCGACCATCGTCACGTCAGGCCGCCGGCTGCAGGGTATCGCCGAGGCGCTTGCGCTCGGATTGACGGAACTGTCGCGCCGTCCCTGCTTCTCGCTCGAAGGCGGCCAGCTGCGCCACGGACCGATGGAGATGCTGGGGCCGGAGATCGGCGTCGTGCTGTTTCGCGGCTTCGACGAGACGGCCGGCCTGGTGACGGCAATGGCGACATCCGCTGTCGAGACCGGCGCCCCCGTCATCCTTTTCGACGCCTCGGGCGAAGCGTCGGTCGCCGGCGCGGTGACGATCCGATTCGCCCGGGCAACCGGTCTTGCTGCGATCTTCGCCATGCTGTCGGTCGCCCAGCGGCTGATGATCGCCTTTGCCGACGCCCGCGTGGAGAATGCCGGAACGCCGGTCCGCTCCACCAAGATCACCCGGAGCGAATGAATGCGGCCGCTTGCAGTCATCGGCAACGTCAACATCGACCTGATCCTTGGACCGGCCGCCCCCTGGCCAAAGGCCGGGACGGAAATCATCGTCGATCATGATGAGTTACGGGTCGGCGGCGCCGCCGGCAACAGCGCGCTCGCCTGGCAAGCGCTTGGCGTCGAATTCGAGATCGCCGCCCATATCGGCAGTGACCAGTTTGGCCGCTGGCTGAGCGAAGCCTTCGGCCACCGTTCCGACAAGTGGCCGGTACATCCTGAGAAAACGACGCTCTCCGTCGGCATCACCCATCCGGACGGCGAGCGCACCTTCTTCACGACAAAAGGCCACCTGCCGCGCTTCAGCCTGGCGGATGTCTTCGCGGTCATCGACGGCGCAAGGCTGCGGGGCGGCTACGCCCTTCTCTGCGGCTCGTTCCTGACCGATGACCTGACAGCGGATTATGACGCCTTCTTCGACTGGGCCGACAGCCATGGTATCACCGTCGCGCTCGATACCGGCTGGCCGCTCGACGGCTGGACAGACGAGAATTGTGCAGCGACACGCGCATGGCTCTCTCGCAGCGGTATCGCGCTGCTGAACGAGGTCGAATCGACGACACTTGCCGACATTGCCGATCCGGTCGAGGCGGCCCGTCACATCAGGTCGCATATGCCGGAGGGTGCGATCATCGTCGTCAAGCGCGGCCCGGACGGCGCTCTCGCGATCGGGCCGGACGGCCTGCTGGTTTCGGTGGCTGCACCCGTTGTCGAGGTCGTCGATACGATCGGCGCCGGCGATGTCTTCAACGCCGCCTTTCTCGCCGCGCTCGCAAGCGATGAGCCGCTGATTTCTTGCCTGCAGGCGGGAACCGCACTCGCCTCGCGCGCCATATCCACCCTTCCCCGCAACTATGGCGGCCCATCATCTCCCGAGGAGCCTGTGCGATGAGCGCGCTCGAAATTCAGAACATCCGCAAGACCTATGGCGATGTCGACACGCTGAAAGGTATCGACATCTCGTTGGAAAGCGGCGAGTTCCTGGTGCTGCTCGGCTCCTCCGGCTGCGGCAAATCCACCCTGCTGAACATCATCGCCGGCCTTGCCGAGGCCACGAGCGGCGATGTCAGGATCGGCGGCCGCTCGGTGCTCAGCGTGCATCCAAAGGACCGCGATATCGCCATGGTCTTCCAATCCTACGCGCTCTATCCCAATCTGACGGTGCACCGGAACATCGGCTTCGGCCTGGAAATGCGCAAGGTGCCGGCGCCGGAGCGCGACAATGCCGTGCGCGATGCCGCAAAGCTCCTGCAGATCGAAAACCTCCTCGACCGCAAGCCGAGCCAGCTTTCCGGCGGCCAGCGCCAGCGCGTTGCGATCGGCCGTGCGCTGGTGCGCAAACCTGAGGTATTCCTCTTCGACGAGCCGCTCTCCAACCTTGACGCCAAGCTGCGCATGGAGATGCGCACCGAGATCAAGCGGCTGCATCAGATGCTGAAGACCACGGTCGTCTATGTCACCCATGACCAGATCGAAGCAATGACGCTTGCAAGCCGCATCGCCGTCATGCGCGACGGCCGCATCGAGCAGCTGGGCACGCCGGAGGAGATCTACAACCATCCGGCAACGCTCTATGTCGCGACCTTCGTCGGCGCGCCGCCGATGAACCTGCTGAAGGCAACGGTGCGTGACGGCCGCCTGGCGCTTTCAGGCTCCGATGCCAGCCTGCCCCTGCCCGCCCGCTTCCGCGAGACGGCCGGCAATGGCCGCGAACTTATCCTCGGCATTCGTCCCGAGGCGCTTCGCACAGACGGCACCGGCCCATCGATCGAGGCAATCCTTGAGGTGGCAGAACTGACCGGCCCGGAACTCGTCGTCACCGCCCTTGCCGGAAATCAGCGCCTGATGGCCTGCCTGCCGCCACGCACGCCAATCCGCGACAACGAAAAGCTCATCCTCTTTTTCGACGAGGAAGCAATGCATCTCTTCGACCCGCAAACCGGCCTCAGCTGCGGCCGTTAGCGACGGAACGGCTATCCCCGGCTTTTCAATTTGCCGCGTCGGTGGGCTTGCGCTGGTAGACGTGAATATAGTCGACAAGCAGAATGGAAGGATTCGGCGTTTCATCGATCGGCCAACCCGAGCCGAGTGCCAGGTTCACCAGCGGATAGAACGGCATGTGGAACTCCTTCGGCGTGTCGAAGCTCCAGATGAACTGACGGTCGAGATAAAAACTCGTCTTGTCAGCTTGGATATCGACCCCGTAGGTGTGATATTCGCTGTTCAGAATTCCGTCCTGGACGGTTTGCCAATGGCCACCGGTGCTGTTCTGGCCGCCCTGGCTCTGACGCCAGATATGGAAGCCCATGCTGAATTCGTAGGGCGCGCGCCCATAATATTCCAGCACGTCGATCTCGGAGGTGTATTTCGACCGGTCGAGCCCGATGAGCCAGAAGGCTGGCCAGACGCCCTTGCCCGGCGGCAGCTTCATCCGGGCTTCGAAATAACCGAATTGCTGCGAGAATCCTTCGCCTTTCGGGTTCACCGACGACAACAGGCCCGAGCGCCAGGTTCCATCGGCCTCCTTGCGCGCTTCGATCTTCAGAATTCCCTGATCGGTGGTAAACGGAAAGCCGGGGGCTGGATCAGTGAAACGGGCGTCACCGAAATCGCCGTTCCAGGGCGTATGGGCGATCCAGCGGGAGCTTCTCTCTCCCCAGGCCGAGACGTCGAGACTGTCGAAACTCTCCTCGAACGTTAGCTGATACGCATTGATATTGAGTGGTTGCTGAGCCACGCTGGGCTGGCCGGGCAACGCCCCCAGACCGAGAACGATGAGCAAACCCAGAGCCTTAGAAGATATCCCGTAACGCATTCTGCTCCTCCGAAAACGCCAAACCAATCGTTGGACTACACTTGTCTCGATCAAAAGGTGAGAACCCCGTTTCGTCGCGGCATGAGCCTTTGGACGACAATGGTCTCGATGCCGTCGGGCCTTCCCAGAATCTGCCACAGCAGCAACGCGAAGGCCCAGAAGATCGCCACTGCCGCCCCGCCGCAAAGCGCCAGGCTGACGACAAGGTTGAGGCCGACAGGCATGGCGGAGAGCATCGGCTCGATCCACAGCAGGAAAGCGATCATCGGCAAGCTTGCGGCCAGAGGCCGTAAAAAGGCGTGCAACTGAGCGGCAACCGTCGCGCCGATCAGCCGTCGCGTGATGATGAGCGATGCGGCATAGGCGACAAGCACCGCCACGATCCGCGCGCCCAGTGCTCCTGCCACCTGAAAATAGGCAATGCCCAGGATGGTGACCGGAACCCTGACAGCGAACTCGGCAAACATCCGGAGAGCGAGATAGCGGGTTTTGTTCAGGACCATAGCCAATGGCGGCATCATGTTCGTGGGAAGACCGAGCAAACTGACGATGCACAGCCATTGCAGAATCGGCGCCGCAGATGCCCATTTCTCGCCGACGATGATCCGCACGGCCGGCTCGGCAAGCAGGGCGAGCGCGATGAGGATGGGCGCTGCCACGAAGGTGATCGCGTTCGTCGCCTTCAGATAGGCAGCGATCAGATTACGACGGTCATCGACGGTCGAGAATGCCGCCATTAGCGGACGCAACAATGGCCCGACGAAGGTCTGGTACGGAATACCGGCGATATTGTCGGCGACGCTGAAGGCGCCGAACGTCGACAAGCCGGTAAAGCGCGGCAAAAGCAGCCGGTCCAGTTGCCAGTTGATCGAACTCAGCACCTGCGAGACGGTGTTCCAACTGATCATGTCCTGAAAGTGCTTCCACTCGGAAAGGCTGAACCTCGGTCGCATCGGCGCAAAGACATAGGAGGTGACCGCCGCGGCGGTCGGGCCTGCAACCGCGCCGATCGCCAGCCCCCAATAGCTGCCGGTCGCGACCGCCACCCCGACACCGAATAGCAGCGTCGACCCCTTGGTGATGAGATCGAGTGCGAACTCGCGTTTGAAATCGAACCGCTGCATGAAGAGAACCATGCGCGGGCTGATCACACTGCGCATGGCAGGCGCGATGGAGAGCACGGCGACAAGAGAGAAAAGCCGGGAATCGTCATAGATCAAAGCCATCGGCCAGGAGATGATCATCATCAGCGTGCTGATGGCCACGCCTCGAAGCAGGCTGAGGGTAAGGGCCGTGGCAAACATATCGTCCGAAGGCGACGGCTGACGCATCAGGGCCTGCGTCAGCGGCAGGTCCAAAATTGTCTCGACGATGACCAGAACCGAGGTCGCGATGGCGACCAGGCCGAAATCCGCTGGGCTCAAAAGCCTTGCGAGGATCAGGAGGCTGACGAAATCGAGCAGTCGCGCCAGGAATTTTCCGCTGATGGTCCAGATACTCGCCGTCGCCGTCCTCTGAGATACGCTTGACATGATCTATCTTCTATTCCTCGTCGGCGGATTGAGGCGGTTTCGGTCGCAGCGGCAAGGCAGGCAGCTCCGGCCTTCCCATCAGCCCGGCCGTCTTCTGAAGACGTCGGCGGATCGGTCGCCATGGGTGGACAGTTGTTGCTCGATGAGACCGGACAGACGGTCGCGGAACACGGCGGAAGAAAATTTCAGCGAGTGCGCACGGATTGCATGCGGATCGATATCGTCCTCCACCTCTTCGAACGCCGCCATCGTTTCCAACAGAGCTTCCGTGGTCTGCTGCCCGAAGCGAAACCCGACCTGCGGCGAGGAAACGGTTTCTCTGGCGCCGCCGGCGTCGAAAGCCAGGACCGGCCGCCCTGACGCCATGGCTTCCACCGGAAGGATGCCGAAATCCTCCGTGCCCGGAAACAACAGGGCGCGGCATCGAGACAGGTGGTCGCGCAGAACGTTGAAGGGCTGATGGCCGAGAAACTCAACGGTTGGTCCGGCGATCGACTTCAGATAAGCCAATTGCTCTCCCTCGCCGATCACGACCAGCTTCCGCCCGGCCTCGGTGCAGGCGCGAACGGCAATATCCGGCCGCTTGTAAGCGGTCAGCTGTCCCGCATAGAGATAGAATTCGCCTTTTCCCTTCCCCACAGCAAAATCGTCAGTCGCAACGGGCGGATGGATGACGATGGATTCCCGATCGTAGAAGCGGCGGATGCGGCTTGCGACATAATCGGAATTGGCGACGAACACATCGACCCGCGAGGACGTCGTCACGTCCCAGGCGCGCAGCATGGGTGCCGTGATCGACATCAAGGCGCGACCCACCCAGGGCAGGCCATGACGGTAGACATGGAACTGATCCCAGATATAGCGCATCGGCGAGTGGCAGTAGCAGACATGCAGGGCGTCGGCGCGCGTGATGATGCCCTTGGCGGGTCCGGATTCGCTCGACAGCACGAGATCGTAGTCCTGCAGATCGAACTGCTCGAGCGCGAAGGGCATCAGCGGCAGCATCTTGGTATAATGCCGTTGCGCGCCGGGGATCTTCTGCAGGAAGGACGTGCGGATGTTCCGCGTCTTCAGAAAATCGCTGATGCGATCCCGGTTGCAGACGAGGGTGAAGATGTCGGCCTGCGGAAACATGCGGCACAGCTCTTCGACGACTTTCTCGCCGCCGCGCATCGAAACCAGCCAATAATGCACGATGGCGACACGAAGCTGCTTGGCATCGCTCGCGCTTCCGGCCTCCGTGACACGTCTTTTCGCCATCACCGGCGCATCGCCGAGAAATGCTCTCGCGTCGGGAAGAGAGGTAGTTGCTTTAAGAGTCAACTCAATACTCCTTGTATCGCCACACCGTCTGTCAGCTCGGGAACCGCATTCGTCGAAATCAGGCTTTGGTATTCGGCAAGAAGCGCGTCGCGCCATTCCTCGTGTGTCGAGGCGAGATCCGGCGACAACCGGAAAGCCCGCTCGCTCATGGCGCGGACCTCATGCCCCGGCATTTGGCTAAATCTCGTCAAAGTATCGGCAAAGGCGCTTTCGTCAGCCGTATCGCAGGCAAGCGCCATGCCGGCTCTTTGCATTTCTTCGGCGAGAAAGGCACTGCGCGACATGATGACGGGCAGACCGCTCCTGGCCGCTTCGATAGCGACGAGGCCGAACGGCTCGGGATAGCGCGACGGCATCAACAGGGCGCGCGCCTTGCGGATGGTCGGGCCGATCTCCGCATGCGACTGCCAGCCCACGGCCCTGACGTGATCTCCCGAAGCTGCGACCAGCGGCATCAGCGGCCCGTCCCCGATCACGCAGAGCTTGACGCCGGCTTTGCGCGTGGCGGCCACGGCGTCCTCAATGCCCTTCTCCTCATCCAACCGCCCGATAAAGACGAACTCCTCATTGGCCTCCGCCTCGATGCGTTTGATGGACAGCGGAGCGACGGGATTGCGGATCGTCGTCAGCCGTTCGGGCCGATATCCGGCGCCGACGAGAAAGCCGGCCATCTTCTCGTGCAGAAGGATGATCCGGCCGAAATCGGCCTGATCCTTCAGCAGCCGGAGGATATTGGAGCCGCGGGCAACCCGCCACAATTTGTGCGAATAACTTCTCTTGTCGCAGGCCGTCGCAATGCAGCTTCCGCCGAGCGGGCGTCGAAGGCAGGTTTCCTGCGCCTGATAGTCGAAGAAGGCGCCGTTGGGGCAGGCCGTGAAGAAATCATGCGCATGAACCACGCATCGTCTGGCGACCGGCACCAGCGCCTTGAAAATCGCGGGAGACAGGATCTGGTGCCAGCCATGGACATGGTAGACGGTATTGGCGGTGTCCTCTGCGGCAATCCAGTTCGCGACCATACGAACGGCGGCGCCATTGTGAATGCCGGTCACGAAAGCCTTCGCACGCTCGGCGCTGAGCAGGTCGCGGCTGTTCAGCCCGACCATTGAGACTCCGAGGGCGACAAGCTCCGCATTGGCGGCGTCATCCCCGCAAATATAGGTCACGGGGATGTCGAGCCCCCGAAAAAGCTTGGCGGACAGCACCGCCAGCGCCGTCGCACCACCTCTGGCCACCGAATAGTCGTCGATGATGACCACGCGATCGATCTTTGTCGTGCCGGGGCCGGGAAAGCGGCCGACGCTTGTGGCAGATCGGAGAACCCCGGGAAGCGATGGGCGCATCACTTCACCGAAACCGCGCCGTTGGCACAGGCCTCCAACGCCTTGCGGTTGAGAATGCGGATCTTGCCCTGCCCCCCATCGATGATCTTGCTTTCCCGCAGGCGCCGCAGGCATTGATTGACCTTCTCGCGAGACGCCGGCAGCGTTGCGGCCAGGTCATTTTGCGAGATGATCAGTTCGTCCCCGCTGTTTGCCGCATCTTTTCCGTAAACAGCGGAGAGCCGCAGCAGCGTGCTGGCCAGCCTCGATTGCAGGCTCGACGCCGCATTTGCAATGATCCGGAGTTCGAGCTCTGAAATACGCGCCAGCGCCCTGGAGAAGACCTTTTCGCGAAAGCAGGGATCGCTGGCGTACATGTCGCGCAGCAGCCGGCCTTCGAAGAAATGCAGTTCGCAGTTGGAACCGGCTCGGTATTCGAGACTCAACGTCTGCCTGCGCAGAACCTCGAGCTCGCCGATGAGGCCGGATTTCGGAATGATCTCGACGATGAATTCCCTGCCGTCGGGCAGCATCGTGCTGGCGCTGACCACCCCCGAATGCACGCGAGCGAAGGTATCGACGAGGACGCCGGCCCCGGCGATGACCTCGCCGCGCCGGAAACGCCGGACGCTCGACCGGCAGGAAAGAAATTCGTCGTCGATGACGATGCGGCTGTTGAGATGAATGCTGCCGTTAGCCGATATCGCCGTCTTGCCGATGCCGGCCCTGCGAGCTGATGCGTGTGTCGCCCCATCCATGAGCATAACTCCGAGTACTCGAATAACCATAGGAAATGCTGCACTGCATCATTTATATTGTCTTAATGTGGGTGTCAAATAACATCCCGGAGAGATAGCGTAAAGATCAAGTCTACATTTAGTTGAAAACAAAAATACATCAGCAATCGAAATCAAAATCTCGACGGAATCGAAGATAGATTGTACGATTGAAGACAGGTGCTTATTAAAAAGTCTTAATGAGTTAAAAATAAGCAATAATAGAAATGTGGATATCAAAAATATAAATGAATACCTGCGGATTATCACCTCGAAGTAGGTTAGATTGGCATTTGCAATGAAAAGAGGCCGTCGAGGACTAGTCGGAATTCTCGAATGCCGTTTAGTAGCATAAAGAATTTATTAAGGATTATGACCTTGGTAACAGACAACAAGAGTGCGGCGCAGCAAACTTTGAATGGTTCTTAATCGGAATATTTTGGAGACCACTGATGACATGGGAAGCACATAGTTTCGAGGCCTGGTCGCGTGTCGGACGGTCCGCGAAAGGCGGCGATCTCCATTCGTCGCTGCCTCGTGCGGCAGGCAGATCGTCGAAGCGCGCGATAGACCTTCTCATCGCGATCATTGCACTGATCCTGCTTTCCCCGCTTCTGTTGATCGTCGCGGTGATCGTGAAGATAAGCGACCGCGGCCCGGTCTTCTATTCCCATACGCGCATCGGCGTCGGCGGAGCACCGTTCGGATGCCTCAAGTTTCGCACGATGAAGACCGATGCGAGTGCTCAGCTTGCCGAATTGCTGCAAAACAACCCGATTGCGCGAAGCGAATGGGAAGCGACACGCAAGCTGAAGGACGATCCGAGGATCACCGCAGTCGGCGAGATTCTGCGGCGGTCCAGCATCGACGAGCTTCCCCAACTGATCAATATCGTGCGTGGCGAAATGAGCCTTGTCGGCCCCCGGCCGATCACCGCCGAGGAATTGCCGCGCTACGGCGAGCACGTATGGGCCTACATGGCCGTGCGCCCGGGCCTGACCGGTCACTGGCAGACCAGCGGGCGCAATGATGTCAGTTACGAGTACCGGGTTTCCCTCGACGTTCACTATCTCGACAACTGGTCGCTCGGCCGGGACTTCGTCATCATTGCCAAGACCATTCCCGCTCTGTTTTCGCAACGTGGCTCGTACTGAGCATGCAAGGGGAGAGCTGCCGATCATGCCCGAAATCGGAAGATATGCTGCTCCCTCCGTCCCCTCCAAGCTGCCACTACCTGGTTACTCCGTGATCTCGCCATTTTGGATTAGGACGACATGACCTCCAGCACGATCTTCAGCGGCGTTTCGCCGATACCTCTGGCTGCCGCAGCTCCCGGCGGGAACTCCCCGCTGACCTTGCGGGATATGCTTTTCTTTCTCAGAATGCGCTGGCTATGGGTTCTGGCGACAACTTTTGCCTTCCTCGCAATGGCCGGGACCTACGTGCTGACCGCCGACCCGACTTTCGTTGCCAGCACGCAACTTTTGATTGTCCCCCAGGTGAGCGGCTCTGAAGCACAGAGGGCTTTCGCGGAAGACGCGTTCATAGAGGGACAGCTAGAGATTGCCAGATCCAGCGATGTCGTCGGCGGAACGGTAAGGGCACTTGGTCTCGATACCGATCCTGACTTTGTCGATCAGACGCCTTCTCTGCAGGATAGGGCAAAGAACTGGTTGATGGGGATTTCTTCTGAACCGGATACGGAATCGCAGGAAGCGGCAGGCACAGGGCCGCGTCAAGCACAACCGCACGCGGAGGACGAGCGGATCCAGGATCGGGCGATCGCCACGCTGCTGAACATGATAGGAATACGCCGGGTCGGGAGTTCGACGATCATCGAGATCTCAGCGGCTGCGTCGACCCCTCAGAGGGCCGTCGACATCGCCGACATGCTCGCCAGGCAATATATCCAGAAGAATATCGCCATGAAGGCCAATGCTTCCCGGCAATATAGCGAATGGCTGGAAAGATTCGTAAGCGAGCAGCAGCGTGGACTGGCCGAGGCTGCCAGCGCCCTGGCCAGCTTCACGAGCAACCCGCGCGATCAGTTCAAGCTTGCGGAGCTGCAGAGCGCAACGGATGCCCGCCGCAGCCTCTATGAAAATACCTTGAACCAGCTGACGGAAGCCCGGCAGCGCATCACCTACCCGGTGTCCGATGCCACGATCGTCTCGCGGGCCACGCTGCCTCTTTCGAAAGCCAGACCGCGCAGCACGCTCATCATCGCCTTTGCGGCGGCGGTTGGTCTTGGCGTCGGCTTGGCACTCGCCATGATAAGGCACGTCGGCGATCGCCGGATCATCCGCCCTCATCAGATCGCTGAAGCCAGTGGGCTGCCCTTTGTCACTTTGCTGGCGACATCGAGGAAGACCCATCTCCCTGCGCGTTTCCTCCCCGCCGGTACCGGCAGCAGCAGCACAGCCGCCTATCCTGTTATTCCGGGCATGGCGGAACTGAGCGCGACGGTCGTCGGTCTTCGACGCAAACGCCGGGTCGTCATTGGAATCGTCGCCGTTGATCCAGGCAGCGGAGCCTCGACTATAGCATGCGAACTTGCAGTGCTGTCGTCGAGATCAGGGGCTCACACGCTGCTGATCGATGCGGCTGCGCAGAGGTCGTCACTCAGCAAATCGATCGCGCCCCATAGTTCCACAGGCCTCGTCGATGTTCTCGACAATGGCGAACTGATCCAGACGGCGGCATTGCCCCTCACTTCGACACTGAAATTCCTCCCCCTCGGCAAGGTCGAAGCAGTGACGCCGGCCATTCGCCTGAGTTCCCGCCGCACGCAGTTGAGCTTCGCCGACCTGAAAAAGGAGTTCGACGCCATATTCATCGACATTTCCGCATTCTCTGCTTCGCCGGATGCCAATGCGATCGCACCGGAGCTGGACGGTGTCCTCGTCGTCACCTCGCATGGACGCACCTCGATCGACGATACCCTGCGCGTCATCGACACCCTGCGCAATGTAGGCGCGGAGATCCTCGGCGCAGTCATCAACCATGCACCGGAAAGAATGCACTCATGACCTCGCCTTCGGCAGAAGCAACCAGGCAGGGCGGCCGGATCGGGTCGGCGCCTGTTCCTTGCGGCGCTGAAGCCATGGCTGAGCGCGCGAACCGCCCGTTGCGAATGGCCGTGGGGATCGCTTCGGCAGGCCGCCCCTCGATACTGCGGGAGACGATCGATTATCTCACCACCCTGCCGGATCAGCCCGAGCGGCTGATCGTCTGCGTGCCCACGATCGACGACGCCGCCGGGCTCACCGAGCGCCTCGATGTTGAAGTCATCGTCGGCAGCCGCGGCCTGACCTCTCAGCGCAACAGGATCATCCAGGCGGCGGCCGCCGATACGGATGTTCTGATCTTCCTGGATGACGACTTCATTCCCGCCGCAACCTTCCTGTCGCGGATGGCGGCTGTCTTTGCGGCAAACCCCGACGTGGCGATCGCCACCGGTGAAGTTCTGGCCGATGGCATCCTCGACGGCGGCCTCAGCATGTCAAACGCCCTGAAAGTTCTTGAAACTGCGGCCGAAGGGGCCGAGCAGGTGACGGAAGTCTATAACGCCTACGGATGCAACATGGCGGTTCGCCTTTCACCCATTCTCGAGCACGCGCTGGCCTTTGATGAACAACTGCCGCTCTACGGCTGGCTCGAGGATGTCGATTTCAGCCGGTCCATCGCCCGCTACGGCAGGTCCGTACGCGTCGAAGGCGCCCGCGGGGTGCATCTCGGCGTCAGATCCGGACGCCAGCCCGGCCGAAGACTCGGCTATTCGCAGGTTGCCAATCCTGTCTACCTGATCCGGAAGGGCACGATGTCGAAGGGCCGTGCCGTTGCGCAGATCGGCCGTAACATCCTGGCGAATACGCGGGGCCTATTGTTCAATGATCGCTTGATCGACCGCTGGGGACGTTTGAACGGCAATTTGCTGGCGCTGTCCGATCTTCTTGTCGGCCGCGCCTCGCCGTCCCGCATTCTCGAATTCGGCAATCCCTCGCCGCGCGAGATGCCTTCGCCGTCGATCGCAACGAAACGGAGATAGCAGTCAATGCAGCGCACATCCTTGTCCGATCGCCTGATCTCCGCCGCTCTTGCCTTGCTGGTATTTTCCTGCGTGACCGGCTGGAGCGTCGCCCATGCGGAAAACTATACCCTCGTGCCGGAAGATCAGGTGAGACTGCGCGTCGTCGAATGGCGATCTTCGGATTCCCGGTATGCCAGCTGGGAAGCACTCGGCGGGACATATACAGTCGATGATGCCGGCAATCTGGCGATCCCGATCGCCGGACAGGTGCAGGCGATTGGCAAGACGACGGAACAGGTTTCCGATGCGATCGCCACTGCGCTCTCCGAAAAGGCGGAACTGCCGGGAAAGCCGTTCATCGCCGTGGAAATTGCCCAGCATGCGCCGATCTTCGTAACCGGGACAGTGCAGACCCCCGGGCGTTATGCTTTTGAAGCCGATATGACGGTCATGAAGGCCGTCAGCATCGCCGGCGGCTTCCTTCGGGAGCGCGAGGAGAATACCGTCTTCGAGCGCGACCGGATCCAGGCTGCCGGAGCCTATCGAACGGCCATTCTCAACCGGCGCGATCTTCTGATGCGTCAGGCGCGGTTGCGTGCCGAGATCGCCGGCGAACAGAGTTTCGAGATCCCTGCCGAGCTCGCCGGAACGCCCGATGTAGACAAGCTGAAGGCGCAGGAATTGAACCTGATGCGGCTGCGACGTGTCGATATCGAAAGCCAGATCGATGCGGCGAGCGACCTCACCCGTCTCTACGGCCAGCAGGTCCAGTCGCTCGAGGCCAAGATCAATTCGCAGAAGCGGCAGATCGACCTCGCGCAAAAGGAACTGGATAATGTCAACAGCCTGGTGAGCAAGGGCCTGGTCAGCAATTCCCGTCAGGTCTCGGTCGACCGCGGGGTCGCGGATGCACAAGGCACCCTGATCGATCTCGAAGTCGCTCTGACCACGGCTCGCCAGGGGCTCAGCGAAGCCGATCGTTCGAAGATCAATATCGTCAATCGGCAGAACAGTGAAAACCAGGAGCTGCTGAACCAGGTCAATCTCGCGATCGGCAGGGCGGCGATCGACATCCAGGTGGCCCAGCTTCTGGGCGAGCAGGCTGGCTACAGCGCGCAGCTCGCTCAGATGAATACGGAAACGCCGGGTCTTGGCAGAGCACAAAAGAACTACAGGATCGTGCGTCGCAACGAAGACGGGACTTATCGCAACATCGAGGCGGACGAGACGACCACCTTGCGGCCGCATGATGTCGTCGAAATCGGCATCGATACGGACCTTCAGACGCCGTCGCCTCCGCTGCAGTTGCAGTCCGCGCCGCAGCAGCAAACCTCGACCGTCCCGCTGTCGAAGGTGGCAGGCGATAATCAGGCGGCTCCCGGCTGGATATCCCAGACGGGATCGAATTAGGGGGCGGTTGTGACCATCGACGACAGCTGGCGGCTTGCGCCTCAAGCATCGCCCCGAAAGGCGGATGCCGGTCTTCGGCAAAACCGATGCCTCCGCCGCTCGCCGTCCGGATCGGGATTTGAAGCATGTCGATAGAACCGATCGGTTTCATCGTTCTGCTGCTTGGCCTGCTCGGCATGGTCAACGGCGCGCGATTTGCGATTGCGACCCTTTGCCTGTCGACGCTGCTGGGGGCGGCGGCGGCTCTCCAATTGCCCGCGCTCGGCGGCAGCAGCATCCAGCCGAGCCATCTTCTGGTGCTTTTTCTCGTGGCCGCCGCCCTGCTGCGCCCGGCTCAAACACAGGCCATGCTGGCCAGCATCGCCTATCCGGGTCCCGGTTTCTGGTTTGCCGCCTACATCCTGTTTTCCGTGGCATCGTCTTTCTTTTTGCCCCGCATCTTTGCAGGGGCGACCCTCGTCTACTCCTCTGCACGAGACGCCACGGGCATGATGTCGACGGTGGCCGCTCCCCTGTCGCCGGGTTCGTCCAATCTCAGCCAGTCCGTCTATCTGCTTGGCGACCTCGCCTGCTTTGCCGTCGTCTCGGGGCTTACCAGGCTCGGCTATGCCCGTTTCATCGCACTGCAGTTGATCGTGGCCTCGATCGCCTGTTTTGCCCTGGCGTTGATCGATATCGGAACGTTTCTGACCGACCAGTCCTACCTGCTCGATGTCATCAGAAATGCGAATTATACGATGCATACGGCCGAGACGATCAGCGGCTTCAAACGCATCGTCGGTCCGTTCCCCGAAGCAAGCACTTATGGCGCGGTCGCATTGGCCTATTTTTCCTTCACGCTCATGCTTTGGCTGGAGCGCGTCCAAAGCCGTATGGCCGGACTTGCAACGCTTTTCATCGGCCCGACGATCGTCCTTTGCACGTCGACAACCGCCTATATCGCCGGCATCTTCGTTGTCTGCATGTTCGTGCTGTATTGCTTGAAACGACTGATCAGCGGCCCGGCCACGACCCCGCACGTGACACTCCTGGTGATCACGCTGTTCTTGATTCCCTGCGGGATCGTCGCGCTAAGCCTTGTCCCCGATGCGTGGGATTCCATCGCCGGCCTGGTGAACAGCACCTTGTCGGACAAGCTTCAATCGCAATCCGGCGAAGAACGCACTGCCTGGAACACGCTGGCATTGATCGCATTCGTCGATACAGCCACCTTCGGCGCCGGGCTCGGCACGGTTCGAGCCTCGAGCTTCATCGCTGCATTGCTCTCCAATGTCGGATTGACCGGCACCCTTCTCTTCGCCGCCTTCCTGTACAGCCTTGTGAGAGCCTCCGGCCGGCAAATGTCAGGCGATCGGGAGATCCGCGCGATCGGAAACGCTGCGGTTATGGCATCCATCGCGCAGGTCGCCTCGGCGGCGATATCGGGAAGCGGTACCGATCTCGGCTTGCTGTTCAGCACGACGGCGGGTCTGGCAGCCGGCTGCCTGGCGGCAACCAATATCGCGCCACGGCGCGCAAACCGATCGCTTGCCAACCGAACCCCACTGGAGACATCGACATCTCTGCCGAGAGCGCCGATGTTTTCAACACGATGAGGCCCGCCGTGAAGCTCAGCCATCGCGCGGGATGGCGATCTCGTCAAGCCATCGGCGTGTCGGCACCGGGTCGACGTCGGCTGACCGCGCCGCGTCTTTCAAGGATCGCCTGTAAAAGCGGCCTTTCGGACGAACGCGCTCCGGCAAGGTCATCCGCACAAGGATATGCTGCAGGTTCTATGTCAATATTAGCCCTGTGGGCGCTCAGTGGTGGTCGCGACGCTATCTGCGACGGAATTGTTTTCCCGCAGCCTGGCACTACGCCGCAAAAGCCCCGACAGGAACGCGCCTGCCAGAAAGCCGATTTCCATGAGCGCGAGGATGGCGATACCGGAGAGCGCGCCCACGGTCACCGAAGACCCGTCGGCAAAAGCCACGCTGCCGAAGCCGATTGCCACGAGGAATGCAAAAATTGCGAAAGCCCAAGCCCGGATGGCAGCCCCGGCAGCGATCGAAATCACGGTTGCCACGAGCGCGGTGATCAGCATGACAATCCCCCTTCCCTCCGCATTCCGACAAGGGTCCCGGCACCAATCTTCGTACCGCGAAACAAGAAGTCGAAACACAGCCCTGTGACAGGCAAGGCACTCTTCATGGCGAATATCTCAACAATGAAACACACAAAAGCCGCCGGCAGCCAGACTCCGATTCAGCTCCACCGGTCTGGACGCCGGCTATATATACCGAACAGGGCCTTCATATGACAGACCCGTCAGCGCAATTCACAACGGTTCCCTCGACTGGAAAGACAATGCCGATTCATTTGTATTGCGGACAATCGGAAGGGTGATGACATGAACAATCAGTGCGTCGTCTACGTCACGGATGTCGAGTATTCATTTCCGACTATTCTCTCGGCGCTTCAGGCTCGAAAATTCGCAAGCCCCGCGACCGATGTCTGCGTCCTCTTGTCGGAACATCTCGATAATTTCGAAGAGCTGAAAGCCTTGCTTGCAAGGAGCAGTGTCATACTGATCGATGCGACCGAAGCGCTACAGGACTCGCTCGGCAAGCTCGACAGTTCGCATTTCCAGGGACGCATCAGCGTCAGCACGATGGCCAAGCTGGTCCTTTGCGAGATCCTGCCTGACAATTATACCCAGATCATCTACCTCGACGGTGATACCCAGATCGTCAGCGATCTCGGTGCGTTCGAAAGCGCCACGGTTCCAGAGGGCCGGTTTTTCGCGGCGCGAGATTATACGGCGATCCATGACTTCCTCGATACTGGAAGCAGCAGCCACTATTTCAACGCGGGAGTCCTGAAATTCCATCGCAACGGCTGGATCGGGCAGGAGGCGCTTGAGCTTTTTGCTAAAAATCCCGAGGCCTGCGAGGGCAAACATGATCAGGGCGCATTGAATTATGTCTGCGGTTCAGCGCTCATCCTCGTATCGAACCGCTGGAACTTTCCCAAACAGTTCCTTCATCTGGTGAACATGTCCTCCTTGTCGATCGTCCATTATATGGCGCATCCGAAGCCATGGCACGGAACCTTCTTTCCATGGACCGATAAGGAAAGCCAGGTCTACGTCGACCTGCGCAAAGCACATCCGATTTACAACTCGCTGTATCGCGGAATAAGCTTCGACCGTAAGATGCTGTATAAATACAGGTCGATACGGGCACGCATCGAACACGCAATTGAGAAAGACGGATCCAATCCTCGGGTCCAGAGCCTGCTGGTTGGCGATTACGCAGTATGATGATGTATGGTTGGTCCGACCTGAATGTCCGCGTGACTGAACTCAGCGTCGCCGGTCGAGCCGTGGATTTGCAGACGGAAGCGCAAGTATTCATCCATTCATTCCAGGAATGGATAATGTTCAGGACAGAATATGAGTTATAGGGCTTCCGCCGCCAGTATCTCGCATTACGTGAAAGCCCGCCTGCGCCGGTCGCTCAAGGCTCGACAGGTTCGCTATGACCTGCTGCGCAGCGGGCTCAAGCAGGCGCGCCACGTCGTCATCTGCGTCATCCGCGACGAAGGGCACCGGCTGGCCTTCTTCCTGCAGTATTATCGTAATCTCGGCTTCGAGCACTTCATCTGCATCGATAACGGCTCCACCGACGGCACGGCTGAGTTGCTGTCCAGCTTCGACGATGTCTCTCTTCTTTCGGCTCATGGGTCCTACAAGGCGGCGAGATTCGGAAACGACTGGATCAACGAAGTCATCAACCGGCACTGCCGGGAGAAGTGGGTCCTGTATGTTGATGCAGATGAATTTCTCGTCTATCCCCATTGCGACACCCGGCCGATTGATCAATTGACCGCCTATATCGATTCCATGGGCGGCCACTCCCTCCGCTCGGTCATGATCGACATGTACAGCCCGCATCCCGTTCTTGAAAACATCTGCGAACCCGGTCGCAACCCGCTCGAGGTCTGCAATCTCTTCGACCGATCCGGATATGTCGCGCATTTCGACGAACGCAACGGGACAATATGGATCAAGGGCGGCGTTCGCGGGAGGGTCTATTTCCACGACCGGCTCTGGGACGGCCCCGCGCTTAACAAGATACCTCTCGTCTATGTCCAGGGTGAACGTCTGTTTCTCAAATCATCGCACCAGGTCTGGCCACTCTCCCTGAATTTGGGCGACATGCGCGGAGCGCTCGGCGTATCCGGCGCCCTTCTGCATTTCAAGTTCCTGTCGACCTTCGTGCACAAGGTTGCCGACGCGGCACACCTGTCCCAACATACGGAGGAATACACCGTATACTCCTCGGGCAAGGACATGGATGACTTCGTCTATGACGATACGGGCACCTACAGAAGCTGGAAGGACCTGTCCGATCACGGGCTCATACAGGGTGAAGGGTGGAAATACTGGAGGAATGCTTCCGAGAGCGAAATCTAGAGCATGTCGCGCAAAATTGCGCGGCCGTTTGGGCAAAACGTCACTAAGATATGGGGGTAAAACGCCAATTTGGTCTTTCAGCCCTGCTTCGTCCGACTATCAACACCCACAGCCATTCAAACACAGAACCCGCCGGTGGCGGGTTCTGTTGAGGCTTTCTGCTCTTTTGTTTTTATCACCGCGACGTCTCAAGCGAGGGACGTCACACCCTCAGCGTAAGCCTCCAGCGCCTTCCGATTGAGAATGCGGATTTTGCCCTGTGTCCCGTCGACCACTTTGCTCTCGCGCAAACGCCGCAGGCATTGGTTGACCTTCTCACGCGACGCCGGCAGCGTCGCGGCCAGGTCATGTTGGGAGATGATCAACTCGTCGCCGCTATTCTGCGCATCCATTCTGTACAAGGCAGAAAGACGCAGCAGCGTCCGGGCCAGTCTCTGCCTTAGACTCGATCCGGCGTTGGAAATGATCCGCAGCTCGAGTTCGGAAACACGCGCCAGTGCCTTCGACAGGATCTTCACCTGAAATTGCGGATCGTTCGCACACAAGTCCCGCAGCAATCGACCGTCGAAGTAATGCAGTTCGCAGTCCGAGGAGGCTCGATATTCCAGGCTGAGAGACTGCTTGCGCAGCACCTCCAATTCGCCGATCAAGCCACCTTTAGGAATGATTTCGACGATGAACTCTCGTCCATCGGCAAGCGGCGTGCTTGCGCTCACCATTCCGCGCTGTACGCGGGCGAACATGTCGATGAGGACACCGGCGCTGGCAATAACTTCACCGCGGCGAAACTTTCGAATACTTGAGCGGCAAAACGGAAACTCGTGATCCAAATCGGCCCGGCCGCCGTAAACAATACCAACAGGCCCGCAAGTAACCGCTTCGCCTATTCGCGCCGCGCTTCCTCTAGTCCTGTTGTCTCTGATGCTAATCGCCCCGTCCATACGCGCAACTCCACGCAGACTAATTGATTTACTGTCTTGATCGACATTCGTAATGCGTTAAATTATAAAGTCAAACAGTAATAAAATAAAAATCTCGTGTTTAAACTATACATAATTATGACGACTCCTCACATTTATATATAATAAAATTCATATCGAATTCTTTCACAAGAAACTCATAGAAGCTGCGCGACGGTTTTTATACAATTTATGACAATTGCTTACCCGTAGAATAAGTTAACAACTACAATAGTAATATAAGAATATAAAATAAATCTGAATGAATCCTCCGTTATATATTTCAATAACAAAGGTAATATTTTAAATAGTCAAAAGAATTTCTTTAGAGTATAAAGAATTTATTGAAGATTATGACCTCGGTCACAGACATAAATCTTGCATTAAAACAAGCTTTTGCTGTGATTTCTGGGGTTTGTCTAACGGAGACGCGGATGGCGGGAAAAAATCAGGGCGTCAACCCAACCAAACCTTGGCGGGATTTCGCCAGGGTTCGACAGGAAAGGCGTCCATTCAATTCGTCACAATCCCATAGGATCAGCAGAATTCTGAAGCGTGCATTGGACATCATCATTGCGGCAAGTGTCTTATTCCTTCTGTCGCCGCTCCTTCTGTCGGTTGCAGTCATCATAACGCTAAGTGATTGGGGGCTTGTATTCAATTCCCATCGTCGGCTCGGTTATAAGGGAAAAGAGTTTGGTTGCCTCGAGTTTTGTACGATAAGAGCCGACGCAACGGCCAAAGCGCAGGTCACTGTCGTCGGCGGTATTTTGAGACGATCGAGCCTCGACAAGCTTCCGCAATTGATCAACGTGTTGCGGGGTCAAATGAGCCTCGTCGGGCCTCGCGCCATTACCAAAGAAGAGCTGTCGCGTTACGGTGAACATGCTTACGCCTACATGGCCGTCCGCCCCGGCCTGACTGGCCCTTGGCAGACCAGCGGGCGCAACGACGTCAGCTATCAGAATAGAGTTTCCCTCGACGTCGAGTATTTGTCCAAATGGACGCTCGCGCTGGATTTTGCGATCATGGCAAAAACACTCTCCGCCCTGCTGTCCCGGCAGGCCCTACTGCCCAGGGTGGACTCCTGAAGCATGTCGCGCAAAAGCGTGCAGCGGTTTTGCGATAACGACATGGGTTGGAAATAAAGATCTAAAGCGTGAGGAACAAATCTGAAAGATTGCGCCGCCCTTTAGACATCCTGACATAGCGCAAACACCGAGCATCCTGCCGCCTCAGTCATTATCCATGAGGACGCTTGCCTGTGACATGGGAGCGATCGGCGATCGAGTTCTTTTTCCGGCGCTTTTGATTATGCCCCCACAACGAGAAGGCGAATAGACCCGCCAGATAGCACATCTCCATCAACACAAGCACTTCGAGGCAAGAAACGATCGCTTCCGTCAAGGAGGAGCCTTTTAGCAGGGTCACGGCGCCCAAGGCCGCGACCACCAGAAATGCGAAGGTTGCAAAGGCCCAAGCGCGAATGGTCGCTCCGGCGGCGATGGAGACGGCAACCACGATGAGCGTGCTGTTCAGCATTATTCCGTTCCTCTCTTCACACCTCCTTCAAGCCACCGTCAGCCCTCAATGACATGACAAAACCCAAAGTCAGAACGAAGTCCGATCAAAGTATTTTATCCATTACGGTTAAAATATTGCTAACACCCGCCCAATAACTCGGCTGAGCCACGCCGGAGAATATTCGACTATTCATCCGCCATGGCCACTCCATCGTCAAAAACCAAGAAATTCATGGATATAGCGGCAGGAAAGATTTAGGCATCGAAGGCTTATACAGAAGCCGGGGATGCGGTTACGGCATTCTCTTGCCGAACTGAACATTTTTTCCGAAAAAATAAGTTTAGTCATAGGCCTAGAGCCTTTCCTGGTCAGATTGCAGCATTCTGCCGGAGCAGGTTTTCGTCAGGGCAGAGACGATTGGCGAAGGGCATACCTCTTGGTACGTTCGAGCCGATCGCCTCTGATCCTGGCGCAAAGATGCCCGGCCCTTCGGGTTGGCTGAAACGGACCGGCTGATCGACCGGCCGGCTTGGCCGTAGAGCTGGGCTACGACGCGCGCCGGCCGGTCGACCATCCGACTCCGTTTGAGCCAACAGAATGCTGCAATCTGACCAGGAAAGGCTCTAGCATCAGCGCATATGCGCTCGGCAAGCATGTGACATCGACGGTCTCAGGGTTGGGTAACCGCCTACGCAGAACTCGGCCCCTATGACGGACCGGGTGTTCATCAGTGGTGATGGGACAGGCAACAACGAAACAGGGCTCGCGGCGATGGCGAGCCCTGCTGACCTCTTTGTCGGTTAAGCGCCAGCGATGGAATTGCCAGCCTTGGGTCCGGTATCGACAGACAAGCCTATTTCGAGACTGCGCCGGCCAGTTGCCGTTTTGCGCCGCGTTGGAGCCTGAAGTTTTCCAGCCAGGTGACTTGCTTCCTCAATTTCAGCGCTGGCTTTTCGATGAATCTCCACGAGAAGGCGGCAAAGCAAGTGGCAATGATGCTGCAGACAATGCCGTTCAGCCACCAGTTATGCGCCCAAGGCCCGAGCGCTACGAATGCCTGTTGGATCGGATAGCCGTAGAGGAAGACGCCATAGGAGTAGTCGGCTCCACGCAGGACGCCAAGCTTGCGGGGCGAGGTGAGGCCAAGGAAGACTGTGACATAGCCTATGGCCGGAATGGCAACGAAGTCCCCAAAGGAGGTGAACCAATAGGCCCATAGTATGAATGCCACCGAGGCGAGGAAAATTCTAACATCCCAAAGAACCTTGTCCTTGTAGAGATAGAAGGTCACCCCCACAAGAAAAGCACAAATGAGCAGATTGCCCGACGCAGTCGTCGGCATATTCGCCCAATCACTTTCATGTTTCCAATATCTTGCGATACCGAAGCTGATGATCAAGGCCGGCGTTGCGATAAGGGCAATCACCCGCCGCCTGACGACACCGAGCACAAAGAGGACGGCGATCACCGCATAGCACTCAAGCTCGAAGGGCACCGTCCAGAGCTGCCCGTTCACCATCGCGGCATCAGGATTATCCAGGAATACCCCGGGAAGATTGAAGTGAATGTGCCCTGTGACATTCATCAGATATGTAAAGAACTGAGGATCGGTGAAATAGTCACGCAGGTCATACTCTGTATAGATCGCTCCGAGTATAAAGGCAGCCAGCAATACCTCAACCGCAAGAGCAGGGTAGATCCGGATAAATCGGTTACCGAGGAAGGAGATCAATGTCTTCGATCGTTCAAGACTGCCAGCCACCAGGAACCCGCTCAGGACAAAGAACATGGGCAGCACTGACTTGATAACAGGGCGGAAGGGTGACTCCCAGAGAAACAGGTCATCGCCGTACGTAACGCGGGCCGTATGTATCCAAAGCACTGAAAAGGCTAACAGTAATCGCATATAGTCGAATCCTGTCGGTCGCCCGTTCGCTTGATCAAGCTTTTCGCCGAGAAACATCTGTGCCCCTTTCAGAAGTATTGACTCAATTTGGAATGGCAAGCCGTTGCTGCAGAGTAGCGGCGGCATCATTGCCGGATCGGGGCCGCGTGTCAGTGACCACAGGTACATCAGGTAAAAATTGAACGAGAGAGCACCCCTCTCCCGAAGACGCATCTCTGACCATCAACCCATGGCCCCTGTGCTTCCCGAGGTGCCCTGCGACGGTCGGAGTTGGAATCCAGGTGATCGGGCGGCGGATTGGATGAGGAGACTATGAAATTTCTGGCTACCCTATTTTGTCTTGTTCTCGCCTTTATCGGATTGGGGCTGATCGGAGGCGGCGCCTGGCTGCTACGCCTCGGCGGCTCCCCCTATTACGCGATCGTTGGGCTTTCTTATGTGGTTGGCGCGTTTCTGCTGTGGCGCCGGAAGATATCAGGCAGCCTCATCGTGCTGCTTGTCGCCGTCTTCACCCTTCCCTGGGCGTTATGGGAGTCGGGTCTTAATTTTTGGGCGCTTTTTGCCCGCTTGATGTCCCCCATCGCGCTGGCAGGCTTTGCGCTTCTGTTTGCGCCGTCGCGTTCCCCGAGCGCCAACCGGAAGGTCTTTTATGCCGGCGCCTTGGTGACCGCTCTCATCTTTGTCGCGGGTTTCGGTCTCAGCTTCGTACCGCACGGCGTCATCCGCCCATCCGCCGACATCACCGCCTACAAGCCCGCCACGGGCGACAACGCTCCCTCCGACTGGACATCCTATGGCCGCACTACGGCAGGAGACCGTTATTCCCCATTCGATCAGATCAACCGCGGCAACGTGTCCAAGCTCGATCTTGCTTGGACATATCGCACCGGAAAAGGCGATGGCGCCGATCAGAACACGCCTCTGCAGATCGGCGATACGGTCTACACCTGCACGCCGACAGATGTGATCGCAGCGCTCGATGCAGATACAGGCAAACCCCGCTGGACCTTCGACCCCAAGGCGACGGCGCCTTACTGGCAGCGCTGCCGCGGCCTTGGTTACTACAAGATGCCGCAAGAAGCGCAATCCGCCGATGGTCTTTGCAACGAGC
Organism: Rhizobium sp. P1_B8; assembly: GCF_056406515.1. Lineage (NCBI taxonomy): Bacteria > Pseudomonadati > Pseudomonadota > Alphaproteobacteria > Hyphomicrobiales > Rhizobiaceae > Rhizobium > Rhizobium sp. P1_B8. The sequence continues at coordinate 19,266 of NZ_JBFTZZ010000001.1, read as the reverse complement.
GTTTGGTGCAGACGACGATTGATGCCCGTCTCCTGGAGATCGACAGCGAGACTGGCGTTCCCTGCAAGAGCTTCGGAGACAATGGCACCGTGCAGCTTTCCCAGGGCATGGGCGAAGTCAAGATAGGCTATTATTTCCAGACGTCGGCACCGCTGATTGCCCGCAACCTGATCGTCGTCGGAGGTTGGGTCACGGACAATCAGGAGATCGGCGAACCTTCGGGCGTCATCCGCGCGTTCAACGTGGTCACCGGCGAGCTCGAATGGGCATGGGATCTCGGCAACCCTGAGATCACCAAACTCCCGCCGGAGGGCCAGACTTATACGCGAGCCACCCCCAACATGTGGACGACGGCCGCATTCGACGACAAGCTCGGTCTCATCTATGCGCCGCTCGGCAATACCACCCCGGATTATTACGGCGTCAATCGCCCTGGTTTCGCCGATCAGTATAACGCGACATTGGTGGCGCTCGATGTGACGACGGGTCGCGAGAAATGGAAATTCCAGACCGTGCATCACGATATCTGGGACTATGACCTGCCGGCCCAACCGGTCCTGATCGACCTGCCTGACGGTAATGGCGCCACCGTGCCTGCTCTCCTGCAGACCACCAAACGCGGGCAGCTTTTTCTCCTCGACCGCCGGACCGGCACACCGCTTGCCGAAGTTGAGGAGAAGCCGGTGTCGCAGGAAGGTGGCGCGCCGGAAGAGAAACTCTCCCCGACGCAGCCCTACTCCGTCGGCATGCCGACAATCGGTGCGGAGCGCGTGACGGAGCAGACGACCTGGGGCCTGACGATGTTCGATCAGCTGGCATGCCGCATCGCATTCCGCAAGATGCGCTACGACGGCGATTTCACCCCGATCGGCACGCAGTATGCGATCCAGCAGCCGGGAAATCTGGGCGGCCTCAATTGGGGAAGCGTGTCGGTCGATCTGCCCAACAACCGGGTCTTCATGAACGATATCCGCGTGCCCAGTCTCTTCGCACTCATTCCGCGCGAGGAGTATGTCGACTTTGCCCTCACCACGACGGCGCACGGGCCCTCGGCACCGCAACGAGGCACACCTTACGCCATGGCTACTGAAATGTGGACATCGAGGCTCCGCGTTCCCTGCACGCAGCCGCCCTTCGGTACCGTCACCGCAGTGGATCTGAGCACCCGCAAGATCGCATGGCAGGTTCCAGCCGGCACCGCCGAAGAACTCGGGCCGTTTAAGATCAAAACCAAGCTGCCTATGCCGATGGGTCTGCCGAGCTACGCCGGCACTTCGGCGACCGCCGGCGGCGTCGTCTTTTTCGCTGGTTTCCAGGATTATTATATCCGCGCCTATGACGCCGAGAACGGTACCGAGCTCTGGAAATATCCGCTGCCAGTCGGCTCGAGCGCGACGCCCATGACCTATGTCTCACCGAAAACAGGCAAGCAATATGTCCTGATATCGGTTGGCGGCGCACCCTATTCGAAGGATATCGGCGACTACGTCCTTGCCTTCTCTTTGAAGAGCCGAGATTAGCGAGGGTTTGCATGATGGAAGAGCTTGGATCGAAAACCTCGCAAAAGCAGCGCGTATTCCGACTTCGATTCGGTTGTTGCGCGCTATTTCCAATCTCAGCTACGGTCCGGCACACGCCCCCTTGTCAGGGGGCTCTCTTTTGGTCATCTAGGAGAAGCTTGGTTGCCTGGGGCCCGATTTGCGCTGAGATTTGACGCTCCTGAAAGTCACCAACGGAATGCACCGCAATTATTTCCACCTATCCTTTCGCGCCCTGTGACCACTCGCTCTTCTCCCGCTAGCAGATGATCGCGGTTTCCGAAGGCAGCGACGAAACTGGTGGAAGTGCCCCTGGCGGCTCGTTCTCTGCACCTGCCGACGGAGCCGGAGATGAACGGCGCATTCGGAGACATGCGCTTGCCACACCGCGCCATCGTTCGCCACGACGACAGTATGTTCGGCTTCAGTCTGGCACGCTCCACACCGTCATCCATCATCGCGCCGACCGCAAACTCTCCGACACAATCCACGCCTTCATCTCGCCCCGTTAGCGGCGATGGCCATCATGTCCGGTCTTGCTATTCGTGAGAACCTCCAACGTAGCCTACATGGCGATAGCAGACAGGATCACCGGAGGGACCGCGATGTCGTGTAAAACATGAGCTATCCCGGTCACCCACACCGTCGGGCAAAATAGAGGCAGGTTGGACATCGTCGCATCTTCTCAAGGCCTTTCTTCAGTGAGCGGTATAGGCCCCGTCCACCAAATAGTGCACCCCAGTGATGAAGCTGGCCTGCTCGGACAGGAGGAAACACACAAGAGTCGCGACCTCTTCCGGTTTTCCACGCCTGCCCATTGGTTGAAGCGATGCCATGCGTCGCGTACTCGCCGCCTCAAGATGCTCTGACAAAAGTGGCGTTTCGATCCAGCCGGGACCGACGGCATTTATGCGGATACCCAATCTCGCATACTCCATCGCTGCGACTTTCGTCAGTCCAACAACCCCGTGCTTGGCCGCGGTGTATGCCGCCGCGGTGGGTAATCCAACGGTCCCGAGAGTGGAAGACATATTCACGATTGCACCGCCGCCCAGCTTCAGCATCGCGCCAATTTCGGACTTCATGCAATAGAAGACGCCGTTCAGATTGACGTTCATCACCTTGTGCCAATTATCGAGCGGATAGTCTGCGACCGCTGCGCGCATCCCATCGATTCCCGCATTATTGACCGCCAGATTCAAGCCGCCACATGTCTCGACGGTAAAATCGACAAGTCTCTGCACACTTTCACTGTCACTGACATCGACGACAAATTCACGGGCGCGGCCTCCCTCTGATCTGATTGCGGCGGCAATCGTGTGTGCTGCGTCAGCATTGATATCGGCGACAACAACCTCGGCACCCTCCTCAGCGAGGTGTCGGGAAACGGCGGCACCAATTCCGGAACCTGCGCCCGTTACGATCGCGATTTTTCCTTCCAGGCAAAGCTTCATCGTCTCTGTCCTTGTTGATATGCTAATATTCGATCGGCGCGATTATTGATGCAAGGGGTTTCACGGATAAATAGAAGGGCATGGTATTGCGCAGCTTGAGATGTTGCCAGTGTTGCGAACTCATCCTCCACAGAGTTGAGTGTCTTTATCAAAAGATGTCGCAATCTAATTTGGAATGAACGGGCTAATTTGGAATGAACGGGATCGACGGAGTTACTTGGCAGGTGGAAATGGACAAACAGCATATTACACGCCGGGGGCTCGTGCTGGGGAGCCTGGCTCTGATGCTTTCTGGATGTACTTCGGGCGATGGGCCGCCACTGGGCTACCGATTCGCGAGGGATCCGGATGCCGATCCCCGCTATCGACGACAGGAGGTCGCGTATACGGGGAGTGAACCGCCCGGAACTATCGTCGTCGATACGGCGAGCCGCTACCTTTACTTCGTGGAGGCAGACGGACTGGCGACTCGCTATGGCGTTGCCGTCGGTGAGGAAGGACTGAGTTTCAAGGGCGAGGCCACCATCGGCTATAAGGCAGAGTGGCCTTCGTGGAAGCCCACCAATGACATGATTCAGCGCAAGCCCCGGCTGGCCAAGTATGCCGGTGGGATACCGGGAGGACCGCTCAACCCTCTCGGTGCAGCGGCCCTCTACCTCTACCAAGGCGGAGAAGATACCCTGTTCCGGTTGCACGGAACGAATGCCCCCTGGTCGATAGGCCGTGCCGTTTCGAATGGGTGTATTCGCCTGACGAACACAAACATCGTCGACCTCTACTCCCGTGCACGCGTAGGCACGCGCGTGGTTGTCATCTGATGGTGTTTACCATTTGAAATCGCGGGGTTGGCCATAGCAATATGTATCTGCTAATGTAGATTCGTTGCATGTTGCATCATGTCTGCCCTATCCAGGGTACTGATTGTCGCTAAACTTTAAGGTGTAGCCTGAAAGGCTATTCCATGATGAGGAGAGGACTTCCTGATGAGCAGAATTCTAATTGTAATCGTTGCGATGTTTGCGGTGGCCAATCTGAGTGCTTGCGGGTCGATTGGCAAAGGCAAGGGGAAGGCCCCACCGCCGGCAGAAGCAGTCTACAAGTAGCATATCGGGTTTGATTCTTAGGAAGGGTCACATAGACCCTTCCTCTTCTTACATAAACCGCCAAGCTGCGCTCCTTCGTAACTCACAGCGCAAGAGTGGCATTTTTATATGCTGACTTCGGGCTCGCATTCGTCAGGGCCTGCATATGGAGCTTAGTGATGGCGCTTGGAAGAGGCGGTGTGTCGCTAGTTGTTATGTTGGCGTTCGTGGCATCGTCATGCCAGACAGAAGACAAAAGGCCTTTACCGCATTATACATCCAACGGCAGAGGCGTAGCTCCAACCAATACGGCTGAAAACAAATCAAATCGGCATTTCATCGAATTCCGCTCACGCTATGCGCTGACTTACGGCCACACCTACGTCGTTTTTGGGCAGGCGGATAAAAACGGAAATATGATCAATCCCGAAGTTGCAGGGCTTGCCCCAGCTTCTCCCGATGCCGCGCAGTATGTAATAGGCCACTTCATACCGGTTCCGGCCTCGACCGGACCAACGGATGGTGACCTGGAAGAGCAGTACAGATCAGCAAGCTGGCGTGTGATGCTGAGTGATAATGAATATAACGACACAGTTGCGTATATACGCAAACTGCAGGCAACCTCTCGTCTCTGGGAGGCATCGGTATACAACTGCAATGCCTTTGTGGCGGATATCGCACGGCACATGGGTTATAAGGCGCCCAGCATTTGGCTAAGGCCGCAACAGTTCATTACAAACCTTCGGGAGATGAATACAGGTTGATTACCGGGGCATCCAAGAAGGCAGATCATGGAAAGGTTCTGGTGACTTGATTTGAACTTATCAGCAGCCGTCGTCGGCGAGGGCGTCTGGGTTCTCGGAATCGTTGCCTGGTGCATCATTCGATACCCATTTGAGCGTCGCGCAAAGCGAGTGCCGGTCGTCAGTAAACGCCGTACCGGTTCGGAGGCGGTCGGACTTGCGGCAGCCCTCGCAGGACTTGCGATCGTGCCGGGATTTTACGTCGCGACCGGCATCCCTGAGGCAGCCAACTATACCGCCCATTTGTGGGCCGTCGTGATCGGGACAATACTCTTCTGCGCCGCGATGTGGGTCTTTCGAAGAACCCACAAGCAATTAGGACGAAATTGGTCGATTACGCTGGAGATCCGCCAGCAGCACGAATTGATATGCGCTGGCCCGTACGCCCTTGTCCGCCACCCCATGTACACGTCGTTCCTTTTGATGGGGCTTTCACAAGTGTTTCTGCTGCCGAACTGGGTGGCAGGCATGGCGGGCCTGATCGGTTTCACCGTTCTATTCTTCCTAAGGGTGGACAAGGAAGAACGTATGATGCTGGAAGTTTTCGGTCCGCAATATCAAGCGTATATGGCGAAGACCAAGCGCATCATCCCTTATCTTTATTAGAGGTGGCAAGATGAGAGGCCGAACGATCAAGCTCTCGGCATCGCGACGCCTTGTCGGAGATCTGATGAGATTCTCGATCGGGGTGCCGCGTGTGACGGTCCAGCGGCAAATGAACGTTCGGCCCCTCCTGGATGCAAGAGACGGAGCGGATGCCCGGCCGTCCTGGACGGTGCTTTTCTTGAAGGGATACGCTCTGCTCTCTCAAGAAATTCCTGAATTGCGGCGCGCTTACATCAAGTTTCCGTGGCCACAACTCTATGAATATCCGGCCAGCGTGGCCTCCATTGCCCATGAGCGCGAGCATGACGGAGAACGGGTCGTTCTGCTGAGCACTATCAAAGGTCCCGAGCAACGCTCAATCCCCGAGCTGGAGACGCTGATCCGTTCAGCGAGGTCACTTCCGGTTCTGGAGATCAAGGAGTTTCGGCGCTCTCTGGAGCTTGCTCGCGCACCTGCCCCTGTGAGGTGGCTGCTCATGTGGCTCGGACTCAATATAGGACGGAAGCGAGCGCGCTATTTCGGCACCTTCCAACTGTCTGTCTATTCGGGTCTCGGAGCGGAGTCTCTCAACCCTCTCAGTCCGCTGACCACACTTTTCAACTACGGCCCGATCGGCGAGGATGGATCGGTTACTGTCCGCATTCACTACGACCACAGGGTTATGGATGGAGCGAATGTGGCACGGGCATTGGAACGATTCGAAAGGATCTTGAATGGCGAGGTCACCGACGAAGTAAATAGCCTCGTCCACAGGGGAGCCGCGACCATCATGCCGTCGGTAGGAACATCGAAGTGACCCCGCACAACGAGTTCCGTTCGGCTGTCGTCGTGGTTGGCGGTTCCCGCGGCATTGGACGAGCAATCGCAAAGGTTGCCGCACGCGACCGCAACGTCGTGGTGCTCATCGCGCGCTCGCCTGAAGGCCTCACCGCTGCGGCGGCCGAGGTACAGCAGGCCGGCGGTGAGGCCTTCACGCTGGAACTGGATCTGCTTGCAGCCGACGCGTCCGAGCGTCTTGAGGCTTTTCTAACCGCCAATGATTTGGTCTGCGGCGTGCTGGTCAACAGTGCCGGGTATGGCCTGCGAGGCGCAGCAACATTACTCCCCCTCAACGATCAGCTTGGGATCGTCGATCTCAATATACGCGCCCTGACGGACTTGACCCTTCGCTTCCTGCCCGGAATGCTTGCGCGCGGACGTGGCGGCGTGATCAATCTCGGCTCTATAGCGGGTTTGTTTCCCGGGCCGTATATGGCGTTGTACTACGCAAGCAAGGGTTTCGTGCACTCTTTTTCGGACGCGCTCCATCAGGAAGTGCGCCGCTTTGGCGTTACGGTGACATGTGTCGCGCCCGGACCGGTGTCCACCGAATTCCTCGAAAAGGCTGGCGCGAACCGGGCGGCTCTCTTCAAGATATTGCCCAAGTTGGACGCTGAATATGTCGCTGAGCGGGCCTGGAGAGGATTCAACTCGGGCCGTCGCCGCGTTGTCCCTGGCATTTCAGCCAAGTTGCTCACTCTTGTCGCATTCTTGCCGACCGCGGCTGTCCTCCCCCTCATCGGTCGCCTGCAGCGCAGAAGCAAAGATCCATAACGTTGCGGTTCAGGGAATAACCTTGAGGTATGTTGCCAGAGCCGGTCTCCGGCGTGATGCAAGCCGATTCCGAGCCCGCAACGGGCGCGAAGAGGATGCAAAACGGATGCCCATTCCGATCGTCCTCCAACTTGTCGAGAAACGCCTGATCGGCGAGACACCCGACATCAGCCGGGGGCGTTGCAGGTGCGTGGCCTCATCGCCAGCATCGTGGCCTCCATGGAAGTTCTCGATCTGATGACCTGGCGCAATCTTGCCGAGGTGCGGAACGATCTCGAAGAAAGACTGGCCTCAGGGAACTCAACCCGGGCGATCACCGGACATTAGACGCAAAAAACCCGCTTGATAGCGCATCTTTTGTGGATTTGGTTGCGGCGGACTGAAACTACGGAGGCCTGTAATTTCAATATTTATAGACGACCTCCGAAGCGCGGATCCGCTTTGCGTTACATCCGGAGTCGGCGAAGGTACCACGCGGGCCTAGCAGCCTGAGCCGGGCTGGATGCAGACTTCTATCGCGACCACCGTGCTATGATTTGATCGGTATTTGCCAGCGCCTTGCGGACTGCGTTGCGCGCCATGTTCGGCCGCTGCAATCGGATGCTTTTCTCAATATTTTCATGAAGCTTCAGCGCATATCGCAAGTTGTCTTCCTCCCGCGTGACATGGGCGAAGAGGTGGTTCAGCGCCGATTCGATCAATACGCCGAGCGGCACCAGCAGATCATTTCCGGAGGCGCGCAGGATCGCGATGTGAAATCGCGCATCGGATTCCGTTCGCTGCTGGAGCGATGTCGCCCGATCCATGTCATGCAGGGCCTGGCTGATCGCATTCATCTGCTCTTCGGTTCGGCGTTCCGCAGCAAGCGCAGTCGCTTCCGGTTCGATCATATGCCTGAGTTCTTGCACGGCCCTCAGAAAGGATTCCCGATCGGGAGATGCGGCATACCAGCCCAAGACATCTCTATCCAGCAGGTTCCAACGTTCCTTGGGCTCCACCCAGCTGCCGATTTTCGGACGAGAGGAAAGCAGGCCCTTTGCCATCAACATCTTGATAGCTTCGCGAACCGCCGATCGGCTGACGTCAAAGACTTCCGACCATTTTGCTTCATTTGGCAGAATCGTGCCCGGCGGATAATCGCCGCGCACGATTCGCAGACCGATCTCGCCCGCTAAGGACACATGCACACTCGCCCCAGTCATGCGGGGAGCATTTGGGCGCCTTGTGGTGGCCGAGCGGTCAACCGCCGCCACCTCGACCGGAGCCGTCGGCTTTCCCGATTTCTTGTCAGGCATTTATTTCTACTGCCTCAGCATTCTTTCGACTGTCTGCACGTATGATCAAAACAATCGTAATAACGAGGAAGTCGCCTGCGATTGACCCTGCGCAAAAAGCGCGGAATCCAAGGCACGTCAAGCCTGCGGATCTTTCGATCCGTCTCGTGCGGACAGTCGGCGGCACCCGTGAACCGAGTGCCGCCAAACTTTGAACCTACTTTTGAATGCAGGTATCGACTGTATCCTTCGTGCACTCATCGAGCCCGGTGAAGACTGGATCTTCGACCGGCTTGCCGGCAATCAGATCCATCATCACCGAAGGTGCCTTGTAGCCCATCTCGAATGGCCGCTGGCCGACGAGCGCAGTCACCAGACCTTCCTTCGCAATGGCAACCTCGTCGCCGATCGTGTCGGCCGCACCAATGACGAAATCATTGCTAGCGATCTTCTCGGCCATCGGTTTGAACAGGTCGCGATATGGTTGCGGCGCACCGAACAATGGCCAGCCACCCATAATACCGAATGCGTCCAAGTCGGGATTGGCCGCGAGAATATCGGTCATTGCCTGAACACCCGCGGCACCGTTGTCATTGGTGAACACCGGGCAGCCGGCAACCTCGGTCCAACCACCCTCGCCTTTCAGCGCGGTCAAGCCCTTCTGGCCAGTGAGCGTGTCGCGCATCCCTTGTGCGCGGCGTAGAATATTGTCTGCTCCCGGATTGCCTTCGATCGTGCAGATCTTACCGCCCTTCGGCTTGGCCTTCTTGATGTACTCCCCGATGCGGGCGCCCATCAGATAATTGTCGGTGCCAAGATAGGTCTTGCGCAAGGCTGCATCCTCGGCGGCAAGATCGGCATCGAGCGTCATCACCGGAACCGTTGGATTGGCGGTCTTGAGGGTTTGGGCGATGAGCTTCGCATTTGACGGCGATATTGCGATTGCAGCCGTGTCTGCCTTGCCCAACATATCCTGAACGATCTGCGCTTCGCCGGCTTCATCGGATGTCGATGCCGGGCCGGTGTAGAAGCACTCGTATTCCGCCGTGGGGTTCTCTTTGTTCCATTTCTGGCAACCTTGATTGATTGCTTCGAAGAACGGATTGTCGAGGCCCTTGACGACGATGACGAGTTGCTTCTTGGCCAAGGCCTGCCCGGCGGTGAGTGCTAAGACTGCGGCTGTAAGTAGTAATGCCTTCCTCATAGTTTCCTCCCTTGAAACAGACGGACACCGCGTGCCCGCCACACGAAATCAACCCGGATACCAGACGATGCGAGGCTCCTCCTTCGAACGCTCGTATTGCCAGGCTGAGTCGATAAGCATTTCGAGATCGTAGTTTGGCCGCCAATCCAGCAGGTATTTCGCTTTGCTGTTGTCCATCCAATTGGAATGGAAGCGGCTTGGTATGTCGATGGAGCCGAGATTGCGCGTACGCAGGAGATAGGCTGCGACTTCAGCATAGTCGACTGGTCGATCCATGCAGATATTGAAGAGTTGCCGCTCTGCCCGGGGGTTATCGATCGCTGCCAGTATTGCCGAGACGAGGTCGTCGACATGCACGAAATTGCGTTTCAGCGGACGCCCGTCGGCATCGAGCAGCAGCGGCACCGTACCCATCGCTGCATAACGCCGCGCCGCGTCCTCCGGAACGAGCGTCTTCCAGTCTGGGCCGCCAAAGACGTCGTCTCCAAAAGACAGCGAATACTTGAAATCGTCCTTTTCCATGATCCAGGGCGCGCGCAGACAACAGCCATTGAGGCCGTACTGAATGCCAAACTGCTCCAGCATGACCTCTTCCAGGACTTTGGAGAGCGCATAGCTTCCCCGATAGGCAGAATGGCGGGCGTTCTCGGTGATCGGGCCGTCGTGGCGATGGTGGAAATGTCCCACCCCCGCGTCACCGCCGATCAGGATGAACTGGCGTGCCGTGACGCTCGTACGGAACTCCTCGAGCAGCCAAAAGAGACCTTTGACCGTGACATCCATGATGTCTTCAGGCGTTTCCTTGCATGTGGCGAGATGCACGACATGGGTAACCGCATCCAGCGCCGCTGCCACGACATCGCGATCGGCGATCGAGCCCTGGATGACATCGACACGGTCGGTCGCCTCGTACAAACGATTATGACAAAGCGCACGAACACGGGCTTTGGAAAATCTCGGATCGTCAAGCAGCCCAGCAATGAAGCGCCGCCCGACCTTGCCCGTCGCACCGGTAACAAGGATTAGCATGCTCTTTCTCCCCCATTGATAGCTAATATCCGGGCGCCACTCTCGTCAAATGATATTTGTCTGACAAAACAGATTTTTGCGACAATAAGGTCAATGGCCCGGACAATGAGTTGACGCTGTCGCAGGGTTTTGCGTAAATACTCCCAATCGTTTTTCCTGGGAGGATATTGGAAAGGCGAACGCGCCGGAGCCTTGCGTCGAAGACAAGCAGGGTTGGGAGCGATGGATAGCCCGCAGGTTTTGGGAGGCGCGGAGGCTGGTGGCGGTTCTTGAGCTCAGCAATATTTCCAAACATTTCGGTGCCATCCAGGCAGTCAACGATGTTTCGTTTTCGCTCGAAGCGGGGCAGGTTGTCGGCCTCATGGGCGACAACGGGGCTGGCAAGTCCACACTGGTGAAGATGATTGCCGGCAACTTTCGACCGAGCCATGGAACCATGCGGCTCGACGGCGCCGATCTCGTGCTTCATCAGCCGAAGGAAGCGCGCCAGCATGGCATTGAGATCGTTCACCAGGACTTGGCGCTCTGCAACAATCTGACGGCGGCAGCGAACGTGTTCCTTGGACGAGAATTGCGCCGCGGGGTATGGCCTCTTCGCATCCTCGACCACAAGAGCATGTACAAGCGCGCCAGCGAGATATTTCGCGAGCTCAAATCCGAAACGCGGGCGCGCGATCTCGTCAAGCAAATGTCAGGTGGCCAGCGGCAAGCGGTAGCGATCGGCCGCACGATGCTGTCTGAAGCAAAAATCGTATTGATGGACGAACCGACAGCAGCCATTTCCGTGCGCCAGGTGGCTGAGGTTCTGAACCTGATCCGCCAATTGCGGGACCGGGGCATTGTCGTTGTCCTGATCAGCCACCGCATGCCCGACGTCTTCTCGGTCGCCGACCGCGTGATCGTGATGCGGCGGGGCAGAAAAGTAGCCGACAAGCAGATTGCGGCAAGTTCGCCGGAGGAAGTGACGGGACTGATCACCGGCGCCATCGAACAGGTGTGATCGATGCTATCCGTTGCAACAGGAAGGAAGAAGGTCGACGATGGCGATTACACTTGACCAGACGATCGGACAGAAGCAACGCAGCTGGCTTGCGACGATCATGGGCGGCCAGACATTCTGGGTGCTGATTGCCGTCATTCTCGCCTGCATTTTTCTGTCGATGGCGACGGACTCCTTTGCAACATCGAAGAACATCTACAACATCACCCGCAACGTCACTTTCGTCGCCATTATCGCGTTGGGCATGACGCTGGTCATCATCACCGGCGGCATCGATTTGTCCGTTGGCTCCGTGCTTTGCCTGTGCAGTATGGTGCTGGCGGTCGTCATGCATGCGGGATACAGCATTGAAGTCGGCATCGCCGCCTCAATCGGTACTGCTCTTTTGGTCGGAGCTTTCAACGGCGTATTGATTGCCTATCTCGGCTTCCCACCTTTCGTCGTCACGCTCGGCATGTTGTCGATTGCGCGCAGCCTTGCGATGGTTGCGTCCAACAACACTGTCGTTTTCCAGTTCGGACCTGATCACGACAAGCTACTAGCGCTGGGTGGCGGCGCCTGGGTTTTCGGCATCGCCAATCCAGTGCTTTACATGGTCGTGCTGGCACTCATCACCGGTTTCGTGCTGCGCTGGACCAAGTTCGGCCGCTATGTCTTTGCCATCGGCGGCAATGAGCACGCCGCGACATTGACGGGCGTTCCCGTGCCGAGGATCAAGGTCATCGTCTATATGATTTCTGCCCTCTCGGCGGGGGTTGCCGGCATCATTCAAACCGGCTGGCTCGGCGCTGTCACCACAAACATCGGCGCCGGCATGGAACTTCAGGTCATCGCCGCCGCGGTTATTGGCGGCGCCAATCTGGCTGGCGGCGTCGGCACCGCCTTTGGAGCCCTGGTCGGCGCCGCACTTATCGAGGTCATCCGCAACAGTCTTGGCCTGCTCGGCATCAACGCATTCTGGCAAGGATGCTTTATCGGTGGGGCAATCGTGCTCGCCGTCCTTTTCGACCGACTTCGCAACCTACGACAGGGCGAGTAGGCGAATCCGGCCCTTGAGAGCACGCTGGTCTTGAGTTTTGAGTAAGTGACCGGATTGTCCCGAAGCGTGGTCCTATTAAACGCAATGCGGTTCGCGACCGCTCCAAGAGCGGCCGCGTTCAATCAATCCAGCCGCGCTCAACTATATCGCCAAGGCGGGTATTTCCCTCGAGCGGATCCGCATGAGTGCCGAGCCCGCCGCAAGCAAGACGGACGTAATGCCGGAGACCATCGCCAGCTGGAACCGGGGACGGTAGCTCAGCGAGAGGCGTCGCCCGCGCCTGCATTTGGTTGCGGGGGCAGGATTTGAACCTGCGGCCTTCAGGTTATGAGCCTGACGAGCTACCGGGCTGCTCCACCCCGCGCCATGCGCAAATCGCTGGGATTTGCTGGTGTATTATAACACGAAAGGCCGCTTTGTGAGCGGCCCTTTTGTTTCGGCTTTGGGCCGTTTGTTTAGTGATGAGAAGATTGATTAGTTGCGCTTTGCAGACCTGGCAGCGACCTACTCTCCCGCGTCTTAAGACGAAGTACCATGGGCGCAGGGGCGTTTCACGGCCGTGTTCGGAAAGGGAACGGGTGCAGCCACCCCGCCATAACCACCAGGTCGGCAAAGCGCAACTATATGTTTTGAGAAGCTGGCAGGCATTAGCCTGTTTTCTTTTTTTGAACACGTCTTTGGAACCTCTTCTGACTGCGGATGCTTGTGGCACCCATACAGGCCAGAGGCCGTCGCGCTTGGTAGCGCGGGCCGTCCGCAGCGCCATTGGCGCGTCAGGACAAAGGTCTTGCATCATCGATCCGGACGACCGCTTTGCGGTCGCCTTGAGATGAGCATAGTCAATGAGAACGATCAAGCCGATCGAGCTATTAGTACCGGTAAGCTTCATGCGTTGCCGCACTTCCACACCCGGCCTATCAACGTGGTCGTCTTCCACGGCTCTGATAGGGAATACTCGTTTTCAGGTGGGTTTCCCGCTTAGATGCCTTCAGCGGTTATCCCGTCCATATATAGCTACCCTGCTATGCCCTTGGCAGGACAACAGGTCCACCAGAGATATGTCCATCCCGGTCCTCTCGTACTAGGGACAGATCCTGTCAATATTCCTACACCCACGGCAGATAGGGACCGAACTGTCTCACGACGTTCTGAACCCAGCTCACGTACCGCTTTAATTGGCGAACAGCCAAACCCTTGGGACCTGCTCCAGCCCCAGGATGCGATGAGCCGACATCGAGGTGCCAAACAACCCCGTCGATATGGACTCTTGGGGGTCATCAGCCTGTTATCCCCGGCGTACCTTTTATCCGTTGAGCGATGGCCCTTCCACGCGGGACCACCGGATCACTATGACCGACTTTCGTCTCTGCTCGACTTGTCAGTCTCGCAGTCAGGCGGGCTTATGCCATTGCACTCGACGACCGATTTCCGACCGGTCTGAGCCCACCATCGCGCGCCTCCGTTACTCTTTCGGAGGCGACCGCCCCAGTCAAACTACCCACCATACACTGTCCCGGACCCGGATAACGGGCCGCGGTTAGACATCCATGACGATAAGGGTGGTATTTCAAGGATGGCTCCACGGAAACTGGCGTCCCCGCTTCAAAGCCTACCACCTATCCTACACATGCCGACACGAATGCCAGTGTAAAGCTATAGTAAAGGTGCACGGGGTCTTTCCGTCTGACCGCAGGAACCCCGCATCTTCACGGGGAATTCAATTTCACTGAGTCTATGTTGGAGACAGCGGGGAAGTCGTTACGCCATTCGTGCAGGTCGGAACTTACCCGACAAGGAATTTCGCTACCTTAGGACCGTTATAGTTACGGCCGCCGTTTACTGGGGCTTCGATTCAAAGCTTGCACCTCTCCTCTTAACCTTCCAGCACCGGGCAGGCGTCAGACCCTATACGTCGTCTTGCGACTTCGCAGAGCCCTGTGTTTTTGATAAACAGTCGCTACCCCCTGGTCTGTGCCACCCCATAATAGTTGCCTAGCATGGGGTCACGCTTCTTCCGAAGTTACGCGTGCAATTTGCCGAGTTCCTTCAACATAGTTCTCTCAAGCGCCTTGGTATACTCTACCTGACCACCTGTGTCGGTTTCGGGTACGGTCTATACGGTGGAGCTATTTCCTGGAACCGCTCCGCTGCCCATCCAATCCAATTAGAATGAACAACTTGTGCAATCCGTCACTACCACCAGGCCCACGAATATTAACGTGGTTCCCATCGACTACGCATTTCTGCCTCGCCTTAGGGGCCGGCTAACCCTGCTCAGATTAACTTTAAGCAGGAACCCTTGGTCTTTCGGCGAGAGGGTCTCTCACCCTCTTTATCGTTACTCATGTCAACATTCGCACTTCCGATACCTCCAGGAGCCCTCACGGGTCTCCCTTCATCAGCTTACGGAACGCTCCGCTACCACTTGCGATTGCTCGCAAATCCTCAGCTTCGGTGCATGGCTTCAGCCCCGTTACATTTTCGGCGCAAAGACCCTTATTTAGACCAGTGAGCTGTTACGCTTTCTTTAAATGATGGCTGCTTCTAAGCCAACATCCTGGTTGTTTTGGGATCCTCACATCCTTTCCCACTTAGCCATGACTTGGGGACCTTAGCTGGAGGTTAGGGTTGTTGCCCTTTTCACGACGGACGTTAGCACCCGCCGTGTGTCTGCCGAGTAGTACTCCCCGGTATTCGGAGTTTGGTTAGGATCAGTAAGACGGTGAGTCCCCATAGCCCATCCAGTGCTCTACCCCCGGGGGTATTCGCTCGACGCTCTACCTAAATAGATTTCGCGGAGAACCAGCTATTTCCGAGTTTGATTGGCCTTTCACCCCTAGCCACAAGTCATCCCAATCTATTGCAACAGATGCGGGTTCGGTCCTCCAGTTGGTGTTACCCAACCTTCAACCTGCTCATGGCTAGATCACTCGGTTTCGGGTCTAATGCAACAAACTAAATCGCCCTATTCAGACTCGCTTTCGCTTCGCCTACACCTACCGGCTTAAGCTTGCTTGTTACACTAAGTCGTTGACCCATTATACAAAAGGTACGCCGTCACCCTTGCGGGCTCCGACTGTTTGTAGGCATCCGGTTTCAGGTTCTATTTCACTCCCCTTGTCGGGGTGCTTTTCACCTTTCCCTCACGGTACTTGTTCGCTATCGGTCATGCACGAGTACTTAGGCTTGGAGAGTGGTCTCCCCATGTTCAGACAGGATTTCTCGTGTCCCGCCCTACTCTAGGACAATCATGATATCTACGCGTACGGGGCTGTCACCCACTACGGCCGCACTTTCCAGAGCGTTCCACTTTAATCACAATTGCCACTGGCCTGGTCCGCGTTCGCTCGCCACTACTTGCGGAGTCTCGGTTGATGTCCTTTCCTGCAGGTACTTAGATGTTTCAGTTCCCTGCGTTCGCTTCTTACACCCTATGTATTCAGGTGTAGATACCTTATCACAATGCTTGGAAACCACTCGGGTTGCCGGGCCAAAGGCCAGACAACCAGAATGATTTTCCAAGCATTTAAGGTGGGTTGCCCCATTCGGAGATCCATGGATCAAAGCTCATTCGCAGCTCCCCACGGCTTTTCGCAGCGTATCACGTCCTTCATCGCCTGTGCATGCCAAGGCATCCACCAAATGCCCTTACGACACTTAATCGTTCTCATTGCCAATGCTCATCATCTCGTTGCTCGCTCCATAAGAAACGGCAACAGACCGGGTTACCTTTTACAACCCAGTCAATCCAACAATGCCATTAACGTGTTCGACAGGTCTGCTTTATTGGAGCTACGCCGAGCAGCTCGCTTGCAGCCTGTCTTAAGACCAGCTTCTCGAGATTGGATCCGATACCGCGCGGTCAGGCAACGGTAATCCGATCGTCCGTCAGACGATGCCCAAAGGCAACGAACAACACGCGATAAACCGCTACGCGGTTTACGCTGACGATCCAGAGCGACAAGCTTCCTACCTACCTCCAATCCCTCCACCACATCCGGCCGGCTAGGCCATCCATGGTTTCACAGGAACTGGGCTCGGACATCATGGGCAAAACCCACAACACCTGGAAGCCTCCAGATCAATCTTCTCTTCACAATGTATGCAGAACAGGCACCAGCCATAAGCCGGTGCAAAACTTTTA